>SVOS01000024.1 GCA_015066245.1 Oscillospiraceae bacterium
TAAGGCTCAACACTCGGCAAAGTCCGACACGTGGTTTCTGCAACCTCGATTTGCTCCAAAACCGCGTGCCGAGGGTTCAAGTCCTTCTGCCCCTGCCAAAACACAGGACATCACATTTCGTGGTGTCCTGTTTCTTTTACGCCAAAAGCCGCTTTAACTCTCGTTAAAACGGCTTTCGTTGTTTCTATTCGGTTTTATCCCCTATCGTGCCTATATATTTAAACATAAGCACATCATACTGCTTGTATACACATCCGCAGCAGGAGTTTAGCAGGGGAATTAAAAAATTTCACCAGATTTAT
The DNA here is from genome assembly GCA_015066245.1 of Oscillospiraceae bacterium. Classification (GTDB taxonomy): domain Bacteria; phylum Bacillota; class Clostridia; order Oscillospirales; family Acutalibacteraceae; genus Ruminococcoides. The sequence continues at coordinate 303 of SVOS01000024.1, forward strand.
TACACTATTTTGCTGATTTTATCAGAAAACAATTGTTATAGTTGTACCTTTACCAAAGGTGCTATCGAGCCTCAGTGTACCGCCGTGGTAAGCAACTGCGTGCTTAACAATGGAAAGCCCCAGACCTGTGCCGCCTGTTTCTTTGGAATGGCTTTTGTCAACTCGGTAGAAACGCTCGAAAATTCTCGACTGATGCTCAAAGGGAATACCAATACCATTATCTTCTACTGTGAGAATCACAGAGTTTTTATCCTTATGAACATCAATATTCACCCTGCCGCCCTCGTTATTATAACGGATAGCATTATCGCACAGATTGTAGATTATCTCGTAAAGATACCTGCGTACTCCGTTTACCACACAGCTTTCGCCACTTATGTTTATCTCAACATTCTTTTTGCTTGCTGATACTGTCAACACATCCTTGACCTCATTTGCCAAAGCATAAAGGTCGGTTTCTTCCTTTGCTGACTCCATATTTTCGTCAAGCTGAGAAAGACGGATAATGTCGTTGATAAGGCTCACAAGTCGGGTAGCTTCTCTTCTTATATTGCCAATAAATCTTTGTGTATCCTCGGGCTTTACAAGTCCGTTTTCCAAAAGCTCGGCACTGCCGATAATGGACTGCAGGGGCGTTTTTAGCTCGTGGGAAACATTTGCGGTAAATTCCTGACGGTTACGCTCTGCAAAAGCAGTTTCAGACACATCAAAGCAAATTATAACCGCACCGATTGTTTTACCGCCTGACTCTATGGGGCTTATGCCAAACTGATATTCACTGCCGCCTCTTTGCTCCCTGAATTCACTATGCTTACCTGAGAGGGCATTTTCCACGGCACGGCTCATTTTAAGGCTTCGATCAACCGTGAGAAAATCCTGACCTATGGAGCGTTCGTCTGTATCAAACAGTTTCTTTGCTCCAAGGTTCATACTAATTACAGCACCGGATTTATCAAGCAGCACAAGACCTTCGTTCATAGAGGTCATAATCTGCTCAAGCTCATCCGCACGCTTTTTGAGTTCTCGCATTTGCTTTGAAATCTGCTTGTGTTGCTTGTTTATTTTGGTGAGCATTGGGGAAAGTTCTTCGTAAACGTCATTATCCGCAGGGTTTTCAAGGTCAAGTGTATTGAGGGGCTTTACTATGCTTTTTGAAAGCCACCTTGCCAGAAACGCTGACATAATCAATGCCAGAATCATTATGACAATCATGGGAAAAAGAACATCTATAAGAAGTGCCACAACAGAATCCTGAGTTGCAGAAATACGAAGCACAGAGCCGTCGGTAAGCTTCTCGGCACGGTAAATCATTTTAAGGGTAAGGGTATCGGAGTAACGCTCGCTTTCGCCTATTCCGCTATTAAATGCCTCACGAATTTCTTCACGGTCTTTGTGGTTATCCATAGCCGCACTTTCAGCCTCGGTATCATAAAGTACGGTGCCGTCTGCCGCTACCAAAGTAAGTCGGTAGTTTTTGCTTTGAAGTTCTTTGAGATACTCTTCACCACTTAACTCTACACCCTGTACCGCAAGGCTTAATTCGTCAGTAAGCTGAGTAGAACTTACATTTGAAAAGTGATTGTAAAGCAGAAGTGTTACCACAGAAAAGCTGAGAATCAACACCGCAATCACCGCTAAGATAATTGAACGGAATATCTTTTTGGTCATCCCTTAGCCTCCATTCTGTAACCTACACCGATAACAGTTTCTATGTGCTTACCCTCTTCTCCTAACTTCTGGCGAAGAGTTTTGATGTGCATATCAACAGTTCTTGATTCCACTGCGTGATCTACTCCCCACACAAGAGAGAGCAGCTTATCACGGCTGAAAACTATACCGGGATTCAGCATAAAGGTTTTAAGGAGCTCGTACTCCTTAAGTGTCAGAGTAACACGCTTACCATTAACCGTTACCTTATGCTCGTTATCCTTTAGAATTATATTACCTATGGTCAGGGTATCTGATGTGGTTTCTTCTCTTTTACAACGTCTGAGTACAGCTTTTATTCGGCTTACCATTTCCATTGTACCGAAAGGCTTTACGAGGTAATCGTCAGCACCTCTGTCAAGGCCTTGGATTTTGTCAATCTCGGTACCCTTGGCAGTTGCCATAATAACGGGGATTCTCTCGGTTTCGGGGTTACTGCGGATTTCCTTAAGTATTTCCATACCGTCTTTACCCGGTAGCATTATATCAAGGACTATAAGGTCGGGTGTTTCGGTTTTAAGTGCTTCAAACAAAGCCTCTCCATCAGGAAATCCCTTTGCCTCAAAGCCGGTTTGCAAAAGAGTATAGACCTCTATTTCTCGGATTGTATTGTCGTCATCGACACAAAATATCATAAGTTCACTCTCCTTTATGAACTCCTGTTACAGAAAACTCTACCCAATCTGCAATATTAACTGCGTGATCTCCGATTCGCTCAAAATATTTTGCAATCATAAGCAAATCTATGGCATATTCACCGTCCTCGGTGTTTTCTGTTATCATTTCAATAAGATTTGATTTAATGCTGTCAAAACATTTGTCCACAATATCGTCATGCTCCGACACCGCTTTTGCCAAACCAAGGTCCTGTCTGACATAGGCGTCAATGCTTTCTGTTACCATTCTTATGGTAGCCTCTGCCATTTTGCGGATTTCTCCACATTCATCGCCTGTTCTGCCACCTAAGAAAGTGATAATCTCAGCAATATCCTCGGCCTGGTCGCCTATTCGCTCCATATCGGTAATCATTTTAAGTGCCGCTGAAATCTGCCTTAAATCTCTTGCCACAGGCTGCTGATGAAGAAGAAGCTTGAGGCAAATAGACTCAATCTCTCTTTCCATGTGGTCAATTCCGCCGCCTATTTCTGCTACTGTTTTTGCCTTTTCAATGTCGCCTTCAAGCAAAGCCTTTGCGGACAACGCAATTATATTTTCACACAAGGCACCCATTTCAATCATCTTTTTATTAAGCAGTGCAAGCTGTTCGTCAAATCTTCCTCTCATATTAACCAAACCTTCCTGTAATGTAATCCTCTGTTCGCTTATCCTTAGGAGCCGAGAACAGATTGTCGGTTTTATCCACCTCTACAAGCTCACCCAAAAGGAAGAACGCAGTGTAGTCGGAAACACGTACAGCCTGCTGCATATTATGGGTTACCATAACAATAGTATACTTTTCTTTAAGCTCCATTGCAAGCTCTTCTATTTTAGATGTAGATATAGGGTCAAGAGCCGAGGTAGGCTCATCCATCAAAAGCACCTGAGGCTCAACCGCCAAGGCTCTTGCTATACAAAGTCGCTGTTGTTGACCGCCTGAAAGTCCAAGGGCGTTTTTCTTGAGTCTGTCCTTAACCTCGTCCCAGAGTGCGGCCCCTTTTAAAGAACGCTCAACAATTTCATCAAGCTGAACCTTACTTTTTACGCCGTGTGTACGAGGGCCGTAAGCTATATTGTCGTAAATACTCATTGGGAAAGGATTAGGCTTCTGAAAAACCATACCTACCTGTCGTCTGAGCTCATTTACATCAACACTTTTGTCAAAAATATTAGCTCCGCCATAGGTAACTTCACCCGAAATTTTCACACTTGGAATAAGGTCATTCATACGGTTTAAGGTTTTAAGAAATGTCGACTTACCGCAACCTGACGGACCAATTAACGCTGTAATGCTTTTCTCTTGAATATCAATGTTTATATTTTTAAGTGCCTGAGAACTTCCGTACCAGAGGCACAAATCTTTAGCTTTAATTATACTGCTCATACTTTTCTCCTTTTCTCAAAATATTTCTGCACAAGTGTTGCTGAAAAATTGATTATAAGTGTCAGAATCATTAAAATCGCCGCTATGGCAAAGGCTACTTCAAATTCGCCCTGCTCTTTTGCATAAACATAAAGTGCAACCGTAAGAGTAGCACCGGGACTTGTGAGAGCTTCAAACATATTACCCATAGCATGAGCAAAGCCTGCCGTAAACAGAAGTGCTGCAGACTCACCTAAAATTCTGCCGATTGAGAGAATACAGCCTGTAATAACACCGTCTACACAACCTGGAAGCACTACCGTGCGAATCATTCGCCATTTGCCTGCACCAAGTCCGAAAGCACCCTCTCGATAACTTTGAGGAACAGTTTTTAAGCTTTCCTGAGTGGTACGCATAACATTGGGAAGATTCATAATAACAAGGGTTAAAGAGCCTGCAATAAGCGAAGTTTTAAGTCCCATAAACTGGCAAAAGAAAAACATACCAACAAGTCCGTAAATAATTGAAGGAATACCCGAAAGGGTTTCTGCGGCAAACTCAATAGCCGCTACTATTTTCTTGTTCTTTGCGTATTCTGTCAGATAAATTGCCGCACCCACACCCAAGGGAATTACGATTATCAGAGTTGTGATTACAATGTAAAGTGTATTTAGAATATCAGGCAAAATGCCGATTCTGTCTGATATATAGCTTGGTTTTGTAGAAAGCAGCTCCCAAGTGATATTTGGCACACCTTTTATAAGAATATACAGAATCAAAAACAGTGTAAGAGCTGCTACCAACGCAGTACACAGAAGCATACCGCTTTTCATAAAAGTTATATAAGCCTTTCGGCTTTTCTTCATTTTTCCTTTAAGCTCAGTATTCACGGTATCACTTCCTTTCCCTTTTTAAGAAAAAGTTAAGGGTTACATTTATAAGCATAATAAAAAGAAACAACACTAAAGCAATAGAGAAAAGTGCCTGTTGCTGAAGTCCGCTTGAATACGCCATTTCGCTTGATACAGCCGTTGTAAGAAAACGAACACTTTCAAAAAGAGAAGGCATATTTGCCACATTACCCGATACCATCATAACCGCCATAGCTTCTCCAATTGCTCTGCCTACACCAAGCACTACTGCGGCGGCAATACCACTTTTAGCGGCAGGTACAGACACCTTAAAATATGTTTCGGTTGGGGTTGCACCAAGTGCAAGAGAGGCATCCTCATATTCCTTAGGCACTGCGTCAAGAGAGGTTATGGAAACCTTTATAATCGACGGCAGAATCATAACTGCAAGTACGATAATTGCCGCAAAAAGGCTTGCACCATCAGGCACATTAAAAATCCTCTTGATGCCCGGCACCAAAATAAGCATACCCACCAAGCCATATACAACCGACGGAATACCAGCTAGCAGATTAACTGCATTTTCCACAACTGCTCTGACCTTTTTATTTGCCACCTTGGAAAGATAAACTGCGGTCATAAAACCAATAGGCACACCGATTAAAATAGCACCTGCCGTACCATACACGCTTGTTAAGATAAAGGGTAAGATTCCGTACTGAGGCTCTGACTTTGTCGGTGCCCACTCTGTGCCGAAAAGAAAGTTTATAAGCCCGATTTCTTTAATAGCAGGGATACCTGACACAATAAGATAAATTGTAATCAGCAGTACAAATCCAACAGTTATAAGTCCCAACACAAGAAATATGCCGTGGACTATATTTTCAAAAAGTCTTTTTTTCTTCATATAAAAACCTCAGTTAAAATAAGACGATAAGCGGCGACCGAAAAAAACAGCCGTCGCTTGATCTCTTTACCTTTTAAGCAGCAACTACACCTGCTGATGCGATGATGTCAGCTGCTTTCTCGCTTGTAATGTAATCGAAAAACTTTTGAGCACTGTCAGAAAGTGATACACCTTCCTTTGTTACCAGCACGAAAGGTCTCTGCACTGCATAAGTGCCATTCTTAATAGTTTCCTCGGTAGGAGCAACACCGCCTACTGTAACAGTCTTCACCTTATCTGTAACCGACGCAACAGAAGCATAGCCGATTGCGTCTTCGTTATTTGACACTGTTGTGATAACATCACCTGTGGAAGTAAGCTCCTGACGATATTTGCAAACATCCTCGGTATCTGTAACGCTCTCAAAACCATCTCTTGTACCTGAACCTGCCTCACGACCGATCAAAACAATCTCAGCGTCCTTACCGCCAAGCTCTTTCCAGTTTGTGATTTCGCCTTTATAAATCTTTGCGATTGTTTCCAAATCCATATCACTGACAGAGTTTGCATTGTTAACGATAATTGCAATACCATCGTAAGCAAGAACAGTGCCAACAAGACCTTCTGTTTTTTCTTCATCCTTGAGATTTCTTGAGGAAAGCCCGATGTCACAAGTACCTTCCTTAACCGCCTTGATACCTGAGCTTGAACCTGTGGGGTTATAGGTTACTGTAATACCTTCCTCTTCTTCAAAAGCTTCTCCCAATGCTCCTATTACCTTTTCCATAGAGGTTGAGCCGTCTGTTGTAACTGTTGCCTTCTTTGTGCCGCAACCTGCGAACACCGCACACATCAATACTGCTACCAATACTAAACTTGTAATTCTTTTCATACTCATATATATCCTTTCTGTGGTATAATTCTTTCGTCCACGATTATTATTGTAATTTCAGGTTGTAAAATCCATAACCAATCCAATGTAAAATCGTTGTAAATAAAAATGCAACATCGCAAGTGACTACCACTGCAATGTTGCATTTACTATGTTCTTATTAACTTTTCTGTTCTACAAATTGGAATTTGTTGATTACATTGGTGTCCCTACTTCAATTAAGTTACCGTCCAAATCGTAGAATCGTATTACTCGTTGCCCCCAACTATGTGTCATAAAATGATTTACATATTCAATCGTGGGGTATAGTCTTTCTAATTTTTCAACAAATGATTCAATGTCCTGCTCCTCAAAATACAATTCGCAAGAGTCGCTCTTTGGCACAATATCTTTATCTAAAAACGATTTCCATATTTTCTCGTCTTGAAGGACAAGACCTTCTGTTAAAATCATATTGCCATCGTTGTCAAGCACCAAATCTATACCAAACAAGTCGTGACAGAATTTTCTCGATTTCTCTATATCTTTAACAACAATCAGAATGTTCTTCAACCTCATAACATTTCTCCGTCAACTTCAAGTTTTCAAGCTGATTATATCACACCAAAACCCAAATCTCAACAGTTCCCCACAAATCCCCTGTGTCGGTTTTAATGTGCCATCCGTATTTGTTCCCTACTCTCAGAAATAAATCTCACACATAGCGAAACTTGGGGAAATTACCACTCGAATACCAATATCACTTCAGGCTTTGAATAGATGAATAGCGGTGATTTTAGTGGATTACAAGCTTTATCTGATTATATAAAATATTCTACTTTTGATAATTGATATATAATCAGTTTCGCTTTATACTATCCACATCAAATTGCAAAGGTGATATACTCAAATGACTTTAAGAACGAGAAAAATCGTTATTGCCTCCTTATTAGCGGAACTTACTTGTATTGCTACTATGATTATCAAAATTCCTTCACCGCTCAAAGGCTATCTGAATTTAGGTGACTGTGTTGTATTGTTAGCAGGATGGCTTCTTTCACCTGCTTATGGATTTCTCGCTGCCGGTGTAGGTTCTTCATTGGCCGATATATTTTCGGGATATGTTACATATGCCCCTGTCACTTTTTTTATTAAAGGGTGCATGGCTCTTATTGCACATTATGGTTTCAAACTGATGTATAAAAGAGTCGGAAATATACTTTCACGAGTTATCAGCGGCATTACTTCTGAAATTACTATGGTACTGGGTTATTATATTTTTGAAGGATTCATTTATGGTTTTGTGCCCTCAATTGTAAATATTCCTGCCAACAGTATACAAGGTGTCGCAGGTCTAATAATAGGAATCATACTAATTAAATTATTCGAAAACAATGAAATCATAAACGGACACAAAAATTAAATTACAAACAACACCCTCAAAATATTATAGGACTAAAAAGGGAAGCGGTCGGCGAAAGCCAACCGCTTTTTATCAGAAGCTCAGGTTCATGACGATGCGAATAAATCATGGAATGGTGGAGGATACCGCCATGAACCAAAACACCTGTATGCTATGGTTATATTAACTACTTTCTTCTTATCATTAGATAATCAAAAGCAACCTTTCATCATAAAGCTCATAAGGAAGTGCTTATTTAAGCAATGAAACTGCGTCGGTTATGGTTTTTTCCAAAGCTTCTTTGCCGTACTCATCAACCTGAGATTTGTTCTTTTCGCCATGAGTAAGGCAACCTGCACCGCCGATACAACCGCCGACACACGCCATACCTTCAATAAAGTTAGCGTCAAGCACATTTTTGCTCTTTCTGAGAAGAGCAGTTCGGCATGCTTCTATACCGTCGCAGGGGATTGCTTTAAGCTCAAAATCAATATTCTGCTCAATAAGCCCCTGCTTTACTGCGTCTGAAAGTCCGCCGCTGCGAGCAAAGATTCTGCCGTAGTACGAGGCATTATCAAGAACATCCTCCTCAAGAGCAGTAATATCAATATCACGGCTATCAAAAAGTGCCTGAAGCTCTTCAAAGGTAAGCACGGTGTCAACATAAGGCTTTACAGATTCAAGCTGTGCCTCTGCCTTTTTGGCAGTACACGGACCGATAAACACCACTTTAGCCGTAGGGTCGGTTAACTTGATATATTTAGCCAATGTTGCCATAGGTGAAAGATTATGGGAAACAAACTCCTTAAGCTGAGGAAAGGATTTTTCTATATACTGAACAAAGGCAGGACAACAAGAGCTTGTAAGGAAGCCTTTTTCTGCAAGCTCCTTAGACTCTGCCTGAGCCACCATATCCGCACCTAAAGCCGCCTCTACAACTGTAAAGAAGCCAAGCTCTTTAAGTCCTTTTACGACTTGACCCAGCTTTGCGTATGTAAACTGGCTGGAGATTGAGGGAGCAACCATTGCATAAACCTTATATTTTGAGTTATCTTCGCTTTTCTTAATAAGGTCAATCACATTGAGAATGTAAGACTTGTCGGATATTGCACCAAAGGGGCACTGATACACACAGGCTCCGCACTGTATACACTTGTTGTTATCAATAGCGGCGGCGTTATCATCGTTAATAGAAATCGCCTTAACCTTACAGGCAATCTGACAAGGACGCTTGCGATTGATAATTGCAGAGTAAGGGCAAACCTTTGCACAAGCACCGCACTCAATACACTTTGATTTATCAATGTGAGCTACATGGTTATGGTCAAAGGAAATGGCACCTTTTTTGCAGACATCCTCGCACCTGTGAGCAAGACATCCGCGGCAGGAATCTGTAACCTCATAACCTGCGGCAGGACATTCGTCACAAGCTATATCAATAACCTCAATGACATTGGGGTTTTCTTTATCGCCGCCCATGGCAATACGCACACGCTCAGAAAGGATAGCTCTTTCCTTGTAAACACAACAACGCATTGTAGAAGTTTTGCCGGGGACTATTGTTTTAGGAATGTCGAGGACATTCTCAAGCAAGGTATCTGCCCAAGCCTGACGAGCGACCTCACGAAGAACCTTATATTTTAAATGCTGAACCTTTGTGTCAAATTTTCTCATTTGTTACTCCTTAGAAATAACTGACTTTAATCCGCTTGCCCATTTTCTTTAAGCAGGCAGAGAGTTCCTCTACCAAATTCATTTTAATGTTGAAATTTATAGGCAAGTCGGGATTCTGATGAGCAGGGTTAATAGCTCTGCCTACATAAAAATTTATATCTGTCGCTTCTTCAAACAGCAATCTGCTTATAAGAGAAGCACCGTCTTTTTTGAAATTCCAATGCTCATAGTGGATATTTTCACCAAGATAATCCTTGGCATACTCAACCACCTTATTTACGGTAATAACACCCTCTGTAACAAGGTCAACTCCTTCAAGAGTTGCTATGGGAGGAATGTCGGAATTTTCGAAATTCAGCGAGGGCTTTAAGGGTTTTCTGAGATATTTGCTGGCGATTGAAGAAGTTGTACCGCCGCAAATAATATGCTTACCCTCTTTGGAAAAGAACAAGGACATCATTCTGTCGCAATCATCACGATTTGAAGGCGGACCGAAAAGAATGTTCATAGGCTCTCTTTTTCTTACCCTTACGACGCAGGCTGTTGCGTCATCTCCCGGCTCATTACCGTAAAGCCTGTTACACTCATCCACAAGCATTGTAGATAGATTCTTTGCAGTATAACCGGCTGGAGCAAGAGCTTCCAAAAATCCAATAATGTCTTCTCTTTTCCATCCGAAATTATAGCCAATGCCGATTCCTGCGTGGGGACATCCGTCGCTCATTGCGGTGAAAATATCATTTTCCTGAAGCTTAATAACAGACTTATATATTTTTTTGCCGCCTATGCTCATCTCAGTCATGGGATAATCGTAATTCTCATCGTCACGAATAAGAATCACATGAGGATTATCATATTGAATAATCTCAGCAATTTCGTTATTCTTGAGATGGATTATTGTAAATGTGGAGTACGCAACTCCTCTGACAGAGCACACAGGCAAGGTTGCGGCAATTGTGGAAACACACTCTTCAAGAGGAAGCCCTGCCGCCATCATCGTTGAAATAATCTTTGATGTAAGAGTGGAAAGAATACTTGCCTTTACACCGCTTCCCAGTCCGTCAGCAAGCACAATAACCGTAGAATTTTCATTTTGCTCTACAATATCAACATGATCTCCGCAAAGCTGTTCGCCAAAGTGGTTAATACTTTTGTATCCGATATCTGCACATAAATCATTCATCAGAAATCGACTCCTTCAGCTTAGATAGTGCGATTTTTGTTTCTGCGGCTGTTTCACCAAGTAGTGACGCAATTTCCTGAACAATTCTCATCTGCTTATCAACAACTTTATCCGCTACTTCTATGGTCTGACGGCTGATATGCTCTTTTCTCTCACGCTGAGCTTCTTCATCGGTTATGTCACGCATTATGCCGATAAGAAGATGTGAGTCGTGGTCATACACCACAGTTTGCTCAACATATCTTTTATACTCTGCAAGATAAACATGCTGTCCTCTTACATCTCTGCCGCTTTTAAGCACATTCATAAACACACTGGGGTCAAGTATTCTGACAACAGGCTCACCCAAAACATCATTTGCACTGCGTATATTCATAATCTTGCGTGCCGCAGAATTGATTTGCTGAACCTCCAACTGCTCGTTTAAAACAATGAGTCCGTTGGGGGTGTTCTTTACTATGGTGTCAGAGAAGCTTTCCGCTTTCTCTTTCAGATAAGGAAGGCACATAGAAAACTCCGCCTTACCCTGGCAAATAGCCGCCGCCTTTTCACGACAGGTGTTATATCCGCAGGAACCGCAATTAAGTTCCTGAGAGGGCTTGAATTTGCCCATCTGACGCAAAACGGAATTTATCTCCATTTCCGTAGGCTGAGGAAGCTTATGCTCAATAAAAGCAAAATTCTTCTTAAGCTCCGCACTTTTCGGCTGAGGAATATCAAAATCCTTACTTCCTGCAAAGGAAGCAACAGTCAGATAATCTTTAATTGGTGCGTGGTGGTTTTTCTCCATAACAGGACCGCCGATACAGCTTCCCACGCAAGCAGACATTTCAATAAAGCACTTGTGGATTCTTCCGTTTTCAATGTCCTTAAGGGCGGCAATACAGTTATCAATACCGTCAATAGCTATGTAGGAATACTCTGTGTTTTGCTGCTCCATTGTCTTTAAAACGCCGCCTGTTGTGGGAAAGAATCTTGCTCGACTGCAAAGGTCTGAGTCAAGCTCTTTTTCAAGCTCAATATTCTCTTCTTCAAGCCACGCCGTAAGCTCCTCAAAGGTAAGCACAGCGTCCACAATATTCTCGTAATACTCTGCCTCATCCTTTTTAGCTACACAAGGGCCGATAAAAACTGTTTTTGCATTTGGAAAACGATTTTTAATATCCTGACAATGTGCCTGCATAGGAGATAAAACATCTGCCAAAAAAGGCAATGCACCGGGAAAATACTTTTGAATCAAAAGATTCACAGAATGACAACAGGAAGAAATAATAATATCTCTGTCGTCCTCTTTTATCATACGCTCATACTCGGTTTTAACCATTGAAGCACCGAGTGCGGTTTCTTCTACATCATAAAAGCCCAGCTTTTTCAGGGCTCTTCTCATTGCATTTATTCCTACACCCTCGTAGTTGGCAATAAACGAAGGTGCCAGACTTACTATTACAGGTTCAGTACCCTGTAAAAATACCTTTACCTTTTCGGTTTCATTAACAATTTCTTTGGCATTTTGGGGACATACCACAAAACACTGACCGCAAAGTATACACTCGTTACCTATAATGTGTGCCTGATTGCCTGAAAAGCGGATCGCCTTAACAGGACAATGACGAATACATTTGTAGCAGTTTTTGCAGTTTGATTTTTTCAGTGTCAAACAATTTGACATAAGCTATGCCCCCTCAGCCTTTGATTTTCTTTAATACTTTCTCTGAGAAAAACTCTCTGAAATTTTCTACTGTAATACCCGTATAGATATCATCATCCACCTGAACCGTTACTCCTATGCGGTTACACTTGCCGATACAAAAGCTACCGGCAAGTGTAATTTCAGATTCTATGTGATTATCCGATACGGCTTTTTCTAAAAGCTCTATGATTTTTGCTGAGCCTTTAAGATGGCAGGAAGAACCTACACAAACCCGTACTATAACCATCTTTATACCTTCTTAAGGATATTATTGTTAAAGAACTCCTCAACACCTTCAGGGCTTACAGAAAAGAACTCTTCATTTACTGTTACACATACACCCTGCTGACATTTGCCCATACAGAAGGTACCTGCAAGCTCTACCTTATCTGTAAGGTTATACTTGGAAATAAGATACTGAAGCTGTTCAACCACCTGACGTGAGCCTTTAATATGGCAAGAACTTCCGATACATACTGTTACTTTCATTTCTATATCTCCTTATTCGTAATCCACTACATCTACCCAAGAAAGAAGGAACTCTCTTTCTTTTTCATTGCCCTTAACAGACTGAGCAGCTGCAACAATGGGCATCCACTTCTGAACATACTGTTTTGCTGTGTTGCTCTTTTCACAGAAGAGGTCAAGGTACTTCTTTGCTCCCTCGATGTCGCCTGAAAGCCAGAACAAAAGATATGTTCTTGCGGCGTCAGCAGAAGCATTACCCTGAGTAGCATGTGCCCAGTCTATAATGTAGGGTGTGCCGTCTTCGGTTATAATTACATTGGAAGGATTAAAATCTCCGTGGCAAACCTTGTTATGCTTGGGCATACCCTCAAGACGGGTATGAAGGTCATATCTGGTAGTTGCGTCAAGCTCTGTAAGACTTATTTTACGATTCATCTTATCCTTGAGCTTATTAAGGAGAGGACAGGTTTTAGAATGAACCTGAAGCTGTAAATCTACCAAAAGCTCAAGATACTCATCCTTCTTATCCTCATCATCAAGCATAAGCTGAGCAAGTGTCTTACCTTTGATAAACTCTGTAACAATAGCCCACTTACCGTAGATCATTGTTACCTCGAGGATTTTAGGAATATTGAGTCCTGTCTCCTCTACTCTTGCCTGATTGAGAGCCTCGTTAAGAACATCCTGCTTTGAATAATCCTCGTTGAACACCTTTACACATCTATCGCCGTCACGATAAACGGTCTTGTTGTTTCTCACTGCAATAACTCTGTCAAGTTTCATTATAAAATCCTCCTTATTTAATCTCAGCTTTTTTACCCTTGCGATATATTACCTTTACTGCGTCAACCTCAGCACCGATTTCTATATCTTTTTCTGTGGGTTTTGCTGTTTCTGTAAAATGATTACCATAATAAGCATTTAAGTACATCTGCTTAATTTCACTCATAAGGGGATAACGGGGGTTAGCACCTGTGCACTGGTCGTCGAATGCCTGCTCAACCATATCGTCAAGACGATTAAGGAAATCAGCCTCGTCAATGCCGTAGTCCTTGATAGTATCCTTGATACCAACTTTAGCCTTAAGGTCATTGATAGCCTTAATAAGGTTCTCCATCTTCTCCTCGTCTGTGTTACCGCCGAGGTTAAGAGCATCTGCAATCTCTGCATATCTTGCGAGAGTATGAGGATGGTCATACTGAGAGAATGTGCCCATCTTTGCAGGAGCTTCACTTGCGTTAAAGCGGATAACTTCCTCAATCATAAGGGCATTTGCTACACCGT
>SVOS01000006.1 GCA_015066245.1 Oscillospiraceae bacterium
ACCTGTATAACCAAACTGATTCAGAACATTTATGGGGCGGTTTGCGTTTTTTATCTTCTGCACAGCATAGTCCCAGTTGATAGCTTGTTCTGGAAATACACCTGTGTGCTTAAAACCCATAGGTTTTATCACAAATCTTAAATCGTCATATTTAATATTCCATGTTTCAGGCAGCTTTTTGTAATACTCCCAATGTCCGCCACCAGAATTAGAACGAATATATCTTGCGTGAGCTTTGTTCCAACGGTAGTCTTTGCGTGGAGTATTCCATATTATCTGAGTGTCGGGACGGATAAGAATAATATCTCCCCATCGCTCAAGTCGTTCGCCATTAGAGGCATCTAAAAGCTCGTAATCAAGCCATTTATCAGTACATCTCATTATGAAAGTTTATCCTTTATTATTGCTGCAGTTTCGTTGGCAAGACGTGTGATTTCGGCGTAATCCTCGCCCTCAAGCATTACTCTCACCAAAGGCTCTGTGCCTGAAAGTCGAACGATGATTCTGCCTCTGCCCTCTAAGATAGCATCAACTCTGTTGATTTCTTCTTTGATTTCTTTATCTGTATAGAACTTAGTCTTAAGCTCAGGATTAATGGTAACATTAACAAGCACCTGGGGGAATCTTTCCATCAGAGTTGCTATAGAGCTGAGCTTTGCCTGACGACGGTTAATAAGGCTTAAGAGCTGGGCACCTGTGAGCTGACCATCACCTGTTGTGGAGTAATCGAGGCAGATAACGTGGCCCGACTGCTCTCCACCAATATTATAGTCCTCTCTGAGCATTGTCTCAAGAACATATCTGTCGCCTACTTTTGTGGAAACAAGATTCATGCCGTTGATATCGCAGAACTTGTTAAAGCCCATATTTGTCATGATTGTGCACACAACAGTATTCTTTTTAAGCATACCTCTGCTCTTAAAGTCAGCTGCAATAATAGCAATTATGTAGTCGCCGTCAACAAGTTCTCCATTATCATCAACTGCAAGACATCTGTCGGCATCACCGTCAAAAGCAAGACCAGCATCAAGGTTGTTGTCTTTGACAAACCTCTGGAGAGTTTCGATATGTGTAGAGCCGCAATTTGCATTAATATTTACACCGTCGGGAGTGTCGAAAAGCACAAAACATTCTGCACCCAAAGCCTCAAATAGCTTTCTGGCAGTTGTTGAGGATGAACCGTTTGAGCAATCAAGAGCAATTCTCATACCTTTAAGGTCATATTCTACGGTAGAGATAACATGATTGATATAATCGTCAACAGCTTCTTCTTTACGTGTTACACTGCCGATATCGGAATCTTTGCAAACTTTGTAATCAACCTCGTGGTCAAGTACGATAGCCTCAATCTGCTCTTCAAGCAAATCGGGAAGCTTGTATCCCTCGTCGTTGAAAATTTTAATGCCATTAAACTCAAAGGGGTTGTGTGATGCAGAAATCATAATACCTGCATCAGCTTTGTACTTTTTGATAAGATATGCAACTGCAGGTGTAGGAACAACACCTAAAAGCACAACATTCGCACCTACAGAGCAAAGACCTGCAATAAGCGCACCCTCAAGCATATCACCCGAAAGTCTTGTGTCCTTACCAATAAGAAAAGTAGGATGCTCAACAGTGTCGCTAATAAGTACCATTGCGGCAGCTCTGCCGATATTCATAGCAAGTTCAGGTGTCAGCTCGGTATTGGCAACACCTCTTGCTCCATCTGTACCAAATAATCTGCCCATAATAATTCTCCTCTTACGTTAATTTCAAAATCAGTTTAAATCAAATAATGTTTTAGGGGTACCCTTGTCCCCTTTAATCCCTAAATGTTCATAGGCAAGTGAAGTTACACATCTGCCTCGTGGTGTTCGGTTAATAAATCCTATCTGCATGAGATAAGGCTCGTAGACGTCCTCGATGGTAACTGCTTCCTCTCCGATTGCTGCAGCCAATGTATCAAGACCAACGGGACCACCGCCGTAGTTATTAATCATAGCCATAAGCATTCTTCGGTCATTCTGGTCTAAGCCCAGCGAGTCAATCTCAAGCCTATCCAAAGCAATTTTGGCAACTTCCCCTGTAATAACGCCGTCAGACATAACCTGAGCAAAATCTCGTGCTCGTTTCAAGAGTCTGTTGGCGATTCTTGGTGTACCGCGTGAGCGGGATGCAAGCTCAAAAGCACCATCCTCGTCAATATCAATACCAAGAATACCTGCACTTCGGGTTACGATTTTAGCAAGTTCGCTATGAGTATAAAGCTCAAGTCTTGAGATAACACCAAAGCGGTCTCTCAACGGTGCCGAAAGCTGGCCTGCACGGGTTGTAGCACCTACCAATGTAAACTTTGGTAGTGGCAGATGATAAGATGCCGCCATCTGACCTTTGCCTGTAATGATATCAATAGCAAAATCTTCCATAGAAGGATAGAGAATTTCCTCTACAGAGCGATTGAGTCTGTGAATTTCATCAATAAACAGCACGTCACCGGGGTTAAGATTAGTGAGCAGTGATGCAAGATCACCGGGCTTTTCGATAGCAGGACCTGAGGTGATACGGATATTGACACCAAGCTCGTTGGCAATAATGGCCGACAATGTGGTCTTTCCAAGTCCGGGAGGGCCGTAAAGGAGCACATGGTCCAGAACTTCGCCACGCTTTTTGGCGGCCTCAATAAAAATCTTAAGGTTCTCCTTAACCTTATCCTGACCTACATAGTCATCAAAAGATTTAGGTCTTAAGGGGTTATCGCCTTCGAATAAATCCTCGGGAGTTTCAGTTGTATCTACAATTCTATTTTCAAAATCAAAATCTTCACTATAATTAAATTCGCTCATAATTATCTACCCATTTTCTTTAAGGTCTCACCAATTAACTGCTCAACAGTAAGGCTTGGATCAAGCTTTGAAAGCACAGGGGTTACATCTGCAGCAGTATATCCTAAAACAGCCAGAGCTGCCACTGCTTTAGGAATGTTACCTGTATCAGCGATGACAGAACCCTTAAGCTCAATAGAATTATCCGTAGATGCAAAGCCCTTGAGTTTATCTTTAAGTTCCAGGATAATTCGGGATGCAAGCTTTGGTCCCACTCCAGAAGCACGTGTCAGAGACTTAACATCACCTGCAGAAATAGCAAGAGTTATCTGCTCAGGTGATAAATCAGAAAGCAGAGCAATACCAACCTTGGGGCCAACACCGGATACGCTTATGAGAAGTTTGAAACACTGAAGTTCAGTTTTAGATGCAAATCCGAACAATTCACAAGCATCCTCGCGGACACTCATATAAGTAAACAGAGTAACCTCAGAATTAAGCTTGATGCTACGTTGTGTATTTGTGCTTGTGTTGCATTTGTATCCAACACCTCCGCACTCAATGACACTGAATCCCGGCTCCATTAATATTAAATTGCCTCTTAATGAATAAATCATACCTATACTCCTGCTCAAAGGGTTCTGTGGCTACTGTTGAGTTGTTGTCTCAGTGCTGTGCCTGCTGCGTGTGTATGACATACTGCAATTGCAAGCGCATCTGCAGCATCATCGGGTTTTGGCATAACCTTAAGCTTAAGAAGCCTTTTGGTCATATCCATTACCTGTTGTTTCTTTGCCTTACCATAGCCTGTTACTGCAGTTTTAACCTGCAAGGGTGTGTATTCATAAATAGGGATATTATGAAGCTGACAAGCAAGAAGGATTACTCCTCTTGCCTCTGCAACCATAATAGCCGTTTTTTGGTTGTTCTGGAAATAAAGCTTTTCGATAGCTACACAATCAGGTTTAGCCTTCTCGATTATCTTATTCATACCATCGAAAATAAGCGACAATCTTTTATTGAAATCGCAGTCGGCATCGGTTGTAATGCACCCGTACGCAACAGGCCTGTAACCGCACCTGTCATGAGAGACAATTCCGTATCCGATAATAGCATAACCGGGGTCTATACCCAGAACTGTCATGGCTTTACTTCCTTTCACGCATAATTATCCTATAATAATTTAGTATTATAGCACATCCGTATTTAAATAGCAACTTTATTCATAAATAGTTACATAAATTTAACAAAAAATCTCCTCCGAAATCGTGTCGGAGGAGAAAATTTTAAATATAATCAGAAATTTTGGATCTGAGCCTTTCCATAGACTCTTTGGTAGGTGTTGGTTTGTCTGAAAATGGGAACACAAGCCCCATTTCATCATATTTGGTCTGACAGATTTTTCTGAACGGTAACAACTCTATCTTGTCTACACACTTATGTTTAATAGCTAAATCGCGAAGCTTTATAATATTATCATCGCTATCATTTACAGATGGTACAATCACCTGACGAAGTGTAGTGTTTATCATCATTGAGTCAAGTACCGATAGAAAATCAAGCACTTTAAAGTAAGAACAACCGACATTTTCTTTGTAGTCGTTATCACTTGTGTATTTGATATCAAGGAGTACCCTGTCTGTTAAGCCGAGTAACAACATGACAGATTCATTAAGGACGCTGCCTGATGTATCAAGACACGTATTTATTCCGTGTTCTTTGCACAAACGGAAAATATCAGCTGCAAAATCAGCCTGCAGAAGAGGCTCTCCGCCGGACAGAGTAATTCCACCGTTGTCCTTGAAATATTCTTTATATCTGAGGACTTTGCTTACAATTTCCTCAGCTTCAAAAACACTGCCCTCGCCAAGTTTCCATGTGTCCGGGTTGTGACAGCATTTACACCTCAGGTTACACCCCTGAAAAAACACCACAAATCTGACACCCGGACCGTCTACTGTGCCTAAGCTCTGAAAAGAGTGGATGTATCCCCTGCTCATACTGCTTCGTGGAAAGTTCGGCTGATAACCTCACGTTGCTGCTCGCGGCTTAATTTATTGAAATTAACCGCATAGCCCGAAACACGGATTGTAAGGTTGGGATATTCCTCGGGATTCCCATAAGCTTTCATCAATGTTTCTCTGTTCATTACATTAACATTGATGTGATGTGCATTCTTTGAAAAATAGCCGTCAAGAATTGTAACAAGGTTATTGATCTGCTCATCATCACTCTTGCCCAGAGCATCAGGAGTAATAGAGAATGTATTGGAGATACCGTCACGACAGTCATCATAGCTGATTTTTGCAACAGAGTTAAGAGAAGCAAGTGCACCGTTTTCTTCTCGATTATGCATTGGATTTGCACCGGGAGCAAAAGGCTCACCTGCTTTTCTGCCGTCAGGTGTAGCACCGGTATTCTTGCCATACATAACGTTTGATGTAATAGTAAGAACAGAAAGAGTATGTATGGAATTTCTGTACGTCTTGGTTTTTCTGAGCTCTGTAATTACTCTGTGAGTCATATCTTTTGCAAGCATATCAACTCTGTCATCATCGTTGCCGTATTTTGGAAAATCGCCGGTTGTAACAAAATCAACGATATAGCCGTTTTCATCTTTCACAGGCTTAACGTCAGCATACTTAATAGCACTGAGAGAGTCAGTTATAACAGAGAGACCGGCAATTCCGAATGCCATAAATCTCTCAACGTAAGTATCATGAAGTGCCATCTGAGTTTTTTCGTAGGCATATTTATCATGCATGTAATGAATGATGTTCATTGTATTAACATAAAGATGGCTGAGCCATGGCAGATAAATCTCGATACGCTCCATCACCTTGTCAAACTCAAGGCTTTCACCCTCAAGAACAGGCATCTGAGGTCCGATGTGGATAGAGCTTGTAGTATCATAACCGCCGTTAATGGCAATAAGCATAAGCTTGGGAAGATTACATCTGGCACCGAAGAACTGCATCTGCTTGCCGACTTTCATAGCCGATACACAACATGCTATAGCATAATCATCGCCATAAATAGGACGCATCAAGTCATCGCTTTCGTACTGAATTGAGTTAGTGTCCTTAGAGACCTTTGCACAGAACTTCTTGAAATTTTCGGGAAGATTCTTTGACCATAATACAGTGAGGTTAGGCTCGGGTGATGAGCCGAGAGTATAGAGTGTGTTGAGAACTCTGAAAGAGTTTTTGGTAACAAGAGTTCTGCCGTCTTCACCAACACCGCCCACGGCCTCGGTAATCCACATGGGGTCTCCGCCGAAAAGCTCGTTGTATTCCGGTGTGCGAAGATGTCTTGCCATTCTGAGCTTCATAACGAAATCGTCCATAAGCTCCTGTGCACCTTCTTCAGTAAGTGTGCCGTTCTTGATATCACGCTCAATATAGATATCAAAGAATGTGCTGACTCTGCCTAAGGACATAGCTGCACCGTTCTGTTCTTTGATGGATGCGAGATATGCAAAGTATGTCCACTGAATAGCTTCTCTGGCATTTGCTGCAGGCTGGCTGATATCAAAGCCGTACATCTGAGCCATTTCCTTCATATATCCGAGGAAAGAAATCTGCTGATAAAGCTCTTCGTCGAGGCGGATCTGAGGTGAATCAAAAGACTCAAAAGATAACTTTGCCTTGTCTTTCTGTTTTTCTTCGATGAGTTTGTCCACACCATATAAAGCTACACGGCGATAGTCACCGATAATTCTGCCTCTGCCGTAAGCGTCAGGAAGACCTGTGATAACATGACACTTTCTTGCTGCACGCATTTCATCAGTGTAAGCTCTGAAAACACCATCATTATGAGTTGTACGGAATTTAAATTCTTCCTCAATTTTATCGCTCAATTTATAGCCGTATGCCTTACAAGCCTGTCGAGCCATACGAATACCGCCAAAGGGGTTGACGCCTCGCTTTAAGGGACGGTTTGTCTGCAATCCAACAATAATCTCGTTGTCTTTATCAAGATAACCGGGAGAATAGCTGGTAAGTGAAGATACTGTAGCAGTATCAATATCCAGAACGCCGCCGAACTGTCGCTCAAGAGCAAAAAGAGACTCTAATTTTTTCATCAGATTAGCAGTTCTTTCTGTTGCACCTGCGAGGAAGCTGCTATCACCTGTATATTCATTATAATTTGTCTGGATAAAATCTCTTACATTGATTTCATCCTGCCATACACCTTTGTTGAATCCAATCCAGTTTTTATTTTCCATATCAATCTCTCCTTACTGAATGAATTATTTATAATCAAAAAGGCAATCCACTTCTATGTGAAGTGAATTGCCCAGACGGTCGGCTTAAAACTTCTATACTCCCCCACTGTTATGTCAGTGAAATCCGTCAGTCACATAGAAGTTATTCCTTTAATATATTTATACACTAAATCTAGTTATTTGTCAAAGGGTTTTACACTATATTTCAGTAGAAAATGCATCATTTTATCATATAACTTTTGTATATATTTTAGCATATCGAAATACATAATTATAATCTTGATGTGTAAACTAAAAACGGTGATATAATGCTAACAAAAGAATTAGAAAGCAATACAAAAGTAATTGATGCAGATTTGAGGGTTAATGAAAGCTTTGATCTTATTAAGAGAGAGATTGTAATCAATAACCATAAGTCAGCTTTATACTGCGTAGACGGCTTTGTCAAAGACGGATTGTTGATGAAAACTATCATGTCTATGACCGCTATCACAGAAGATAGTTATTTTAAAGATGCCAAAACTTTTTCAGAGCACTGTGTGCCCTATTTCGAGGTAAGTATCGAAAAAGAACCAAAGTTGATAATTCAGAACATCCTTTGCGGTGTATCGGTGCTGATAATTGACGGCTTTGATGAAGCAATACTGATGGATATGAGAACCTATCCTCAGCGTCAGACCAGCGAGCCGGATGATGACAAAGTTATGCGAGGCAGCAAAGACGGCTTCGTCGAGACAATGATAAGTAATGTAGCTCTGATACGCAGAAGAATCAGAGATGTTAATTTTACCGTAAAACCATTCTTTGTGAGCAACTGTTCCAAATCTGATGTTGCAGTTTGTTATATGGACAATAAAGTTGACAAAAAGCTTCTGAAAAATATAATTGAGAGAATTAAACACGTAAACACTGATTCTCTGGCAATGAATCAACAAAGTCTTATCGAAGCAATCTATCCGAAAAAATGGTATAATCCCTTTCCAAAAATCAAATATACAGAAAGACCTGACTCAGCCGCAGCTAATCTTCTCAAGGGAAATATAGTGATTCTGGTAGATAATTCCCCCTCAGCACTTATCCTGCCTACCTCGATTTTTGATATTACTGAAGAAGCCGACGACTATTACTTCCCGCCAATTACAGGTTCTTACCTGAGGGTTGCGAGGATTCTTATAACCATCAGTGCTTTGCTTATTACCCCAGTGTGGCTGCTTATGCTGCAAAATCCACAATTGGTACCTGAAGTGTTTAGCTTTACTCTTGTAACAGAGAATACAAGTATCCCGATATTCTGGCAGCTTATATTACTTGAAGTAACAATAGACGGACTGAGACTTGCTGCTCTTAATACTCCCAACAGTCTTTCTGGTACACTGGGCATTATAGGTGCCATTGCATTGTCAGAATTCTCTGTCAGTGCAGGATGGTTTAATACAGAAACTATACTGTATATGGCTTTTGTAACCATAGCAAGCTTCTCTCAGCCAAATTATGAACTTGGATACTGCATTAAATTCCTGAGAGTAATGATACTGATTCTCACAATGCTTCTGAACATCTGGGGATTCATCGCTGGTATTATACTGACTCTTGTACTTCTGATTACAAATAAGACAGTCAGCGGCAAAAGCTATCTGTATCCTCTTATACCCTTTAACGGCAAGGCTTTTTTAAGAAAAGTATTGCGATTCAGATAATTTCAATAGAAGAACCATCTGACAGTAAGAACAGAAAATATAACTGCAGTCAAATCCGCCATTAACCCTGCAACAAGGGTGTGGCGGATTTTTTTGATTCCAATACTTGAATAATATACTGTAATAGCGTAGAGTGTGGTTTCTGTTGAGCCCGCCATAACAGACACAATTCTTCCGATAAAGCTATCGGGTGTGAATTTCTCAAATGCATCAATAACCAGAGCAGTAGAACCGCCACCGGATATTGGTCTCAGCAAAGCTACAGGAATAATCTCAGCAGGAAAACCGAGTTTTTCTGCCAGCGGTGATAAAAAAGCTGAGAAAGAATCAATTATTCCGCTTGCTCTCAGCATTGTAATCGCAGTTATAAGTCCTATCATTGTTGGAGCGATACAAACAAGTATCCTGAAACCTTTGAATACACCGTCACAAAAAGTCTGAAACACAGGCACTTTCTTGAGTAAACCTGTAACGGTTATGAAAACGATAACCAGTGTAACTACCACACTCATAGACGACTCCTGCCGACAGGCATTAAGCATTTTGCTACTATCAAACCGACACACACTGAGGCTATAGAAGTTATCCATACAGCAGGCAAAATTTCAAAAGGTGCTGAGCTTAAGTATGTGCTCCTGTAAGCACATATAGTAGTCGGCAATATCTGAATTGATGCTGTATTCAGCACAACAAAAAGAATCATATTGTCAGCAGCAATATTGCTATTGTGATTCTTTTTAAGTTCTTTCATTGCTGATAATCCCAAAGGTGTAGCAGCGTTCCCCAGCCCCATTAGATTGGCACTGATATTCATAGATATGTATTTCATAGCACTACTGTCAGCAGGTATATTTTTAAATAGTCTTCTTAGTATGGGGCTTAAGAATTTTGAAATAGCCGTGGTCACAGATGATTTGTCTGCAACTTCCATAATACCCGACCAGAAGCAAATCATACCGGCAGTTGAGATGATCAGATTGATAGCATTGGCAGAACCTTCCGCAACAGCCTCACTGACGGCATCAACCCCAGAGCAAAAAAAGCCCCCAAATAACGCTAAAATCATAATTAAAACCCATATATAGTCCATCATTCGACAACACCTTGAATATATTGATACTATTTATCAAAATTTCCTTGACAAACGATTTTTCTGTTGTTAAAATTTAATTGAGAAACCATATATTTTAGAATAGGAGGTATAATTATGTTAAAACCTGTCGGAAACATTGCAAAAGTTGACGGATTAGGCAGAATTCTTATACCCGTTAATGTCAGAAGAATGCTTGGGTTATCAGAAGGTAGCCAGCTTGAAGTTTTAGCTGACGAAGATTCTCTTGTACTCAAAAAGTACATCCCCCAGTGTATTTTTTGCACTAACTCAGAAAACCTGATTGATTACAAAGACAATTATATTTGCAGCTCTTGCCTTGAAGAATTAAGTAATAAACACTGATTAAATTTGCCGGAGGTTATTATGCTTACCAGAATCGATAAGGAGAATTATTACCTCGACATTGCTGAAACCGTATCTGAAAGAGGTACTTGTTTAAGACGAAACTTTGGTGCAATTATTGTTAACAACGACCAGATTATATCTACCGGATATGTTGGTGCTCCCCGCGGAAGAAAAAATTGCCTTGACTTAGGATATTGTCAACGTGAGGAGCTGAATATCCCTCGTGGAGAAAGATATGAGCTTTGCAGAAGTGTTCACGCAGAAATGAATGCTATTATCCACGCATCTCGCGAACGTATGCTTGGTGGTACATTATACCTCGTCGGCAAAGAGCAAAACACTGGTGATTATGTCGAAAACGCAAGTGCATGTGCGATGTGTAAACGTGCTATTATCAACGCAGGAATTACAAGAGTAGTTATCAGAAACTCAAAAACTAAATTTACAGCACTTTATGTTGAAGATTGGATCGAAAACGACGATTCACTTCAGGGTTGCTTTGGTTATTGATTTTAAACCGCGATTAAATTCGCGGTTTATTTTTTTGCATACAATATTAATTTAGCGTTTTCATATATAAGAACCACTCTATCCTCATATACTTCATAGTCAAACACATGGGAAATACCGCTATCTGAGGACACAATAACCAAAGTCTCATCATCTACAGAATAAACACCTTCTATGTCTATTGTCTTGCCTTCGTTATCGGTTATAGAAAATGTTGCTTTGCCTTCATCTCTTAAAAATTTTAGTTCTCCGTATATTACATCCTGGTTTTCAAAACACCACTCTTTAGCAGTCAGCTCAGATTGGGCTGTGTTATTTACGACAGTACAACTGCTTATCAGAAATGATAAAGTAATTATATACAATATTAATACATATCGTCTCATTATTTTCTCCTTATTTACATTTTTTATACTATTGCAGAAAGGCATAAATGTAGTATAATATTATAAGTATGTTAAAGGAGGCGAAGTAATGCAGAGAGAAATAACAGAAGAAAAGAATATTTTTGATCAAAACGGCAAACTGTGCACTGCAGGATGGAGTCGCCAACCTTATTTTATTTATGACAAATCATTAAGCAAAAACAGATTGTCACTTAACGAGCGCGACAGTTATCTTATAGAAGGTGACGGTGCCGCAATATACCTCTCTATCGCAGAAAAAGGCATTAATTCCGAAGTAACTGCAGTAATCATCGACCTCAATACAGGCGAACAGGATTTCCGCACCCTTAAAAGATATATGTCCTTAGGTAAGCTTGGTATGCCCTCAACAAGCAAAAACGGAGATGTTACATTTACTGACACAAGAGTTGGTATGAACTTCTCAAACACTGCACTTAACAGATATATAAGATGTGAATTTGTAGATTTTTATAAAGAGAAGACTTTATATATTAACCTTGAGCTTAAAGAGCATATAAACGAAAGTTTTAACGTCCTCATCCCCACTAAAGATAAACCTAAAAACTTTTATCTGAAGCGATATCTTCCCTCTATGAGTGCATCAGGAGTAGTAAGATGCGGTGGTGCAGAATATAATTTTAGACACACTGACTCCTATGCTTATCTCGACTGGCAAAGATACTCTTTGTCCGAGAAGTGCTGTTATCACGCACTCTATTCAAACACAGAGATAAACGGCAGACAGTTTGCTCTTTGTCTTGCAGGCGGTGTCGGTGATACATCTATGGGATCTGAGAACTGTTTCTTCCTTGATGGTGAAATCCATAAATTCGCCTCGGTAAAAGCAGTGGGTAAAGAAGAAAGACCGGATCTTGACTGGAATTTTACTGCTGGCAGCAGTGCCATGGAGCTTAAATTCAAGCCTTCAATCAAAAACGGAAAATTACTCTGTGTTAACACAGGCGGCAAAACCATTGTTTTCGGCGAATTGTTCGGATATATAAAGCAGCTAAATACAGAGCGACTGATATTGGACGGCGTTAAAGCCCATATGGAGTTCGCAATAATATAAAAATAAGCAGGCAACAAATTGTTGCCTGCTTTACTTTTTACATTACAGAATCTTCGTATATAAACTCAGCCACAGCTCGTCTTGCAAGGTTCCAGTCGATTATACCTAAACATCGGCCTGCGTGTTCAAAATACACATCTTCCCAGTTGTCCTCGGGCATAGTAAGCTCCTCAATATCATAATTAAGATATGTAAGTGCTCCTGATACCAGCGTAGAAATCTCGCTCGTCTTAAGATTAGTGGTAATATAAGGACCTACAGAATTTACTATCTGCACAAGTTCAGGGAGACTTGCATCCTTGACACTACCTATAACTGCATCAATAAACGCTCTCTGACGGCCTACTCTGCCCCAGTCATCATTCATATAGAAATATGTTCCGTTGACATATCCTCCTCGGTTTCTTGCATGCCACAAAGCCTGCTGACCGTTTAGACGGACAATACCTTCCTGAGTATCCCAAGGAAGATATTCGGATTGGTTGTTCTGGGCGATCTGAGCGTTGATGTATGCGATTTCATCAGCGGTAAGCTCAATATCTACACCGCCGATAATGTCAACAATTTCTTTAAATGTCTCAAAATTTACAACTGCATATCTGTCAATCTTAATTCCAAAATTCGACTCGATTGTCTGAATGGATAACGCTGCACCACCATTTGCATATGCAGCATTCAGCTTATACGAGCCATATCCGGGAATTGAAATATAGGTATCTCTCAAAAAAGAAGTCAGCTTGATTTTTTCACGTCTGTTATCAATTGACATGAGAATCATAGTATCAGAGTTACCTTGGTCTCCGTACTGGTCAGCACCGAAAAGAAGAATATTGAGGACATAAGGGTCTGAAAGCAGATTGCCTGACTCTGAATCAAGTTTAAGAATCTCAGGCTCAGTAGCAACAACCTCGCCCACCTCATTGGTAATTTCCTGAACAGGACGTTTAATGCTTACATCCTCGTAATTATAACTGTTGCTCAGACCATATAAGTAGATACATCCTACTCCTAAAATAAGAAAAATCAAGGAAAATACAGCACTTATCACCTTTACGGCTACTGTACCGATTCTCTTCTTTTTCTTCTTATTGTCTGATTTGTTTCTGCGGTTTCTATCCATGTTTATCACCTATATACCAACACAAATTATCTCAATTATAACACCAATTTCGACAAGATTATTCTAATATAGAATTATAGTAACCTTGGTTAAAATTCACCAAAATAAGAAAGCACCCATAAGGGTGCTTTATGTTTAATAACCATGAGCATCTTTAAGCATCATATCCTTGACCTTCATAAGACGGGTCTGAGTAGCTCGTTCGTTTTCGTCCAGCTTCATGGTAATGTATTTAATGTTGGCCTTGGTTTCAGGAATCATAACATGCTCCAGAGCATTTACGCGGCGTCTTGTCTTCTCAATCTCATCAGCCATAAGTTGACAGGATTTCTCTATTTCTGCAAGCTTAAGCATATCAGGTAAAACATCAGAAAGAGAGCTGACAGCATCATCTAAATCACAAGAAGTAAAGGCAAGTCCGTAACAAAACATATCATTGGCGTCAGGTGAGCGATAATTGATTTTGTATTCAGGTACCTCTACACTCATGATATTTTTGCTGCCCACCTCAAGGAGTACCTCCTGCTTTGGTGCGAGCATAGCCAGAGACAAATCCTCACTGGTCATGGATGCACTGGCAAGAACAAAATTCTTGTTAGCCTCAGAAATCGCTTTCTCAACCTTTTCTCTCAATTGCTTATTAAGTTTTACCATATCCAAGAACCTACGCATAAGT
The DNA here is from genome assembly GCA_015066245.1 of Oscillospiraceae bacterium. Classification (GTDB taxonomy): domain Bacteria; phylum Bacillota; class Clostridia; order Oscillospirales; family Acutalibacteraceae; genus Ruminococcoides. The sequence goes on from SVOS01000006.1 coordinate 13,974, forward strand.
TCATCTCGCTTATCCTTAAGCAGCTTATGTCCCTTTGTAGCAGTGGCAAGCTTTTTCTTAAGACGAGTAAGCTCCATACGGGTAGGATTAACTTGTTTTATAGCCATAATCAATCTCCAGCTTGCTTTTTATCATAGTAAAGATCAAGATATTTATCATCAATTCGCTTTAATTCGCTTCTCGGCAGAATCCTCAAAAGCTCCCAGCCGATATCGAGGGTTTCCTCGATGCTTCTGTCAGCAAAATATCCCTGAGATACGTATTTATTCTCAAACTCTTCAGCAAACTTAGCATAAAGCTTATCAATATCCGTCAAAGCAGCTTCGCCCAGGATAACCATAAGTTCTTTAGCCTCTTTACCTCGAGCATAAGCCGAGAAAAGCTGATTCATAGTATTAGAGTGGTCAGCTCTTGTTTTGCCCTCACCTATTCCCTTGTCCTTAAGTCTTGAAAGAGAAGGAAGTACATCAATAGGAGGAGTAACATTTTTACGATAAAGCTCACGAGAAAGTATGATCTGACCTTCGGTAATATATCCTGTAAGGTCAGGGATAGGGTGAGTTTTGTCGTCCTCTGGCATAGTAAGAATAGGAATTAGCGTAATAGAGCCCTTCTTACCTCTTAATCTGCCTGCACGTTCATAAAGAGTAGCAAGGTCTGTATACATATATCCCGGATAGCCACGTCTGCCGGGCACCTCTTTACGGGCAGCAGAAACCTCTCTCAAAGCATCAGCATAGTTTGTGATATCAGTTAAGATAACAAGCACATGCATGTCTTCCTCAAAAGCAAGATACTCAGCAGCAGTAAGTGCCATTTTAGGAGTAGAAATACGCTCGATAGCGGGGTCGTTTGCAAGATTCACAAACATTACAGTTCTATCAATAGCACCTGTCTCCTTGAAGCTCTCAATAAAGTAGTTAGATTCCTCAAAGGTAATACCCATAGCTGCAAATACAACAGCAAAAGGCTCGTCTGTACCTCTTACCTTTGCCTGACGTGCAATCTGAGCTGCCAGATTTGCATGAGGCAAACCAGAGGCTGAGAAAATAGGAAGCTTCTGACCTCTTACCAGAGTGTTAAGTCCGTCAATGGCAGAAACACCTGTTTCGATAAACTCCTGAGGATAATTTCTTGCCGCAGGATTCATGGGAACACCGTTGATATCAACTCTTTTAACGGGCAAAATCTCTGGACCGCCGTCAATAGGTCTGCCCATACCGTCAAAAACTCTGGAAAGCATATCTTTAGATACGGCTAACTCCATACTTCTGCCCAAAAATCTGACTTTAGAGTCAGCAAGGTTGATGCCTGCAGAAGAATCAAATAGCTGCAAAAGTGCATTTGTGCCGTTAATCTCAAGAACCTTGCAACGTCTGATTTCACCATTTGAAAGCTCTATCTCGCCCAATTCATTATAGGCTACGCCCTCAACGTCCTTAACGAGCATAAGAGGACCAGCTACCTCTTGAATAGTTCTGTATTCTCTTGGCATTTTAATCCTCTCCTTTTGCAATGATATCGTTTATATCTTTTTCGAGAGTATTATTAATCTCATCAAAAGTACTGTGTATATTATCATTCGGAACATACTTGAATCTGCCGATACTCTCTCTGATAGGCATAGATACAACCTGTTCGATGTCTGCACCCTTATTGAGTGCATCGTTAGCCTTATCGTAATAAGTTAAAATCAACTTCATCATCAAAAGCTGTTTTTCAAGAGGAGTATAGGTATCAACATCATGAAATGCGTTCTGATGGAGATAGTCCTCACGAATAGAACGTGCTGCCTCAAGCTTTAATCTGTCAGATGGAGACAATGCATCCATACCAACAAGCTTTACGATTTCTTCAAGCTCAGATTCATCCTGCAAAAGCTGCATAAGTCTTGTTCGCATTCTCATCCAGTCCTCGGACACGTTTGTGTCAAACCAGCGGGAAAGTACATCGGTATATAAAGAATAGCTTGTAAGCCAGTTAAGTGCAGGGAAATGTCTCTTATAGGCAAGGGATGAATCAAGTCCCCAGAATACCTTTACGATTCTCAGAGTTGCCTGAGAAACAGGCTCTGAGATGTCACCGCCGGGAGGTGAAACAGCACCGATAACAGAAAGAGAACCGATCGTATCATTGCTGCCGAGAACCTCTACCTTGCCTGCACGCTCATAAAACTGAGCAAGTCTCGAACCCAGATATGCAGGATAGCCTTCTTCGCCGGGCATTTCCTCAAGTCTGCCGGACATTTCTCTGAGTGCTTCTGCCCAACGAGATGTAGAGTCCGCCATAAGTGCAACGGAATATCCCATATCACGGAAATACTCAGCAATAGTAATACCGGTATAAATAGATGCTTCTCGGGCTGCAACCGGCATATCAGATGTATTCGCAATCAAAACAGTCCTCTCCATAAGAGACTTACCTGTTTTAGGATCGATAAGTTCAGGAAATTCGTTAAGAACATCTGTCATTTCGTTGCCACGTTCGCCGCAACCGATGTAAACAACGATATCTGCCTCTGCCCATTTTGCAAGCTGATGCTGAACTACAGTTTTACCTGAACCGAAGGGACCGGGAACCGCAGCAACGCCACCTTTTGCAATGGGAAACAGTGTGTCAATAACACGCTGACCGGTAACAAGGGGTGTCTCGGGAGGCAGCTTTTTCTTGTAAGGTCTGCCTACACGAACAGGCCACTTCTGCATTAAGGAAAGATTTTTTTCTTCGCCATTGTCAAGCTTTAATACACATACAGTTTCGTCAACTGTAAATTCGCCTGAATCAATAGTCTTTACCTCACCTTTAACACTGGGAGGCACCATAATTTTATGAAGAACAACAGGAGTTTCTTCTACTGTACCGATAATATCGCCCGGTTCTACCCTATCTCCTGCTGAAACTGTTGGTGTAAACTTCCACTTCTTCTCACGATTAAGGGAGGATACTTCAACACCACGCTGAAGATTTGTGCCGCAAGCTTTCATTATATCTTCAAGAGGACGCTGAATACCATCATAAATATTAGAAATAAGTCCGGGGCCAAGCTCAACACTCAAGGGACTGCCTGTAGAAACAACAGGCTCACCGGGAGCAAGACCCGATGTTTCTTCGTATACCTGAATAGACGCAGCATCTCCATGCATCTCAATAATTTCACCGATAAGTTTATGCTTTGACACACGAACCACATCGAAAAGGTTAGCATCCCTCATACCTTCTGCAATAACAAGAGGACCTGCAACCTTTAAAATAACACCTTTACTCATAAGGCTTCATCCTTTCCTATGAAAAGAATATTAATCGTTAAAAATGATATCACTGCCAACTGCTTTTTCTACAGACTTTCTTACATCTGCAATACCGGCACCTGTGTTACCGACTACACCCGGAATCTGGATAATTGCAGGTGTTGTCTTATAGCTGAATTTAGAAATTTCCTCACTCAGTACGGATGCCAACTGCTCAGTTATATATATAACAGCATATTCTCCCTGTGTAAGCTTTCTGAATACCGGCACAGGGTCTTCACTCTGAGATATAAAATGTACGTCAAGTCCTAAGGCAGCAAATCCGTATATGCTTTCTTTATCACCGATTACTGCAACTCTATACATACATTTCTCGTATCCTTTCGTTGATTTTGCTGTCATCAAGTCCATTGAGCTTTGCTACAAGAATAAGTCGGACAGACTTAATTTCATTAAGCTTAGCAATGATATAAGCAACCAGAGGTCCTGCTGAAAAAGGCTCTGACTTCTGAGGTTTCATATTGTTTATAAGGAAATCATCGCACCATTTTTCAAAGGCAGACATACTTTTCTTTATAAATTCTGTTGCATCTTTGAATTTGGTGGTGCTTAAATAATCACAAATCTCATCTGTACCCTTTGCCGCTGCAATAGACAGTTTATCATTGTCAAAAACAGAACGAGAAAGAGCCTTAGAGAAAAAGTCACGGGATTTATTAAGCTTTGCACCTCTGAAAGCAATCTTTATGTTAGAAGAAGCCACAAACACCTCAGCATAATCTTTGATTGCCTTAACATCTGATTTTTCGCCAATCTCAAAAACTGCGTTAAGACACGCTTTATCAACTATGATGTCACAAAGCTGACCATCGCCTGTTTTTAAGATTGTGTTAAGTGCCTCGTCCAAAGCCTCAGCAAACTCAGGTGCAACATCTGAATAATCGCGTTTTTTTGCAGCATCATATAACTTCTGCGGGCTAACTGTGCCACCGCTGACAAACATGCTTTCAGGACTTGTATTGGTATAAAGAGCTTTTACTGAAGCTTTGATGTTATGAAAATCGTTCTGTATTCTGAAAACATTAAAAACATCCATATCATCGGTCAGCTCACCCATAAGACTCCATAGCTTTTTCTGCTCGAGACTTATGATATCCTGCTCTTTGTCGTCTTTATCACTGCCATATCCTAGTTCAGCTAGTGTCCGTACAAGGGAATCATAATCAGGTGCAGCAATCAACCTGTCTATGGTTTTTGCAGAAAACAACAAGTTTTCTTTCATTCTTATGCGTGAAACCGCATAAGTAAAGTCCTTCTTACTCATGTAAACCACCTCAACCAAAAAGGATGGCTGCTACTCTGTCCGAAATAAGCTCGCTGTTATCCTGATACAACGAATCGAAACTGCAGTTGATATCAATATCGCCGAAGCTGAGCACAAAACCGCCTCTGATGTTTAAATAGCTATCTGATAAAACAAGCTTACCACATCCGATTTCAGAGACTTTATTCATAAAATCCGCAGGTAATCTATCATTGTCTTTTTTGTTGAAAGCTATAACGCCATCACTATTAAGGCTATATTTTGAAATCAGTTTATAGATCACATCAAAATACTCATCATCAGGCAAACTTAGAAGTTTTTCAAGAGAATTATTAATCATCTCCGAAATAATACTCTGGCGAGCAGACAAAAGCACTCTTCTATTTTCAAGCTCTGCCGAAGACTCGGCACGTCTGATAATATCGTCATAATTTTTCTTTGCTTTGATTTGTGCTTCGTCCTTGATTTTTTCCGCACTTAACTTTGCTTCTTGCAAAATCTCGTTGCACTCTTTCTGACATCGTGACTCAATAACCGCACAAGTATTATCAGCATCAAGATTAATCTGACTTAGAATTTTATCCAAACCTGTCATAATGACACTCCAATTTTCGGTTATCAGATACCTAAAGCTCCGATACCGTTAATAGCAAGAATAGAAATAAGGAGAGCAAGAATTGCGTAAGTTTCTACCATCGCAGGAATAATAAGAGCTTTACCCATTGTATCGGGCTTCTTGGCTACAGTGTGGATACCTGCCACAGAACATTTGCCCTGATGGATTGCGGAGAAAAGACCGGATGCTGCAATGGGAAGTGATGCTGCAAGATATAATAAACCTTCGAGGTTTGATACATCTGCACCGCCGCCACCGATAATACCTACACCCTGAAGGATAAGGAATGCAACAAGCAAACCGTAAATACCCTGAGTAGCAGGCAAAAGCATAAGAATAAGAACTTTTGAGAATAATGAGGGATCCTCTGCAAGAACACCTGCAGCAGCTACACCAGCCTTACCAACGCCGATTGAAGAACCGATACCTGCAAGAAATGTTGCTAAAGCAGCACCGAAAAGTGCAAGAAAAAGACCTAATTCCATATTAAATATCCTCCTTGATATTATAATGTTTTGTATTGACAGCGTATGGCTTGAATTCTCTGCCACCGCCGGAATAGAACTTGCCGAAAAACTCAACAAACTGAAGTCTGTTAGTATGAACATAAGCACCTAAGGCATTAATGCCTATGTTAAGCAAATGACCGATAATGAATACTATCACAAAAAGTATCACACCAACTACGGAATTGCCGAGCATAGAGCCAAGCTGATTAAATACTCCTGCAACAACACCGGTTGCAAGCCCTAAAGCGAGAAGTCTGCTGTAGGAAAGTATATCCGACAGATAGCTGGTAGCACCGTATAGATTGTAGGCACCCTTTAAAAGTCGTTTGATGGGATTTTTACTCTCTCTGCCAGAGAATATAAGGATAATCAAAGCACCGATACCTGCCATGATACCACCTATAGTCATAAATGCAGAATCCAACTTAAATCCACCCATCATACCCGAGAGCATATCAGTAGATAGCAAGGCAAACGTCGCACCCGTCACAACAAGTATCCACGACAAATCATCATAAATTGCGTAAATAAAATTGCCCTGACGGATATAATTGACTGCTTGCAATATCAGACCCGCAAACAAATGGATGATACCAAATAAGAACGAATACATCAAAAGAGTTGTAGGACCTGTACCAACTGTAGGATTAAACCAGATTGGAGTGGTAATACCCGGAATAACAGGAGCAGGCATACCTACAAAAGTATTGAAAATAACACTCACTGCATCGCCGAAAAAGCTGCCGAACATAAGTCCCCAGAACATAGTAGATAATCCGCAGAAAAAGAACATTTTAACGGAACGTTTTAGTCCTGCTTCCATATTCTTGAACTTTTTCAGGGCGATACCGCATGCTAAAGACATCACAAGTCCGTAACCTGCATCAGAAAACATCATGCCGAAGAAGATGTAGTAGAAAATCGCCATAATTGCTGTGGGGTCAAGCTCGTGACGCTGAGGTGCACTATAAGATAGCAACACACCCTCAGCAGGAGCAGTAACGGGATTGTTCTTGAGCAGTACAGGAACATCCTCACCCTCAGCATCCTCAAGTTCAACCTGAGCGTAATACTTTTCAAACAAAAGATTTTTGAGACGTTGTGAATCTTTCTTCGGAATATATCCAGTAATAACAAAAGTATGAGGCGAATAAGAGACATTATCAAGCTGAGCATACCTCTCAGCCTTCATAACATAATAGTCTTCGAAAAATCTCAAAAGCCATAATTTATCCGCTTCTGATTTTATAGAGTTTTCTGCCTCTTCTATAATTCTTTTACGTTTGCTTATTTTTCTCTTAAGGCTTTCGATTTCTGATGAAGGATTGACCGCAACAGACGAAGACGGCAGCATAAGACCGATCTTTCTCATAGCAGTCATCAAGGCATCATAATCATTATTATAGCAGACTGCATAAATGCAAGTCTGGTTTGAATCCTTTGACACTACTTCAATATCGTATCTGTCGTTGTCAGGGATAAGTCCTTCAAGTTTCTGAAGGATATCTTCCCTGCTGAGCTCCTCAGGAAACGAGCCCGCAATAGTTCGACTCGATTTAGTAGAAGCTGGTTCAAGTGCAACATCAAGATTCTTCCATGGCATTAAAGTCTCAATCTTAAGGCTATAAGCTGAAATCTTCGCTTTACTGTCTGATATTCTTTTTTTGTTATCAAGAAGTTTATACGCAAGCTGCAAAACTTCCGAATTTTTCTCTGCGAGTTCTTCATACTCTTTCACGTTGAGTGGAGTTCTGCCGGAAAAAGAAGAAAGTAATCCTTTTTTCTCTTTGACATACTGTGTCACAACATCCGCCGCCTGACTCATAATAGAGGCAGAACGCATATATGACGCGCAATACGATGAATTATCCGTCTTGTAAAAAACAGAATCTTCAACATTGCATCTCTCGATCTCAACCAACGACATACGTTGCAAAGTTTCCATTATGTCCTTCGAATAACGTGACAGAGCATAAATACTGATTCGCTGCATCTGTAAAATAGACATATGAGGTACTCCTCTTATCAGAATATTATTCTGTATATATCGTCATTAACCAAGTTCTGTTTAGAATGTGCAGAAATTGTAATTTCGTGTGCTTTAAGCTTTGCAGAATTTTCTGCAGTAATAATAATCTCTTCTGCTTTTTTGTGGGCATCTGAGGTCTTTTTTTCATTAATAAGTTTTGCGTCGTTTTTTGCCTCAGCTACTATTAAATCAGCCTTTTCTTTTGAGTCTTTAACAGCTTTATCAGCCTTGAGCTGTGCCTCATCAATTCGCTTAGAAGCTTCAACCTCGCAAGCCTTGATAGATTCTAACATATTTAAAGCCATATCACACCTCACAAACAATTATAACTTTAAAAGTATTATACATCTGCTAAATATTACAGTCAACAGTTATTAATTCTTCAAATTACTTTTTGTAATTATGCTCAAAATAATTACCAAATAATATATTAAAATGTTAATAAATAAATTTTGTTTACATTTTGTTAAATATCCGATTATTAATTTGAAATATATAAATATACATTGTTTTTATGTCGTTATTATATTTTAGATTCAAATGACAAATTAAGTATCAAATAATTACATAATAGCTTCTTTCAATAAGACAAAATTTAAATCCCATTTATAGGATAATAACAAAGAAAGGAGGCAATATGCAAACAATCTATGTTGATACATTTTTCTCACTGAATTTATTTATCAATTATCTGATACTGTACCTTGTGCGTAAATTTCTAAGGATAAACTCAAGAAGTATAAGACTGATTTTCGGAGCAGTTTTTGGAGCTTTAATTGCATTTCTTGTATTTTTGCCCTGCTACAATATGACATTCTCAATCATTTACAAAATCTTAAGTACTGTTTTCATAATTGTGATTTCCTTTGGCAAAGCAAAGCTCAGGACGAGTTTGGTTAGAATTCTTACTTTTGTCGGAATTAGTTTGATTTTCTCTGGCTCTGTTACACTAATTTGGCTAGTATTCAAACCCGCAGGGATTGTTATCTATAACGATACCGTTTACTTTGATATTTCACCGGCTTTGCTGATATTATGCACTGTTTTTGTATTTATATCACTTAACATCTATGAAAAGCTTAAGATTAAGCTATGCAAAGGTACAAAGGTACATAATATTACAATTTACACCGATTCCGGCAAAAGCAGCTTTGCTTCACTCGTAGATACCGGATGTAATATCAGAGAACCCTTTTCAGGTTTACCAGTAATAATTGCAGAAAAAGAGCTTTTTTCAGAAAATGAAATCAACAATCAAAAGCTAAGGGTCATACCATACAATACATTGTCAGGAGAAGGGATGCTAAAAGGATTCAAACCTAATAAAATTGATATTGACGGAAAAGAGGTGAAAAATGGTTGCTATGTAGCCTTAAGCGAAAATAAGCTCAAAGGCGAAACTAAATCCCTGATGGGAACAGACTTTTGGGAGGCTATATGAAAAAGTTTATCAGGTTAGTTATATTAAAATTATTGGGGGTTTGTGACAACAGTATATATTATATAAATGGAAGTCTGACATTGCCGCCACCGCTTACCAAAGAGCAGGAAATTGAAGCTATGAGAAAAATCTCAGCAGGCGAAAAAAACGCCAGAGAACCCCTGATTACACACAATCTAAGATTAGTAGTATATATTGCAAGAAAATTTGAAAGTCCGGGAGCAAATATCGAGGACTTGATTTCCATCGGTACCATCGGGCTAATCAAGGCAGTCAACACCTTCTCACCCGAGAGAAACATCAAACTTGCAACTTATGCCAGCCGTTGCATCGAAAATGAAATCCTTATGTTTTTGAGAAAAACAACGCAGCTCAAAAACGAAGTGAGCATTGACGAGCCGCTAAATACAGATTGGGACGGAAACGAGTTACTGCTCTCGGATGTGCTTGGCAGTGAGGCTGACGCAATAAACTACGATATAGAAAAAGAACTCGAAAACAATATGCTTATTGATGCTGTAAACCGACTGCCTGACAGAGAAAGTCTGATAATGGAATTAAGATATGGCTTGGACGGTCACAAAGAGCATACCCAAAAAGAGGTTGCTGATATGCTTGGTATCTCACAGTCATACATATCAAGACTTGAGAAAAAAATAATCAAAAGACTTAAATCAGATCTCAAAAAAGTTACAACATACTAAAAAAGGCCCGGACAAAAGTCCGGGCCTTGATTATTTAAGAATATCATCAATAGTAATCTTGCGCTTGACAAAAGCCTCGTCTTCTTCGCTCCATACGCAAACAGTAAAGGATTTGTCAGATAATTCAGAAATCGTAAAGCCTGCTTTTTTGTCATTAACATCTGTAGAGAGGAACATAAGGTTGCCCTCACTGTCAAACCTTGCACCAACGCCCTGAGGCTTGTTATCGCTCCAGTTTCCGCAATGCACTGCTTTATCGACAGAGCTTATGCCAACACCGAATCCGCTGCGAAGATTATCCTGCCAGTCGCCCCAATAGCAAAGGGAACCATCTTTGAAATAAAAACTGCCGCTGCCTGAGCGTTTATCGTCACGATATCCGCCTTCATAGGCTATATTGCCGTCAGACATCAGTGTTCTTCCTCTGCCCGAGCGTTTTCCATTTTCGTCTACATCGCCATAATAGAAATAAGACTCTCCCCTGCTATTGATTACGGAATCGGGAGTAGCATCGGAAATATACTGCTTTATAGGTGCTACAACAAACACATCTTCTTCGGATGATTCTACCGCTTCGCCAATGGTGTCGGATTTTTCTGTATTTGCTACATCTTCGAGAATTTCATCTGTTGTTTCGGATAAATCGTCCTCATACGCCTCTGCTGCATCATCAGACGCAAAACTTTCGGAAATTTCAGAAGAATTATCCTCTGTTTCTTCCTTTGCTTCGTTTTCGATCTCAGGAAACTCGATTGTCATAAGGGGCGCAGGGTCATGTACAGGAATATCATCAAAAATATCTGTAATTATAATTTCTTCATCGGATTTCGCATCTTCATTAGCTGAAATTTCACTTTCTTCAGCAGACGTATCTGAAATTTCTTCTTCATCAATATCAGCGATTTCGTCGAAATCAGATTCGCTATTATTAAAAGCAGATGAGATAATGCCGTCAATAATAGAGCTGATGTAATCATCATCCACCACAGTATCCCCGATTACAAGCTGTCTTTCGCTTGTGAGCAAAGAACTCTCATCCAGCACAGAGTCAATATGTCTGAGTTTTTTATCTATTGACGGGTCACTGTCAGACAAATCGAAAATCTCGGAATCATGGGACTCTTCATTATTCTCGGGAATGTCAGATAACTGGAAATTAAGAATATCATCGGTATTAATCTCAAGAGAAGTTTTTGCGTTGATTTTATTTACTGCGTCTGCAATAGCACCAAGAATTGTGCCGTCATCAGAAGACACAAAATCATCCTCAACAGTTTCTCCGGCTTTTGCCTTTACTTCAGCATCAGATGAATCACCATCAAAAACTTCGGCTAAAGAAATGTCAAATTTTCTGTCAGAGTTAAGATTAAGGTCAAAATTCTCTGCAGTAAGGTTAAAACCATCCTCTAAATCCTGCTCACTCACATAAATCTGAGGTGCATTCTTCTTTTTGTACTCATTCTCGACATCAAAGAGTACCTTTTCATACTCTTCCATGTCAGCCTCAGCCATGAAATAAACAACACCTGCATTGGTCATACCAATACATTCGGGCTTCTTAACTTTTTCAAAGACTATGTCTCTTACTTCATCACATGAAGGTATACTGCAAGCAAAAAGTCGCTGAGGATAAACTGCACCTGTCATATATTTAAGAATAGATGTACCCGTATCAAACTCTTTCGGAACTAAGGAACAGATAAGATTTTCGTTAGATACGGAATTATAATAATTTGTCTTGAACCATCTGTGTTTAGAATCAAAAAACACTTTCTTAAGGTCTTTGCCAGCGTTGTCATAGTAATTTATGCAGTATTTGCCGGACAAAAGTTGCTCAATTTCTTCAGAAACACGGCGATTCTTAAGTACTTTCCACTGCAAAGGTTTATTGGGGCTGAAGCTATATGAATAAACATATGTAACTCCCTCTGATTTGCGATAAAGCTTGTTTGAGGCAGGCTTCTGAGACACTAAAAAACGCATACGGATATTGGTGATAATGTCTGCACTAACATCCTGAGTGTCATATTCACCATAAGATATGCCGTAAAATAGCAGATTATTAAGTTTTGTTTTGTTAGTCTCGTTCATAATAAACCTCTGATGAGAAAAAGTAATTTATACAGGAACAGGCACAACTTAATGTGCCTGTAGAAATTAAATGGAAACGTCCATTGCTATATTGTAAAGTTCTTCGTCAAATACTCTCTTCATGTTAAGAGCCTCAGTGATATCGAGGTCAACAATATTACCGCCCTGTAATGCAACAACTCTGTCGCCGATACCTGAAGAAAGAAGCTCAACTGCATGGTGACCCATAGCACTTGCAACAACACGGTCTCTGAGTGTGGGAGAACCGCCACGCTGAACATGACCGAGGATAGTTGCTCGGGACTCTATGCCTGTTTTCTCCTCAATATATTTAGCGATTTCTTCTGTACCGCCAACACCCTCAGCAACAACAACGATAAAATGACGCTTGCCTGTTGCTTTAGTATCGATAATCTTCTGGATAACCATCTTATCAAGGTCAACGGGCTTTTCGGGCACCAGAATTGCAGTTGCACCGCAAGCAATACCTGTCTGTAAAGCGATGTCACCGCAACGTCTGCCCATTACCTCAACAACAGAACATCTGTCATGCGACTGAGCAGTATCACGGATTTTGTCAACCATCTCAAGTGCTGTGTTCATGGCAGTGTCAAAACCGATTGTATACTCACTGCAAGCGATATCGTTGTCGATTGTACCGGGAATACCAACACAAGGAATACCTGTGCCGGAAAGATCACGAGCACCTCTGAAAGAACCGTCACCACCAATTACAACAACACCGTTAACACCTAAAGAACGGCAATAGTCAGCAGCCTTCTTTACGCCTTCGGGAGTATTGTATTCAGGGCTTCTTGCAGTACAGAGCATAGTACCGCCACGGTGAATAATATCAGAAACAGAACGAAGATTCATCTGAACAACCTCGCCTGTCAAAAGACCGTTATAGCCACGACGTACACCGTAAACCTGAATATTTTTATTTATAGCAGCACGAACAACTGCTCTTACTGCAGCATTCATACCCGGTGCGTCGCCGCCACTGGTTAATACTGCGATTGAATTAAGATTCTGAGACATAATAAAACCTCCATAGGCATAATACACAGTTTATTATAATACATATTATTCCCAAATTCAAGTGCTTTTTATTAATCTGTTCACTTAAGTTTGACACTGTCATTACCTAGAATTTTCTTAAGCTCCCTCAAAAGCACATCGTTGATATCAACCCATAGATTCTGAGGAGCCATAAGCTTTTTGCCCGACTCGGTAAGATACAGCACAACGGGAGTACTTCCATCGAAAATCTCAAGGAGATTACGCACCTTTTTATACTCCTTACCCTCCATATTAAAAAGCTTTAAGTATAACGTCAGCTTTTTAACAGTACTGTCAGATTTTCTGATACTCTGCTCTTCTTTAGTGGTGTTGGCAGGAACATTTTGATCAACATAATCTTCTTTCTTTGGGATTCGTGAAACACCATTGAGAAGAATCTTTGGGTCTTCTTCCTCTTTAATATTCACTGTTCCATCCAGCATAACTACACTGCCTTCGTAAAGCAAAGGACCAAACTGCTGAAGGACCTTTGGAAAAACAACAATCTCCATAATACCCGAGCGGTCTTCTACAGTGATAAAAGCCATCATCTGATTGGATTTGGTAATTTGTGTTTTATATTTGGAAACAATGCATACAAGCCGCACCTTGTCTCCGTCTTTAATATTCATGTTACTGTCTTTGTTGATGATATCCCCTATTCTGTGAGCTCTTATTTTCTGAGCGTACCACTCATATTCAGAAACCGGGTGACCAGACAGAAAGAATCCTGTCATATCTCTTTCCATCTTAAGAAGCTCCATCAACGGAAACTCCTCAATCTCCGGTGTTTTGATATAACCTGATGATGCTGATTCAGAATCGTCGGAGCCGAACAAAGACATCTGGCCGTTCATTCCTCTGCGTTTTTCGTAGTCAAGGTCCTCGAGGACAGACTTCATAATAGTAAGCATCTGTCTGCGATTAAGCCCCATATTATCAAAAGCACCGCTCTTGATGAGACTTTCGACTGCTCGCGAATTAAGAGAACGGGAATATAGTCTGCGGCAGAAATTATCCAGAGACGAATACGGAGTTATGGTTCTTTCTCTGATAATTTCATCAATAAATGCCTTGCCAAGATTTTTTATAGCCATAAGTCCATATCGGATATTCTGGCCTGATACAGTAAACGCGTGACTTGAGAAGTTAACATGAGGCGGTAAAACCTCGATACCCATTCTGAGACATTCGGTAATATAAGACGAGAGCTTATTCTGATTATCAAGAACCGAAGAAAGCAAAGCAGCCATATATTCCTTAGGATAATAGAACTTCAGCCACGCAGTCTGATACGAAACAAAAGCGTAGGATGCCGCGTGAGATTTATTGAAGGCATAGGAGGCAAAGCTTTTCATCTGTTCGTAAATCTCCTCAGCGATATGTCTGTCTACGCCTCGTCTGAGGCATCCTTCAACCTCGACTATACCATCTTCATTTACATATCCTTCAATAAAGATTTTTCTTTCTTTTTCCATAACATCGTGCTTCTTTTTGCTCATTGCACGACGAACTATATCAGCTCGACCTAAGGAATAACCTGCAAGCTTTCTGAAAATCTGCATTACCTGCTCCTGATAAACAATACATCCGTAGGTAACATCAAGAATATCTTTAAGTAAGGGATGCAAAAATCTTACCTTAGACGGGTTATGGCGATTCTCTATATATGTGGGGATACTATCCATAGGACCTGGACGATACAGAGAAATAACAGCTATCAGATCCTCGAAGCAATCGGGCTTAAGCTGCATCAGTACATTTCGCATACCTTGAGACTCAAACTGGAAAACACCCTCTGTATTGCCCTGACAGAAAAGAGAAAAAACTGCTTTATCATCAAGTTTTATGCTATCAAGAGCAAAGTCTGGATTTTTCATTCGTATGAGCTTAACTGCATCATTGATAACTGTGAGATTTCTAAGCCCAAGAAAATCCATCTTGAGAAGTCCCAGCTCCTCAAGGGTTGTCATAGTAAACTGAGTAACCACCTGAGAATCGTTCATGGCAAGAGGAACGTAATCAGAAACAGGTCGGTCAGAAATAATAACACCTGCTGCATGAGTTGTGGCATGACGCGGCATCCCTTCAATTGCCATTGAAGTGTCGAGAAGTTCTTTAACCTGAGGGTCGGTATTGTATCTTGTTTTCAGCTCTTTGCTGATTTCAAGAGCTTTAGATATTGTCATATTAAGGTCGAAAGGTATTAGCTTTGCAACGGTATCGCAGACATTATAAGGTATCGCAAGTGCTCTGCCAACATCTCTTACCGCACCACGAGCAGCCATTGTGCCGAAGGCTATAATCTGTGCAACATGATCATAGCCATACTTTCTGATTACATAGTCAATGACCTCACCTCTTCTGTCTTTGCAGAAGTCTATATCAAAATCAGGCATACTGACACGTTCGGGATTAAGGAATCGCTCAAAAAGCAGGTTGTATTTTATGGGGTCAATACCGGTAATGCCGATACAATATGCACACAAGGAACCTGCACCCGAACCTCTTCCGGGGCCTACGGGTATGCCCTGACTCTTTGCATACTGGATAAAATCGTTAACAATCAAATAATAATCAACAAAACCCATACGGTGTATGGTAGAAAGCTCATACTCAAGCCTTTCCTTAAGCTCATCTGAGTGGTTATTGCCGTAATGCTTATATAGTCCCTCATAGCACTGACGTCTGAAATATTCGTAATGATCCTCGCCGTTTGGTACGTCAAAGAAAGGAAGCTTTCGTTTGCCAAATTCAAACTCAAGATTGCACATTTCGGCAATTTTTGCCGTATTATCAAAGGCAGATGGTACATCCGCAAGGAGAGAACGCATCTCATCCTCACTTTTAAGATAAAATTCCTCTGTACCAAACTCCATTTTATCGTCATCATTAATGGTGTGGTTAGTCTGTATGCAAAGAAGTATTGAATGTGTTCGGGCATCACTTCTGTTTACATAATGACAGTCATTGGTAAATACAAGAGGAATATTGGTCTCTTTGTTTATCTGAAGAATTCCGTCGATAACCTTTATCTGTTCTTCTATTCCGTGATTCTGCAGTTCAAGATAAAAATTATCCTTGCCGAAGAGATTGCTGTAATACAAAGCTTTTTTCTTAGCCTCATCGTATTTTCCCGCAAGAATTTTTCGAGGAATTTCGCCTGCAAGACAAGCAGACAAACACACAAGTCCCCCACTGTGCTTTCTGAGAAGCTCATCGTCAATACGAGGTTTTACATAAAAGCCCTCTGTAAATCCGCAAGAAACAAGCTTTATAAGGTTCTTGTAGCCTTCTTCGTTCTTGCAGAGAAGCACCATGTGATAATACTCTCGGTCATAAGCTGAGTCTTTATCAAATCTTGATCGAGGAGCAACATAAACCTCGCAACCGATTATCGGCTTAATCCCCTGCTTTTTACATTCTCGCCAAAAGTCAATAGCCCCATACATATTGCCGTGGTCTGTTATGGCAAGGGCAGTCTGTCCCAGTTCTTTTGCAGCAGAACAAAGCTTGCCGATACGACACGCACCATCAAGCAAGCTATATTCAGTATGGACATGCAAATGAACAAAGGACATCATTGACACCTCGTTTTATATAATTCTGGCAGATACACTGCCGTCGTTAAATCTTATATCTACTACATCATCACACTTGAGCTCTGCAGAGCTGTGAATGATAACGTTATCTTTTGTGGTAACAGAATAGCCTCGTTTTAATATTGCCACAGGATCAAGAGAAAACAGTCTTGCCTTCACATCAGAAATCTCTCGCTCTTTTTTAGAAAGCTCGTTTTCTGACACAGACTTCAGCCTTAGCCCAAGATTATTTAATGACAATACTTTTTCGTTAAACTCTTTTGCAGGATTAAAGGTCTCAAGTTTAGAGGAAATTACTTTAATATCTGAAATATGAGAAGAATAGAACCTGTCCCAGATTGAAAACATGTACTGCCTTTGCTGCAAAAGAAATTCTATCTGCTCCTCCTTATCAGGCACTGCAAGCTCTGCAGCCGCTGAGGGCGTAGGTGCACGCATATCAGCGACAAAATCACAAATCGTAAAGTCAGTTTCGTGACCCACTGCACTGATAACAGGAACAGAACAGTTATAAATAGCACGAGCTAATTCCTCATCGTTAAACGACCACAAATCTTCAATAGAGCCGCCACCTCTACCGATAATAACAACGTCAGAAGTGTGCTCATTTGAAACTTTATTGATAGCATCTTTAAGCTGAGAAGCCGAGCCTTCGCCCTGAACAAGAACGGGTATGAGCTCAACATCAGCATAGGGCCAGCGTCTGCACAGAACATTTCGTATATCCTGTATTGCGGCACCTGTGGGTGAAGTAATTACAGAAATTTTCTCAGGAAACTGCGGCAAGGGCTTTTTATGGTCTTTGGAAAAAAGTCCCTCTGCAGCAAGCTTTTCTTTAAGCTGCTCATAAGCAAGTGTCAAAGCTCCCATTCCGTCAGGCTGCATATCTTCGATATAAAGCTGATACTGTCCGCTGGGCTCATAAACCGAAACCCTGCCTCTGACCAAAACTTTCATACCATTCTGGGGCTTGAATCTCAGTTTTCTTGCGTTAAAAGAAAACATCACTGCTTTAATGACTGCCTTGCTGTCTTTAAGTGACAGATAAATATGGCCGCTTGAATAATGGTCAGTAAGGTTAGAAATCTCACCGCTTAAAAATACATATTGAAGATTAGGGTCTTTGTCAAGAAGCCCCTTAAGATAGGAATTCAGCTCATAAACTGAAATAATCTTAGGGGCATAAAAATTATTATTCATTATTATCAGTCTTTCGTCCGTAAACTAAGCCGCCAAGCAAAGCAATACCTGCTGCGTTGTCGGCAGAAAACTCCCTGGGTGCAAAATACGCATCAGGGTATCTTGATATAATATCAGCTTTGATAATACTGTTTGACATCACACCGCCTGCAAACACCAAAGGCAGGTTGCCTCTTTCGCTGATGATTTTCTCTGTCATAGCAATAAGCGTGGAGCTGATTGCCTTGAGAACATAGAGTGATGTGTACGCCTTATCCTGAGTTTCGTCAAAAATTCGGGTTATTTTATTCTGAAAACCGCTGAGGCAACAGTTTGTGCCCTTAAGGGTGGCTTTTACTCTGATGTTTTCGGAAGAAGTCAGAGCAAGTTTTTCAATCTCGGGTCCGCATGGAAAAGAAAGCCTCATATAAACTCCGATTCTGTCAACAAGCTGACCTGCATTAAGGTCGTTGGTCTTTGCAATCAGTTCGGCAGTTATTATAGATTTTTCATCGGGAGTAACAAGCAGCGCCTCAGTAGTGCCACCGCTGACATGAAACGCTACAAAGGGATTATTAGTTAAATTAAGACAATCACATCCGAAAAGTGCCGCGGCGATATGGCCCTGCTGATGAGAAAAAGTATAAAGAGGAATATTAGAAACTGAAGCAATACCACTTGCAGTAGCAACACCGCTTAAAAAGCAAGGCATATAAGAGCCTTCGCACTCTCTGGGAGTAGAACTGACAGATACTGCACTAATCAATCTCCCGTCAAAATCAAGACCAGAGATAACATCAGGAAGTTGACGGACATGATGAAATACCGCATCACTCTGGCGGATACCGCAATCTCCATCTTTTACCGGGAGAAGTTTTTTTCTTTGAGTGACAGTATTGCTTTCGGTATCATATATCGCAGCCGAAGTAGTATAGTTGCTTGTGTCTATACCTAAAATCAGAGCCATTATTCCCTACCCTTTACAAAAGAGCCTAAAAGACCGTTTACAAATGATGCATCATCAGTAACAGAATACTTTTTAGTAAGCTCTACTGCCTCATTGATAGAAACAGACACGGGTATTTCTTCACAATAAAGAATTTCATACACGGCAACTCTTAAAACTGCCAGTGAGATTCTGGAAATTCGGTTGATTCTCCAACCCTTGGTAAGATGGGCTGAAATTTTCTCATCAAGCTCTGCAGAAAGCTCCTGAATAAGACCTGCAGTTCTGATAGCCTCATCAGAATAAAACTGTGCAGTGCTGTCTGTAAAGTTATCGGCAATTTCCTCTACGCTTGTGTCGGAAAAAAGACTTTCGAAAACAATGAGGAAAGTCTGTTCTCTCTTCTTATATCTTGATATTTTATTATGTGCATTAAGGTCTTCTTTAACCTCTGCCTCAACTTCTTCTGCAGAGTTATTTAAATCCAAAACTTTCTCGTCCATAACAAACCTCACTTAAATGTATTAAAATCCAAAATAATTATATCACACCATGTAGAAAGATGCAATATTTCAAAAAGAAAAAGGGATGCATTATGCATCCCTTAAGTTCTTTATTGAAGTTCTAAAAGCCAAGTAATCATTTCGGGAATGATATTTCTCCATGCGGCCTCGTTGTGAGAGTTCTTCTCGTCATATACAAAGGTCATTTTGCTTTCATCATATCCAAGCTCAGCAAGCCATAACTTCATATCTCTTGCGTAAGGCAAAAGCTCCTGTTCAAGAGAATCTCCGCCACCGTTGTAGAAGTAAATTCTCGGCAGGTTTTTGATTTCGGCAAAATCAAACTTGCTGAAATATTCAAGCCAGGTTGCCTTGTCATAAAGCATAAATGCGGGAGAAAGTGCACCTATTCTGCCGAACTCTTCCATAAACTCCATGCCGATATAGAATGCCTCTATACCACCGGATGAGCTTCCTGCAATAGTTGCGTGCTGAGCATCTGTGTACACATTGTAATTCTCTTCAACATACGGAACAACAGTCTTTGCAACAAACTCGGCAAACTGATGACCTGTGCCATTTTTGAATCCGCCGTAGTTGTAAGCAGGTACTATATCGCCCAAATCGGGTGTAAGCTCGTTATCTCGGTTTCTGGAGTTGTCGATACCTACAAGGATTACGCCGTCACCGCCGTTTTTCATAAGTGCGGTAATAACCTCGTCACTTCCCCAACCGCCGTTATATGCATCAGAATCATCAAACTGCTGCTGACCGTCAAGCAAGTATATTACTGAATACTTTTTACTTGTATCCTCAGGGTCATAACCTGCAGGAGTCCAGATTTCTATAGGCTTATTGTATCCTGTGGGATACTTGAGGTTAACTGTGGTTTTCTCGCCGTAATCTTCTGTGCCGTAAGCATATACACCAAGCTGCATAGCTTTCTTGGGTGTTTGTGAAGTTACAAAGAATCCGGAAGATGCAACGGTAAGCGCGGCATTAAGAGTCTGGCTGGTGCCGTTATTAAAAATAATACGATTATACTCACTTACATCTACTGTAAGCTTATATATCTTCTCACCCAAAGCATTTGTTTCGTGATATGTCATGGCAGTACCGGGCCACGCCTTAGCTTCAAGTTGCTTTTCTTCATTGTAAACATAAGCGTTTACTGTCTGCCAGTTAACATTATTAGAGAAATAAACCGTGATTTTTGTATCGGGTTTAACGGGGTTATATGGTGTCATAGTCTCTACCTCAGTAGGGTCAGTAGCCTCAGGTGCAGTGGTAAGATCATCATCAGGCAAAACTATCCCTGTTTCAGATGGGTCT
The DNA here is from genome assembly GCA_015066245.1 of Oscillospiraceae bacterium. Classification (GTDB taxonomy): domain Bacteria; phylum Bacillota; class Clostridia; order Oscillospirales; family Acutalibacteraceae; genus Ruminococcoides. The sequence goes on from SVOS01000006.1 coordinate 34,560, forward strand.
GTTATCTTTGATGGCTCAGTGGCATCAGTTGTAATAATCTCAGTCACGGTAGTCGATGCTGATGTAGTAGTTTCAGGCTCTGTGGCATCAGTTGTAATAATCTCAGTCACGGTAGTCGGTGCTGATGTAGTAGTTTCAGGCTCTGTAGCATCAGTAATAACAGCCGTAGTAAACTCATCATCAGGTAACACTATACCTGTATTGTCCTCAGGCAAAGTATTATCAGAAAAATCTTCAATAGGCTCACCGATTTTATAAGGACAGTCCATTTTGGCAAGAAATTTCTGAATCCAAGTAACATCCCTGATGTTAATCGCCTTGTCACTATTACAATCCGCACATATCTGCTCATTTTCATTTAACTGAATCATAAAAGCAAGGTGCTTCTGAATAGCGGTGGCGTCATTGATTTTTACTTTTGAGTCAGAATTTGTGTCGCCAAGGATAAGCACATTGCTCTCGCTCTCTGCAAATACCGCAAAAGGCACCATGCATAAAAGAACAGCAAAAGTAAGTACTAGAGAAACAGCTCGTTTCATTATAAAACCTCCTTATATTCACCCAAGTGTATTGAATAAATCAGACAACTGCTGACAGGTTTATCAAAGCACATTTCGATAGCTTCCTTGTAAAGCATAAGCTGAAGCTTATATCGGTCACAGAGCTCATCTGTGGTTTTCACCCTGTCGGTTTTATAGTCTACAATTATTATACCTGTTTCTTTTACAATTAGCAAGTCCACCGCACCCTGTAAAATTACAGAAGCATCAGAATTTTCGCAAAGTCCCGTATGGCTTGCAGGAATATTAACGGTAAATCTGTATTCTCTGTGGCTTTCATGATCAATGGCATCGGTCACAATATCACTCATAATAAAGCTGCGTAGCTTTGATACATCAAGAGAGTTTGTTTCCTCATCTGTAAGTCTCAAACCGTTAAGTCTTGAAATTTCGCCCTCAAGATCTTTTCGTGCCAGTGAAAAATCAGCAAACTGCAGGAATTTATGCATAGCCGTACCCTTTTCGGCAGGTGTAAGCTTCTTGTCTCTTAAGAATGAAGGTTTCTTTAGAATGCGGTCAAAGACGTTGCTTACTTCGTTGTGGCTGAGTTCTGATGCAGTTACCTTCAGCGGCAACGTGCAAAGCTCACTGTCAGGATATACATACTCAAAACGTTTTGAGATGATATCATCAATTTCATCACTGGCAGAATCAAAACCGACCTCGCGAGTTATCTCTGCATCAGCAAAAGACAAGTCGTCAACCTGGTATACGTTGGCATAAAGCATTGACTTATTATCTGAATATTCCATATCATGTGCATTTGCGATATTTCTGAGGATAAGTCCATCCTTGTGCATCAGTGAAGTCAGAGAAATCCAGTCACATATGTTCTTAGCACCTGCCACAACATAAGGCGAAATTGTGTCTTTATCAAGAATCTTGGTTGCAAGAGCCGAAAGATATCCTGCAGGATTTTTCTTGACTGCAGTTATGAAAAGCTTCTCTTTTGCTCTTGTAAGGGCTACATACAAAACTCTGAGTTCTTCTGACATTTCGCTGTGCTTTTTTTCAATAGCAAGTGCTTTGCGGACAAAGGTGTTGTAGTTGGCATTTTTCACTCTGTCACGACGTTTGGCAGCAAAGCCTAAATGTGAGTCCAGAAGAACATTGTCGGATGTATCGGATAAAAACTTCTTGTGAGTACCTGCAAGAATACAAATAGGATATTCGAGACCTTTGCTGGCGTGAACTGTCATAATGCTGACTGCGTTATCGGTAATCTCGCCGCCTTCGGATGCATTAAGGTCACAATTATTCTCGCTGAGCTTATCAAGATATGCCACAAAAGCGTTTACACCCTTAGAAAATCCTTTTTCAAACTTAGCGGCATATTCTGCAAGGAGTCTCAGATTAGACACTGCTTTCTCTCCGCCAATACAGGCAGCAATCGCCATGAGTCCTGTGCGTTCATATAATGAATATATAAATTCCTCACACTTCATGGTTACAGCTAAGGTTCTCAGCTCATTAATCGCCTCAAGAAACTTAGCACACTTTTTATCACTTTCGGAATAGCTCAGCACTGCATGATAGAAAGTGCCTTTTCTGAATGCTGCTCTGATATCCGCAGCCTCATCGACAGTAAAGCCAAACACAGGAGAAATCATTGCTGACATCAACGGAATATCACGGGAAGGGTTGTCAATTACACGGAGAAGGCTCAGGGCTATCTTTATCTCTGGTAAATCAAAAAAGGATGACTGGCTCTCAAAATATGACGGGATACCATACTTTAAAAGTTCCTTGGCATAAAGAGATATTTTCTTTTTTCCGCTTCTCAAGAGTATCGCAATATCACCGAAATTCGGGCTTCTCTCCCCATTTTTATCCTGAATCTTTGTTTCACTCAGTGTTTTGCGGATAATATATGCCAGGTGTCTCGCCTCTGCAGTAATTGTATCAGTGTCTTCGTCAGATGAATCAGCATCAATAAGATGAAACTCGGCACAAGGAGTATTTGCAGAAGGATAGCTTGCACCACTTACAAGACCTTCACCGTCCTTATAGCTTATGTCACCTGTTTCTCTGGTCATCAGACGGTCAAAGACAAAATTGACATAATCTGTAATTTCTACACGACTTCTGAAGTTTTTCTCAAGCAAAACCTTTGCAGGGTAATTGTCAGCTTCTAAATCGTAGAAAGGTAAGGTGTCTTTTCTATTTATGAAAATTTCAGGCATAGCTTGTCTGAAGGCATAAATACTCTGCTTTGCATCACCAACAATAAAAAGATTGCTCTCTTTGCTTACAGCTCTGAAAATAAGGTCCTGTACCTCGTTGGCATCCTGGTACTCATCCACAAGCACACTGTCAAATCTCTTGGAAATTACAGTAGATGTATCAGTAAATCTGTATTCGCCATCCTCGTGATAAACGAGGAGCTTAAGTGCCCAATGCTCGATATCCTGGAAATCAGCAAGATTTTTCTCAAGCTTCATTTTAGAATAAACGTCGTTATATACGCGTACACATCGAAACATCTGAGAAACAATAGGTCTCAGAACTTCGATATCTTTAGTACATCTCTCTGCATCGGACTCAAAAAGCTCTTTGAGTTCTCCTACGCATTTTTTCAGAGTATCGCGGTTATCTGCAACCTTTAATTTCGTTGGGTGGTCCTTGTAGCCTTTCGGGGCTAATTTGCCGGACTTAAAAGTATAAATAAGCTCTCTGAGTTCGTCCCAGCTGAGTGTATCCACGCTATCCGCAAGTTTCTCAAAATAGAGTGCGTCTCCATACAGCAAATCGGATACCATAGAAAACATCTCGGTCTCGCTCTTTGCGATTTCTATGGTCTTATGTGCAAGCTCAACACCAAAACCTATTATTCGCTTTGCGTTTTTCAGTATAACTTTTCCCCATACACTATCGCTGCAGGTCTTGAAATCAGTGTAATAAGCAAGCTTCTCGTCAAGCCAAATCTCCATAAATGGATGCGAACGCAAAAACTTGTAGAGCTTTTTGATGTTCTCTCCGATGTCATTGTCGCTTTTTGAATTCGTAAAACATTTCACCAGCTCATAAAAATCACTGTTATCTTCTTCGTAAAGCTGGTTGAGGGTTTCTTCAAGGGCTGCCTTAGAAATCACATCAAGCTCTGAGTCTTCAGCAATTTTATACTCTCTTGGAATATCAATTTCGTGGAAAAACTCTCGGCAAATATCTGAGCAAAAGCTATCTACAGTGGAAATATTGGCTCGGTTCAGAAGTACAAGCTGACGTCTGAAATAGCGATTGTCAGGATATTTTGTAATAAGCTCGGTAAGTTTTTCGCCAATTCTCTCTCTAAGCTGTGCAGCAGCTGCTCGGGTGTAGGTAACAATGAGTAATCTGTCTATAGACACAGGGTTTTCGGTATCTGTAATCATCCTCAGCACACGCTCAACTAGAACAGCGGTTTTACCTGAGCCTGCTGCAGCAGATACGAGGACATCTCCACCTCTTGCATTAATTGCAAGCAGCTGATTATCAGTCCACTTTGTACTCATTTTGACACCTCCTCATTATCCATACCAAGTTCTGCGAGAATCTCAGCACGGTCAAGCTTTACGATATGTTTGAATTTATTATTATCTCTGCCAACACAAACAGTGATAAATGGACAATATTTACAGGGTTCATTTGAGGTGGTTGCAGGCTCAGCGTCGATTTTGCCATTCAAAAGTTCGCGAGCCATCTCTGCAATGAGCTTATCAATATGACCGAAAATAGCCCCGAATTCCTCAAGGGTAGCAAGATTATCCTTGCCTTTAATGGTACCTTTTGAGCCTATGGATACGGGAATATACACACCGTTCATTCCGTTTTCCATTGCGTTGAGTATGCTCAGCTCGTTAAGAAGTATTCCGTTCATTTTAAGTGAGGAATTAAGCTCAGCATTTAGGTCCTCGTCAGTACTGTTAATAGCCATTTCAAGGGGAGAAACAAATGCAGGCATATAAAGAACACCCGAAGGAACAATCTCTCCTTTGTACTTTTCATTACCATTTCGCTTGATTACAGAAAGATACAAAAGCATCTGCAGATTCAGTCCATATAACACGTCAGACAAACTAAACTTTTTGGTACCTGTCTTGTAATCTATAATACGGATATAAGATTTTCCGTCTTTCTCAAAAACGTCAGCTCTGTCCACTTTGCCTGTTACAGTAACAGAAAATCCGTCAGATATGTTAAGTTTATAAGCAGAGATATCCTTACCTATGTCAAGCTCAAAGTCGGCAGGAGTGAACTCACTTTGATTAAGCTCGTCAATAAGATGCTTTACCAAAGTAAAGGCTGCCTCTTTGACTCCATTAAAAAGATAAATAAATCTCTTTGATTTTTCTGTTAATCCGCCAAAATGTTTGTTGGCATAAGTTTCTGATACATTATTGATAACTGATTGGATTTTGTCATCGTCAAGGCTAATAAAATCAGCTTTATTGAAATTTTTAAAGAAATTCTCAAGAATGTAGTGAACAAAAGAACCGTATTCAAGTGAGTCTATTGAGGCTTTGCGTCTTTCATCAAGCTTAAGTCCGTACTTGCAGAAGTACGCAAACCTGCACTGATGGAACTTCTCAATTTTTGAAGCTGAGAAATGTATATCCTTGCCAAAAAGCTTTTCTGAAATTTTCTTATTCTCGATTTTGAATCTGTCTTTAGAATTAATGACACTGTCAAGACTTTTAAGCTTATGAGAATATTCCGTCTGTTGTGAGAAATAGTCTTTTAGTTTATGTGTCAGAGGGTCTGTGCTTCTTGCTCGCTCGGCATAAAACTCATAAGCAGGCTTTTTTGCCCAAAGCAAATCCGTTGTGTCATCTGTAGCCCTTGTTCTGTAAATAACGTTGGGAACAATATCTATGAGCTCATTAACAAGGACAGAGTGGCTGATTATCTCTCCGTTAAGCTCAGCTGACGGATGTGAAAGATACAGCTTATGAGATGCGCTTGTTAAAGCATAATAAGCAAGATATAGCTCTCTGTCGGCATTCTGCTGATCATCAGCCTCATCAAGGATCCTGAGTCTGCCAAGCTCGCTTCTTTCGCTGAGAGTAAAGATCCCTGAATTTGACAAAGCCTTGGGAAAGCTACCCTCAACCGCACCGATTACAAAAACGGCTTTTCTGCCGCCCAGTCGCAGTCTTTCAATGTCACCCACAGTAACCTGGTCAAGTGCCTTAGGAATAAAGGAAATGTCAGTCATAGAAAACTGGAGCATCAAAAGCTCGAAATATCGCTTGAGGCTTAATTTTCGGCTACCAATAACATCATTAGTTCTGTCAAGAGTATCGGAAAAAATCTCCCAGAGTCGGATCTGCTCCTTTGACTCTACAAGCAATTTAAGATCCTCTAACTTTTCGCTGAGGCTGAGGATTTTTCTATCAACACCAAGAGAAAGCATAAGATTATAAAGCCCCTCAGAAATCTCAGAAGCAGTAGTATTGGAATATTCAGCTTTAAAGTTCACCAAAGGCTCTACTATATGCTTTCTTACCTTCTCAACACGTTTAAGCACATCAATATCTTCAAAGGTAAATTCATCAGTAAAGCCCCTGGGATTGGACGTAAACTCCTTTGTAAAACCGCTATAGTTAATTTGCCATGTATATATATAGTTTTCAAACAAAGCTATGTCTTCGGGACTGACGGATGTAAGCTCAGTCTTAAGAAGATTTAGAATATCATCCTTTTCAAAGCCACCATTAACAGCACCAAAGCAAGCACTGATAAGCTTGATAAGAGGCTTTACGGTAATATCATGGGGTTTGTCTGCAAAATAAGAAATCTCGAATTTTTCAAATATATCGGGGATTATACTGCTATATTTGCCCATATCCCTACCTACAACAGCTATATCAGAAAACTTATAGCCGCAGTCAATGATAAGTCTTCGGATTTCTCGTGCTACAAACTCTATCTCGTCAAAGCGGTTCTTCGCTCTATAAAGAGTGACATTCTCCCCTTTGCCCTCATAGCTCTCTTTATAGGGCATAAAGATATTTTCTTCTATATGAGAAAGCTCAGGTGATTTATAAAATTCGTTGTAAGTACAGAGTACCGGCTCAGAAACCATAACGCCTTCGCTCATTGCGATTCTTTTTAATTTAGCAGCAGTATCGCGAGAAATAGAAAATATACCTTCGTCAGATACACCATCGTAAGAAAGTGTCACAAACATATCTTTACATTGAGACATAAGTACGGAAATCACTTCGATTTCTGGTGCGGTAAAACTCAGATAGGAATCAATGAAAATATAGTAATTATCAAACAAAGGTCTGATTTTAAGCATATCAGCTATAATAGAGAGCTCAGCGTCAGGGTCCTCAAATGACTCACAAAGCAAAGCTTCCATTGCAGCAGACGCAAGATACACATCATTCATCTTATTCTTTGTCAGTTCATCAGCATCAGATATTGCCTCAAAAACACTTTCCCGTGTATTACCTGACAAAGCAAGCTCTTTTCGGGCAGCAAGCATAAGCTTTGCAAGCTCAACATTTTCTGCCTTTTCCGAATACAAATGAAGGTTGTCTCTAACTTCTTCAAGAGCAATGCTCATAAGCAGAGCTTTAGTGCAATCATCAGCGGGCGCTTTTCGTATGGCGCCTGTAAACTCAAAAACATAATCACAAAGTCTCGAGAATCCCAGCACCATTACCTTTCGGGAATTCTTGGGGCCCAAAAGATTAAGATATGCTTTCTCTGTCTCAAAAGTAACCTGGTCAGGAACAATTACCAGAATCCGCTCCTCACCGCTGTTCACAAGTTCACATACCTTTTTATCTACATAAGTGGTTTTTCCGCTTTTGCTTCTGCCAAATAATAAATTAAGCATCCTTCCACTTCCTTTCATTTGTATTCTAACAAAGTCAATGTCCCATTTTCAGTGCTTATCTGAACCAACTGCAAAAATAATCAAAATATTCAAGTATTTTAAACCTGAACTGATACTTTTCACTGTCGCTTACAACCTCATATTCGCTATTCTCAAGCTTATTTTCAAGATTATTTTTATCACTTGATGTATAGAGGCACAAAGACGGGTACATCACACACCACCAGTTTTTACCTTTACCGCTGCCGATTTTTACACGCAAAGCCGTATAGTTACCGCTGGGCATTGTTATATCACCATAATATCTTGTGTTAAAATCCATATTTGTGACTTCTGCACTTACAGAAGAGCTATCTCCGTTTGCCCTGAGGGTTGATTCTGCTACTTTGATAATCGAAGGGATATTATTCTCTGTAAGAACTATAGCCTCTTCTTTACTGTCAACGTTATCATATAGCGAATCTGTAAATTTAAGAATTGCATCCCTTACTTTGAGCTTGAGGTTCTGGTCATATTCCGAATCAGAATCTGCAAGTATGTGGATTCGTAAGACCTCGCTATTAATATCTCTGCACCTTTTCTCAAAGGGCAAAAAAGAAATAAGAGTTGTCAGCAAAAGACCTGTCACAATGGACTTAAATAGTATTTTCATTCTCAAAAACCTGCCTCAATCAGTATTTGCTCTGATTATTGGCAGGTTTTTCCTTTTATATTCAAAGAATAGCCGCACCTGTCTTTGATGGTTTGGTTACAAACACCTTTGAATAAATCTCATTTAATTTTTCAGCACATTTCAGGGCTTTTCTCTCGCTGGAGAACACACCAAAAACTGCAGAGCCAGAGCCGCTCATAGCCGCTCCCAAGGCCTTGCATTTATACATTAAGGATTTGATTTCATTGATATCCGAAAGGTTCAGAACTTCCTCGAAATCATTGTGAAAAGCACTGCATATACCTGATAAATCACCGCTATAAATAAGGGTTTTCATAAACTCCGTGTAATTGAACTTTTGTCCCTGTCGCTGGTCTGCAAGGGCGTAAGCCTCTTTGGTGGATACGCTGACCTCGGGCTTAACAATAACAATATGACACTTGGGCATAGAACGGATTTTGTGCAGAGTTGTACCTGTGCCTGTTGCGAGCTGAGTACCGCCAACAATACAAAATGGAATATCAGCCCCAACCTTCGCTCCAATTTCACAAAGCTCCTTATCACCAAGATGCGAGTCAAAAGCAAGGTTAAGAAGTCGCAGAGTAGCCGCACCATCGCTGCTGCCGCCCGCAAGCCCTGCCTCTGAGGGGATAACCTTGTCAATATGAAGGTGGATTCCGGTATTCTCAATGCCTGTAGACTTAAAGAAAGCGTCAGCAACTTTGTAAACTATGTTTCGACTGTCGCAGGGTATGCTATGGTCGTTGCAAGAAATCTTGATTTCCCCTATATCCTCGGTCTTTGTAAGAGAAACCTCATCACAAAGCTCCACAGACTGCATTATCATTGAAACATCGTGATATCCGTCGGGACGTTTTCCAAGGATGTCAAGAGTAAGGTTGATTTTTGCAGGTGCACTTGCTTTATATGTCATATCAAAGCTCATTTATAAATTCCTCAATTCGTTTGAGTGCTTCCTTAAGATGACTTAAGGAATAAGAATAAGAAACACGCACAAAACCTTCGCCACACTGACCAAATGCATCGCCGGGCACAATGGCAACTCCCTTACTTCTTAAGAGTCTGGTACAGAATTCTTCAGAAGTAAGGCCAGTGGACTTTATACAAGGGAAGCAATAGAAAGCACCATTGGGCTCAAAACAAGTAAGCCCCAGTCTGTTGAAACTTCCAACAACCAGTCTGCGACGCATATCATACTCACTTCTCATGTGTTCGATATCCTTATCACCGTTGCTGAGAGCCTCGATTGCAGCGTACTGAGCTACAGTAGGTGCAGACATAATGCAAAACTGATGAAGTTTCGTCATCATTCCTATAATCTCCTCAGGACCCATTGCATAGCCAAGACGCCAACCGGTCATAGCAAAAGCCTTTGAAAATCCGTTGATAACAACAGTACGCTCTCGCATTCCGGGCAAAGTAGCAATAGAAACATGCTTGCCGCTATATGTAAGCTCTGAGTAAATCTCATCAGAAATAACAAGCAAATCGTGCCTAATGATCACTTCTGACAAAGCCTCAAGGTCTTCTTTGCGCATTATTGCACCTGTAGGATTGTTGGGATAAGAAAGGATAAGCAACTTACTTTTATCTGTAATTGATGCCTCAAGCTCTTCGGGCATAAGTCTGAACTGGTTTTCTTCTTTTGTATTGATAATTACAGGCACAGCACCGCTCATCTCGGTCAAAGGCTCATAGCATACAAAAGAAGGCTGATGAACAAGCACCTCATCTCCGGGATTAACCATACAGCGGATAGCTACGTCCAAAGCTTCGCTGCCGCCTACAGTTACAAGTATTTCAGAATCCGGGTTATAATCAAGGCTATATTTACGGGACACAAAGCCGCTTATTTCCTGACAAAGCTTTTTGAAACCGCGGTTGGGTGTATACCAGGTTTTGCCGCTCTCTAAAGAGTCAATACCTGCTTTTCTTACGTGCCACGGTGTTCTGAAGTCAGGCTCACCGATTGAAAGGGATATTACATCATCCATTTCATTAACTATATCAAAGAAACGTCTGATGCCCGAAGGCTTTACGTTTACAATGGTTTTATTTAAATATTTATTGTAATCCATCAGAACTGCATACACCTTTCGTCACCGGGAATCTCGGAAAGAACAAGACCCTCATCTTTATATCTCTTGAGAATAAAGTGTGTGGCTGTGGCAAGAACACCATCAAGAGCAGAAAGCTTGCGTGTAACAAAGGAAGAAACATCCTGAATAGTCTCGCCCTTAACAATTACTGCAAGGTCGTATGTACCTGCCATAAGATAAAGAGAAGAAACTTCCTCGAAGGACATAATTCTCTCAGCGATTTCGTCAAAGCCCTTGTCCTTAATGGGAGTAACCTTAAGCTCGATATAAGCAGTAACACCGGAGTCTTTTACTTTTTCCCAATTAATTGCGGCTTTGTAGCCTTTAATTATTCCCTGCTTTTCATATTCATTGATTTTAAGGCTTACGCTTTCTTCAGAATCACCTGTAAGCAGTGCAAGCTCCTTAACTGTATAGGAAGAATTTTCCGAAAGAAGTCTGAGTAATTTTTCCATAATTAATCTCCTTATCAAAATTATAAATTAACCGTTGCAGCAGATTTAATACCATCTAAATTAAGCATATTTACACAGGCACACACTGCAACACAAAAAAGGTCTTTTGAAGAATCAAAAATCTCAAGAGTAAGAGCCAAATCACTTGAGGCTCTGCTTATGCTCTGAATCATAACAACACTTTTATCATTATTAATGATTTCAAAGGATAAACCATCCGAGCTTTTTAAAATATTCCAATCAACACCGTAAAATTTATAATCGGTGTTTTTGTATCCGTTAATAAACAGAGAAAAATGCTCTGAGGGGGTGCTGATATTACAAATAGTAAAAAAGCTGAAGGGTGCAAAAATCACCTTAAGCAATGTATCACCCTTTGTATTAATCAAAGCCATTCTATCAACACAAGCACCCTTTTTGCCACAGATTTTGTAAATATCTCTGCCGCATTCATCGGACACTACAAATCGTGAAGATTCATCAGATTTATCACGTCTAAGAAAAAGCTTCATAAAATACACCTTAATTCAGAATAAAGTTTTTGGTAATCTGAGTTTATGTATAGTAACTTCTCCTCTGTTATTATATCCTGTTTCAATTGCAAAACACGAGATATATCCTAAAACAAGCCAGAAAAATATTATAAAAAACGAGTCTGTAAACAAAAATGTACGCTCAACAAAGGCATAAACAAGATAAGAGCCGAAAAGCGCCAGCAAACATGGATATACAGAGTAATTCATGATTTGTCTTTGAACAAACCACACAGGCAAGGACATACGCCCGATAAACCTCACCAAGAAAACCATAAATAACGCAAATCCAACAACGCCAGCAGTGACAAAAACAGAATAATAGCCGTTATGCATATCTGCAATGAGTATATTTGTGAAATAATCGGTAGTGAAATAGCTTCTGTCTCCTGAAACCTCAACAATAAGTCTGTAGAGGTCGCCTTTACCTGCACCGAAAACAGGATATTTGCAGAAAATCTTAAATCCTGCATCCCACAAGCTAATGCGGCTGTTAAATCCCGAGTCGCTCACAAAGCTAAAGAAAGAACCTTGGGTCAGCTTGCTGATATCTGATTTTGAAAGCTCACCGTCAGGAGTAGTGGCAGCAGCAACGCCAAGCCTGAATACTCCTCTTATAAACATAAGAAGATACAGAAGAAGTACGCCTACCGCCAACAATGCAATAAATCTGACTATAACTTTAATTGGAGTAAGCTCATCAACCAACGACAAAAGTTTCATAAAAACAAGTATCGCAATATAAGCACCCAACAGAAGTATGCTGCCGTTAGAATCGGAAAGAATCAAAACGGTAAGATTCAATATGGCACAGGTAGCAACCCAGATGGTGCTTACTCTCTTTTGTCCCGAGCGATGTGTAAAGTCAGGCTTAGTCAGCATATGACAGAAAATAACCGCAATTGAAGCAATAAACCCCTGAAAATTCGGATTCATATATACACCGGTAAATGTACCGCTGTAAAACACTTGAGGGTAGCCCATAAACATAAGAATAAGGCCCACCACTGCAGCTACAGTTGAAATATACACAAAGAAACGTACAAAAAGATACATTTCAAATCTGTATAGAAAACCTCGCTCTGCGTGCATACCATAAAAAAGCACAAAACAAATAAAGGTTTGCAAAAGCAAGAATACGTTAAAACCCAGTGCATACATATCAGCGCTGATATGAGTAAGAATTGTAAACAAAAAGGAAAGCAAAAACGCTCCAAGCCAGAATCCGTATACAATTCTTGTATGACTGCGGTTATGTATTATTGAAAACACAGCAACAACAGTACCCCATAAGGTAAGGACAAGTACAGCTAAACGCATATAACTGTTATTACTGAAATTTGTAAGCATATACATAAAGTATGCACAAAGATAGCAAAGCCTGAAAAGCGATGTATCAAGCACTACTTTCTTAATAGTTTTGAGTATAGCCATCTTTACCTCACGAAGTGAAAACCTCTGCTACAGTTTTAAAAATAAGTCTGAAGTCTGATTTAAAAGAAAATTTTTCTATATATTCAAGGTTATACTTCATTTTTTCAGGAAGGATAACCTCAATATACGCTTTATCAACATCGTCAGCTTTTTCAAGAAGTGCAGCCTCGTCTTTGAATTTGATGCTTGCTAGAGATGTAACACCTGCCGGAAGAAGCAATGTTGCCATCATGGCATTGGTGTATTTTGTAGTAAATTTCGGTACCTCGGGACGCGTACCGACTATACTCATCTTACCTGAAAGCACATGAAAAATCTGAGGAAGCTCGTCAAGTCGGAATTTTCTTAAAAAACCACCTATTTTGGTAATTCTGCTATCCTCGCCTACTGTGAGCAGCTCGCCTTTTGCATCGGCATCGGTTCGCATGGTTCTGAACTTCCAGATGCGAAACTTGCGGTTAAAGGTGGTAACGCGTTCCTGCTTATAAATAACCGGGCCTTTTGATGTAAATTTAATCATAATTGCTATTACTGCCATAGGCAGCAAAAGAAACAATATCATAAATATTGCCACAGTGACATCAAAAACCCTCTTGAGTACAAGGCTTGCAGATTTTGTTTTGAGTATATCATAATAAGCTTTTACCTCAGCACATTGAAACTCCTTCGGGAGCTTGCTGTATTCAGGCATTCTCATAAACTAACCTCCAAATGAGACGGACATATATATTCTATGATATTATACTACAAAAGCATATAAATTTCAACCTCTACATTTAATGGTTACAAAATAGATATTTATGTTGATATATTCTCTCAGATAAAGTAAAATTTATCTGAAGGAGTGATAAGATGATTCAGAAAAACAGACTTTATTATCTAGATGTTTTGCGTATAATTTCCTCAATATTCGTAATTGTTATACATATCTGCATTCTTAACTGGGGTATTTTATCCCCCAATAGCCTGAGCTGGCAGGCACTGAATATCTTTGACGCTCTATCACAGATTGCAGTGCCGATATTCTTTATGATTAGCGGTGCACTGTTTCTTGATGACAAAAAAGAAATCTCAATAAAGAATATTTTCTTCAAAAGAATTTTTAAGCTTCTTGTTGCTTATCTTGTATGGTCTGTTGTTTTCGTGCTGATCAATCCCGCTTCTTCATGGTCAAACGCGATATACAGAGTTATTCAGGGACATTATCACATGTGGTTTATTCCTGCACTTGCCGGTGTATACATTATTATTCCCTTTCTTAAAGCAATAACAAAATCAGAAAAACTTACAAAATACTTTCTTATACTTTCTGTCCTTTTCACTTTTACTCTTTCTTTTATCTCCCCGATACTAAAGGAATCATCTGTTGGTGTTTTTGCGCTTATAGGAAATCTTCTTAACATCCTGAGAACAAAGTTGATTTTCAGATTTACTTTAGGCTACTCAGGATATTTTGTATTCGGATATTTTTTGAACAAAACAGAATTCAGCAAGTCGATGCGTAGAATAATCTACATAATGGGAATTGCTGCAGCTTTAGCTACAATCTGCTTTTCGTATCTTATTTCTAAGAGCAAAGGTACACCTACGGATACCTTTTATTCCAATACATCTCTAAACATCCTTATTTCTTCCGTTGCTTTCTTTGTATTTGCAAAGTACAACTTAAACTGCAATAATATCAAAGAAAAGAGCCACAGTAAACTTGTATTCTTATCAAAATGCACCTTTGGAGTATATCTTATACATCCGATATTCATCGAATTAATCAACAAACACCTCCACATCAACGCCGTGACAGTTAATCCTCTTTTAGCTGTTCCTCTGTTTACTTTAACTGTTGCAGTGCTTTCATACATTTCGTCAATAATCCTCAACAAGATTCCACTGATAAGAAAATACATAGTGTGAATACTAAGGTTTTTCTGCCTTTTACTTGACTAATTCTGAATATAAAGTTAAAATTATCAAAGAATATATTAGGAGCGATTTTATGAACAACGATTATTCACCCGACCTTATTACATTGGTTGACGAGGAAGGCAAAGAGCACAACTTTGAGATTCTTGATACCTTAGAGTATGAGGACACTCTTTACTACGCACTTATTCCCGTATTCGATGACCCCACAGATACCCTTGCTGACAGTGGCGAGTATTATATTATGGAAGTTATCGAAGATAACGGTGAGCAAGAGCTTGCTGAAGTTGAAGATGACGAATTAATCGACAAGCTTGCTGAAATCTTTGAAGACAGATTCAATGATATCTTCGCTGACGAAGAAGAATAAATTCATATTTTTCCTGCCTGATTCGCCTATAGTGCAAAAATAACCCTACAATCTTTAAATCGGGAGCTTAACTCCTTTGGCGGTGTGCAGACCTCCCTGCTATGCAGGAAGAAGGGAGCCTGAAACCACAGGGTGGGCACCCACCTGCTATTTTCGTAGGCAGGTTATATTGCGCACTTTACGGTCAGGCGGGTTTTATTTATCAAAAGAATTGGAGAAATTAATATGAAAGTATCTGTGCTTGGATGCGGCCGCTGGGGCAGTTGTATCGCATGGTATTTAGATAAAATAGGTCACCAGGTTCTAAGCGGTGGTCTTGAGAATGCTCCTGAGTTTATTCAGCTTAAAAGCAGCATGCACAATGACTACCTTGAGTATCCCGACACTATCGAAGTCAGCTCTGACCTTAAATACTCCGTTGAGAGAGCTGAGGTTATTGTTATCTCAATTTCCGCTCAGCACCTGAGAGAATATATGGCAGATATCGCTAAATACAACTTAGACGGCAAGACAATCGTCCTTTGCATGAAGGGTGTAGAGGTTACTACCGGCAAACGACTTACCGAAGTTGTCAGCGAGTTTATTGACAAGGACAAAACAAAAGTTGCAGTCTGGGTTGGTCCCGGTCATCCCCAGGACTATGTCAAAGGTGTGCCTAACTGTATGGTTATCGACAGCGAGGACGATAATACAAAAGAAATGCTTGTAAGTGAATTTTCAAGCTCTCTTATCAGAATGTACATAGGTACAGACCTTATCGGCAGCGAAATCGGAGCTGCTGCAAAAAATGTCATCGGAATTGTTGCAGGTATGCTTGACGGCTTGGGATATCAGTCGCTAAAGGGTGCATTGATGGCAAGAGGAGCCCACGAAATATCCCGACTTATTGGTAAAATCGGCGGCAATCCCCTATCGGCTTACGGACTTTGTCACTTAGGAGACTATGAAGCTACACTTTTCTCTAAGTGGAGCCACAACCGTATGTATGGTGAAGCTTATGTTAAAGGTGACAAATTTGAAAAGCTTGCCGAGGGAGTTATGACAACCAAAGCTCTTGTAAAGCTTGCTGATGAAAATGATGTTGATATGCCCATAGTCAGAGCATGTCACGGTGTTCTCTTTGAGGACAAGAAAGTCGAAGATGCTATTGATGAGCTTTTTGACCGCAAAGTTAAAAGAGAATTCAAAATCAAATAATAAAGTAAGCGGATGCTCAGAATAGAGCATCCGCTTTTTTTAGTTGTTCACACGCTGCACGCATAAAGCTCGTCAAGCTGATATTCGATGTCGGAATAGTCCCAGAGTTTCTCGGAATTTTCAATACTATTTGGGTCATTTATTTTGATTTTGCCATCTATATAATCAGTAAGAACAATAAAATGCCCGCCATAAGTAAAATCTCCGGGACCAACAAGACAGATAATAGGATTGCCGGCCTCAAGCTCTGAAACAATGGATTCTTCGTCGTTATAGATAGGCTCAACGTTCAGCCCAAGAATCTCGCCACCCTCATAAATAAGTGACCAATAGCTGCCAAAACCCGGACAGCAATAACCGTAATCCATGCTGAATTCTGCCACAGTTTTGGGATCTAACGACGGATCCTGAAGAAGATATGTGCAAACCATAGATAAACAAGTCGGACCGCAGCCTGCATTTGCAATCATATCATCACCGTAGGTAGTGTAACCCCAACGCTTGTCCCACTGTAAAAACAGAGGAACCTCATATTCATATCCGCTGTCAGTTATATCTATGTCATAAGTCATATTCTTAAGGAAAGGATAGTTGAGAACAAACTCTTCGGTCTGAGGATACTTAATAAGCATATCAATAAGGGACTGTGGCCAATGCTCAGTAGTCAGACCGTGTCTGAACGCAAATTCACGAATAGCATAAGGAATCGTCTCATCGTCTGAAAAAGGTACAGAATTATTGTAATTCTGTATTTCGCTAAAATCTGTATTACCTTCCCTGTCTGTAATTTCAGCTAATTCAGAAGTCGAAGTATCTGTTATTGTTTTACTTTCATCCGAATCATCCTCGTTATTGTTAGTTTCATTATATATATTTGCAGAATCTGCTGAAGACTTTGCATAGGAGCCGAAGGAAATAGCTGCCGCGGTAATAGAGCCGATTACAACTATCACCAGAACAATCATAGCAAACATCATCATAGTTCTTTTACGTTTTTTCATAATTATTCCCCTGAAACCTTCAATATATTTCATCAATAATATATCATTATTCCTTTTACAAATCAATATCTTGGGATAAAAGAATGATTTTTGGGGTGAAGAACACAAAAGCTGCCTTGCATAATACAAGGCAGCTAAAATAAATATCAGATGTCAGAAAGTGTAGCAGCAATAACCGCTTTGATTGTGTGCATACGGTTCTCTGCTTCTTTGAAAACGATTGACTTTTCGCTTTCAAATACTGAGTCTGTAACCTCAAGAGCATCCAGACCGAATTTTCCGCCTACTTCCTTACCCACTGTTGTCTCAAGGTTATGGAAAGCAGGAAGACAATGCATAAACACAGTAGTATCTTTAGCATTTGACATAAGTGTGTCGTTAACCTGATAAGGCAGAAGCTCGTCGATACGCTCTTTCCAAACATCAGTAGACTCGCCCATGGAAACCCATACATCAGTATAGATAACGTCAGCATTTTCGACTGCTTTCTTGGGGTCTGTCTCGAATTTAAGTGTAGCACCGGTCTCTTTTGCGATAGCCTCACACTCAGCAACGAGTGCCTTATCGGGGAAGTATTTTTCGGGAGCGCAAGCGGTGAAATTCAGTCCCATCTTGGCACATCCAACCATAAGAGAGTTGCCCATATTAAAGCGGGCATCGCCCATATATACAAAGTTAATCCCCTTAAGATAACCAAACTGCTCTTTAATAGTCAAGAAATCTGCTAAAATCTGTGTGGGATGAAACTCGTCAGTAAGACCGTTATAAACGGGTACACCAGCGTATTTGCCTAAAGCCTCTACAGTTTCCTGACCAAATCCACGATACTCAATAGCGTCATAAATCCCGCCAAGAACACGTGCTGTGTCTGCAATTGACTCCTTCTTGCCCATCTGTGAGCCTGTGGGGTCAAGATATGTTACATTCATACCCAGGTCATAAGCTGCAACCTCAAAGCTGCAACGTGTACGGGTGCTGGTTTTTTCAAAAATCAATGCGATGTTTTTTCCATCGCAAAGCTTATGCTTAATGTCGCTCTTTTTTTCAGCTTTAAGCTTTGCGGCTAAATCGATGAGATAGTTGATCTCATCAGGAGTAAAATCAAGAAGCTTTAAAAAGCTTTTACCTTTAAGATTCATATTTACACGCCTTTCGCGATATTAATTTTAATAATTTCAACTGCCTTCTTAAGATCATCCATAGGAATATTAAGTGCAGGAAGAAGTCTGACTTTATTCTTAGCTTTAATTACAAGAACACCGTCAGCCATACAGTCCGAAATAATTTCGCCCGCATCACGCTCTGTCTCAATACCAAGCATAAGTCCCATACCGCTGATGCTCTTGACACCTTTAGCATCTCTGAGCTCGCTAATAATATACTGGGACTTTGTCTTTACTTCCTCAAGAAGTTTGTCATCGATTCTCTCTATGATATTAAGCGCACCTGCACATGCAACGGGATTTCCGCCAAAAGTGGAACCATGGTCGCCTGATTTCATTGCCTCTGCTACCTTTTCGGAGAAAACTGTTGCACCAATAGGCAAACCACCGCCGAGACCTTTTGCAGTAGTAAAAATATCAGGAGTAAATCCATAGTTCATAAAAGCATACAGCTCGCCTGTTCTGCCGTTGCCTGTCTGAACTTCATCACATATAACAAGGAAGCCATACTCCTTCTGAAGCTCAAGAATCTTATCAACAAAGGCTTTATCAAGAGGCAGCACACCACCCTCGCCCTGAACACACTCAAACATAACTGCAAAGGGTTTAAGCTCTTTTACGTTTTTCTCAAGTGTCCCGATATCGTTTGCGGGAGTATGCTCAAAGCCTTCTACGAGCGGCTTAAAATCCTTATGGAATACATCCTGACCTGTTGCAGAAATTGTAGCAATAGTTCTGCCATGGAAAGAATTTACAAGGGTGAGCATTACGGGATTAAGCTCAGGGAGATTCTCTGCAGCGTATTTTCTGGCAGCTTTGATAGCACACTCATTAGCTTCAGCACCGCTGTTTGAAAAGAACACTTTGCTCATAGATGTTTTCTCACAAAGTGCTTTCGCAAGCTTCGCACAAGGCTCTGAAAAATACAGGTTTGATGTATGCTGTAAAGTGCTGAGCTGTGCAGTCACAGCATTAGCCCAGCTTTCGTCGGCAATACCGAAGATATTAACAGCAATACCCGAGCCTAAATCAATATATTCTTTACCCTCTTCGTCATATACCTTGGAGCCTTTGCCCTTTGTGAGAGTAAGAGGAAACCGTGAGTATGTTCCCATTATATACTCACGGTCTAAAGCTTTAACATTCATAGTCATAATTAAAATCCTCCGCTACCATGGTGCCTGCACCTTCGTCAGTAAGAGTTTCTATAAGGAGAGAGTGCTCTACCCTGCCGTCCATAATGATAACTCTGTTAACACCCATATCAATTGCATCAAGACAACACTGCACCTTAGGAATCATACCGTCAGAGATGGTACCATCTTCAATAAGCTTACGGATACCAACTGTGTCGATATGAGCAATAAGTGAGCTTGGGTCGTTCTTATCTCTTAAAATGCCTGCGATATCTGTCATTGTAATAAGACGTTCAGCATTTAATTTGCCTGCAATATATGCGGCAGCCGTATCGGCATTAATATTATAAACATTACCCTGGTTGTCGCAACCTACAGTCGAAACAACGGGAATATAGCCTTTTTCAAGTAAGTCATTAATCGGTTCAACGTCTACATCTGTGATTTTTCCAACGAATCCGAGACGCTCGTCCTTGACCTCAGCCCTAATCATCTGACCATCGATACCTGAAATACCCATAGCCTTACCGCCTTTGGTCTGGATAAGGTTAACAAGACTTTTGTTGATTTTACCTGCAAGAACCATCTGTACAATTTCAGCAGTTTCCTTGTCGGTAACTCTCAGACCGTCAACCCACTGAGTCTCTTTGCCAACAGCCTTCAAAGTGTCGGTAATCTCAGGGCCGCCGCCGTGAACAAGTACAACCTTAACGCCGATAAGCCAGAGAAGAACCAAATCCTGCATAACCTGCTGTTTAAGCTCCTCGCTAACCATAGCATTACCGCCATATTTAATTACTATAACCTTACCGTTATACATTCTTATGTAGGGTAAAGACTGGATTAAAACCTCAGCGCGTAAAGCGTTAGAAATTTCCATAGACATTAAAATCACCTTAAATTTATAAATTAAGTTCTGTAGTCACCGTTGATTTTTACGTAATCGTATGTTAAATCGCAACCCCATGCAGTTGATGAGAAATCACCGTTATTGAGGTTAATGAGAATGTCGATTTCATTCTCCAGGAGTACTTCCTTTGCAAGCTCCTCAGAGAAAGGAATACCGGCACCATTTTTACAAACGTCAACCTGTCCCTTAGCTGACTTGAAGCTTACGTCAACTTTAGTTACGTCAACATCTGTTGTACCATAGCCGATAGCACAAAGCACTCTGCCCCAGTTAGCATCGGCACCAAACATGGCGGCCTTTAAAAGCGATGAGCAAATAACTGCCTTTGCAGCGGCCTTTGCGGTATCAAGAGACTGAGCACCCTCTACCTTGCATTCTAAAAGCTTTGTAGCACCCTCACCATCAGCAGCAATAGAGCGACAAAGATGAACTGTGACAGTATTAAGAGCCTTCATAAATATACTGAAAGCTTCGCCTTCAGAAGTAATCTCAGCATTTTCTGCCATACCGTTGGCAAGAACAGTAACCATATCGTTGGTAGATGTGTCACCATCAACGCTGATCATATTGAAAGTCTCGGTAATATCGCTTGAGAGTGCCTTCTGAAGCATTTTAGAAGAAATAGCACAGTCAGTAGTAATAAACACGAGCATTGTAGCCATATTGGGGTGAATCATTCCACTACCCTTAGCAATACCGCCGATTCTGCATTCCTTGCCGTCAATTTCAAAGCTTACTGCAATAGACTTCACCTTAGTGTCAGTAGTCATAATTGCCTCAGCAGCAGCTAAGTTGCCGTCTGAGGAAACGCTGTCATTAAGCTCTGCCATACTGTTTTTGATGGGCTCAATGGAAAGAGGCTCACCGATTACACCTGTGGATGCTACTACAACATCCTTTGCATCAACACCTGTTGCCTCAGACACCAGATTGCACATCTCTGTTGCAATCTCTATGCCGTTTGCGTTGCAGGTATTTGCGTTACCCGAATTACAGATAACAGCCTGAGCAAAGCCGTCAGAAATATTGGATTTGGTAACAGTCAAAGGTGCACCCTTAACCAGATTAGTTGTATACACAGCAGCTGCGGCAGCTTTCTTTTCTGAAACGATAAGAGCCAAATCACGCTTTGTACGGTTTTTACGAATACCGCAGTGAATACCGCCTGCCTTAAAACCTTTAGCCGCACATACGCCGCCTTCAATTATTTTCATAAATTTACACTTCCTTAATGTCCAGACCAAAAGTTGGTTCAAGACCAAGAGATATATTCATACATTCAATAGCCGCACCTGATGCACCCTTGCCTAAGTTATCATAAAGTGCAACAAGAATAACTCTCTCGTCATTACCGCAAACGGTAATTGCCATATTATCGGCACCGCTGAGCTTATTTGATGCAACAAATCCGCCATCATCGAGAAAATCGACATATTTTACAATAGAAGTTGTATAAAGATTTCTATAAATATTTTTGATATCTTCAAATGTTGTACCATCTTTAAGCTCTTTGATGTTAAGAGGAACAGTTACCTGCATACCTGAATAAAAATCAGCAACAACAGGAGAAAACACAGGAGCATTGTTAAGTCCTGTGAACTTAACCATTTCGGGAATATGCTTGTGGCTCTGAGCAATACCGTACTGACGTGGAGAGCTCAGTGCCTCTGCCCTATTCTCACCCTCATAATCAGCAATCATCTGCTTGCCACCGCCTGAATATCCTGTAACAGAAAAAGCAGACACAAAAGCATCTTCACTTAATACACCTGCTTTAACCAAGGGATAAACAAGGGCAATAAAGCCTGATGCATGACATCCGGGAACAGCGATACGCTTTGACACCTTGAGCTTTGACATAAATTCATCGGAAAGTTCTGCAAAGCCGTAAGCAAAATCCTCGTTTGTACGATGAGCAGTGGATGTATCGATGATTACAGTATTGTCGTTCTCAACCAGCGATACAGACTCCTTAGCCGCTACATCAGGAAGACAAAGGAAAGCGATATCAGCACTGTTGATAGCTTTTTTGCGGGCAGCAGGGTCTTTTCTTAAATCGTCAGAAAGGGTGATAAGCTCAATATCCTTACGGGTACTGAGCCTGTCGAAAATTCGGAGACCGGTTGTTCCGGCACTTCCGTCTATAAAAACTTTAGTCATTTGCTAAAAACTCCGTAACATACTTTATTTGTGCCTCAACGGACTCTACAGATGTACCACCCTTTGAAATACGCTTTTTAACGCAGGTTTCAAGGGAAATTTCATCATAAACATCCTCTTCGAAAAGGTCGCTGAGCTCTTTGTAGCTTTCAAAAGGAAGCTTCTCGAGAACAGTGTTCTTTTCGATACAGTATGCTACGGTCTGACCAACAAGCTTGTAGGCACTTCTGAAAGGAACGCCTTTCTTAACAAGATAGTCAGCTAAATCAGTAGCATTAATAAAGCCTTTAGAGGCAGCATTTATCATATTGTCGCGAAGAACCGTCATTGTGGCAATCATAGGAGCTGCAACCTTGAGGCACATTTTAACTGTCTCAAGTGCATCAAAAATACACTCCTTATCCTCCTGCATATCTTTGTTGTAAGCAAGAGGTAAGCCTTTCATCACGGTAAGAAGTGTCATCAAGTCACCATAAACGCGACCAGTCTTACCGCGGATAAGCTCTGCCATATCAGGGTTCTTCTTCTGAGGCATAATTGAGGAGCCTGTAGAATAAGCATCAGAAAGCTCAACAAACTTGAACTCCCAGCTTGACCAGAGAACAACCTCCTCAGAAAGACGAGAAAGATGCATCATCATAGTTGCATAAGCTGAAAGAAGCTCCAGACCAAAGTCTCTGTCGGAAACACCATCAAGAGAATTAAGTGTTACTGAGTCAAAACCGAGGAGACTTGCCTCATAGTCTCTGTCGGTGTTGTATGTAGTACCTGCTAAAGCGCAGCAGCCGATTGGAGACTGGTTCATACGCTTTAAGGCATCTTTGATTCTGCCTAAATCACGGATAAACATCATGGCATAAGCCATAAGATGATGTCCGAAAGTAATAGGCTGAGCACGCTGAAGATGAGTATAACCGGGCATAATTGCATCTTTGTTCTCAGAAGCTTTATCCTTAAGAGCTTCAATGAGAGTCTCTATAAGAGCAACAACCTCTTTGTTTTCATCTCTGAGATAAAGTCTTAAGTCAAGGGCAACCTGGTCGTTACGGCTTCTTGCAGTATGAAGTCGCTTGCCGCACTCGCCTATTCTCTTGGTAAGCTCGGATTCTATAAACATATGGATATCTTCGGCATTCATATCAAAGGGCAAAGCACCTGACTCAATATCAGCAAGGATTGTGCCCAAGCCTTCAATAATGGTGCCTGCGTCCTCTTCGGAAATGATACCCTTTGAAGCAAGCATGGTAGCATGAGCAATAGAGCCCTCGATGTCCTGTCTGAACATCTTGCTGTCAAAGCTTATGGAAGAGTTGAAATCATCTGCAGTTTTATCCAAAGCAGTTAAAAACCTGCCTGCCCAAAGTTTATCCATAGGAAAATCCTCGTTTTCTGAAAATTAATTACTTAACGCCGTTCTTAGCCTTCATCTTAGCATAAACCTTTGTGGGAAGACCATAGAGGTTGATGAAGCCTGCGCTGTCCTTCTGATCGTAAACCTCGTCCTCGTCAAATGTTGCGATTTCGGGATCATAGAGGCTATAGGGTGAAGAAACAGAGGCATTGATCATATTGCCCTTATAGAGCTTTAACTTAACATCACCTGTTACAAAGCGCTGAGTTGTCTTTACGAAAGAAAGAATAGCCTCTGTAAGAGGTGTGAACCACTGTGCATTGTAGCAAAGCTCAGCAAGCTTCTGAGCAACAAGAGACTTGTAGTGAGCTGTCTCTTTGTCAAGACAGATAGACTCAAGAACTGAGTGAGCCTTGTAAAGGATTGCACCACCGGGAGTCTCGTAAACACCACGGCACTTCATACCTACAAGACGGTTTTCAACGATATCAAGGAGACCGATGCCGTTTGCACCACCAAGTTTGTTAAGTGTAGAAACCAACTCAGTAGCGTTCATCTCTTTGCCGTCAACTGCAGTGGGAACGCCCTGCTCGAAATGAATTGTTACATATGTGGGAACATCGGGAGCCATCTCAGGAGAAACGCCCATCTCAAGGAAACCGGGCTTATTGTACTGAGGCTCATTTGTGGGATCCTCAAGGTCTAAACCCTCGTGAGAAAGGTGCCAGATGTTCTTATCTTTGGAGTAGTTAGTCTCACGGTTAATTTTTAAGGGAACGTTGTGTGCCTCAGCATACTCGATTTCCTCTTCACGGGATTTGATATCCCACTCACGCCAAGGAGCAATGATGGGCATATCGGGAGCAAATGCCTTAATAGCCATCTCAAAACGAACCTGGTCGTTACCCTTACCTGTGCAACCATGGCAGATAGCGTCAGCACCCTCAGCAATAGCGATTTCAGCAATACGCTTTGCAATGGGAGGACGTGCAAAAGCAGTACCGAGCATATATTCCTCGTAAAGTGCGCCTGCCTGTACACAGGGGAAAACATAATCTGTAAGGAACTCTTCTGTAAGATCCTCGATATAGCACTTAGTAGCACCTGTTTTGATTGCCTTCTCCTCTAAGCCCTCAAGCTCATCAGCCTGTCCAACATTGCCGGAAACCGCAATGATTTCGGGATTATTGTAGTTCTCCTTAAGCCAAGGAATAATGATAGAAGTATCAAGACCGCCGGAGTATGCAAGTACAACTTTTTTGATTTCTTTTTTGTTATTCATAATTTTGCCTCCATAATTCATTTGGTATGCATAAATATTAGCACAACATGTATATTTATGCAAGCTTTTTGATTAAAATATTTTAAAATCGTTCCTTTTACCTATATTGACGATTTTTGATGCGTGAATTTGGTAAATATAACAATAAATTACATTATTAATCCCCTTCTCAAGCTTTATACTTTTCTTTATAAACCTTAACAAGGGGAATTGATATCATTATACAGTAAAGATTTTATGCATTGTATATGCATATTTATGCATTATTTGCGAACGTATCCGCCATTTCCGTTAATCTCGAGGGTATTATCTTTAATTGAGAAAGTATAAATGTCCTCTGTAGTCTCTTCACCTGAATCAGAAGAAAGATAAACTTTGCTATCCTTTACGTTATAAGTGTAATTAACTATATAAAGGCTTGACTCTTCGTCATTATTATATGCGTACTGTGCAGTGCCGTCATCATTGAAGATGTAAGAGTCATTGTACTCCTCGCACTCCCAGGTACCTACAAGAACATTCTTAGAGTCAAAATCTTCGTATTTCTTAAACTCAGGCTCCTTATACTCAGCTCTCACAAGAGTCTGTGTAACACCCTCACTGTTAACAAATAAAGCTCTATCTCCATCTACCAGATAGTTAAGCTCACCAGCCATATAATGGAAATCAGAGAAATACTTTTTGGTACCGTCAGAGTCGATACCGTATCTTACGTCGCCTTCAATATAAACTGCACCTTTGACAAGCTGAATCTTGCAATCATTTGTAAAAATTCTAAGCTCAGCATCAGGATCGTCAAGGATCTGCCAAGCACCAATCAAATCGGGATCAGCCTTGTCCTCAGTCCACACAACGCCGCTTTTAACAGTATGGTTATTATCTGATGCAGGCTCACATGCAAAAAGCGAAATCGAGAGCACCAGAACTGCTAAAATCAAAGCTAACTTCTTCATTAAATCACCGCCAAAAAAATATATAAAAATTATACCATTTCCCCCATAAAAAGTCAACAAAACAAAAGCACTTACAGAAAATACCGTAAGTGCTTTGAAAAACAATATAAATTAATACATACCGCCCATATCGGGAGCAGCAGGTGCTGCTACGGGAGGTTCTTTTATGTCTGCTACAAGAGACTCTGTTGTGAGAACCATAGAAGCAACTGAAGCAGCGTTCTGGAGTGCAGAACGAGTAACCTTTGTGGGGTCTACAATACCTGCAGAAATCATATCTGCATACTCCTCTGTAAGTGCGTTGAAGCCGTAGCCAACCTTGCCTGACTTCTTAACATTCTCTACGATTACAGAGCCCTCAAGACCTGCGTTTGCAGAAATCTGACGTAAAGGCTCATCAAGAACACGAAGTACAATCTGCATACCTGTCTTTTCGTCACCGTCAGCCTCAGCAATAATAGCCTCAACTGCAGGAATTGCGTTGATAAGTGCAGTACCGCCGCCGGCTACAATGCCCTCTTCTACTGCAGCCTTAGTTGCTGCAAGAGCATCCTCTACTCTGAGCTTCATTTCCTTCATTTCGATTTCAGTTGCGGCACCAACCTTGATAACTGCAACACCGCCTGCAAGCTTTGCAAGACGCTCCTGAAGCTTCTCTCTGTCAAACTCAGAAGTTGTAGTTTCAATCTGCTGGCGGATCTGGGATACACGAGCTGAAATCATCTCTTTGTTGCCTGCACCGTCAACGATAATGGTGTTCTCTTTCTCAACCTTAACCTGACGAGCTGTTCCAAGCTGGTCAAGTGTAGCATCCTTAAGCTCAAGACCTAAATCGGATGTAATAACAGTACCGCCTGTAAGGATAGCGATATCCTGGAGCATTTCTTTTCTTCTGTCGCCAAAGCCGGGAGCCTTGACTGCTACGCAAGTAAATGTACCGCGAAGTTTGTTAAGCACCAATGTTGTGAGCGCCTCGCCCTCTACATCCTCAGCGATGATAAGAAGCTTTCTGCCTGCCTGAACAATCTGTTCAAGTAAAGGTAAGATTTCCTGAGTTGTGGAAATCTTCTTGTCTGTAATAAGAATAAAGGGATTGTCAAGCTCAGCAATCATCTTATCTGTATCTGTTACCATATAAGGTGCGATGTAGCCACGGTCGAACATCATACCCTCTACAACCTCACTGTATGTTTCGGCTGTTTTGGATTCCTCGATAGTGATAACACCATCCTGTGAAACCTTCTCCATAGCCTCAGCAATAAGTTTGCCGATAAACTCGTCGCCTGAAGAAATTGTCGCAACTCTTGCGATATCTGTAGAATCTTTAACCTGAACACTGTTTGCAACAATAGCCTTAACTGCTGCATCTACCGCTTTGGAAATACCCTTTCTGAGAATCATGGGGTTTGCACCAGCAGTAACGTTCTTCATACCCTCACGGATAAGAGCCTGTGCGAGGAGTGTAGCGGTTGTTGTACCGTCACCGGCAGCATCATTCGTCTTAACAGAAACCTCTTTTACAAGCTGAGCACCCATATTCTCAAAGGGGTCGTCAAGCTCGATTTCTTTAGCGATTGTAACACCGTCATTTGTAATGAGTGGTGCACCGTACTTTTTGTCAAGAACAACATTTCTGCCCTTGGGGCCAAGAGTGATCTTTACGGTATCTGCAAGCTGGTCGATACCGCTTTTCAGTGCTTTACGTGCGTCTGCACCATATGCAATCTGTTTTGCCATAATCAAAATACCTCCCTATTATTCAACAACAGCCAGAATGTCGGACTGTTTTACAATTGTGTATTCTTCACCATCAATTTTAACTTCAGTGCCTGAATACTTTGAAGTGATAACTTTATCACCAACATTAACATACATTTTAACTTCATTGCCATCAACAATACCGCCAGGGCCTACTGCCACAACGTTGGCAAACTGAGGCTTCTCCTGTGCTGCTGTCGAAAGAACGATGCCGCTTGCAGTTGTCTGCTCAGCATTGTCTACCTTGAGAACAACTCTGTCGAGTAAGGGTTTAATAGTCATATATATCCTCCTTTTTCATATAAAACAAAATAATTAGCACTCTGCATCTTAGAGTGCTAATTATATTTTAAACCATATTTTGTAAAAAATCAAGTGTATTTTGCAAGATACCTAAAAACTTTTAATGAACAAAATGTTAATCACTTGGCATTGACAAACACGCAAGACTCAGTAATATCTTCGGGAAGTTTCAGCTTCATATCTTTCATTACTTTGGAATTAACTACAACCGTACATTCTGTAGCATACTCAACAGGCACCTGAGAAACTGTCTTGAGACCCCTCATAAGAATTACTGCAAGCTCACCCGCACTGTAGCCTATATGCGTATAATCCGTAACACAGGTTGCAAGGCAACCGCCCTCAACAAGCTCGGTACTTTCAGCAAAGACAGGAATATTCTTAGACTTTGCGTGTTTTAGTGTATAAGCAAGACACGCCTTCGAAAGAGCATCATCTGTAAGGTATATTGCATCGCATTTTTCGATAGCTTTATCTACTCTGTATTCGTACTCGTTCTCAGTAAGAGCCGAATAATGAGTAAACTTGATATCCCTTGCTATAGCCTCGCCGGATGCAAGGTTTGCAGAGAATATTGCATCCTTGTCGGCACCGTTGTATATACAGGCGATTCGCTCAACATCAGGATAGATTGTATAAACAAGCTCAATCTGCTCAAAAACCGGCGGATAATCGCATACGCCCGTTATATTGGCCTCAGGTCTTTCGCAAAACTCAACAAGCCCCTCAGCCACCGGGTCATTGACACAAGCAAAGACAACGGGAATTTCTGTTGTAGCACTCTTTGCTGCCTTTGACGCCTCGGCACCTAAGGCACAGATGACTTTCACCTCAGAGTTGCAAAGCTCCTCAGCCGATGAAACAAGTTCATCCTCTTTATCGCATTCAATGTGCAAAAGCTCTACATTCTCACCATTTACATAGCCGCTGTCTTTAAGAGCATCAGTAAATCCCGAATAAGCTTTGTTTGTATTTTCATCAAGCTTTAAGCTGATTATGCCGATTTTAGGAAGCTGAGGTGCGGTAGTAGTGGCTTCAGTAATTTCGTCGCCTGATTCAGCGGCACAGGCAAAAAGAGACACTGACATTATAAGAGAAAGAAGAACTGCTAAAAATTTCTTCATTTACAATCACTCACTCTGTTTTAAAATACATATAAAGTTGACACTTAAGCATACCGTTGTAGAGCTTTCTGCGTTTGTCGGCTTCTCTTCCGAAGCATTTCTCAAAGTCATCATCGGGAGTAATAACCGCATAGCTCCAGCCCTTCTTTTTCTTAAATCTTTTTCCCATGGTATAGTATAGCTCTTCAGCCTCATTTATAGAGAGCATTCGTTCACCATACGGCGGATTGGTTATAAGAGTACCTCTGTCGCCTTCGGGAATAAAATCCTTGACATCCTGCTGGATAAATGTGATTCTGTCTGCAACGCCTGCTTTGTGGGCATTTGACTTTGCAATTCTCAGTGCCTCTGCATCAATATCAAAACCCGTTGCCTTGAAGTTGCAATCAGTAATCCTCAGAGCTCTTGCGTCTTCACGCTCTTTTTGCCAGAGCGACTTAGGGATACAAGCCCAATTCTCAGCAGCAAAACGACGCTCGGCACCGGGATAAATCTTCATTGCAGCCAGAGCAGCCTCAATAAGTATAGTACCGCTGCCGCACATTGGATCAACCACAAAATGGTCTTTTCTTACTTTAGAAAGGTCAACCATAGCAGCAGCCAGAGTTTCTTTGATTGGGGCATCATTAGACTCGGCACGATATCCGCGCTTATAAAGTCCCACACCTGTGGTATCCAACATAATGCTGACTTTATCTTTGCGAATAAGGAACTTTATCTGGTGCACTCCCCCGCTTTCGTTGAGCCATTCGGTTTTTCTGAGCTTGCTCAGACGCTTTGCAACAGCCTTCTTGATGATTTTCTGACAGTCGGGTACACTATGAAGCTTACTGTCAAGTGTCTGACCGCCAACGGGAAAAGCCTCGTCCTCAAGAATGAATTTTTCGAAAGGCAGTTTTTCTACATTATTGAAAAGCTCCTCAAAGCTAAGAGCTCTGAATTCGCCCAGAAGAATAACAATTCTTTCTGCAAAACGTGAGCGGATATTGGCACGGATAAGGATATCGTAGCTGCCTTTGAAAAGCACCCTGCCGTTCTCGGCTGAAACATCCTCAGCACCCATAAATTTGAGCTCATTTGCCACAAGCTTTTCTAAGCCGAAAAGACAAGGAGCACACATTAAAAACTTCTGCATATTAACCTCTAATCAAAACCCCGCGGTTAAAAAACAGCGGGGTTTAAATTTATTTATTCAGTGAAGATAAAATCTTCATTTAATCATCAGCAGGCTCTAACAAACCGAAAGAACCATCTTTTCTGATGTAAACTACGTTGATAAGATTTGTATCGGCATTAAGGAACATATAGAACTGATGGCCGACCATTTCCATCTGTAAAATTGCCTCTTCAACGGAAACAGGCTTCAAAGCAACCTGCTTGCGACGAACGATATCGAGCTCATCATCGTCCTCGGCATCGGGCTCTTCAACGGGGGCTACAAAAAGGTCGTCAATAGAGCCTGTCTTGATACGCTTGGAAAGCCTTGTTTTGTGCTTTCTGAGCTGACCGGAGATAAGGTCGACAACTCTGTCAAGAGCATCGTTCATCTCAGTCATAGTGGACTCTGAGCGGAATACCATAGAATTATCCTTAATGGTAATTTCCACTGTCTGACGGTTTTTCTCCAAGGTTACTACAACAGTAGCCTCGGCATTGTCAGAGAAAATCTTGGAGAATTTCTTGAGTTTCTGCTCTACTCTCTCCTTGAAATTGTCTCTCAGGTTTACCTTTCGTGCTACATAAGTAATCTTCATCGTGTTAGCCTCCTTCAGAGTATATTTTATTTTCTGCCGCTATGGCCTCTACGGCTATATCCGCGGCTTTCACCGCCTCGCTTGAGGTCGGAAAATTTGTCCTGGCTTGATTTTTTGAATTTATTCATCATATCTTCAAAGCCCTGGTTGGTAGAAATCTGTTCTTCCCAGTATTCCTCGGGAGGAACATTGGGGTTAAACTGAGGTTTCTGCTCAGGCTTTTTGGGTGCAAATTTACGTTCACCCTGAGGACGGGGTCTCATCTCTTTCTGCTGGGGCTTTTCCTCTCTGGGCTGAGCCTGCTTGATGGACAATGCGATTTTGCCGTTTTCGGCAATAGAGATAACCTTAACTTTTACTGCCTGTCCTACTGTGAGGATTTCGTTGATGTCCTTTACAAAAGAATTGGACACCTCAGAAATATGAACAAGACCGTCAGGTCCGTCCGGGAGACTTACAAAAGCTCCGAAATTTGTAATGCTTGTGATTTTTCCTTCGTAAATATTTCCCTTTTCCGGTTTCATACTTTTCCTTTCGATTAATTCAGGTAGTTATCTGCCTGAAGAATTTATAAAAACACGCTCACCACTCTTAACGTAGTCGTGTTCTCTTGCAATTTTATTAGCATATTTGTATAGGTATTCCGGGTCGTCGTAAACACTTTCGGATTCTGCATTTTTCATTTCCTGAATCTGAATCTGATGTTGCAAAGACTGAAGCTCGGCTTTCTTCTGATCACGTTCGGCATAAATACCTGAAACAGTAAACACAAAGACACTTAGAAAAACTACAGCCACTATGGCAAAAAATATATAAAGGAGAGGTTTATGTTTTTTTGAGGTTTTCATTACTTTCAGTTTCAAAATTCTTCTCTCCTTTCGTTAAATCCATATCTCTATGGTTTTTCTTTTCTATATTATACAACATCTTGTCCCTTGCTTTCAATAGTTTTTTGCTAAATACTGTGATATTTTTTCGAAAAGCAGCCCTAATTTTAAACAAAACCGAAAAAACCTTACCAAAAGCTTTGCAAATTAATCTCCCTAAGCTTAAATACCACGCGAATAAGCCTGCAATCTCGCCTGCAACAACATAATATCTTACTATTCCGTCAGTAAAACCTATGCTGAAAATCATAGTTAAAAACGCGAAGATCACCATAAATAAAATATCCAAAATAAAAATACGGATTTTTCCTTTTGGATTTGAACTTCTTAGAAAACTCAGCACTGTGTAAACTGCACCCAGAATCGCACCAGAAAGCAATGAATACAAAAAGCAGCTAAACTGTGCCGAAAGGTTTGCATCATGCATTACTTAAGAAGCCTCGCAATAATGCCTTTTTTCTCACTTCCCGAGAGATAGTGCATAGAGCATATTTCTCCGTCAACAGAAACTTCTGAGGTTTCAAGCGAAAGTTTGCTGATGTGAAGATTTTTGCCCTTTACAATGAGAACTCCCAAAGAAGTGACTATATTCACTGTTTCATCGTCAAATCCCTGAACATCGCACACTCCTGTGAGATTAAGAGAACGTCGATTGTCAAGGCTCAGGATATGACTTAAGCTATTGTTTTTATCAGTCATAAAAAAACCTCCGCATAAATTATAATAATTTATACGAAGGAAAATAGTCATTTATTACTTACAGCCGAATACATTGATGCTGCGTCATCTTTCTTGGCGAATTCATTGATCGTTTCGACCTTAACCGCAATTTTTCTCTCACCAAATGTAATCTCGATAATATCGCCAACCTTAACATCATAAGAAGCCTTGGCAACCTTACTGTTAACAGTGATTTTACCACCATCACAAGCATCATTTGCAACTGTGCGACGCTTAATAAGTCTGGATACCTTTAAATATTTATCTAATCGCATAAAACACTCCATAAATTCAAACAGCGAGCAGACAGAAGTCTGCTCACTGAAATGAACAAATTACTTATTAACAGCGTCCTTGAATGCCTTACCAGCCTTGAAAGCAGGAACCTTGCAAGCTGCGATCTCGATCTTCTCGTTTGTCTTGGGGTTGCAACCTGTACGAGCGCCTCTTTCTCTCTGCTCGAATGTACCAAAGCCTACGAGCTGAACCTTCTCGCCTGCTGTGATGGACTCGATGATAACGTCGATTGCTGCGTTAACTGCCTTCTCAGCATCAGCCTTCTTGATGTCAGCCTTTGCTGCTACTGCAGCTACTAATTCTGTTTTGTTCATAATGAAACCTCCGATAATTTTTATATATAAGGTACGGTAAAACCGTTCTTAACCAAGTTAATTTGAGGACTTAACCTCGTCCCAGAGCTTATCTAGCTCTGTTAGTGAAAGAGAGTTAATGTCAATATCACGCTCTTTACAAAGCTTCTCCATATCTTCGAATCTGGAGATAAACTTCTCAGATGTATCAGAGAGAGCTTTTTCAGAGTCGATTTTAAGAAGTCGTGAAACATTAACAGCAGAGAAAAGCACATCGCCAATCTCACCCATTATCTCATCCTTTGCTCCATCAGCAATTGCTGCCTTGAGCTCTGCGATTTCTTCCTCAAGTTTTCCGAGAGCAGTGTTTACATCAGGAAAATCAAAACCAACTTTTCTTGCTTTGTTCTGAATCTTATCGGCACGGATAAGAGCAGGCATTGCAGGAGAAACACTGTGCATAACCTCAGAGAGAGTTTGCTGGGATTTAGTCTGCATTTTAATTGCATCCCAGTTTTTGAGGACTTCTTCGCTGGTGTCTGCCTCTACCTCACCAAAAACATGAGGATGACGGATGATAAGCTTTTTGCAGATACCGTCACAAACATCGTCAGCATTAAAAGAACCTGCCTCTGCCTCAATCTGAGCATGAAAAACTACCTGAAGCAACACATCGCCAAGCTCTTCTTCAAGAAGCTCCTTGTCGTCAGTGTCGATAGCCTCAATAGCCTCATAGCACTCCTCAAGAAAATCACGACGGATAGACTTGTGAGACTGTTCTCTGTCCCAGGGGCATCCATCAGGAGAACGAAGAATAGACATAATATTTACAAGATCGTAAAAATTATAACTTGATTTAAACTCAAAATCTACCATATTGCCTCCGATAAACGCCTCAGTAACCTTTACTAATCGTATATTTTACCCTAAAAGATGCAGTTTTTCAAGTATTATTACAATTTTTTTACTATTTAAGAGCAAATTTATTTCATCCTTTGAAAAAGTATGCACATCAACAA
>SVOS01000025.1 GCA_015066245.1 Oscillospiraceae bacterium
AAGGGCTGGGCTGCAGCATACATCTACGGCTTCTACGGTGTAGTAGGCGGAACTGCAACAGGTGAGCCCTTCGGCGAATATCCCGGCGTTGAAATGGAATATGTAAGAGAGAACCAGTACGGTCAGAGCATTTACAGTGCAGATGTTCCTGCTGATATCGACTACATCAAGTTCTGCGACGGTAAGACAGCAGACAACCATCGTACAGACAACATCCCCGCAGCTGAGTTTGTAGACGGCACAGGCTTCTACCTCGAGGACAAGGGCGATGCTAAGTACTGGCCTTATGCAACATACGAGTATGATGTACCTGTAGAGGATCCCACAGATGCACCCACAGATGCACCTACAGATGCTCCCACAGATGCTCCCACAGATGCACCCACAGACGCACCCACAGATGCTCCTACTGATGCACCCACAGATGCACCTACAGATGCACCTACAGATGCTCCTACAGATGCACCCACAGATGCACCCACAGATGCACCTACAGAAGCTCCCACAGAGGCACCTACAGATGCTCCTGATGATGGCACAATCACAGTTTACTTCACAAACAACAAGGGCTGGGCTGCAGCATACATCTACGGCTTCTACGGTGTAGTAGGCGGAACTGCAACAGGTGAGCCCTTCGGCGAATATCCCGGCGTTGAAATGGAATATGTAAGAGAGAACCAGTACGGTCAGAAGATTTACTCTGCTGAGATTCCTGCTGATATCGACTACATCAAGTTCTGCGACGGTAAGACAGCAGACAACCATCGTACAGACAACATCCCCGCAGCTGAGTTCGTAGACGGCACAGGCTTCTACCTCGAGGACAAGGGCGATGCTAAGTACTGGCCTTATGCAACATACGAGTACGATGTACCTGTAGAGGATCCCACAGATGCTCCCACAGATGCACCCACAGATGCACCCACAGATGCACCCACAGATGCACCTACAGATGCTCCCACAGATGCACCCACAGAGGCTCCCACAGAGGCTCCTACAGAGGCTCCCACAGATGCTCCTGAGGTTCCCGAGAACACAATTTTCTTTGTAAACTCCGGCAAGTGGTCCAAGGTTAACGCATACGTTTGGAATCCTAGCGGCACAACATGGCCCGGTTCCGCAATGACAAAGACAGGTGAGACTGCTCCCAACGGTGCTGATGTTTATTCTATGACATTCACAGCAGCTCACGGCAACGTTATCTTCAACAACGGTTCTTCTCAGACATCTGACCTTACATTCGAGGATGGCAAGTATTATGACTACTTAACAGCTAAGTGGTATGACAAGCTTGACGATATTCCTTCTGAGAAACCCGCCGGTTTCACAGTTTACTGTGTAAACTCCAAGAACTGGTCTAAGATTAACGCTTACGTTTGGGGTCCCAACGGTGCAGGTTGGCCCGGCGATGCAATGACAAAGTCCGGCGAGAAGTCCTCTAAGGGTTATGACATTTATGAGATTACATTCAACGAGAATCACACAAATGTTATCTTCAACGACGGTTCTTCTCAGACATCTGACCTTACATTCCAGGCTGGTCAGTACTTTGACCTCAGCTCCGGCAAGTGGTACGCTAACGCAGATACAATCTGATAATAAAGCACTGCTTAATATAAAAGGCTGACCTTCGGGTCAGCCTTTTTGTATGCCTTGATTTTATCTGTGCTTTAGTGATATAATAGATATATATTAAATTTGGAGTGTGTGTTATGCTTTTATACGATATTTCTACGGATATTCTCAAAGCGAGTGTCTATGAGGGTGATCCTGTACCTACCCTTGAGTACATAAAAACCACCGAAGGTGGGGATGATTATAATCTGTCGGTCTTAAGCACCTGCATGCACACAGGTACACATATTGATGCACCTTTTCATTACGATGACGAGGGTGCAAAAATCGACGAGATGAAGTTGTCGGTATTTTACGGCAAATGTACTGTTGTCACTATCAAGGGTGTGCTGACAGGCGAGGATATGGAGCGACTTCTGCCTTACTGCAAACGCAGACTTCTCCTTCACGGAGATGGAGAGGCTTATCTTTCCTACAGTGCGGCGGTAGTGCTTGCTGACAGTAATATTCAGCTTATCGGTACTGACTCTATTTCTGTTTCCACCGCTTTTGACGAGTACCGCACCCATCTTGAGTTTGCCAGAGCAGGCATTGCCGTGCTTGAGGGACTTAACCTTGCAGGTATCAAGGATGGCGAGTATACTCTCTGTGCTTTTCCCATCAAAGTCTCAGGTGCCGAGGCTGCACCCTGCCGAGCTGTGCTTATGGAGCAGGAAAAGGGCATTTAATTTACCTAAAAGGAATCTATATGAAAAAATTAGTTGTTTTTGATTTGGACGGAACCCTGGTTGACTCTATAGCTGACCTGGGTATTGCCGTAAATATTGCTTTAAAAGAATATAACCTGCCTCTTAATCCCATGAGCGATTACTACACTTTTGTTGGCAACGGTATGGAGGATCTGGTTCGTCGCAGTATGAGGGACAAGGGCGGCGACGATGAGCTTTATCTCAAGGTGCGAAAAGTCTTTGACGCCTATTATCACGCTCATAGTAATGATAACACCAAAGCCTATGAGGGAGTTTCAGAGCTTCTTAATGAGCTTAAGCTTAAGGGTATCAGAACCGCAGTCCTTACCAACAAAGCCCATGAGTATGTGGGAGATATCCTCAAAAAATGTTTTCCCGATTTTACCTTTGATTTATATTACGGTCAGCGACAGGGCATAGAGCGAAAGCCTCACCCTCAGTCCTTTGAGCTTCTTCTTGCTGAGCTTAATATCAGTAAAGAGGACTGTCTCTATATCGGCGACAGTGAGGTTGACGTAAAAACTGCGTTTAATGCCGAGGTAGACCTTGTGGCGGTTAACTGGGGATATCGAAGCGAAGAAACTCTGAAAAATACCGGTGCAGAAATCATCGTAAGCACCCCAAAAGAGATTTTAAATTATGTCTGAAATTAAGAGAAACTATCAACGTGAGCTTGACAAATTAATAGAGAATAATCAAAGAGCAGGAGTTACTCCTACTCTTTGTCTTCATGCCTGCTGTGCACCTTGTATGAGTTATTGTCTTGAGTATCTCAGCAACTTCTTCAAGATTATCGTTGTTTTTTACAACCCAAACATAACCGAAGAAGCTGAATATAATATGAGACTCAATGAGGTCAAGCGATTCGTGGCAGAAAACGAGTATAAGTATCCCGTAACCGTTGTTGAGGGCGATTATACCCCCGAAAAGTTCTTTGAGCTTTCAAAAGGCCTTGAATCTGCCCCCGAAAGAGGCAAGAGATGCCTGAGCTGCTACGAGGAGCGACTCCGCTTTACCGCAAAGCTTGCAAAGGAAATGGGTGCGGACTTTTTTGCCACAACTCTTACGCTAAGTCCCCTCAAAAATGCCGATGCCATAAACAAAATAGGGGAGAGACTTAGCGCAGAGCTTGACACCCCGTATCTCTGCACGGATTTTAAGAAAAAGGGCGGATACCTCCGTTCTATCGAGCTTTCTAAGCTGCATAATCTCTACCGCCAGAACTTCTGCGGTTGTATATATTCCCGTTAGCCACGGTGGGGCGGTTAGCCACTGCAGGGCGTATCGCCTTTGGAAAACTATGGGATAAAACCAAACCCTGCTTAACGGCGGGGCGGTTAGCCACCGCAGGGCAGTTCGCCTTCGGAAAACTTAACAATAAACCAAAACCTCGCTTAACGGCGGGGTTTAATGTTTAATGTAGCTTCTACTGTAGGGGAGCGTCGTTGAAATGATGCATCGCTTCGCGATATGATGTCGTTTCACTAATGATGTTTTGCTATGCAAAATGATGTATTTGCATTCGCAAATATTTTGGTGGCACACTGCGTGTGCGATTATATTTTAACAACCCGCCGTTGATGATAGGTATTCTTTATATGAAACCTGTCCGTAGGCGACTTGCCCTCGGGTGGCTAACCCGAATACAAAAAAGGAACGGACTGTAAAAATCCGTTCCTTTATTATTTTTGGTAAGCTTATTTAGTTTTGATATCTGTAAAGCCCGACACGTCCAAAGTGCCGTCTTCGTTGTTGCCTGCCAGCACCACCGTGCCGTCAGACTTAAGACCTGCACAGAAAATATCGCCTGCCACAACATCCGTGATATCAGACCAGCCATCCACAACGCTCATATCATGAATAGTGTTGTTGCCCTCATAAAATACCTTGCCGTTTTTATCAACGCCGAAAATACTTATTATAGGGTCGTGGAGAGTACCGAAGCCGAAATCGTGTTTGAAAAAGCAGCCTGAATTTTCAACGTATTCGCCGTTCATAATATCGGAATAAACCGTATTGCTGCAGCTTATGTCAAAGTCGGTAATATCCTTCCAGTCCGACAAATCATAATTGGTAGCGGATTCTCCGTCCAGCACCATAGTGCCGTCCTTTGTAAGTGCCGCAAATATGTCGGTGTTTTGCTTTACAAGCTGAACATCCTTGTATCCTTCAACTTCCTGAGGTGTGAACATTCCCGGCTCATAAAGACCACCTGTTTCTTTGTCTTTAAAGTAAACAGTCCTGCCTAATGCGTCGATAAATTCCGCATTCTTAATATCGGAAACATCGGGTGTGGGGCTTATATTCCAAATGTTTTCATAGCCTGGCTCAGTGCCTACTGTTGTGCCGTCGGATTTAACGCCGATTGTCTGCTCTCCTGCCGAGTAGATAGCCGTAATATCTGTCCAATCCTCAACATCAAGCTGATTGTTTGAGTTATCTCCGATGGCATACACGGTGCCGTCTGCTTTAAGAGCGATTGTGTTAAAGCCCCTTGCACATACTGCCACGATATCAGTCCAGCCCTCAACATCACACTGACCGTAATCGTTGTTGCCTGTTGCAACCACAGTGCCGTCATTTTTAAGAGCCACAAGATGCTCACATCCTGCACTTATGTATCTTGTGGGTGCAGAGTTTAAGCTGTCTTTTTTGGTTAAGAGGTTAATACCCAGTGCCACACCGCCGACTGCAAGAGATGCGGCTACTGCACCTGCGGCAATTTTAAGTCCCAGAGCTGAGCCTGCCTTTGCGGTTGCGGTAGTAGCCACAGTAGCAGCGGTGCCTGCTGCGGCAGAGGCGGTTGCCGCGGTGGTTACTGCCTGCTGAGCTGCCAGAAATCCTGCCTGAGACATAACTGCCTTTTCGCCAAAACCAAGCATAAACAAAGGCAGAATACCAACACCGTGAAGTCTGATTCCGTGGGTTTTCTCGTAGGATTCAATGGATTTTTTCATGGCTTTTCGGGCGTAGTTAAGTCGGCTTTTTACCGTGCCTTCGGAAACCGACTGAATCTCGGCAATTCTGGCAACTGCCATTTCGTCGAAGTAGTAGAGCATAACCGCACTGCGCTGCTCTTCGGAAAGCTCGTTTACCATACCACCGATGATGTTTTTAAAATCCTCATTTTCGCAGACTTCCTGAGGAAGTGCCCCTGTGTCCTCGTCCTCAAGAGTATCGAAGATGCTGTTGCCGTCTTCGTCCTCATCCACAATAACATCCTTCTTCTTTTTGAAGTAGCGTGTGCACTGATGATATGCAATCTTCTTCATCCAGCTTACAAAGGCAACAGGCTCAGAAAGCTTGTCGATTGTTCTCACTATCTCAAGAAAAGTCTCCTGAGTAATATCCTCTGCAAGAGAAGTGTCCTTAAGAGTTTTATAGGCAAAGTTGTATACATCGTTATAAAATTCGCTGAACAAAGTGTTCATTGCATCCTTGTCGCCACTCTGGGCTTTTGTGACAAGGTTAATAAGTTTTTCACGTTCCATAATTAATTACCCCTCTGTCTTGATGAAATCATTGTACTACTGTAGTCATAAAATTACAATATTTTTATAAAAGGTTTTTGAAAACATAAAACCAAAGTGATTTTACCTTCCCCTTTAATAACAGAAGGGTAAGAAAGCAGCGGATTTTAAAATAAATAAAAAAATATAAAAATTTTTTGAAAAAAGTAAAACCGATTGAATTTTCAAATCCCCTTTATTAACAGACGGGCAGAGAACCCGCGAAAATCAATTTATTTTTCAGGAGGACGTAAAAATGAAAACTCTCAAGAAAGCAGTAGCATTAATCTCAGCAGCAACCTTAGCAGTAGGTCTTTGTGCTTGCTCACAGACACCCAAAGTACCCGAAATTCCCAAGGACCCCTACGATGCAATATTTGAGGAGTTCAACGGCAACGAAAACAACTTCCAGAACGAGGATGTTTACACAGAGCCCGAAACAACAGTACCTGAGAACTTAGGCTACGAAACCGACAATATTAAAGTTCTCGGTGATTCCTACGAAACTCTGGACCGATTCGAAAAATTTAACCCCGATACATATTTAATTGCAGAAGACAAAGACGGCAGACCCTATGATGTGTTTAACAGCATGTATATTTTCAGCGAAGATGATGACGTTAAAGAATATGTAATTACATCTAACTTCGATATTTACAAAGACTCCAACGGCATTTACCACGCAGATGAATATCTTTTCACAGAGGTTAAAGGCGAAATCTTCTATACTTTCTACAGCGGCTTCTCTGGTGAGTTTTATGTTTTTTCTATTGATAAAGACGGCACAATGTATTTAAACGCATTCAACGAATCCGGCAAGCATGCAGACCCCGAAAAAATCAACACACCTCTCTATGCAAGAGATCTTGGGTCAGATGAAGATGAAATATTCTGCAAGGTTGACAAAATTGAAGTAGGCGACAACAGATACTTCTATATCGAAGCAAACGGTAAAAAGTATTATTACGGCTTCAACTCAATCCACTATTTATATGATGTGCCCAGCTTTAATACAAAAGAAATAACAGCTGATGCAGATAAGGTGTTTGACTATGGCAATTGGTACGGTTTCGGCAATTCACCCATATTCTCCAAAAAGAATGACACAACTGCTCTCTACTATTATTATGATAGCGAAGAATTTTCCATAAAGCTGGTTGACGGCTACTCCGTTAAGGATATCAAAAAAGTAGTTGCTAATCAGAATAACATCGGTATCCTTATGATTGACGGTGCTGTATATACAGGACACATAGAGAATAACATCATCGGCACAAAACTCGAAAAGCACGAAGACGCATCAAAGCTTGGTGCTGAAGGCAAAATCCTTGATCTTACAAGCAGAAAGAAAGATCAGTTTTTCGAGATCGTTATTGTTTGCGACGATAACTGTCTCTATGAATTAATGTAATTATGCTTAAGAAAAGCTAAAACCATGTTATGCCCACATAATCGGATGGTGATGTTCTGATGTTGTGTGATGATTTTCATAATACCTCTTTTCTTTTTGGCAAAGGCTCGGGAGTAAAATCCCGGGTCTTTGCTTTTGTGCAAAAATAGATTAATACCTCTTGACAAATAATACTATGCGTGATATAGTATTATGCGAAGAGAGGTGTTGCTATGGATATTCAGATTAAAAGAGGTCTTTTAGAGGTTTGTGTTCTTGCGGCATTAAGCAGGGGCGACTCTTACGGCTATCAGATTATCAAAGATATCGAACCCTATATAGCTATTTCCGAATCCACCTTGTATCCGATTTTAAGACGTCTTGAGGAAGGCAGGTGTCTTATGGTGTATTCTGTGGAGCACAAGGGAAGGCTCAGAAAGTATTACAGAATCACCGATACAGGGCTTATGAGGCTTGAGGGGTTTTCTGCAGAGTGGCAGGAGATTATGAATGTCTATAGATTTATCACAGGGGAGGCAGATGAAAATGACAAAAAATGAATTTATCAGAATGCTTAAAGGCAGAATATCACACCTGCCAAAGGCGGAACGCAGAAAAATCCTGCAGTATTATACAGAGATGATATCCGAGCGTATGGACGACGGCATGAGTGAGCAGGAGGCGATTGCGGCTCTGGGGGATATGGACGAGCTTTTCGGCGACCTTCCTGCACCCTCAAAAGCTCCAAAGCCCAAATCCCGACTCAGAGGATGGCAGATTGCGATGCTTATTGTAGGAGCACCTGTGTGGGTTCCGCTGATGATTGCCATGCTCAGCCTTTTGCTTGCATTCTACATAGTTATCTGGTCACTGGTAATAAGCTTTTACGCAGTGTTTGCGGCTTTGGCGGTGTCGGGACTGGCGGTTATTTATACGGGCATTGCCTCAATCCTGTCGGGAGATTCCCAGTATTTCTTTTCGTTGATGGGTGCAGGCTTTGCACTTTCGGGATTCGCACTTTTGTGGCTTATTCCCTGCAACCTTTTTGCCAAAGCTATGGCAAAGGTAACTGCCGCCACAGCAAAAGGAGTTTTCAGATTCTTTTTCAGAAGATGACAGGAGGGTATTATGAGAAAATCTTGTAAAGTATTATTAATTGTAGCAGGTGTGCTCATCGGTATTGGCGCTATATTCTGTGCCATGGGTTTTGCTTTTGGAGGAGGCAATTTTATGAGCGACATCAACAGAAATTATAATCAGATGTCGGCTACCTTTGATGAGGTAGAGGTTATTGATGTTTTTGCAGGTTCAAGCAATGTTGTAATCAAGGAATCTGCCGCAAAGGACACCAAAATTACCTATAGTGTCAGCGAGGATTTCAGCTTTGACGTCAACAAAACAGGCAAAAAGCTGAGCGTTGAATTTAAAGATTACAGAAAGTGGTTTGAGTTTATCAGATTCATCGGTGCAGGCAAATGTGAGGTTATTATCGAGGTTCCCGATAATACACTTGATAGCCTTGAGGTAAAGACTTCCTCAGGAAGTATAGAGGCAAAAACTCTCAATTCTCTTGTAACCAAGCTGACTGCCACCAGCGGCAGCATCGAGGCAGGCGGCAATGTGGGGGAGATGACGATTTCTTGCTCCAGCGGAAGCATCAAGGTCGTTGAAGGCACCCGCGGCGAGAGTCTGGATGCAAAAGGCACCAGCGGCAGTCTGTGGATTTCGGGTGATTTCAAAAAAGAGCTCAAAGCCAAAATCACCAGCGGACGAATTACTCTTAAGGATGTCAGTGCCGAGAAAACAACTCTGGAGAACACCAGCGGCAGCATAAATGCAGAGAACGTAAAAGCAGCCACTGTTGACACAGCTTCTTCCAGCGGCAGCATCAGCTTTTATGATGTGATTTCTTCAGGAGATATGTATGTAAGGTCCACCAGCGGCTCTGTTAAGCTGGACAGAGTTGATGCTCAGAATTACGAACTTAAGTCTGTCAGCGGCAGTATCCGAGCAACCATCCTCACACCAAAGATTTATGACCTCAGAACCACTAGCGGCAGCACATCTGCTCCTTTTTCTGACTCGGACTCAAAGGGGTTGCTTACTGCAAGAGCCACCAGCGGCAGCATCAGAATTGAATTAGCTCAGTAAAAAGCAAACAGTC
Organism: Oscillospiraceae bacterium; assembly: GCA_015066245.1. Lineage (GTDB taxonomy): Bacteria > Bacillota > Clostridia > Oscillospirales > Acutalibacteraceae > Ruminococcoides. Next base: position 9,388 of record SVOS01000025.1, read on the forward strand.
GCCATTTTTCGTGGCGACTGTTTTTGTGTCTTGAGTAAATATTAGTAATTTATAAGCTCAGAGCTTGATTATTGCCGAGGTAAAGTCTCGGGCACTGCCGCTGATGTTTTCCTCAAAAACCGTCCTCAGGTCTGTTGCTTTTACATCGCAAAGAAGGATTTTCTGTGCCTTTTCCTCCAAGGTTCTGAGGGATGCCGCCACACTTGTTACAATGGGCAAGGCTCCGTGCTTTGATATCTGTGACAAAACCTCTTTGCCTTTCTCCGTTATACCTAAAATTCTCAGATAGGGCACAGGTGCGGCTTGCAGCTCTTTGGTAATATCCAGAAGGGCACAGGCGATAATTCTTCTCAGCCGTGCAAGGGTGTATCGCTTGGTTTTTATCTCAGCTAAAATTTCTTCTATAGAATTAAAATCTCTTACTGCTCCAAAAATTCTATTGTGGAGTCCCTCGTTTACATCGGGAAGCTTTTCAAAATCCTCAAGGCTCATGGACCTGAGCTTATAAATAACCGCTCTTTCTCCCAAAGCCATAAATGCAGGGTTAGAAAAGTCGTCCGTGGGCACAAAGGGGGAGATGTCTTCTTTGTTTAAAATCATTTCTCTCAAAAGCGAGGCACTGGCAAAGCCTTTGTTTGCGGACATACTGTCGTGCTCTACCGCTACTCTTGTGACGGTGTCCACCTCAAGCGATGAGCCCCAAAGCTCCTTGATATACTCCACCGCCAGAGTGTTGTTGGGGGACTTGAGCACCGCTGATATTTCACTGCCGAATGTGTCTTTCACCGCTTTTTCAAGAGCAAGGGGATAGTAGTCGCCTGCGTTCATATATTCTTTGAGAAGTGCCTCAACCTCAGGGGCTTTTGTGGCGGTTGCCGCCTTTTTCAGAAGCTCAACGTCACCGCATTCGCTGCCGAAGAACACCGTATCCACCACACCTGTGGCTTTGATGATTTCGGCACCGCCTCTGGCAAAAATCTGCGCCGATGCCACCGCATAGGGTGCAGGCAGCTCAATCACCAGGTCGGCACCATTTCCGAGGGCAGCTTTGGTACGCTTAAATTTATCATATACGGCTACATCGCCTCTTTGGGTAAAGCTGCCGCTCATAACGCATACTGTGGCGTCAAAACCTCTCTGTTTTATTTCGTCAAGCAGGTACTTGTGGCCGTTATGAAAGGGGTTAAACTCGCAAATTACACCTGCAATCTTCAAAATTCCTCACTCCTTATGAAAAAAAGGCTTGAAACTTTTGGTTTACTGTACTATTATATTATATGTTTAAAAGTATTTCAATTCAATTGGAGGAAGAATAATGAAAATTCTTGTTATTAATGCAGGCAGCTCTTCTCTTAAGTATCAGCTTTTTGATATGGACAACGAGCAGATGCTCTGTAAAGGTAACTGCGAGCGTATCGGCGGTGAGGGTTCTTTCATCGGTCACAAGACTGCTGACGGCAGAGAGATGACCAAAGAGGGCTTTATGCCTGACCACACCGCAGCCTTTAACTTTGTTAAGGATGCTCTTATGGATGCCGAAGTTGGCGTTATCAAAAATCTTGACGAGGTTAGTGCTATCGGTCATCGTATCGTTCAGGGCGGTGCACTTTTCTCTGAGTCCGTTATTGTTGACGAGGAAGTTGTAAAGGGCATCGAAAGCCTTATTCCTCTTGCACCCCTTCACAACAAAGGCCACGTTCAGGCTATCCGCGGCTGCCAGCAGGTATTCGGCGACAAAGTTCCCGAGGTTGTTGTATTTGATACTGCTTTCCACAGCACAATGCCCGAAAAGGCATTTATCTATCCCGTACCCTATGAGTTTTACGAGAAGTACAAGGTTAGACGTTACGGCTTCCACGGTACTTCCCACAGATATGTATCCGCTGAGCTTGCTAAGAACATCGGCAAGGATTTGGGGGACCTCAAGCTCATCACCTGCCACATCGGTAACGGTTCTTCCATTACTGCAGTTAAAAACGGCAAGGTAATTGACACAACTATGGGTCTTACTCCCCTTGACGGCTTTATGATGGGTTCACGTTCAGGTGCACTTGACCCCTCTGTTGTTACATTTATTATGGAGAAAGAGGGCCTTTCTCCCTCTGAGATGAGCGACCTTCTCAACAAGAAGAGCGGTCTCTTAGGTATCTCAGGCGTTTCTACCGATGACAGAGACGTTACTAAGGCAGAGAACGAGGGCAACGCTCGTGCAGCTCTTGCACACGAAATCCTCTACTATCAGATTGCTAAGTACATCGGCTCCTTCTGGGTAGCAATGGGCGGCTGTGACGGTATCTGCTTTACTGCAGGTCTCGGTGAGAACCAGCCCATCCTCAGAAAGAAGGTTTGCGAGTATCTTGAGTGCTTGGGTCTTAAGGTTTGTGACGAGAGAAACAACCAGAGAGGCGCTAACTTCAAGATTTCTGCTGACGATTCTGCTATCCCTGCATTTGTTATCGCTACTAACGAAGAGCTCGTTATCGCAAGAGACACAAAGGCACTCGTAGAGTCCAAGTAAACCGTTAGCCACAAGGTAGCCCCTTGAGGGCAGGTCCGCCTTTGGAAAACTTACAGATAAAATCAAACCCCGCTTAACGGCGGGGTTTTAAAATTTCACGAAACTTTTATATGTCCCCCTTGCCTAAAGGGAAGATTCCCCCACAGTGTGGGGGAAATGTCAGCGAAGCTGACAAAGGGGGACGGCCTCCGTGAGAGGATGTCAGCGAAGCTGACAGGGGGATACACGTTTATATGTAAGTTTTATATAGAGGATATATCCCTCCACCGCAAGCGGTCCCCCTCCCTTTAGGG
>SVOS01000026.1 GCA_015066245.1 Oscillospiraceae bacterium
CCTCTGCTTTGCAACACTTCTCTCAACACTTTCAACGTCAGCAACTGCTTCTTCATAAAGACTTTCGTCTTCTTCTTCGTTTGCAAGCTCAATAAGTGTTATTGTATCCTCATAAAGAGAACTAAGTTTTTCATACTCTTCAACCTTTGCTTTAAGGTTGCTTGTTCTCTGTAAAACCTTCTGAGAATTCTCAAGGTCGTCCCAAAATCCCGGCTCAGCAGCTCTGTGCTCAAGCTGTTCAATTTCAGAGCGCATAGCTTTTAATCCCAAAGCATCTGCCAAATCATCAATGTCAGCCTTAGACCCTTCAAGTCTCAGCTTTAATTCCTCAAACTGAAGCATATAAATACCTCTCTTTTAATCAAACTCATAATATTATACCGCAAACTGAATAAAATGTAAACATAATATATTTGTTAAACTGTCAAATAATTTTGTTGATTTAAGCAATATTATTTGTTATAATACTAAAAGGTGATTAAAATGGATTATAAAGGACACGTATGTCCGGTATGTAATAAAGCATTTGAAAGTGGCGACGATGTTGTAGTATGTCCCGAATGCGGAACTCCGCATCACAGAGAATGCTATGACTCGCTTGGACAGTGCATCAACCAAAATCGTCATCGTGAGAATTATAATTATAATCGAGAGAGGGAAGTAAACGCGGACGCAGAAGCGGATATTATGTGTCCTTTCTGCAAGGTGCAAAACCCTTATGACAGTAAATTCTGCAAATCCTGCGGCAGACCGCTAACTTTTTCTTCATATTCTGACAACAAAACCAACGAGACAGATGACTCTGAAAATCATAATCAGGAAGCTGCTCCTTTCGGAACTCCTTTTGTTTTTGATCCTCTGGGCGGAGTCAGCCCCGACGAAGAATTTGACTGCTCTGTAAAAGCCAGCGAAGCTTCTAAGTTAGTTAAGACGTCAACCCCTCATTATATTCCACAGTTCAGACAATATCATAAAATCGGCAGAACACGTTTTTCTTTTGTCGGGTTTATTTTTGGCGGCGGTTGGGTACTGTATCGTAAGATGTATAAACTTGGTACATTATTAACCGTTCTGATGGGCTTACTTGCATTGGGGGATATGTATATCAGAGTGTGTTTCAGCACTGATGTAACTGTTATCAGCCAGCAATATAGCGAAATCATGAATAACATGTCTGAGAAATACGCGTATAATTTCTATACTGCGTTCAGCGACTTTTTCTCATCTTTAAATCAGCAACAGGTAATTATCTGCATTATCACCTTAGCTATTACTTTTCTTACTTTGCTGATACGAGTTCTTTGCGGTGTATTTGGTAACAGATGGTATTACAAGCACACAATAAAGACAGTATCAAGTATTAAAGCACAATCAAAAGATAATAAAGAAGCTGATGAAGCCTTAAAGTCCAGAGGTGGCGTAAATGTGCCCTTGGCCTTGAGTCTTATAGCTTCTTATTATATAATTACGTATTTACCGATGTTTTTCTAAATTTTACGAGGTGCAACTATGAAAATTACAAAAGCTGTTATCCCCGCAGCAGGTTTAGGCACAAGAGTTCTTCCTGCAACTAAGGTAATGCCAAAGGAAATGCTTCCTATTGTTGATAAGCCGGCAATTCAATATATTGTTGAAGAGGCTGCAGCTTCTGGTATCACCGATATCCTTATTATTACAAATCGTGGTAAGGGCTTTATCGAGGACCATTTTGACAAGGCTCCTGTACTTGAGGGTATTCTTGAACGTGATAAACGAGAAGATTTGCTCTCTACAATCAAGGACCTTGACAAGCTTGCGAACATCCACTATATCCGTCAGATCGACACTTTAGGTCTCGGACATGCTATCAGCAAAGCAAAGTCTTTTGTTAGCGGTGAGCCATTTGCTGTACTTTATGGTGATGATGTAGTTGTTGGCGGCGAAAAACCTGCCACAAAAGAGCTTATTGATGCCTATGGTACATATGGTAAGGGTGTTTTAGGAATTAAGCCCGTTACAAAAGAAGCTATCCGTAACTATAGCTCTGTTAAGGTTGAAAATATCAGCGGTAACATTTATAAATGTACAGATATGATAGAAAAACCTCAGACTGATGCAGATGTCCTTTCTTTATATTCAATTCTCGGAAGATGCGTTCTTCCTTATGAGATTTTTGATATTCTTGCTCACACAAAACCCGGTGCCAAAAACGAGATTCAGCTTACTGATGCTATGCGTGAGCTTGCAATTACAGAAGGCATGACTGCTGTTGAATACACAGGTACTCGTTATGATATCGGCAACAAGTTCGGTATTATGCAGGCAGCTATTGAGATTGGTCTTGACCATCCCGAAATCGGTAATACTTTAAAAGATTATTTAAAGAATCTTGCAAAAAATCTTTAATAGATGAATTTTCTGCTTTTGAAAGGAGATACATATAATATGAAAGCAGTTATAACAGTATTAGGTAAGGATACAGTCGGTATCCTTGCAAAAGTTTCTTCATTTTGTGCTGAAAGAAACATGAATGTTGTTGAGGTTACACAGAGTGTTCTTCAGGATATGTTTGCAATGGTAATGCTTGTTGAGCTTGACCGTGCTGATGTTCCTTCATTCGAAAAACTTAATGCTGACTTTGATGCATTAGGACAGTCCATAGGCACAAAGATCCACATTATGCATGAAGATATCTTCAATAGCATGCATAAGATTTGAGGTATAAAATGTTAGAAACCAAAGATATATTAGAAACCATAAATATGATAGATAATGAGCATCTTGATGTCCGTACTGTAACTATGGGCATCAGCTTGCTCGACTGTATTGACAGTGATATTAACAAGGCCTGCGATAAGGTATACGACAAAATCTGCCGCTATGCCGAGGATCTTGTTAAAACTGCTAACGATATTTCCAGCGAGTACGGTATTCCGATTATCAACAAGAGAATTTCCGTTACACCTATCGCAAATGTCGCTGCTGCTTGCCAGAACAGCGGTGTAGTTAAGTTTGCTCATACTCTTGACAAAGCTGCCGCTACACTTGGTGTCGACTTTATTGGTGGTTATTCCGCTTTAGTTCAGAAGGGCTTTGCCGCAGGTGATTTTGCTCTTATTGAGAGTATCCCTCAGGCACTCGCTGAGACAAAGAAGGTTTGTTCGTCTGTTAATATCGGATCTACAAAGGCCGGTATCAACATGGACGCAGTAAAAATGATGGGTAAGGCTATCAAATCTGCTGCAGAGCTTACTGCCGACAATAACTGTCTTGGAGCAGCAAAGTTGGTTGTATTCTGTAACGCTCCCGAAGATAACCCCTTTATGGCAGGCGCATTCCATGGTGTAGGCGAGGCTGACTGTGTAATTAACGTTGGCGTATCAGGCCCCGGTGTTGTTCGTGCTGCACTGACAAAGTGCGATGGCTATGATTTAAGCCAGGTTGCTGACGAAATTAAGCGTACCGCATTCAAGATCACAAGAATGGGCCAGCTTGTTGCTCAGCAGGCTTCAAAGCGTCTTTGTGTACCTTTTGGTATTGTTGACCTTTCTCTTGCACCTACTCCGGCAGTTGGCGACTCCGTTGCATATATTTTAGAGGAAATGGGTCTTGAGGTGTGCGGATGCCACGGCACAACTGCTGCTCTTGCTCTTCTTAACGATGCAGTTAAGAAGGGTGGCGTTATGGCTTCGTCTCATGTTGGTGGTCTTTCAGGTGCATTTATTCCTGTATCTGAGGACGCAGGTATGATTCATGCTGCTGAGGTTGGTGCACTGGATATTACTAAACTTGAGGCTATGACTGCAGTTTGTTCAGTAGGTCTTGATATGATTATCATTCCCGGTGATACAACTCCCGAGGTTATCTCTGCTATTATCGCAGATGAGGCTGCAATCGGTATGGTTAACTCTAAAACTACTGCTGTTCGTCTCATTCCTGCTATCGGTAAAGGCGTAGGGGATACGCTTGATTTTGGCGGTCTTTTGGGATATGGTCCTGTTATGCCCGTAAGAAGCGGTTCACCTGCCAAGTTCATCAACCGCAGAGGCAGAATTCCTGCACCTATGCAGAGCCTCAAAAACTAAAATTCAGCATATTACTTATTATTTCGTTAAAAAATTCCCAAAATCCGTTGAATTTATCAATGTTAAAGTATTGACAAATTCTTCAGATTATTATATAATAATCAAGCTGTGTTTCGCACAGCTGATACGCGTCAATAGCTCAGCAGGATAGAGCAACTGCCTTCTAAGCAGTAGGTCCGGGGTTCGAGTCCCTGTTGGCGCGCCATATGGTGACTATAGCTTAGTTGGTTAAAGCGCCAGGTTGTGGCCCTGGAGACCGCCGGTTCGAATCCGGCTAGCCACCCCACCTGATCCATTAGCTCAGTTGGCAGAGCACTTGACTTTTAATCAAGGTGTCCGGAGTTCGAATCTCCGATGGATCACCAAAAACGGCAGACATTATGTCTGCCGTTTTTATTCTATGCCACTTGATTTTTGAATATAAATATGGTAATATTTCTAAGTTGATTAATATTTTGGGCTGTAGCCAAGCGGTAAGGCAACGGACTTTGACTCCGTCATCCCGTGGGTTCGAATCCCGCCAGCCCAGCCAACCTAAAGGATTATATGTATCTCAGATATGTATAGTCCTTTTCTTTTATATACTTATTCAGGGATTCGAACCCTGAGAGGGTGAGCGACGTATAAAAAAGGCACGCAAACTGCGTGCCTTTTTTTAAGACTATTTTCTTGCTTTGTTAAGCAAAGAATTTTTTACATCCCATAGCTTCTGGGATAAGTCAACGTAATAAGTATGAGGATTCTCAAATCTTGTTACTTCATCCCAAAGTGTATCGAGCTGTTCTTTGCAATACTCTCGTATTTCAGCGACTGTGGGTAGCTTCTGAACTAGATTACCGTTTTCAATATACTTAATCTGTAATTCTTTAGCATAGAAATCATTGATGGTTTTACGCTTCCAGGTGTGCTGAGGGTCAAAAATCTCATATTCCTTGCTATCGTCAATTGTTTCGTCCTTCAGAGTTAATACATCGGCAATAGCTTTGTTAGTCTCTCTATCATATAATCTATAGACTTTCTTAAAGCAGGGTGTTGTAATCTTACCTACGTTTTCGCTAACTTTAATTTTAGGTATCATCTCACCATCGGACTCCATAGCGACCAGTTTATATACTCCGCCAAAAACAGGGGAGGAGTAAGAAGTAATAAGTCTTTCACCAACACCAAAGATATCAACTTTAGCTCCCTGGAGGAACATATCTCTGATTATATATTCATCAAGAGAGTTGGATGCACATATTTTACAGTCAGCAAAACCAGCTTCATCAAGCATCTTACGAGCTTTCTTGGAGAGGTAAGTAATATCGCCGCTGTCGATTCTGATGCCTTTAGGTCTGAAACCTGCGGGAACAACGACTTCATTGAAAATCTTGATAGCATTTGGAATACCGCTTTTTAAAGTATTATAGGTATCTACAAGCAGTGTGCAGTTGTCAGGATATGCCTTAGCATAAGCTCTGAAGGCATCTTCCTCTGTATCGAAGGACTGTATCCACGAATGTGCCATTGTACCTAAGGATGGGATATTATAGTCTCTGTCACAAATTGTACATGCAGTACCTGCACATCCTCCGATGTATGCAGCTCTTGCTCCATAAATCGCACCGTCATATCCTTGTGCTCGTCGAGAACCGAACTCCATCACAGCCCTGCCATCTGCTGCAGTGCAAATACGGTTTGCTTTCGTTGCAATAAGACTTTGATGATTGATAGACAGAAGAATCATTGTCTCAACAAACTGAGCCTCAATAAGAGGACCTCTAACAGTAACAATAGGTTCACCGGGGAATATAGGAGTACCCTCAGGAACTGCCCAGACATCGCAGCTGAATCTAAAGTTTTTGAGAAATTCCAGGAATTTTTCAGAAAACATTTTTTTACTTCTTAAAAATTCAATATCATCATCTGTAAACTTTAGATTAGTCAGGTATTCGATCATCTGCTCAACACCTGCCATAATAGCAAAACCGCTGTTATCGGGATTCTTTCTGTAGAACATATCAAAGTAGGCGATTTTGTCAGTCATGTTATTCTCAAAATAACCGCCTGCCATAGTTAGTTCATAAAAATCGGTAAGTAAAGTTAAATTTCTTTCCTTGAGGTTGTTATGCATAATAAATCCTCCTTTAAGGTAAATAATATCATATTTTACTGGTATAATAAAGATATTAAGGTAAATAATACAATGAAAAATTCGATAAATATTACTATTTTGTAAACATTTTCTGCTAAATATTTCATTTTTTTAATTTTATTAACAAAAAACACTTGTTTTTTTTCTATTATAGTATTATAATATTGTCACTGCGAGTTTTAATGATATATTAGAATTCTTTTATAGAAATATAATTGAGTATTTCTTCCTCAAGGAGTTTTTGAATTATGAGATTACGTAAACAAGACCTCGGCGACCGCAACCTGATAGGTGCAAAGGTAGAGGCAGCCAGAAAAAAGAGAGGCATGAAGCAAAAGGAGCTTCTGGCTCAGCTCCAGGTAAACGGAGTAGATATGAATGCATCAGGACTTTCAAAACTTGAAGGTCAGATTCGTTATGTAACCGATGTTGAACTTGTTGCTCTTGCAGATATACTTGACGTTTCGGTTGACTATCTTTTAGGAAGAAGTAACTCAGAAAAATAATTCAAGGACGGTACAAACCGTCCTTTTATTTTTTGTGATAATTGTTGATATTTTCTTAATTTCATAGTATTATAGATTAAGATTTTTCGTGGAGGCATTTATGAATAACAATATTATTGAATACTTTAAAAGCACAGAAAATAAACGTATTGCTTTTTGCGGTCTTGGCAGAAGCAACCTTCCACTAATTGATATGTATAAATCCTACGGAGCAATGGTGATTGCATGCGACAAAAGAACCCCTGAGGCTCTTGATGGACTTGCAGAATCACTTTCAGAGAAAGGTGTAGAGCTTTCTCTTGGTGAGAAATATCTTGATAATCTTGATTGTGACATTCTGTTCAGAACACCAGGTATGAATTATAATATGCCCGAACTTGCGGAACTCAGACAAAAAGGTATCAAAGTAACTTCTGAGATGGAGATGTTTTTTGAGCTTTGTCCTTGTAAAATCATTGCTGTGACCGGTTCTGATGGAAAAACTACAACTACTACCATCATTTCAGAATTTTTAAAGGCTCAGGGAAAAACGGTTCATTTAGGCGGAAATATCGGCAGACCTCTTTTGCCTGAAATATTTGATATTGATAAAGATGATTATGCTGTTGTAGAGCTGTCCAGCTTTCAGCTTATATCAATGACTAAGAGTCCCGATGTTGCAATAGTAACTAACGTAACACCAAATCACCTGGATGTCCATAAAGATATGGACGAATATATTGAGGCAAAGAGAAATATCGTAAAATATCAGAATAAAGACTCTGTTACTGTACTGAATTACTGTAATGATATCACAAAAAGTTTTTCCGACGGCTTATGCTCAGAAGTACGATTCTTTAATGCTGATACTGACAGAGATTCTGTATTCCTTAAAGACGGTATCATTACATTTAAGCATAATAATGAGTATACAGATGTACTTGATACTAAAGACATTGCAATTCCTGGTGCCCACAATGTAGAGAATTATATGACTGCAATCGGAGCTGTGTGGGGGCTTGTAGATATCCAGACCATACGCAAGGTTGCAAGAGAGTTCGGCGGTGTTGCTCACAGAGCTGAGCTTGTTCGTACTTTAAACGGTGTTCGTTACTATAACGATTCTATCGCGTCTTCTCCAACCCGTACAATTAAAGGCACACTTTCGCTTTTTGAGCAAAAAATTATCCTTATTTGTGGCGGCTATGATAAGAACATCCCATACGCTCCCTTAGGTCCCGTTATCAATGAAAAAGTTAAAGTGCTGATTCTTATAGGTGCAACTGCAGATAAAATTGAAAAAGCAGTATCAGAAGCAGACAACTACAACTCCGAGCTCAGAATCATCCATGCAGGTAGTATGGATGAAGCTGTCAGCATTGCTAAGGCTGAGGCGCAGAATGGCGATATTGTATCTTTGTCACCTGCAAGCGCAAGCTTTGATATGTATCGCGATTTTGAGCAAAGGGGAGAGCATTTTAAATCTCTTGTGAATAATCTATGATTAAGTTAGTTGAAAACATCGAAGAAGCCGCACTGGTATATAAACATCTTACCTGTGACAAAGCTCCTGTGCTTGCAGCAGGTATGTTTACAGAAGGCTTTGGGGTTAATCAGGATTTTTTACAGCTATATTCAGCATTTAATGATAACGGTAAATTATGTGCAGCCTTTGTCAAATGCAATGACAGAGTGTTTTGTCTGATTAACGAGCTATATAATGAGGATGAAATTAAGCTTTTTTTAGACGGATTTGCAGATTTTAATATCTTCATTTCCTCTGAATACTCCTATATTATGACCAGAAAAGATTATCAGGTCTGTGCTTTGATGAGTAAACACGGTAATATTTCCTTGAATACATCTGATAAACTTAGTGAAATCGACAGCAATACTTTCACCAATATTATTATGCAGGGCAAAACAAGAGAACAACTAATACGTTTTCTTCTTAACAATTCTCACTTGCAGCGTCACGGATACATAAAGAATTATGCCTTAAAAGCTAATGATGAGGTTGTGAGTATCGGTTCATTATACAGAAACAAAACTCGTTCATATCTATGTAATGTGTTTACTCCCGAACAGTCCAGACACAAAGGTTACGGCTCGAAGCTTATAAATTCCATTACAGTATACGCAGATGAGTGCCACTTAATTTGTACTGAAAATGTATCGGAACTTTATAAAAAATGCGGATTTACTATTTACGCAAAATGGATAGAATTTTTATATTGAGGTAATTATGAGTAAATTTTTCTCTTTTGACGGCAGAGTTGAAAACGCCGCCGAAAAAGCACTGTCTATGTGCAAAGAACAATTTGAAAAAATAGAAGAAATACAGGAATATAATCAGCATAAAATGCTAAAGGCTTTTCAGAATGCTCGTGTTAGTGAATCGTTGTTTGCATCATCAAGCGGTTACGGCTACGGAGACAGAGGCAGAGATGCTATCGATGAAGTTTATGCCTATGCTTTCGATGCCGAGGATGCTCTTGTAAGACACAACTTTGTCAGCGGTACACACGCACTTACAGTTGCATTGTTTGCGGTACTCAGACCGGGCGACACAATGCTGAGTGTTACGGGTACACCCTACGATACCATAAGAGGTACAATCGGTATTGATTCTGATTATTCGGGCTCGCTTAAGGATTTTGGCGTTAATTACAAGGAAGTATCTCTCAAAGATGACGGTACAATAGACCTTGATGCAATTAAGGTTGCTCTTTGTGAAAAGCCCAAAATGGTTTACATACAGCGATCACGCGGATATGAGCTCAGACCTTCACTTACAAACGAAGAAATTAAGGCTATCTGCCTTGTATCAAAGTTAATTTCTCCTGACTCTGTAATTATGCTTGACCACTGTTACGGTGAATTTGTAGAATACGAATCACCCCTCAAGTTCGGTGTTGACATTATGGCAGGCTCCATGATAAAAAATCCCGGTGGTGCTATAGCAAGAACCGGCGGTTACATTGCAGGTCGCAAAGATCTGGTAGAGATGGCTGCTTTCAGACTTACTACTCCCGGTACAGGAAAAGAGGTAGGAGCTTCTTTAGGAATGCACAGAGAGATGTTTCTTGGTGCTTTCAATGCTCCTCATATTACAGGTGAAGCTCTTAAAACAGCAGTATTTGCATCAGCGTTGTTTGAGCTTTTAGGATATGAAGTTACGCCTAAATATAATGAGAACAGGGGAGACATTATTCAGGTAATCAGAATGAACAATCCCGAAGAACTCATAGCCTTCTGCCGTGGTATCCAGGCTGGTGCTCCTGTTGACAGTTTTGTCTGTCCCGAACCCTCGGATATGCCGGGTTACGATAGCCAGGTTATAATGGCTTCAGGTTCATTTACACTCGGATCTTCTATCGAGCTTTCCTGTGACGCTCCCTTAAGAGAGCCTTATGCAGTATGGCTTCAGGGTGCATTTAATTTCCATAGTGGCAAACTAGGAATCATGCTGGCTGCAGAAAATGTACTTAAACTTAAATAAGACATAACCAGAACATTAAATTAGAACCCTCTGTATAATTACAGAGGGTCTATTGATTTTTATATATAAGTTAAATTAAAATATAAATTATAAGAATTTTGAGATATTTTAATGTATTTAATTGTATTGTATTTGTAAGGGGGTGGTAGGATGTCTTTTGACTACAAGAGAACAGAAGAAGCTATGAAGCTTTACGGCGACAGTTTGATGCGAGTTGCTTTTACATATACTCAAAACATGGATGATGCTCAGGATATGGTGCAGGAGGCTTTCTTAAGATATTTTACCAAAGCTCCCAAGTTTAAATCAGACGAACATGAAAAAGCGTGGCTTATTCGTGTTACCATAAACATATGTAAGAATTACATTGCCTCTGCTTATCGCAAAAATTATGCCGAGCTTGATGAGAGTATAACTGTTTCAGACAGTTATAATTCAGACTTGGATGAAGCAATCAAATCGTTACCTCACAAATACAGAATCGTAATTCATCTGTACTACTATGAAGGGTACAACCAAAAAGAAATAGGAAAGATTGTAAACCTCACCGAGTCAGCGGTGGCAACTCGTCTTCAACGAGGACGAAGCTTACTTAAGAAAAAGATAGGAGATGATTATTTTGATTGATAAGAAGTTTAGCACTGAATATAAAAATCACATAGAATCAGCAGAGCTTCCCGTTGATTATCAAGCCGAAATCCTCTCTAATCTTAAGAAGAAAACTGAAGAACCGCCCAAATATAAGTTTTATAAAAATCGTAAGTTTATAGCTCCTTTAGTTGCGGCGGTGCTTGTAGTTTGCATAGGTTTATCTGTATTCTTATCATTTAACTTTTTAAAAAATCAAGATGTGACTCTGAATTTTAAAGTTATGTCTGCTACAAATCTCAGATGTATATCCGGTGCGAAAATTGTTTTTATATCTCCTTCAGGAGAGAGAATAAAAGATAAAAACGGCGAGGATATCACTGCCTTTACAGATGAAAACGGCACAGCCACAGTAACACTCCCGACTGGCGAAGATTACAAGGTAGAGGTTATTGCTGATGGCTTTATTACTCTTGAAGAATCTGCTGAAGGCGGCAACTACTACATAAGTCCAATAATGAATGATGATACCTATCGTGCAGTGCTTACTTGGGACAAAGAGTGCGACCTTGATGCACATTTGAGCGTTACGGCTCACGATAATACAGAGAGGATAAATTACTATAAAAGCGATATAAAAGATGAAAGCGGAGTGTTTTTAGCCGCCCTTGATGTTGACAACGAAACAGGAGACGGCCCCGAAACTATTACATTTAATGCGGACGATAATTCTTTGTGGCGTTTTTCCGTTTGCTCTTATTCGGCACTTAAAGAAAACAGCAAATTGAGTCTTTTTGAAGCCAAGCCAAAAGTTACTCTATATCAGGGAAACAAATTGGTTGGCACCTACACATTAGATAAAGAAACAGCCGATAATGTGTGGCGTGTATTTGAGATTAAAAACGGTGAGATGAAGCTGAGTAATTACACATATTCGGTTAATGCTGTAACTGAGATAGAGTAAGGGGGAAATAAAATGAGCAAAAGAATAAAAATATCTGTCAGCATTATTCTGATGTTGACTCTGGTGTTTTCTGCAGTAACTTTTACAAGGGCAGAGTCAGACCAGCGAGAGCTTTACTATAACGATGATTTTATATATGAGGTTTTATCGGATAAAACTATAACAATTCATTGCTATATAGGTACGGATAGTGAAGTAACAGTACCCGGCTTAATTGACGATTTGCCCGTTGTGTCTGTTGAGTCACTGGCTTTCTATGGTACAAATGTAAAGAAGCTCGTAATAT
>SVOS01000027.1 GCA_015066245.1 Oscillospiraceae bacterium
AAACCGCCCCATAAATGTTCTGAATCTGTTTGGTTATACAGGTGGCGCTACTGTTGCATGCCTTAAGGGCGGTGCATCTGTTTGTCATGTTGATGCCTCAAAGGGCATGGTAAATATGGCAAAAGAGAATGCTGCACTCAGCTTGGTAGCAGACAAGCCTGTGAGATGGATTGTTGATGACTGCGTAAAGTTTGTTAACCGCGAAATTCGTCGCGGCAAACGATACGATGCAATTATTATGGACCCGCCTTCTTACGGACGTGGACCTAACGGCGAGGTATGGAAGCTTGAAACAGAGCTCTATCCGCTTTTAGAGCTTTGTAAGCAGGTGCTTTCCGATAATCCTCTGTTCTTCTTGCTTAATTCTTACACATCAGGACTTTCTCCTGCTGTTATGGAATATACACTTTCAAGCGTTCTTAAAGATACTTTCGGCGGCAAGGTTTCTGCTGATGAGATCGGCTTGAGAGTATCCTCTACTAATCTTGTGTTACCCTGTGGTAATACTGCAATCTGGGAGAGATAATTTTTAATGAATCAGATTTATGCTGAGGACTTGACCTTTACTTATGAGTCCGACGAAGAATTACAAATTAATAACAGTGACTTTGTAATCAACGGCGTTACTCTATCTGTCACAAAAGGTGAGTTTTTGAGTATTATAGGTCACAACGGCTCAGGAAAATCTACTCTTGCAAAGCACTTTAACGCTATTTTGCTTCCTACAGGAGGCAAGGTTCTTGTTGAGGATATGAATACTCTGGATGAGGACAAGTGCTACGATATCCGTCGCAAGGTGGGGCTTGTGCTTCAGAATCCTGACAATCAGCTTGTTGCAAGTATTGTTGAAGAAGACGTAGCCTTCGGTCCTGAAAATCTGGGTGTTGAGCCTGCTGAAATCCGCAAAAGAGTTGATGAGGCTCTTAAAGCTGTTGATATGTATGAGTTCCGTACTTTTGCTCCTCATAAGTTATCCGGCGGTCAGAAGCAGCGAGTTGCCATTGCAGGAATCCTTGCTATGAAGCCCGATTGCATAGTTCTTGATGAGCCTACTGCAATGCTGGACCCTAAGGGTAGAGAGGAAGTTCTTACTGCGATTCATAAACTCAACAAGGAGCAGGGGATTACCATTGTTTTGATTACCCATAATATGGACGAGGCAGTTACATCTGACCGTGTAATTGTTATGGATAAAGGTAAAATTCTCACAGAAGGTACACCCGATGAGGTGTTTTCTAAGGTTGAGCTCCTTAAAAAGCATAGACTTGATGTACCACAGTCAACGGAGCTTTGCTATAAGCTGAGAGCTTATGGTGTAGAAATTGAAAAATTACCTCTTAACATTGATGATTGTGTAGATTTACTTGCGGAGGTGCTGAGATGAGTATTCTTCGTACTGAAAATCTGGGTCTTGTATACGGCAAAGGCACTCCTTTTGAAAAAAAAGCCGTAAACAATGTTAATATCGAAATTAATAAAGGTGAAGTTGTCGGTATTATCGGCCATACAGGCTCAGGTAAATCTTCACTGGTACAGATGCTTAATGGTCTTTTTAAACCTACGAGCGGAACTGTTTACTATAACGACACCGATATCTTTGCAAATCCAAAAGAATTGAGAAAAATCCGATTTAATATCGGACTTGTGTTCCAGTATCCCGAAAACCAGCTTTTCGAAGAAACCGTGGCTAAGGATATTTCTTTTGGACCTAAAAATATGGGACTTTCCGATGAAGAAATACAGATAAAAGTCAAGAAGGCAGCACATTTCGCAGGCCTTAAGGAAGAGCTTCTTGAGCGTTCTCCTTTTGATCTTTCGGGTGGTGAAAAACGGCGTGCAGCCATTGCAGGTGTAATCGCAATGGAGCCTGAAATTCTTATTCTTGATGAACCTACAGCGGGACTTGACCCCGTGGGCAAGGATGTGCTGCTTTCTCAGATAGAAGCATATCATAAAGAAAGTCAGAATACTGTTTTGATAGTTTCTCATAATATGGAAGATATTGCCAGAATCAGCGACAGAGTTCTTTTAATGAATAATTCTGAGGCTTTGATGTTTGATACTCCTGAGAATGTTTTTTCAAGAGTGGACGAGCTTAAATCTGTAGGTCTCAGAATACCTGAGATCACGGAAATCACCTCAAAACTTAAAAGAAGAGGTATAAATCTTCCTGATGGCATACTGACTGTTGAAGCTGCCTTTAAAGAAATTTGTTCTCTTTTAAGCAAAGGAGGTAAAGCTGATGCGTGATATTACATTAGGTCAGTATTTTCCTTCTAACGGTATTCTTCATAAATTGGATGCCAGGATTAAGATTCTTCTACTTATAGCTTATATTGTTATAATATTTTGTTCTTTTAATTTCTTTGCTTTGGGACTTGTTGTACTTTTTGCTATTACTACAGTAATCCTCAGCCGAGTCCCCGTAAAGATGTTCCTGAAGAGTCTCAAGACAATAATTATAATTGTTCTTATTACTTCAATACTGAATCTCTTTTACGGTTCGGGTGAACCATTGTGTCAGTGGTGGATATTTACTATTACACTTAACGGTATTTTTAATGCAATTACCGTAACTCTGCGTATCATTTGTCTTGTAATTGTAAGCTCAGCCTTAACTTTCACAACATCTCCCACAGATATGACAGATGGGCTTGAAAAACTCATGAAACCCCTTACAGTTTTTCATATCAGTGTCCATGAAATCGCTATGATGATGACAATTGCACTTAGATTTGTTCCTACACTTCTTGAGGAGACTGATAAAATCATGTCTGCTCAGAAGGCAAGAGGTGCAGATATGGAAAGCGGTAATCTTGTAAAGCGAATCAAAGCACTGATTCCTATTCTTGTACCTTTGTTTGTTTCCTCGTTCCGACGCGCCTATGACCTTGCTATGGCCATGGAATGCCGTTGTTATCGAGGCGGTAAAGGCAGAACCAGACTCAAGCAAATGAAAATGGGCAAGAGAGACGTTTTTGCCTGTGTATTCATGTTGATTTTAATTTCAGGAGTTGTTTTGTGCGATGTGTTCCTCTCAGGAATTATCCCTTCGTAACCTATTAATTACAATTTCATACGATGGCTCAAAGTTTCACGGATGGCAGATTCAGCACAATGCATTGACGGTGCAAGAGGTTTTTCAGAAGGCACTTTACTCAATTTTAAATGACAAGCCCGATATAAAAGCCTGCAGTCGAACAGACTCAGGGGTACATGCTGAGATGTTTTGTATCAGCACAAAGATTTCTCATCCTATTCCTTGCATAAGACTCAAGGCAGCTCTAAATTCTCATTTGCCTGAGAGTGTAGTTGTCCTTGATGTTAAGGAAGTTAACGATGACTTCCATGCAAGATATAATGCTAAAGGCAAACGATACATTTATAAAGTTCTCAACAGATGTGAACGCGACCCTTTTTATACAGGGAGAGCCTTGCACTACAGATATGATATTGATGTAGAGCTTCTCAATAAAGCTTCCAAAAGCTTTATCGGCACTCACGATTTCACATCGTTCTGTACTCTTGATAAAAGAGAAAAAGGCGATTTTATTCGCACAATTTATGATTTTAATGTTAAGAAAACAGGGGACATTGTTGAGTTTACTGTTGAAGGCAACGGATTTCTCTACAATATGGTTCGTATTATGGTAGGTACACTGCTTGCAATTAACGAAGGCAAGATAAAACCCGATGCCATACCTGGTATTATTAATGCCGAGGCTCGAGACATGGCGGGTCCTACCGCACCACCTCAGGGACTATATCTTAACAAAGTATTTTATTGATAGAAAGGAGGAGCATCATGAAAAAGCACAAGCCGACTCCCGGATATTTTAAAAAGGATAAATATGATACTAAAAGAGCAGTTTTAAGTTACGAAGAACTACCGCTTGATGACTATAATAAGTCTAAAGATGATGACGATAAACAGAAGAAGTCTTTGTCTTACAAGCGTATAATTCTCAGCGTTATGGTTGTTATTCTTTTGGTTGCTATCGTATTCGTTGTTTTTAATCGTTTTTCTTGTAACGGATGCTCTTCTTACAATATAAACAGTGATAATTATCCTGTTACTATGAAGGGGTCTATCGTTAACAACGGTAATTTCGACACATTCGGCGATGGCTTTTCTTATGTTTCAGATACTCATTATGCTCTGTATGATTTTAACGGAAACGAGATTTATAATTCTCAGGTAAGTTTTAACGACCCTGTTATGAAGCTTAATAATAACGGTGCAGCTATTGTTTACAATCTTGGAGGTAACAAATACTCGCTTTTCTCAAAGGATCAGCACTGTTATTCGGGCGAGACCGAGGCTAAGCTTTATCTTGCTGATATTAATCAGAATTCTGTTTACGCTACCTTAACCGAAAGTCGCGATTATAAAGCAAAGCTTTCTGTATATAAGTCCGATAATTCTCCTTTGTACGGATACTCTTTCGAAGAATATTACATTACTGCAATTGCCCTTAACCCCGAAGGCACAGGAGCGGTTGCATGTGGTGTAACCACTGAAAACGGAGTAGAGAAGAGCGTTATTTATGTTTTTGATTTTACATCTGAAACACCTCTCGCTTTTCATGAAATCAGCGGCGACATAGTTTTCGATTGCGAATACCTCAGTTCGAGCTCTGTTTGCGCAATAGGCGACAATGCTTCTTATATAGTAAACGGCAACAAATTCGGTTCTTTGTATAAGAATTCTTATACTCAGAAGACTCTGGCTTCTTATGATATCAATACCGATACAGGTATACTTTCTCTTGGTTTATCCAGAAGTGGTGATGGTAGAAACTGTACTATTCAGTGTATTAACTCTTTAGGCAAAGTTATAACTCAGACTGACACTTCCTATGCGGCATCATTCATTTCTTCGTATAAAAACAGAGTTGCAATAAGTGATAATAATAAGGTATATCTTTACTCTCAAGATGGACGATTTATTGCTGAAGAGAACGTAAGTGCCGGCAGTAAGCAAATTAAGCTTATCTCTCCGGACACAGTTATTGTTTTGGGTATAAAAAACATCAGTATCTATAAATTTTAATGGTGACCTATGTTATATGATATTCTCTTTTTGATAATAGCAGTTCTGTTTACTATAATCGGAGCAAAATGTGGTTTTTCCAGATTTTTGTCAAGGCTGATATCAGTGATTGCTGCTTTCTTTATTTCCTTGATTGTTGCTCATTTATTAGCCGAGCTGATTTACAGCGCTTTTATCAGAGGTTCTATTATTTCTAATATTAATTCTGCAAGCCAAAGCCTGGGAGTCTCTTCTGCTTTGGATTCAGCAGGTAAATTGCTTTCTGCTTTTCCCGAGTTTTTAGCCAATACCTTCGCATATTTCGGTATAGATCAGACTTCACTGGCTGCTTTATTTACAGATTCTGCTTTGGAAAGCATAGAACAATTGCTTAAAACCCCGATTGTTGGTCTTATAACCATAATTCTTTTTATACTTTTATTCGGCTTAATTCTGTTTTTATGTTCAAAGTTGTTTGGTGCATTGTTCAAGGTTCTGAAACTTCCTGTTATTCGTATTTTTGATACTTTGGCAGGCGGAGCTTGCGGGTTATTGGAAGGTTTATTGATTGTCTATATTATTACTCTTACACTAAAACTTATAATACCCCTTTCAGATGGACAATGGATGTTTATCAATGAATCTTATATCGCTGAATCTTTAGTTTTCTCGAAGCTATATTTTGGCGGAATAACAAATTTCTTACAAAGTACAATATTTAGCTTCAATGCTATATAATTAATATATGGGTGGGATATGATAATGGAATGGAACAAATCCAAAAAAATCGATTGGGCATATATTTTTACTGTGCCTAATATACTGTGTTATTTCCGAATTATTCTGATTGTACCAATGCTTGTGTTCTTTTTTAAGGCAAAAGAAGAAGGCTACCCTGATCATCTGACAATTTCGGCTGCAGTATGTCTGGGCTTGTCAGGATTAAGCGACTTTTTTGACGGTATGCTGGCAAGAAAGCTTAATCAGATTACAGAGCTGGGAAAAATGCTCGATCCCATTGCAGATAAACTTACATTATTTGCGGTTGGTATCTGTATTGTTTTTATTGAGCCTGCAGTCATTCCCGTAATTGCTTTACTTATCGTTAAAGACCTTCTTATGATAATCGGTGCATCATTTATGCTTAAGAGGAAAGTGCGTCCTTGTGCATCTAAATGGTACGGCAAGGTTGGTACATTTCTCTTTTACATTTCAGTAGGTCTTATTGTGCTTTTTGATATGATTTTGGGAATGCAGGATGTATTCAAGCCTTATGCAATAATATTGCTGGCATTAACTGCTATTATGATGATTTATTCTTTAGTTAGATATGGTATGTTTTTCCTTAAAATTATGAAAGAGGAAAAACTTAAGAGGGAGGACAAATGATGATATGTTCAAAATGCGGCAAACGCCCTGCTGTGGTGTTTGTCTCAGTTAACAAAGATGATCCAAGTCCAAAGGGTTATTGTCTTACATGTGCAAAAGAGCTTGGTATCAAGCCCGTAGAGGACCTTATCAAAAAGATGGGACTTTCTGAGGATGACCTCGAGGCAATGGAAGACCAGATGAATGCAATGATGGAGAATATGAATGAAGGCGACATGAGCGAGATGCTTAGCGCTATCAAAGACGAAGGTCTTGTGGAACAGATGCGTCTTGATGATACTGACAGCGATTCTGACGGAAAAGACGGCTTTTCTCCCGGTGGAGCACCTACTTTTCCTACATTTTTCAATAACTTCTTCGGTGGCGGCTCAAAGGGCGAATCTTCGTCACAGGGCAACTCCAAATCCAACAAAAAACAAGAGAAAAAGCAAAGCAAAGAGCGCAGATTCCTTAACCTTTATTGCTATGACCTGACCCGCAAGGCCCGTGAAGGCAAAACTGACAGAATTATTGGCAGAGATAAGGAAATCGAGCGTATTATCCAGATTCTTTCCAGAAGAAGCAAGAATAACCCCTGTTTAATCGGTGAACCCGGTGTTGGTAAAACCGCTATTGCAGAAGGTCTTGCTATGAGAATTGCAGCAGGCGATGTGCCTCAAAGACTCAAAAATAAGGAAATTCACCTTCTTGACCTTACTTCTCTTGTTGCGGGAACACAGTTCAGAGGTCAGTTTGAGAGCAGAATCAAGGGGCTTACCGATGAAGTAAAAGCTTTAGGCAATATTATTCTTTTTATTGATGAAGTTCATAACCTGGTAGGTACAGGCGATGCAGAAGGCTCTATGAATGCTGCAAATATCTTAAAACCAGCTCTTTCCAGAGGTGAAATTCAAGTTATTGGTGCAACTACTTTTAACGAGTATAGAAAATATATTGAGAAAGACTCGGCTTTAGAGCGTAGATTCCAGCCCGTAACCGTTGCTGAACCCAGTATTGCTGATACTATTGATGTATTAAGCGGTATTAAGGAATATTACGAGCAGCACCACAGAGTTGTAATTGGTGAAGATATAGTTCGTAAATCCGTTTTATTCTCTGAAAGATACATTACCGACAGATTCTTGCCCGATAAGGCTATCGACTTACTTGATGAGGCTTCTGCTTGTGCAGGACTTAGAAATAAAGAGCTCGAGCGTTTTGATAAGCTCAAGGAAGATAAGCAGAAGTATGAGGTTCAGCATTCTGAGCTTTCTGCTGCTGAAGAAGTTGATTATGAAAAGCTCGCTACGGTAAAATCTGAACTTGCAAGAGTTGAGCAGGAGCTTTCTACTATTGATGAGCAAAGCTTAATCAACAATGTAACCGAGGAAGATTTGGCGAAGGTTATTGAGCTCTGGACCGGTATTCCATCTTCAAGAGTAAGAGAAAACGAGCTTCTTAAACTTGCTGATATTGACGCTCAGCTTAAGGAAAAGATTATAGGTCAGGACGAGGCAGTCAATGCTCTTGCAAGTGCAATCAAGCGTAGCCGTGTGCAGATTGCTCCCAGAAGACGTCCTGCATCCTTTATTTTTGTAGGTCCCACGGGTGTAGGTAAAACAGAACTTGTAAAGACTTTGTCTCAGCTTTTATTTGACACACCCGAGACACTTATTCGTCTTGATATGAGTGAATTTATGGAGAAACACTCGGTTTCTAAAATCATAGGTTCACCTCCGGGATATGTAGGCTATGACGAGGCAGGTCAGGTAACAGAGAAGGTTCGTCGTCGTCCTTATAGTGTACTGCTTTTTGACGAAATCGAAAAAGCGCATCCCGATGTTCTCAATATTCTTTTACAGATTCTTGATGAAGGTAAGCTAACTGATGCCCACGGAAGAGTTGTAAACTTTGAAAACACTGTTGTTGTTATGACAAGCAACGCAGGCTCAGATAAGCGTGAAAACGCATTAGGCTTCGGAAAAACTGAGCAGGATGCTACCCGTGAAAAGGTTATGAAGGCATTGTCTGAGTTCTTAAGGCCTGAATTTTTAGCAAGAGTTGACGAGATTATCGTCTTCAGACACCTTGAGGGTGAGGATTTAGTTAAAATCGCAAAACTTATGCTTAATGAATATGTTCCTACTTTAGAAGAAAAGGGAATTAAATTCAGCTTTTCTGATGAGCTTTGCACTTTCCTTGCCGATAAAGTAAAGAACGGCAGAAGCGGTGCAAGAGACTTACGTTCAATTATCCGCAAAGAAGTAGAGCAGAAAATTGCTGAGGAGATTATCCTCAAGGGAACAGGTGCTATTGAAGGCATCTTTGCAGATGTTGCTGAAAATGAAGTAACACTTCAGATAATTTAATAATTTAAGAGAGGTTATCTTAATGAGAATTAAAATTTGCAGACTTTGTTTGTATTGTTCTCGATATTGATAACCTCTTTTTCATTTGTTTTACCACAGAAATTAAGGTATATAATGGCGAAGAACTTATGGTAAATACATCGTTAATATTTGGTAACAAAAATCCCGACAAGCAATAAACTTGTCGGGAAAATTTTATTTATTCAGAAATCTGCTCATCAGTGTGTAGCCTTTTTCGATGAATACACCTGTCTTTTCAGCTTCAGCTTCAGTAAACTTTTCAACACCTGAATTTAAATTTTCGCTACTTCTGTATATAAGATAGGGAACAGGAGTACGGGAGTGAGTTTTGGTGTTGAGAGGTGTGGGATGATCAGGACAAACAAGCACTGCAAAGTCCTCATTCATATCCTCAAGAGCATTAACAATAGGAGTAAGTACCTTTTCGTCAATGAGTTCTATAGCTTTAACTTTGTTTTCAGCCTCAAATCTGTGGCCACACTCGTCGGGTGCTTCAACATGCACATATACAAGCTCAGCACCATTTTTAAATTCTTCAATAGCAGCCTTTGCCTTGCCTTCAAAATTAGTATCTATGTAGCCTGTAGCACCGTCCACATCAACACTTCTCATATTTGCACATATTGCAATACCTTTAAGAAGGTCAACTGCAGAAATCATACTGCCTTTGATACCGTAAAGGTCTTCAAAAGAGTCGAGTAAAGGCTTGGTACCCTCACCCCAAAGCCAGATAGAATTGGCAGGACGTTTGCCGCGTGCCTCACGCTCTTTGTTAACAGGGTGATCTTTTAAAAACTCATAACTCTTTTTCATAAGAGGTAAAAGCTTTTCTTTAGCCTCATCGGTAGGAAGATAATCTTTGATAGCTTTTCCTGTAATATCATGGGGAGGAGTAAGCTTTCCTGGTTTTGGATTACCGTTGTTCCAAACAAGGCAATGTCTGTAGGATACGCCAGAGTAGAATTTGAACTCATCATCACCAAGCTCTGACTGAACTGTTTCGATAATTTTTCTTGCTTCTTCTGTAGAAATATCATCTGCACAGTAGTCAAGAATTGTTTTATCTTCATAATTTTCTTCGTCAGATAATGTAACCAGATTACATCTGAAGGTTACGTCAGTATCTTTTAGGTCAATGCCAATGCTTGCGGCTTCAAGGGGAGAGCGACCGCTATAATATTTCTTGGCATCATAACCTAATACTGCAAGATTAGCTACATCAGATCCGGGGCTCATGCCGTCTTCTACAGTTCTTGCAAGACCAACCTCACCGTTCTTTGCAAGTCTTTCCATCATTGGTTTATTTGCAAGCTCCATTGGAGTTTTGCCGTTTAATACGGCACTTGCCTCATCAGCCATGCCATCGCATAACATAACAAGATATTTCATATACATTCTTCTTTCTAAGTTAGTTTTTCTGAATTTCGCCCTGGCTTAAAGCCTTGAGGTATGCATTGATAAATCCATCAAGGTCACCATCCATAACCGCTTGAATATTACCTGTCTCAAAGCCTGTTCTGTGGTCTTTAGCCATGGTATAGGGCATAAATACATAGCTTCTTATCTGGCTGCCCCAGGTAATTTCCTTTTGAACACCTTTGATATCGGAGATTTTCTCAAGGTGCTGCTGCTCTTTGATTTCAACCAGCTTTGAAATAAGCATTTTCATAGCCACATCTCGGTTCTGATACTGGCTTCGCTCAACCTGAGATGCAACAACGATTCCTGTGGGAATATGTGTAAGACGTACAGCAGAGGAGGTCTTGTTAACCTTCTGACCGCCAGCGCCAGATGCACGGTATACATCCATTTTAATTTCTTCGGGCGGAATAATAACAGATGTATCTTCCTCAATTTCGGGCATAACCTCAAGAGAAGAGAAACTTGTGTGACGTCTGCCTGCTGAGTCAAAGGGAGATACTCTTACAAGACGATGAACACCTGCTTCGCTCTTAAGATAACCATAAGCGTTTTCGCCTTCGATTAACAGAACAGCACTCTTAAGTCCTGCCTCGTCACCGTCTAGATAGTCAACTTCTTTAACATTAAAGCCGTGAGCCTGTGCCCAGCGTGTATACATTCTGTAGAGCATCTGAGCCCAGTCCTGAGCCTCAGTACCACCTGAGCCGGCGTGGAAGGTAAGAATTGCATTGTTTTTATCATATTCGCCTGTCAGAAGTGTCTGAAGTCTCTGTTTTGCAACACTTCTCTCAACGTTTTCTACATCTGCTGCTGCTTCTTCAAGAAGGCTCTCGTCTTCTTCTTCGTCACCAAGCTCTATAAGAGCCATTGTATCGTCATAAAGAGCCTGAAGCTTCTCATATTCTTCAACTTTAGCCTTCAGATTACTTGTACGCTGTAGTACTTTCTGTGAATTATTAAGGTCGTCCCAGAATCCGGGCTCAGCCGCACGATGCTCAAGCTGCTCTATCTCTGAGCGCATAGCCTTAAGCCCCAAAGCATCAGCAAGATCATCAATATCAGCTTTTGAACCCTCAAGTCTTAATTTTAATTCCTCAAACTGAAGCATATAAATACCTCTCTTTTAATCAAACTCATAATATTATACCGCAAACTGAATAAAATGTAAACATAATA
>SVOS01000007.1:0-52517 GCA_015066245.1 Oscillospiraceae bacterium
AGTAATCGCATTACACAGAGAGCGTTACTGGCTTTGCTTAGCCATGGCATAGATGGTAATAATCTTGAGCAAATGCAGGCTTCTCAGAAAGAAATTACAAATCATTTAATCAACAGATAGGAGGTATAAACAATGTCAAAAATTAAATGTATAGATGTTTCTGAACACCAGGGAAATATCGATTGGGCAAAGGTGAAAGCTTCGGGTGTGGATTATGCAATTCTCAGAGCGGGTTTCGGCAGAACGGCGGTAAATCAGACCGACAAGACCTTCGAGCGGAATTATAAGAACGCAAAGAAGGCAGGAGTTAAGCTTGGTGTGTACTGGTATTCTTACGCAGACAGTACACAGGATGCCAAGCGTGAAGCTGAGGCGTGTCTTGAGGTGCTGAAGGGTAAAACACTTGAGCTCCCGGTATTCTTCGATTTAGAGGAAAGCTTTCAGACTGCATACGGCAAGTCGATGCTCACTAACATGGCAAAGATGTTCTGTGAAACTATCAGAGCTGGCGGTTATACTCCCGGTGTTTATGCGAACCTCACCTGGTTTACAGATTATTTAGACTACAACAGTCTTAAGAGAGCTTATCCCATCTGGCTTGCACAGTATCACACAAAAGCTCAGCTCGATTGTGATATCTGGCAGTATAGCTCAAAGGGTACTGTGCCGGGTGTTTCGGGCAGTGTAGATATGAACATTATCTACAACGAAAAGTTGTTAAAAAAAGAAGGTGAAACTATGGCAAACTTCGAAGTTGCCGGTGTGCAGGCACTGCTCAGACAGGCTTATGCTCAGGGTATCGTTAAAACCTTTGTAAAGCCTATCGACAACAAGCTCGGCAAGCTCACCAAAACTGCAATACTTGAGGCTAAGGAGTACCTGGGAGTGAAGAATCCTGATACTTCGCTTAGTGTAAGCTTTATTGCAGACCTTGAGCATGCGGTCAACGTGATGCGTGTTGCTAAAGAAAATGCATTAAAAGAAAAAGCCGTCGGTGATATCAACGGCGACGGCAAAGTGAACGTTAAAGATGTATCAACCCTGCAGAAGAAACTTGCAGGCAAAGAATAAGGAGGATCTATTTTGAAATTTATAAAAGCTTTTGAGCTTATAAAAAAAGGTGCTAAGATTAAGCTCCCTTCTTGGGGTGGCTATTGGTTTTGGGACGAGGTTAAGCAGACGATTATTATGCATACCAAAGATGGTGAGGAACTCGATATCAGAGATACAAGCTGCGTTGAATACACGTTGGGAAACATCGTATCGGATGAGTGGATTGTTGCTGACTCTGAGAATTGTCCTCAGCTTGGTGGTAAGGCTTACTTCTCTTTCAGTGAGGCGGTCAGATACCTCAAGAGAGGTTTGAAGGTCGCTCGCAGGGGTTGGAACGGCAAGGGTATGTATATCTGGTTGCTTCCCGAAACAGTAGTAAAAAAAGAATGGTGCCGCGACGAGAGACTTATTGAGTGTATGGGAGAAGGCGATGAGATTCTTTGTCTCGGTTCGATCAGAATGTATACTCGTGACAGCTCAGGCAGAAATGCTGTGCTTTCCGGTTGGCTTGCGAGTCAGAGTGACATCCTCTCTGAAGACTGGTACATTGTAGATTAAGGAGGTACATATCATGAACAAAAGTACAATTCTCAGACTAATTGCACTGAGCCTTTCGATTATCAATCTGATATTCGGAATTTTCGGTTGGAACCCCATTCCTATGGATGGTACAGCAGAGGCTCTGTATGATTTCGGCTCAATTGTCGCAGTAGCCGGAACGTCCATCTGGAATATGTGGAAGAACAACAATTTCACAGCTGCGGCAAAACTTGTGCAGAAAATTTTGGATGCAATCAAAAAAGGAAAATTATCAGTTGATAAAGTGAAAAAATGGCTTGATGATGTTCTGGGTGAAGAAATCGAAAAGCTGGAATGACGTGTGATATTTCGTGTGATATTGTTTTCAAAAACATTAAAAATCATTATCATATTTTAAATTTATATTTAATATCTTAAACATAAAAAACGTAGTGTTTATGCGGATTGTAATAAATTCCGCTTAAACACTACGTTTTCTGTTTTGGTGCGAGTGACGGGACTTGAACCCGTACGCGTCTCCACACACGCCCCTCAAACGTGCCTGTCTGCCTATTCCAGCACACTCGCATTTGCGACTATTGAATTATAGCACTTGGGGGTATAAATGTCAAGCATTATTTTCGAAAAATTACATATTTTTTTATTATATTAAATTTAAGGTATATCTTTGGCGATTTTACTCATTCTCGTCAATTTTCGGTTGCTTTATCCCGAGGGATAGTTTATAATGTTCTGGTAATTAAATAATTTCCGCCCGTGGCGCAGTTGGATAACGCAGCAGATTCCGATTCTGAAGAACGGGGGTTCGAATCCCTTCGGGCGGACCAGAAAAAGCATCACCAAGGGTGGTGCTTGATTTTTTATAGAATACACGAAGGGATTCGAACCCTGAGAGGGTGAGGAGCGTCAAAAAACAGTTCTGTGAACTGTTTTTAGCTGCGAAGTCCGCAGTAGCTGTGCTACAAGGACGGTTGACACAATGTGGCAACATCCCTTCGGGCGGGCCAAAAAAGAAGTGACTTTTGTTTACCAAAAGTTACTTCTTTTTTTATTCAAGCCGCAGGCTTGGCATATCATCACGCGTCAGCGTGTATATCATCAGCCGGAGGCTGTATTAACTGCAGCTTGATGAGATGCAATGCTTCGCATTGATGATATACCGCAGACAAGCTGCGGATGATATACAAGGCTTTGCATTGATTGCTTTATAGAATTATGGTATAATCTATTTAACAAACTTGAATTTGACGAAAATCTATCACGGGAATAAAAGAAGGAGTTTTGGGACTATATGTGGAATGAAATAAAAAATGAATTTGATATCGAAAATTTGATGAAAGAATATAGCCGCTTTCACGATAGCTGTATAGTATCAATAAACTATCATAGCGGAGCATTTGTTAATGATAAGGGTGCTATGGCAAATGGCGAATTGCTTGAGCACAGCATTGAAATGGTATTACATAGTCAGTGTAATAAACCTATTGAACTGCGTTTTACAGGAGTAAGAAAATGTAATATTGTTGGCTGGGAGGATAATTATTTCTGCGACATTTTTGGTGCATATTTAAATTTTCATAGCGACCTGCTTGGTGAAACTCGTGATGACAAGCTGATAGTATGGGCGGATTGGGATGGTTTTAATCCTATAAATTATACGGAAGAAAAACTGATTTCCACTAACGGAACATACAGTACTTATGTAATTGCCGAAAAACTGTTTTGGAGAACAATGACGGAGGACTGATACAGAAAGACAAATTCCAATTTATCGAATAGAGTAGTTATACTACTTTTACTTACTTTTACCTTGGTTCTGCTCCGTTTGGTTACTCTTTGGCAGAAAAAGCATCACCAATAGGTGGTGCTTTATATATATGTCGGAGTTTATTCTGTTTTGAATGCTTGTTTATTCTAATGTAATATAAAATGAATATGTCAACTGTAACTCCGCCTACTAAAGACAGCCTTTTGAGCTATGAGCGAAATTTATTTGAAGTCCGCGAAAAGCTTGGTGAATTCAAAACAGATATTAAGAACAAATACATAGCTCTCATAAATAATTACCTTGAGAAGTTTGATAATTTGTTCAAGCAAATCGGTTTGCTGAAAAAAGCAGAGACCAGACAAGAGGCTGCTCAGGATAAGGCACTCAAGCACGTTAAGGCTATTGCTCCTGTTACTTGCGGTTATGATGAAATAGACAAGGCAACCGAGTCTCTCAATGCCTTATTGCCTGAAATCGGAATCGAGCTGGAGCAGGCTTTTGCTGCTACTCAGTATCTTCAGCAGCAGGAAAATCGAAACAATACGGTTGATGGAGTGGTAATGTCATCCCGAGATGAAACTGCCCTTGCAAAATCTGAACTGCCTCAGATACAGAACATTATGAGTATGGTGGTACCGCCAACTAACGAGTCTCTGCTGGATTATGAGAGGAACTTGCTGGGTATTAAGGCGGATATTGACAAATTCATAACTCCCGTAAAGAACAAGTACCTTGGCATTGTTCAGAAACACCTCAATGATTTCGATGATAAATTCAGAAGGGTGTCGCTTTTAAAGGTTTGTGCTACACGAGAAGAAGCAGGTGCTGAGAGAGCCCTGAAGTTTGTAAAATCAAAGACCTATAATATTGTTGATGATGTTGAAAGGGCTCGCAACGAACTTAAGGAGTTGCTCCCGAATCTCGGTATTACATTAGAACAGGCTACCGCTGCAACAACTCATCTGACAAATGTTGAGAATAAGCTCAACGGTGTTTCGACAGGCTCAAAATTCGGAGACTTTATGAATCGCTTCAAAAAATAACTTGATCCTTAGCCACATAATCTGACTCGGACGCGGAATAATAAGTCTGAGGTGATGAAGTTGGATAAGAATAAAAAGAGAGCTGAACCTAAGCCTCTTGTTTTTGATGACAAGATTCTGCCCATAAAGTCATATCACGCAGTACCCCTTACAAATCAGTTTGAGGTGCCGCCTGTGTTTACTCCTGCAGATAATCGCAGCGAGAACTACAATATATCAGACGACCTTGACAATATAGACAATCTCAGACGATGATGAATTAAAGAGAGAACCCTCGTCAATACTAACATAAAAGTATTGACGGGGGTTTTTGTGTGCAATACGGTGTAGTTATCAGTTCTGTTATGTAAAATAATTGACTTGCATATGATAATGGGTTATAATTTATTATATAGGAGATGATAAAGTATGAGTAATGTAACCGGCAAATTTATTGTTTCTTTGGATTTTGAGCTTTATTGGGGACTTACTGATTCTGCACCTTTTGATAAATGCAAGCCGTATATTAAAAAAGGTTGCGAAACAATTCCCAAACTACTTGAATTGTTTATAAAACATAATATCCACGCTACATGGGGCGTAGTTGGTATGTTGTTTGCTGATAGTAAGGAGGATCTTCAGAAGTATGTGCCTGAAGTGCGTCCTGAGTATGTTAGGAATGCTGTATTTCCTTATGATTATTATGAGACCGCCGATTATAGCAAAGATAATAATGTGGCTCATTTCGCTCCTGATTTGATTAATCTCATAATGAAAACTAAAGACCAGGAAATCGGATCACATACTTTTTCTCATTATTATTGCAAAGAATTAGGACATAGCATTAATACTTTTGAACATGATATAAAGGCAGCGAGAAAGATTGCAAAAGATAAGTTCGGGTTTGATTTGACATCAATAATATTTCCTCGTAACTATGTTAATAAAGAGTATTTCGAATGTTTGAAACAGAACGGTTTTAAAGTATTAAGAGGAAATCCTGAGGGTTATGCGTATAATCGCGGTACAATGTTGGCAAGAATACTTCGTATGCTGGATACATATTTTAATGTTTTGGGTGATAAAACTTACGATGAAAAAACATGCTTGCAAGATGGCTATGTCGATATAAAAGCAAGTATATTTTTCAGAAAATATAATCATAAACTGCGTTTTTTTGAACCACTAAAAATGCGTTGCATAAAAAGACAAATGACAAGAGCTGCCAAAAAAGGTCGCGTTTTTCATCTTTGGTGGCATCCGCATAATATGGGACATAATCCTGAGATTTTTTTGAATCAGATTGAAGAATTATTAGGTCATTTCGATAGCCTCAAAAAGAAGTACGGCTTCGAAAGTTTATCTATGGGAGAGCTTGCGGAGGAAGTTTTAAATGGCTAAAATAGTTATGTTGTGTAAAGGTGGCGAGTCTACTGCTATTGTTTATGATGCTTTGAGCAAGCATTATGATATTTCACAAGTAATATTGGAAGGTAGTGACCCTACATCAGTCTTTTTGAAAAAAAGGATTAAACGATTAGGTTTTTTCAGAGTAGCAGGACAGGTTGCTTTTTCGGTGCTGATTGCACCAATTTTAAGAAAAACTTCAAAAAAGCGTAAAGAAGAGATACTCGATAGTTATGGCTATTCAGCTGATGTTGAAAAATTCATGGAGAGAGCCAAACCATTTAGAGTTGATTCTGTTAACAGTCAAAAGTGTATAGAGAAGCTTAAGGAAGTTGATCCAGATGTTATAGTGGTTCAGGGTACAAGGATTATTTCCAAAGAGGTACTTGAATGCGTGGACGCTAAATTTATCAATATGCACACAGGAATAACTCCTAAATACAGGGGTTGTCACGGTGCCTATTGGGCATACTATAATAATGATCCGGAAAACGCAGGTGTTACAGTTCATCTTGTAGATACAGGCATTGATACCGGCGGAATATTGTATCAGTCATGCATATCAACAACAGACGAAGATAATTTTACAACATATCCGTTGTTGCAGGCTTGCGTAGGTGTTGAAGATGAGATAAAGGCTATTAATGATGTTTTAAGTAACAACATTAAAGTTAAAAGTAACAATTTGCCTTCCTCTATATATTCTCATCCAACATTCTTCCAGTATTTGTTCAAACGAATAAAAAACAAAGTTAAATAATATAACCTTAACAATATAGACAATCTCAGACGATGATGAATTAAAGAGAGAGCCCTCGTCAATACTAACATAAAAGTATTGACGGGGGTTTTTGTGTGCAGTACGGTAAAGTTGAAATCTGCGGAGTAAATACCGCGGAGCTTAAGATACTAAGCGAAAAAGAGAAGCAGAATCTTCTTGAGATAATGAAAAACGGAAGTGAATCTGAAAAACGCAGGGCAAGAGATAAAATGGTGCAGGGGAATCTGCGGCTTGTGCTTTCGGTGGTGCAAAGATTTGTAAACCGCGGTGAAAATCCCGACGATTTGTTTCAGGTAGGGGTTATCGGGCTTATAAAGGCCATTGATAATTTTGAATGTGACAGAGGTGTTAAGCTCAGCACCTATTGTGTGCCTATGGTAATTGGCGAAATCAGGCGTTATCTTCGGGACACGGGAGCACTGAGAGTCAGCCGTAGTCTTCGTGATACGGCATATCATGCAATGCAGATAAAAGAGCGGCTTACAACTCTCAATAACCGAGAGCCTACCGTTGAGCAGATTGCACTTGAGATGAACATTCCAAAAGAAAACGTAGTTATGGCGCTTGAGTCGGTGGTGGCACCTGTGTCACTTTACGAGCCTGTGTTTACAGACGGCAATGATACTGTATATGTCATGGACCAGGTGGGGGACAAATGTGACGATGTAAGCTGGCTTGAGGAGCTTTCGCTGAAAGAGGCAATGGCAAAGCTGGGGGAAAGAGAAAAACGAATTTTGTTTCTGAGGTATTTTAAAGGTAAAACCCAGATGCAGGTTGCAGAAATTGTGGGGATTTCTCAGGCGCAAGTCAGCAGAATCGAAAAATGTGCATTGGATTCTATCAAAAAAGGATTGTAGAGATACAGTCCTTTTTTTGTTTACAAATCAATAATTTTGCAGTATAATACACTGGATATTTATTCTGATTCGGGAGGGGTTCTGTGTCAAAACTTACAAATCGAGTTGCAAAATGGGACAATGCAAAAGCAATTCTAATTTTTCTTGTTGTATTCGGACATGCTATAACATCTTTCATTGATAATGAGTCTATGCGAAGTGTGTTTCTTTGGATAACAGCTTTTCACATGCCTTTGTTTATGTTTCTTACTGGTCTGTTTTCAAAAAGCTTTGTAAAGGCAGAGAAGTTCCGCGGTGATAAGATTGCTTCGTACATCTTGCTTTATTTCTTTATGAAGCTTCTTATTTATGTATCTTTGGGAATTGTGCGAAGCTGGGGAACTTTCCGCTGGACAAGTGAGGGCGGAACACCGTGGTACATATTTGTGACGGCAGTATTTATGACGATTACTTATCTTCTTAAAAAGTTCAATCCCAAGAAGATTTTTGTCATTTCAGTTGTGCTGGCACTTTCGGTAGGATATATCAAAGAGATAGGCGACGGATTTATGCTTTCCCGTATTTTTGTATACTATCCTTACTTTTTCTTAGGCTATATGACCGACAGAGAAAAGCTTCTTAAGTTTATCAACAAGTGGCAGATAAAGCTTGTTTCTGCCTTTGTTATGATTGCCTTTACCTTTGTTATCTTCTATCTGGGAGATGATATTTTCAGCCTCAGATATGTATTCACAGGCAACAACGCCTATGCCGAATTTGGTGCAGACTGGAAAAACTATGGCATATTCCTCAGAATAGGTTGCTATATAGGCAGTTCAGTGGTAAGCCTTGCTTTTCTGAGCCTTATTCCCACAAAGAGAATACCTTTGCTCTCTTATATCGGCACCAAAACCCTTACTGTATATGCACTTCACAGACCTGTGCTCTACATTTTGCAGTATACTCTGATGAATAAATATATGGCTGATTTGTGGTTCAGATATGATTTTCTCATTCTGTTTGCAGGCTCCCTTGTAATTACAATAGTACTTGCTCTGAAGCCTTTTGACTATGTACTTTATCCCTGTACAAAGTGTGATAAATGGTTTGCTCCCATTAATAAATGGCTCAAAAAATAAAATTAAGCATCGGCAATATAATGTGTTGCCGATGCTTTTTTATTTCTTCATTATGAATCGCCAGAGTTTATCTCTGTATTCTTCGGTAGCATAGTTTATGCCAACTCTTTTGTCTCTTTGAATGTCACAGACAAAGCCGTCGTCCTCAATGTAAAATTCTTTGCAGTCTGTAATGCTCTTTCGGTTGAAGTCTCCTGTAATTGACAGCTTTTTTGTCAGCTTTGCAGGGCCCCCGAAGTCTTCACATGCTCTGATAAGCACAGCCTCGGGCTTATCTTCTTCACCTGTTACTATATTTAAAAGCCAGTGCATTCCGTAACAAAGATAGACGTAAATTGTGCCTGCCTTCATATACATAACCTCGGTGCGTTTGGTTTTGCCTTTGTGTGCATGGCAAGCAGTGTCTTCTTCGCCGCAGTAGGCTTCGGTTTCGGTGATTCTCAGCCTTACTTCGCCGTCTTCGGTTTTTCTTACAAGGACTTTGCCCACAAGGTCATTTGCAACTTCAAGACAAGGTCGGTTGAAAAATGTGAAGTCAAGTTTCATTTGTTTTCACCTGCTAATCATTGAAAAAATAATATTTTTATGATAACATAAAAGAGTAAATTATATTACATATAAAGGAGATTGTATTATGTTCTGTAACAAATGCGGTGCACAGTTGCCTGATGGTTCAGGTTTTTGCTCAAATTGCGGAAGTAAAGCAGACACAACTGTTCCTACAATGAGTCCTGACCCTTATTACAATCAGCAGACCGCTGTATACGATAATGACCTGGCTCAGTCTGCAATGGTAAAGGGTATAGTTGGCGTGGCTCTTGCGGTCTTTGGCATTCCCGGTATTATTCTTGGTACAATGGCTAAGAATGCCGCATCTCAGTTTGCTTATTCAAACGGCGGCAGACTTTTCGGCAAGGCTAAGGTTGGTTCAATCTTAGGCAGAGTTGCCTTAGGTGTGGGTATCGGCTTTACATGCTTCTGGGCATTTTATTTTATACTGATTGTTGGCATTATCAGTTCGCTTTCATAAACTTTAAGGACCTGAGTTTTATACTTAGGTCCTTTTTGTCGTGAATTTATAATTTTTCAGATGTGTTTTCTCGGTTTACGAGGGTGCCGCATTTGGAACAAAATACGTCAGCAGACGAAATATGATTGCCACAGTTCGTGCAGTATCTGATTTGGCTTTCTGTTTTTGCGGTGATATCGGCAATTGCAGTATTTCTGTTGGGCTTGTTGCTTTTTGTGAGCACAGCAATGACAACAATACCCGATGCTATGAATATTGAAACAGCTGTAATAATCAGAATTATAGCCACATTAATATCTGTTTCGCTGCTGTTTGCGTCCGAATTGTCAGCTTCGTTCGTAACGTCGTCTGATGAGGTTTGCGGAGCTTCGATTGATTCGGTTGCAGTGAGACCGGAATATGCATGGAATACAATACCGTCTATGATAGAAGTGAAAAAGTTCTGTCTGCTTTCACTGACTTCTTTATCGT
Source organism: Oscillospiraceae bacterium (assembly GCA_015066245.1). Classification (GTDB taxonomy): domain Bacteria; phylum Bacillota; class Clostridia; order Oscillospirales; family Acutalibacteraceae; genus Ruminococcoides. The sequence goes on from SVOS01000007.1 coordinate 10,048, forward strand.
ATGTCCAAAAAGTAAATTGTATAATATCGTAGTTGTTTATGGTGTAAAAATCAAGGGCGTTTCCGTGTTTCGGATGGAAAAATTTTGTAACGATAAATGTACTTTTTGTGTTGACATAAACTTCACAATCCAATACATCCAAACCATCTTTTTTATAACTCTTACTTATGGAATCTGCTAAATCTTCCAGTTCGTCATCATCAAAAATGCAGATGTCGCTGATTTCAACTTCACGGGAGGAGATGTTAATATCTTCGTTTGAGGAATCAGTAAAAGCGCTGAGATATAAATCACCTTTTGTTAATGAGTTTACGATGTAGTCCTTTGTGTATCCGAATTTTTCAAGCACAGGTGAGTTTTCATCCATGTCTCGTGTAAAAACATAATAATCGTCGGGTAAATCGATACTTATGTTTAAATCGCTTATATAATAAGTTGAGGTTTCTGCATTTGCACTGAAAACCGAAAGCATAATAAATACAAAAGCAAGGATGATTGAATAAATCTTTTTCATAAATACCACCTCTAAAATAAATATAGCATTATGCAAAGTATATTACAATAGTACTTAAAAATAATTATTTCAAAAATATTCGTTTTTTTCTTCTTATACTATTTACAACAGAGAAATATTTGAGTAAAATAATCACGTATTTATTTTTTATCCGGAAAGGATCGATAGTTTATGAGTATCAAAGTAGGCATTTACGGCTACGGCAATCTTGGCAGAGGTATTGAGAGTGCTATCCGTCAGAATGAGGATATGGAGCTTGTGGCAGTGTTCACACGCCGTGCACCCGAAACCCTTAAGATTAACACAGAAAACGTTGAGGTTAAGCACGTAAGCGAAGTGGAAAAGTATAAGGATATAATTGATGTTATGATTCTTTGCGGCGGCAGTGCTACTGATTTACCTCAGCAGACTCCCGAGCTTGCAAAGATGTTCACCGTTGTTGACAGTTTCGATACCCACGCAAGAATTCCCGAGCATTTTGCCAATGTTGACAATGCCGCAAAAGAAGGCTCAAATGTTGCGGTTATTTCCTCAGGTTGGGACCCCGGTATGTTTTCTCTCAACCGCCTTTATGCTTCTGCAGTTTTGCCTGAGGGTGAAGATTATACTTTCTGGGGCAAGGGCGTAAGCCAGGGCCACTCAGATGCCATCAGACGCATTGAGGGTGTGCTGGATGCAAAGCAGTACACAATCCCCGTTGAGGCTGCTTTAGAGGCAGTAAGAAGCGGCTCGGCTCCTGCTCTTACAACACGCGAAAAGCATACACGCGAGTGCTTTGTGGTAGCTGCTGAGGATGCTGACAAAGCGAGAATCGAAAAAGAAATCAAAGAAATGCCCAACTACTTTGCGGATTATGACACAACTGTGCATTTTATTTCTATGGAAGAATTAAAGAGGGACCATAGCGGTATTCCTCACGGCGGTTTTGTTATCCGCACAGGCAAGACAGGCTTTAACAAAGAGCATAACCACGTTATCGAGTATAGCTTAAAGCTTGATTCAAACCCTGAGTTTACTGCTTCTGTTATAGTTGCTTTTGCAAGAGCAGCAGTAAGACTTAAGGCGAAGGGCGAGGTTGGATGCAAGACTGTGTTTGACATTCCTCCTGCACTTTTAAGCTTACAGTCTCCCGAGGAGCTCAGAGCTCATCTTTTATAATCAAGATAAAACTATGCCTCACTTATGTGGGGCATTTTTCTATTGTTTGACACTTTTTTCATATTAATATATAATAAAAGAAACTTTAAGTGAGATGAGGGAATAGGATGTTAGACAGTATTATCAGCCATATCAATGACTATTTGTCAACCTATGTTCTGGTAATTATTCTTGTGTTGGGCGGATTGTTCTTTACAATAAGAACCAAGTTTGTCCAGTTCAGAATGCTGAAAGAGCAGTTCAGATGTGTGAGCGAAAAGCCAAAGGCTAAAGGTTCGGTTTCGTCTTTTCAGGCATTGATGGTATCCACTGCATCCCGTGTAGGTACAGGTAACATCATCGGTGTTGCCGGTGCTATTTGTGCAGGTGGTTTCGGCTCGGTTTTCTGGATGTGGATTATCGCTATTATCGGCAGTGCATCTGCCTTTGTAGAAAGTACGCTGGCTCAGATTTTCAAGAAAAAGGGCATAGACGGCTGCTATGGCGGACCTGCTTACTACATAAGCTCGGCACTTAAGTGCAGATGGCTTGCGGTGGTATTTTCTGTTATCCTTATTCTTACATACGGCGTAGGCTTTAATATGCTTGCATCCTACAATCTTCAGTCTACATTTTCGTGGAATGAGAGTTTTTATAAATTAGATGTTAATGTGCACTGGATGGGTGCTGATATCAGCTTCAACGCAATGCCCCATATAATCGGCCTGGTTGTTGCGTGTCTGGTTGCCTTCTGTCTTTTCGGTGGTGGCAAGCGTATTGTAAACGCCACAACTCTTATTGTGCCCGTAATGGGTATCGCATATATCCTTGTGGCACTTGTCGTTACTCTTATCAACATTCCTCAGCTTCCTTCTGTTTTCCAGAAGATTTTCAGCGAGGCTTTTGATTTCAAAGCTGTTTTTGGCGGTTTTACGGGCTCATGTATTATGTATGGTATCAAGAGGGGACTGTTCTCTAATGAAGCAGGCGTAGGCTCTGCTCCCAATGCATCTGCATCCGCAGAAGTAAGCCACCCTGTAAAGCAGGGACTTGTTCAGGTGCTTTCTGTATTTATTGACACATTGCTCATCTGTACTGCAACTGCTTTTATGTGTATGTGCTCAGGCGTAGACCCTGCAAGCTGTAGCAGCGATGCACAGTATGTTCAGGATTCCTTAAGAGTGACATTGGGAGACGTTGGTCCCATCTTTATTATGGTGGCTATGGTGCTTTTTGCCTTTACAACTCTTTTAGGCAACCTCTTCTATGTTGACAAAGCCTTCAGCTTTATTTTAAAGAAAGAACCCGGCAAGAAGTTCAGAACAGTTTACTATATCATTGCATCGTTACTTATTTTTGTCGGTGCCGGTCAAGAATCCAGCCTCCTGTGGGGTATCTCAGATATTCTTATGGGTTTGATGGTACTTATAAATATTCCTGTGCTGGTTATTTTGGGCAAATACGCATACCGTGCCCTCAGTGATTACAACAAACAACGCAAAGAAGGCAAAGACCCTGTGTTCAAGTCAAAGAGCATAAGCCTTCCTGTGAAAACCGATTACTGGAATGATTAATACGCAAAAAATCCGCTCTCAACAAGGAGAGCGGATTTCTTTATGCATATAAAATCAGATAGGCATTTCTTCTCTTGTAGCGGGCTCGATAACAAAAGAGTTTGCCCAGAATCCCATCTTCATATAAACCTTTGAATATGCAACGGGATTTTCGGGTGTGAGGTTGAACACAAGGTCTGTGCACTTGCGGTTCATACCTGCTGCAACGTGAAGGTTGTGCTGACCAAAGGGAAGGGGAATGCATACAGTCTGCTTGTTGCCGATAAGTCCCATGGGCTGACCGTCAATATAAATGCCAAAACCGCCTGCAACGCCTAAGGGTGAGCCTTTACGATAAAGATAAAGTGAGCCGCCCTGGGGGAAAGCAACCTGCTGCTTGCACTTGGGGCATACACTGCCAACGCCTGCGTCCATTACATGGCCGCAGCTGCATTTTACTCTGAACATATTATTTGCCATAATAAAAAACCTCCTGTGTTTTTTTATATTTTAACAGATTAATTAAGTGTTGTCAAATTTTGTCGACGATAAATTTTGCCTCTTGTCCATTTTAAGCCAGCTTATAAATGCATACAAATCGTTGATGAGAAACATCATAAAGCACACAATAACCGAGACATAGCTTGTGTCATAAAATGCCGCCAGCACCCAAAGAACAATCAGCACAATATCGTTAAATGCATACAAAAGCGAGAAGTATGGGCTTCTGCGGAATGTAAGGTACACTGCAGCAAAGCTTGTGGTAACTGAAAGTGTAGAGGGAATCAGATTAGCGGTGCCGAGATATTTGAGGATAAAATAAAAACCTGCTGAAACACCCAGAGTCAGCGCAATCATAAAGATAACTTCCTTAAAACTCAGCTTATTGACTTTTACCTGGGATTTTTTGCCCTGAAAGGGATTTCTCAGCCATGCTATAAGTGCAATAACTGACATGGGCAAGGTCATACCCAGATAGGTAGCCATCTCGCCGTAATAGGCAAAACCGTAAGAGATAATACCGTAAATTACGCTGAATATCACCATAAGCCCCTGACCTATGGGATTGCCCTTGGCGTTAAGCAAAATCGCCGTAACACCTAAAATCGAGGCGATAAGTGTCAGAAAGCTTTCTCTGTCAAAAATTAGAAAAGAGGCAGTTATGCTTACGACCGACAATATCCATATAGAGATTTCGAACTTTGAAAAATAGCCCTTTGCTTTCATTTTTCCTCCTAAAAAAACAAGCATTCGCATACGCTTCTTCAAAGACCTAACGAAGCGTAAACGAATGCTTTGATTTTATATAAAACATTCACTACCCGGTGGCAGTTTGTTTGATTATATATGATTTGTAATAGAAAGTCAACTATATTTCCGGGGCGATATAACCTTTTTTATCAAGTGCTTCTCCGATTTTATCTAAGATATCGTCACTTTCTGCTCTTATGGTGTGATAGTGATATCCGCCTGTAATATTCATAAGTTCAGAGGATTTGCCGCTGCGTACTCCCTCAATAAATTGCTTTACATGCATATCCGAAAAGATGTTAAGCTTTGCTTCAACCTTGCCGTAAACTTTATGCCATACAAAAACATCCGCAACCGTACCGCCTAAGCTTACGATAGTTGTAAGCTCGTCTTCGGTGTCGTCAGTTGTATGCTTGAGCTTGAATACTCTTTCTTTTAACGGGGAGCTTTGCAGGATGTAGCCGTTGTGGGTAGAGATAATGTCATAACCCGAGGCTTTTAAAAGAGAAATGTCCTGTACTATAATCTGGCGTGAAACTCCGAATTTTTCTGAGAGCATATTGCCCGAAACAGGAGTGTCAGAGGATATAAGCACAGCGGCGATTTCCTTTCGTCTGTCAATAGCTTTCATAAACTCACCTTAAATTGCGTGAAGATTCTTCAGGGACAAGTCGAGAATTGGAGAGGAGTGAGTCAAAGCACCGCTGGAGATGTAGTCCACACCGATGTCAACAAGTCTTGCCACGTTTTCTCTTGTAACGTTACCGCTGCACTCTGTTTCTGCCTTGCCTTTGCAAAGCTTAACTGCTTCTTTCATATCCTCAATGCTCATGTTGTCAAGCATAATGATGTCAGCACCTGCCTCAAGAGCTTCTTTGAGCATATCAAGGTTTTCTACCTCAATCTCAATCTTTCTTACAAAGGGACAATACTCCTTAGCCATTCTTACAGCCTCTTTTACAGAGCCTGCAGCACCGATGTGGTTGTCCTTGAGGAGCACACCGTCACTTAAGTTGAAGCGGTGATTATACCCGCCGCCAACCTTTACTGCATATTTCTCAAAAACCCTCATGTTGGGAGTTGTCTTTCTTGTGTCGAGAAGTTTTGTGCTTGTACCCTTTAAAAGTTCTGCAATATTTCTTGTGTAGGTTGCGATACCGCTCATACGCTGCAGATAGTTGAGAGCAGTTCTCTCGCCTGAGAGAAGCACGCGGATGTCACCCTTTACTTTGCCCAAGAGCTGGCCTTTCTCTACCTTGTCGCCGTCTTTTACAAAGAAGGTAACCTCTGTGTCCTTGTCAAGAAGCTCAAACACTCTCTTGAAAACACCCAGACCTGCAATAACGCCATCTTCTTTGCAGATAAGGTCAACCTCGCCCAGAGCATACTCGGGCATAACAGAGTTGGTTGTAATATCCTCTGATGTAATATCTTCTCTTAATGCCAGCATAATCATCTCGTCGGCATTCATTAACATTGTAATATTATTCACGGTTTTTCTTCTCCTTTTCTATGGCATCGAGTACCATTTTCTTGTACTCTTCCTGATAGTTTGTGTATTTGCTTTCGTCAACATCAAAATCCCTATTGGATTCTAATGAAGAATAGTCGGATGTAATGCTTTCGGCTGCTCTCTTGGCAAAAACAAGGCTCTCCAGAAGAGAGTTGCTTGCCAGTCGGTTTTTGCCGTGAACACCGTTACAAGCCGTCTCTCCCACGGCATAAAGTCTGGGCATAGAGGTAGCACTGTTGGTATCAACATCAATACCGCCCATAAAATAATGCTGGCTGGGTACCACGGGAATGGGCTCTTTGGTGATGTCATAGCCTTCTTCAAGACAGTGCTTGTATATGTTGGGGAAATGGCTTACGATTTCTTCGTTGTCAATATCCTCAAGAGAAAGCCACACATGTTTTGAGCCTTCTTTTTTCATTTCGTCAAAAATTGCGTTGGCAACCACATCTCTGGGCAGAAGCTCGTCAACAAATCTTTCGCCCTTGGAGTTCAAAAGCTTTGCACCCTCACCGCGGACAGATTCGGAAATCAAAAATTCTCTGCCGTGTTTTTTTGAGTAAAGGGTGGTGGGGTGAATCTGGATGTAGTCAATGTCCTGAAGCTTGATGCCGTATTTAAGTGCAAGTGCCAGAGCATCTCCCGTAAGATGGGGATAGTTGGTGGAGTGCTTGAAAAGTCCACCGATACCGCCGGTTGCAAGCACCGTGTAGTCAGCTGCAATGGATATATATCCGCCTTCGTTGTAGTGGCCCACAATACCCTTGCACACATTGTCCTCAACAATAAGGTCAACCATTGTGAAATTCTCAATCAGGGTGATGTTTTCCTTCTCTCTGACGGTTTCAAGAAGATGAGATGTGATTTCTTTGCCGGTTTCATCCTCGTGAAAAAGAATTCTCGGACGGGAATGAGCGCCCTCACGGGTATATACAAACTCTTTGCCGTTTTTCTCAAAATGAACGCCAAAGTCCACCAGGTCGCTGATGACCTCCTGCGAGGAGCGAATCATAATCTCCACGGAATCTGGGTCGTTTTCGAAGTGACCTGCACGCATTGTGTCGTTGAAAAACGACGAGTAATCATCTTCGTCACGGAGTACACAAATGCCGCCCTGTGCAAGATACGAGTCGCTGCGACGGGCTTTGTTTTTTGTAACAATAATAATGCTTTTGTCTTTCGGCAGATTAAGTGCACAGTAAAGACCTGCCACACCTGAGCCGACTATAATAATATCTGTTTTCATTTTTATTTACCAAGCTCCAGCATTCTTTCCAAAGGCAGAAGTGACCCCATACGCTTGTCAAAGTCAACCTCAACCTGATTATCTTCGGTCTCAAGAACTTTCAGTATATTCTCCAGGGTGTTAAGCTTCATATCCTTGCAAACAGGACATGGTGTAGGGAAGTAAAAATTCTTTGTGGGATTGTCGCTTCTCAGCTTGAAGCCTACGCCTTCTTCGGTGCATACGATAAACTCTTTGTTATCGCTTGCTTTTGCAAAATCTATAATCTCTGCAGTGCTGCCGCTGAAGTGGGACATCGCCACAACCTCAGGCTCGCATTCGGGATGACAAAGAATCTGAGCATTTTTATGGCATTCTGCCAGTGCTTTCACAGAATCTGCGGTTACATCAGCATGAATGGGACAGCAGCCGTCGTTGAGGATAATGTTCTTCTCAGGTACCTGAGCCGCAACAAATCTGCCTAAATTTCTGTCGGGAATAAAGAATATGTTTTTGTTAGGCAGTGCTCTGACGATTTTAACTGCGTTTGAGGAGGTTACGCAGACATCGCTCTGGCATTTGAGCTCAGCGGTAGAGTTGATGTAGCACACAACCGCAAGGTCCGAGAACCTCTCGCGCATTTCGTCAATCTTGCCTTCTCTAACCATATGTGCCATAGGACAATCGGCACTGAGGTCGGGCATAAGCACCTTTTTGTCGGGACAAAGTATCTTTGCACTTTCGCCCATAAAATTAACACCGCAGAATACGATAACTTCAGCGTCACTTTCTTTGGCTACCTTTGCAAGATAAAAGGAGTCGCCTACAAAATCCGCAATCTCCTGTACCTCAGCAGGTGCGTAGTAGTGCGCCATGATTACTGCGTTCTTTTCTTTTTTCAGAGCTTCAATTCTGTTTCTCATAATATCGTCCTTGTATCTTAATATAAATCCTGCTAATTATACATTTTGAGCTTTACAACTGTCAAGTTATCTGTAAACTTTTGGAGAAAAGCTGAGAAATACGGGGCTTTTCGAGGATAAACTGTATACTATTGATACACATATATGGCGACACTTGGAAAATAATAAAAATTAACGTCAAAAGTTTTGAAAATTTTTTCGAAAAAACCCTTGACAATTTATCAACTCTCTGTTATAATCTCTAACTGTTGGCGATACACAAAGCCACAGCGAAACACGCTGGTGTAGCTCAGTTGGTAGAGCAGCTGATTTGTAATCAGCAGGTCGGGGGTTCAAGTCCGTCCACCAGCTCCAACAACAGACCTGCTTTTTTTAGCAGGTCTTTAATATGGGAGAATTCCCGAGCGGCCAAAGGGGGCAGACTGTAAATCTGTTGTCGACGACTTCGGTGGTTCGAATCCACCTTCTCCCACCAGAAAAGAGCACTTGCAAATGCAAGTGCTCTTTTCAGTTATATTCGCCTTACAGCGAGTGATTTTGCTACGCAGTGATATTCGGCTAAAGCCGAGTGATATTGGGCTTCGCCCGGTTTTATGGCGAATATAATTTAGCTGTGTGCGAAAGCTCACAATTTCGCTATATTGCAAAGCGATATAATTTCACTACTGCCAAGCAGTAATTTAGCTATATACTTTTACTTTAACTGGTGATATAATCATAGCAAAGGGAGTGGCAGTATGAATCGTTTTATTGTTGCAACGTATGATACTATGAGACCTAATGGAGCCTTCAGATCTTCTTCCGCTGGAATTGAATTTTGGCAAAAGACCGGTTTTCTGAGACATTGTAATGAAACGGGTTTCAGATCCATTATCGCACTTATCAGTAAAAAGTTTTCTCCTGTTTCGGTTATTGAAACCTGCAAGAATACTTATTTCTTGCATTTTGATAAAGACAATAATTTCAAAAGTGTGTTGTTAAGACTTTGTAACGAACGTAATTCGAAGAACACATATATAGATGGTTCTTCAGATACAACTTATACAGACATAGAGTTTCATATTTTAGTGCTTGAGATTATCGGCTATATTGCAAAGAATATTGGATGTAAGTTTTATGTTGATGATTCCACAGGTTATATTGAGCATCAAAGTAAAGATGAGTTTTATGCTTATGCTTCCGAGTATAAAGAATCTATCCCATCCACAAATGAAGAGCTAAGAGTGCAAATTCAAAAACACATGACCAGACCTCTTGATATTTATGAGATTATTTCAAGAGATACTGAGAAAAATGTTGTTGGTGATGTATATGAATATTTTATGAGGAAATGTAACTGGGACTTCTCAAATCAATTCAACAACTATGTAAATAGTTTCTTGCTCTGTGTCATATATGATGAAGTATGTCAGTTTGGAATTTATCAGTATCTTTCAAGCGAAGGACAGTTTGCTCACGAGACCGCAGAAGCACTTCAGCTTGTAGGAGCAAAAAAATCTGCAAAAGCATTGAGATCTGCTTTTGAATTTTTTTCTGACAAAACTGTTCCAAAGATACAAGAGGAGAGAGACTCTCTGTTGGCTGAATTGGATGAAGATGAAATCAACTGTTTGAGTAAAGAATCTTATTACGAAGATATATCGTATTATCTCTACAACTATCTGATGAAAAACAAAGAACATTTTTTATTATAATAATTTAGGCCTTATAAATTTTAATGTGTATCTTTTAGGTTCATAACAGCCAAAACCTCGTATCTTCGGATGCGAGGTTTTTGTTTTTTCACTATTAATTGTTCATTCTTCAATTATCTCTTACTTACATAGTGAAGAAGTGCTTTAAACTGATTCAATATCACTAAAATGCTTGATATTCAGTATAGTTATGATATACTTAATATGAGGTGATTTTATGAAAATGCACATGTTCTTTGCCCCAGAGAAACTAAAGAAAACTTTGTCGCTTGTTCTTTCTTTGCTTATGATTTTTTCGGCAATGTCTGCCACATTTGTTAATGCCTCTGAAGACGGTGATGAGATTGTTATTCTTTACGAAAACGATGTTCACTGTGCCATTGAGGGATATTCAAAGCTTCTTTCCCTAAAAAATGAGCTTCTGACAGATAACGGATATGTAGGCGTAGTTTCTATGGGTGATTTTGTCCAGGGTGATACCTTTGGAGCTATCTCTCAGGGCGGATATATTGCCAACATAATGAATATGGTGGGCTATGACGCCATAGCTCTCGGAAATCACGAGTTTGACTATAAATTTGACAGGCTTCTTGAGCTTTGCGATATTCTTGACACAAAGCCTGTTTGCAGCAACTTTTATAAATCCGGCGAAGAAACACCTGTTTTTGAGCCTTATGTTATTAAGTCCTACGGTGATGTGGATGTTGCGTATATCGGCATCACCACCCCCGACACATTGACATCTTCCTCACCTGCTCAGTTTATGGATGAAAACGGTAAGTATATTTACGGCTTCAGCGGTGATGACCTTTGTGCAACTGTGCAAAAGGCAGTTGACAGTGCTAAGGAAAAGGGAGCTGACTATGTTGTTGGTCTGGCACATCTTGGCAGCGAAAATGTTTTTGAGCAGTGGAGTGTAACTACTCTTGTGAAGAACACATCGGGCTTTGATGCGGTACTTGACGGACATTCTCACAGTGTTGTTGAAAATATGATAATTGAAGATAAATCGGGCGATAAAGTTGTAGTTTCTTCAACAGGTACAAAGTTTATGAATATCGGCAAGCTTACAATTTCTGAGGGGGAAATTACAACAGAGCTTATCCCCACAGAAACTTATACTAAGACCGACGCAGGTATTGATGCATATATAGCCGAGATTACCGAGGAATATGCAACGCTGGGTAATCGCGTTATAGGCGAGAACAAGTTCGACCTTCTGTTTGCTGATGAAAACGGCAACCGACTTGTGCGTCACACCCAGACTAACTTAGGCGATTTCTGTGCTGATGCTTTCAGGGTTGTAACAGGAGCAGACATCGGTGTTATCAATGGTGGCGGTATCCGTGCCGAGCTTTCAAAAGGCGAGGTAACCTTTAACGATATCTTAAGCGTTTATCCCTTTAACAACACTGTTTGCGTAGCAAAGGTTACAGGTCAGCAGATTCTCGATTTTCTGGAGCTAAGCGTAGACTTTTATCCCGAAGAAAACGGCAGTTTCCAGCATGTTTCGGGACTTACCTATACCTTGAATGCTTACATTCCTTCTTCTGTAAAATATGACGAGAATATGGCGTTTGAAAGCGTTGAGGGCCAGCGTCGCGTATCCGACGTAAAGGTTCTCAATAGCGAAAGCGGCGAATATGAGGCAATAGACGCCTCAAAATTCTACACCCTTGCATCCCACAACTATCTGCTTCTTGACCACGGCAGCGGTGCCACAATGCTGAATGATTCTGAAATTATCAGCAATAGCGGTATGCTGGACGTAGAGCTTCTTGAGGTGTATATCAACGAGCACCTGGGCGGTGTTATCGGCGAGCAGTACAAAACTTCTCAGAACAGAGTAACGGTTATCTCCGAAAAACCCGCAGAGCCCGACTCGGCTCCTCAGCCCTCAAAGCCTCAGGAGGGAGAGCCCGACACCTCCGAAAAATCTCCCCAGACCGGTGAGCTTTACAGTGTTCCGATGTACTCTGCAGCCTTATGTGCATCTGTGCTTCTTCTGGCATATATCGCCATACTCAAAATCAAAAAGTCTACAAAATGATAGATTAAAATGTATTGAATTTTTCTGATTTATAAGACAATGGTTTCGACGTTGTTTGCCATGGCTATATTTGAGGAAATCCCCAATCTCATCCGGATTGCAGTTGCAGTGCTGGTTATTGGTGGAGTGTTATATTATTCTTTCTTAGAAAAAAGAAAAGAAAGCTGAGAAAAACCGACTCACATCTTGTGAGTCGGTTTGCTGTTTTTACCTTAAATAATATTTGCCAGTTTTTTCTGGATCTGGGTAGCATCCTTGATGTTGATTTTGGTGTCTTGGAGATAGTCGGCGAGGAGCTTCTGCTCCTCATCAAAATCAAGTATCATGGCGAGATATTTCTGGATAGCGGTTACATCCTTGATGTTAAGCTTCTTGTCCCGTGTAACGTCTCCAAGCTCAAACTCTGAAACGGGATTTGAGGGCTCGGTGGAGTCGGTAGAGTCAGTGGAGACAGGCACGGTGGTTGGGAAAGTGATGGTTTCAGAGGGGGTAGTGTCAGCAGGTGAGGTGGGTACGATGCCCGTAGAAGGCTCTGTGTTGTCGTCAGGCTCAGAGGGGACTGAGGGCTCTGCAGGCTCTGTGGCATCAGTGGGCTTTACGGGGTCTGTGGGATTTTCGTTCTTGATGACCTGAGTCTCAATTCTGAAATCTGCACCGTCAGTTTTCTTCTGGCTTAAGTAGTAGTAAGAAATTTCTCCGCCCATAGCCGTCATATCCTGCACATTGAAGTCGAGATAAGTCTCTCCATTGTCAACAACGGTAAACTCAAGAGCGAGGAAGAGCTTTTCGGTTGTAAAATCATAACCTTCTACTGTGGATGCGTTTACTGATACCAGATTCTCATGGGTGCTGTTGAAAAATACATCCTTCAGATTAGGACAATTTGCAAGTGCATCGGTATTAGTCATATCGGGAGACTGGGATGTTGTCTTTGAGAGAGCAAGTTTGTCTTTGTCAAAGTTAAGGGCTGTCTGAACATCCTCAAAAACTCCATTTGTCTTGAGGTAAACGTTGTATTTGATTTTGTCGCCCAAATTTGCCTCAACAACACTGTCGCCTGTGTGAATCTTAAGCGTTTCGCCCTTTGTAAGAGCAAATCCGTCCTTCACAATTCTCAGACAGTCAGACTCACAGTTGTAGATAAATGTATACTCACCGCCGGAGCAAAGCAAGGTGCAATTTATGCTAAAATCACTGCTCATTCTTATACCCTTTGAGGAGAATCTGTCTGTAGTATCGTTAATGGTTGTGGGGTGTCCGTAAATAATATCATTTTCTGCAATAAGAAAACGGTAAACACCTTTCTCAAGATTAACGGTAAGACCAAAAGAGTTATTGTCTCTTGATTCCATCAATGCTCCGTCAGCCTCTGTGAAGTCAGCAAAAAGTATAACCGTATTCTCGGGTTCGTCGCTTTGTGCAATAGCAGAGATGCAATTTGCCGAGAAAAGCATCAGAAGCACCAGCACAAACGAAATTATAGCCTTGGCTTTCATAAAAATCCCACCTTTTATATCTATGCTGATATCATAACAGAAACAAATCCAAAATACAATGTCAGAATATATTAAAATCGACTGTAGCCGTGGACTTTTATTACTTTTCGGTTGAATTGGACTTTTTAATGTGTTATTATCATACTGAAAGTACGGTGATTCTATGAAAAGCAAAATCTCTGTAATTATGCCTGTTTACAATCGCGGCGATATGATAGGCGAGAGTATTGAGTCGGTAATATCTCAGACATACCATAACTGGGAGATTGTGATTGTGGACAGTGAGTCGACAGACAACACCCCCGAGGTGTGCAGATACTATACAGAAAAAGACAGTCGCATCAAATACATAAAGAAATCCAACGAAGGTGTATCCGCATCCAGAAACTGTGCCATTGATAATGCAGAGGGAGATTATCTTTTCTTCCTTGACAGTGATGATATTATCCACAAAAGGCTTTTTGAGGTTTTGCTGGATGCTATGGAAAAGTCAGGCGCCAACATCGGCGGAAGCAGCGTGAGATTTGTAAAGCAAGCCAACTGGCACAAGCTCAATGCTTATCTTGAGAAGAATACCGAACAAGGCGAGACAAGACATCTTTCATTTGAGGAAACACTGGAGGCGGTCTTTACGGGTACAAGTCCCATAAATCTTATCGGCGGCGTTATGATAAGCCGAAAGCTTATAGGAAACACAAGGTTTAATACTTCCCTTCATATCGGTGAGGATTTTTACTTTATGTATGAAAATCTTTTCAAGGGTACCGACGCGGTGTTTCTTAATGAAAAATGGTATTTCGGCAGGCTCCACGGCTCAAACCTTTCTGGCGATTACAGCTTTGAGGGATTCTGGTCACGCTTTCACAGACGTGAGCTTGTGTGGCAAAGTGAAGAAACAATGGGCAGAACAAAGTATGTAAATCTTCAGAAGCTGGACGGACTTAACGTATACAAAGCCTATCTCATAAGAAACAACCACAAAACTCCCGACGGCAAAAAAATCCGCCGCACTATGAAAGATTACCGCAAGGTGATTTATCCCGTACTATCTTTCAAAGAAAAGGTTAATTTCAACCTGTCTGTATATGCACCTGCATTTTATAAATTTATCTTTAAAGTTACAAGCAAAATCAAAAGAGGAAGAAAATAAAAAATATATTGTGCTATTCGAAAGGAGAATTATTATGTATAACGTTTTACCTTATGTTATATTTTTAGGTGTGCCTGTTTTGTTAGCAATATTTTTCATAATAAGCTTGGTGATGTTTATAGCTGCTAAACGAGCCAACAGAAAGAATCCCGAATCCTATACCTTTCAGCAGATTACAACAAGAAAAGTTTTTTTAATTGTTTCATCTGTTTTGTTCGGAATACCATTATTTGTAGTGGTTTCTGTGTTGGTGCTTGGAACTATGATGGTTGCGTATATGTAAGGTGGTAATATGAAACTCAAAACTTTTTATATAATTTTATTTGTTGTTGCGGCTTTATGTGTTCTTTTGACAGTTGCACATTTAGTGTATGCAATTTATGCATATCAGCATAGCTCCATAATCAAATTTATTGCAAAGGAGCCATGGTAAAATGTGCAGAAAAACATTGATAAAACAGATTATAGCCATTGCTTTGGTTGTTATCCTATTTGCTTCGTTTAATATCAGTCTTTATGTGTTGCTTACCTGCAGATTGTCAAATAACTTTAGCTCTGTATCCCAATCAAAAATGATAGATGTAAAAAAATACCTGCCATTTGAAGAAGAATCCGACCTTGCCAAAGTTAATTCATCACTTAAGCTTACTGATAATCTGCCTGTGCTTGATGGAGCGGCGGCATTGGTGCCTGTTTATGCGTCAATAGTAAATGCCGTGTATCCGGAAGGTTCGGTTACTTATGAGGGAGGAACTTTTTCTGATGATAATTTCTATGGCGAAAACTTTGCTTCAGACAGTAAAATGCAGTACAAAAACACAGTAAGAGGTTATCAAGCAATAGTTGATGGAGAGACGGATATATTGTTTTGTGCTGCTCCCAGTGAAGAGCAAAAGAAGTATGCAGAAGAAAATAACGTAGAACTGGTTTATGTGCCTGTTGGACTTGAAGCGTTTGTGTTTTTTGTTAATAAAAACAATCCTGTTGATAATCTGACTGTTGAGCAGATAAGAAGTATATATAGCGGAAAAATAAATAATTGGTCAGAAGTCGGCGGAGTTGACAGAATCATAAATCCTGTTTCAAGGCTTGAGGGTAGCGGAAGTCAGTCTGCAATGAATGCGTTTATGGGTGATGAAAAGATTGCCGATAAATCTCTCTTTGCTGTTTTGGGCGGTTCAATAGGTTTTTCTTTCAGATACTACTTGGATGGCATCGTAGACAACGAAAATGTAAAAATGCTTTCGCTCAATGGGGTTTATCCTGATTCGGAAAACATTAAAAACGGAAGTTATCCTGTTGTAGCACAGTTTTATGCTATTTATAGAGCTGATAACAAAAATGAGAATATTCCTGTTCTGATAGATTGGATTTTGTCTGAAGAAGGTCAGAAACTTATCGAAGAATGCGGATATGTAAGAATAAACTGAGGTATTTATGAACACCGATTACAAGAAAATGTACGAAAAAATATATAAAATAATAGGGGAGCGGACACCCTTAAAGGCAGACTGCGGCAGCATTTGCGGCGGTGCCTGCTGCAAGGGCGACGAAAACACAGGTATGCGGCTTTTTCCATTTGAGGAGTCTGAGCTTCCCGTAAAAGAGCTTGAAAACGGTGTGCGTCTTGTAATCTGCAATGGTAAATGCCAAAGAGATAAACGCCCTCTTGCCTGCAGGATTTTTCCCTTCTTTCCCACAGTGGATGAAAAGAACAAAGTGTATGTCGAAGCAGACTTCCGAGGGGCAAGGCTTTGTCCGCTTATTACTCACAGTGATGAAATTATCTTTGACAAAAGTTTTTTCAAAGCACTTAAAAAGGTGGGCAGAATTTTAGCCAAAGATGAGGCGTGTCTCAGATTCTTAAGAGAATCCACCGAGGAAATCGACACTTATCACAAGTTTTTAGGCGAATAATGTGAAATAAGGAAAGCTGTCTCTTTTTGGGACAGCTTTTTTTAGTAAATATTCGGACAATAGCGAAAAAAATCACGCTTTCAATCGTCATAGTAAGTGAAAGGGGGGCGGTAATATGAAAGATGCAGATTTAAAAATGAACATTTCTAAGGTCAGAGCAGGCGACAAAGAGGCTTTCGGCATTATTTACAGTGAGCTTAAAAAGCCGGTTTTTACTGTTGCTTTGCGGATAGTCGGCGATGTACCTTTAGCTGAGGATATTACTCAGGATGTATTTGTAAAGTTGTTTCTTTTGCCACCACCGCCCTCTGTTAAAAATCCAAGAGCATGGATTTTTAAGATGGCGCGCAATCTTTCAATTGATGCTCTGAGAAAAACACAAAGCCTTAGCATTTACGATAACGAGCCCGAGCCTTATGATGAATCCTCTCTGATAGCCGAAAAAATCGACCTTATGAGAGCGTTCAAAAAGCTTTCTGTCTCAGAAAGACAGATAGTCGCCCTTCATCTGAATGCGTCTTTAAAGTTTTCGGAAATTTCGGATATTATGGATTTATCTCTTTCGGCTGTATATCGCAGATACAAAAAGGCACTTAAAACCTTACGTGATTATCTGGAGGTTGAAAGGTTATGAAAAAACTGATATCAATTATGTTTGCCATGCTTTTTGTCTTTTCTTCTTCATTGAGTGTAAATGCTCAGGCGAAATTTGAAAAAATGCGAGACCTTAATAATTATTGGGCTGTGAATAATGCTTATCCAGACTGGTTTTGCGGTATCTGGACAGAGACAGGCAGCCTTGATAATCTGGTTGTAGCGGTGCTGGACACTGACGAGGGCAACAAGGGTAAAGAAGAAATCCTTGATATGATAGAAGATGATTCTTCCGTAAGCTTTACCTATGGTGACTATAGCAGAAATTATCTTATCGGTATTCAGCGTAGCTTGCTGACTAAAGAAATGTGGGATCTTGGGCTTAGTTATGCTGCATTTCTTGACGATAAAAGCCGTCTTGAGCTTGGTATAGTAAAAGAATATAAGGATAATCCACAAAGTATGCAAATGCTTGAGGAGCTTAAAGAGAAATACGGTGATGTTTTCGTCATTGAATATGTTGATGGATTATACTATACAGAGGATTTAGTATTAACCGAAGATTTACCTGTGGTTTCATTTACGCCCTCTGCTCAGAATATTATAACAAAGGAGCAACCTGCAAAGCATTCGTATTTTATATATGTTGTTGCTTTTGCTATAATATTATTTGGTATATCCTTTGTGTTCCTTGTGCTTAACAAACGCAAAAGAGCAGTACTTATTACTGATACAGGAAAGCTAATTGGTGTATCCGAAAAGCTTTCTTCAAAAGAGGTTGAGTTCTTAATAAAAAATACCGAAGCAGAAGTTCCCTCAGATTTGGAAGAAAGAATAATGAAAGAGATAGAAAAGTAAAGCAAAAGGGCACCGACTGAGTCGGTGCCTTTTCTCTTTAGAATTATTTAAGGTCTTTTTTGTTGAATTGAATTAATCCCATACCTAAAAAGCCTGCAATACCTACTGTGGGCGGAATCAGAATATACAGAACATCCTCAAGTGTGTAGGTGTCGCCTGCGCCGATATAAAGCGTAGAGTTGCCTACGTTGATTCGTGAGATTATATCAAGAACTTCAATGGTCTGTTCGTTGCCGGGAGTCAAGCTCATAATCTCGGCAATTGCTACAACAATACTTCCTACCATTACAAGAATAAATGTAATTGCAACGTAAAGTACGATTACAAGTCCTAAGTTTTTCATAGAAGCCAGAAGCCATGTAAGCATTGCGGAAATAAAGAGCATAAGCACAATCTCAAAGAGAATTGATACCATAAAATATCCGAAGTCGTTTGCGGTGAATCCGCCGGGCTGATAGTCAAAGAAAATAAGGCTTATTCCCAAGGTGAGGAAAGCATGTAAAAACATTACACCCAGAGTAAGTGCAGAGCAAACAGTAAACAGTGACATAAATATGGATGTTCGGCTGTTGCCTGCGATTATCTTGTTGCGGATTGTGCCGTAAGAAAAGTCCTTCCAAAGTACAATGCATAAAAGCACAGGTGCAATAAGTCCCATGTTGTTACCTATGGAAAAGCTCTGGAAAAACTGAGATTTTGCAGAGACAAGATTTTCGAATCCAAACTCGCTTAAAGACTCGGAGCTTGAGAATATCGCTACATATAAAAGAGGAGTAATAAGAGAAAAAGCCGCGGCAATTATAGCCATTATAAGAACCAGCTTATCCTTAAAAACCCTTGTGAAATCTGCTTTGATAAGTTTAGTCATTTTTTGCACCTCCTATAAGAGAGAGGTAATATTCCTCAAAGCTTGTTTCGCTTGAGTTTATTGTAAGAATATTAACGCCTTCATTTATGATTTTGCCGAGAACTGAGTTAAGACAAAGCTCGCCGATGATTTTTAAGCCCTCGGGCACAAGCTGAATGTTTGCATCAGGGAGAAAACTTTTAACAACCTCAGTAAGCTTCTGAGGGTCGTCGGATGTAATCACAGTTGTTTTTGTGCATTCGTTGTGAAGCTCCTCAGATGTGATTTCTTTAATAAGCTTGCCTTTTGAGATGATTCCGTACTTAGTTGCCACAAGAGAAAGCTCTGTAAGAATATGGGATGAAATAAGAAACGTAATATTTCTCTCGCGGTTAAGTCTTAAGATAAGCTCTCTTATGTCAACAATACCTGCAGGGTCAAGTCCGTTCATAGGCTCGTCAAGAATAAGAAACTCGGGGTCGCCCATAAGTGCCATGGCGATACCAAGCCTCTGACGCATGCCTAAAGAGAAGTTGGCGGCTTTTTTCTTGTCTTTATACAAAGCCTCAAGTCCTACATCTGTAAGAACCGAGAGGATTTTACCCTCGTCTTTAATGCCCAGAAGCGTACTCTGCATCTTAAGATTGTCGAATGCTGACATATTAAGGTATATAGAGGGAGTCTCTACAATGGCACCTATTCTGCTTCGGGCTTTTCCGATATCTTTGGATTTGTTTGATACCGAGAACAAGCTGAATTCTCCGCTATAAGGAGAGATAAGGCCTGTTATAAGTCTTATAACAGTAGTTTTACCTGAGCCGTTTTCGCCCACAAAGCCGTAAATGTCACCGCGGTTGATGTTCATATCCACACCGTTAACAGCGAGATGACGCTTGTACTTCTTTGTAAGGCCGGTGGTTTTAAGAATATTGCTCATATATTCACCCTTCCTTTCGTGATAATTAAATCACACCGGCACTAATAAGTCAACAAACCGTTGGTTGATACAGCTAAGATTTCCAATAATATGGTTAACCTGCACACAAAATCCTTGACAAGCAAATATATATTGTATAAAATTAATATAATAACTTAAAAAGGAGTTTTTTATATGGCTAACAGATTTGTACTTAACGAAACAAGCTATCACGGCAAAGGTGCAATCAATGAGATTGCAACAGAGATAAATGCCCGCGGCTTCAAAAAGGTTTTTGTTTGCTCTGACCCTGACCTTGTAAAGCTTAACATTGCCAAAAAAGTTACCGACATCTTAGATGCGGCTTCTATTGAATATACAGTTTTCAGCGACATCAAGCCTAACCCCACAATTGAGAATGTTCAGAGCGGCGTAGCTGCTTTTAAAGAATATGGCGGTGATGTAATCGTTGCTATTGGCGGCGGTTCGTCTATGGACACTGCAAAGGCAATCGGCATTATCATCGAAAATCCCGAGTTTGCCGATGTTAAGAGCCTTGAGGGCGTTGCACCCACAAAGAACAAGTGCACTCCCATTATCGCAGTTCCCACTACTGCAGGTACTGCCGCAGAGGTTACAATCAACTACGTTATCACAGATGCCGAGCTTAACCGCAAGATGGTTTGCGTGGATGTTCACGATATCCCCGTTGTAGCTGTTGTTGACCCTGATATGATGGCTTCTATGCCAAAAGGCCTTACTGCTGCTACAGGTATGGACGCACTCACACACGCAATTGAGGGCTATATCACCAAAGGCGCCTGGGAAATGAGCGATATGTTCCACCTTAAGGCTATTGAGATTATCGCAAAATCCTTGAGAGGTGCGGTAGAAGGCACCGACGAGGGCAGAGAGGGTATGGCTTTGGGCCAGTATATCGCAGGTATGGGATTCAGCAATGTAGGTCTTGGTATCGTTCATTCAATGGCTCATCCTCTGGGTGCGGTTTACGATACACCTCATGGTGTGGCAAACGCAATTATCCTGCCTACTGTTATGGAGTATAATGCACCTGCAACAGGCGAAAAGTACCGAGCAATCGCAACTGCTATGGGTGTAGAGGGTGTTTCCGATATGACTCTTGATGAGGCTCGTGCTGCCGCTATCAATGCAGTCAAGAAGCTTTCAGCTGATGTTGGCATCCCTGCCGACCTTAAAGAAATCGTAAAGGCAGAGGACATCGACTTCCTTTCCCAGTCTGCCTTTGACGATGCCTGCCGTCCCGGAAATCCCAGAGACACAAGCGTAGAGGAAATCAAAGAACTTTATCTTAAGCTGATGTAATTATAAGCCCTGCCGAAAACATTTCGGCAGGGCATTTGTTGTGTTTACAAAAGTTTTATCTTGTGATATACTTTATGGGCAATTTATTCGGGAGGTGATTATATGGCTCTTTTAAGTGCAAGGGATATCGGTGTTACCTTTGTTGAGAGGGTATTGTTTGAGAATGTGTCCTTTGATATCGAAAAACGCGATAAGGTAGGTTTTATCGGCTCTAACGGCACAGGTAAGACAACTCTCTTAAAAGTCCTCAGTGGCGAGCTGAGCCCCACAACAGGCGATGTCTTTACCGCAAAGGATGCAAAAGTGGGCTATATGCACCAGCATGTTTTGGAGCATCCCGAAAGAACTGTTTACGATGAGCTCTTAAGTGTATTTGAACACCTTAAGATGATGGAAATACAGCTTGAGTTTCTCAATCGTGAGCTTGAAAAAGGTGAAAATCTCGACAAGCTTATTGCAGAGCACGGAGCTCTTCTGGAGCAGTTTGAGCGTCAGGGTGGTTTGACATATAAAAGCCGAGCCAAGTCTGCACTTCTGGGACTTGGATTTTCCGAAGAAGATATGATAAGAAAAAGCGGCACCCTCTCAGGCGGTCAGGTAAGCAAGCTTTCTCTGGCAAAGCTTCTTTTAAGCGGTGCTGATATTCTGCTTCTGGACGAGCCCACAAACCATCTGGACATCGAATCCGTCAGATGGCTTGAGCAGTATATAAAAGACTTTGCGGGCACGGCTCTGATAGTAAGCCACGACCGATATTTTCTTGATGCGGTTACCAACAAAACCATCGAGCTTTCTAATCAGAAAACCATGGTTTACACAGGTAACTACACCACCTTTATGGAGAAGAAACAACGCGAGCAGGAGGCAATCCGCCGCAAGTTTATAAATGATAGCAAAGAAATCAAGCGAATCGAAGGAATTGTAGAGCAGCAGAAACGCTGGGGCAGAGAGCATAATTTTATTACTGCTGCCAGTAAGCAGAAAGAGGCCGACAGAATCAAGGCTCAGCTCACTCCTCCCGACAGCGAAGAAGAAACCCTTTCATTTACTCTCGAGCCCAAGAGAGAAAGCGGCAACGATGTGCTTATTGTCAAAAACCTCTCGAAGTCCTTCGGGGACAAATCCCTCTTTAAAAATGTTGATATGCACATCAGAAAAGGCGAGAGGGTGTTTATCTTAGGCGGCAACGGCACAGGCAAGACTACTCTTTTTAATATTCTTACAAAGAAATATGAAGGGGCTTTTGACGAGCTGACCTTTGGTGCCAGGGTTGATATGGGCTATTTTGACCAGATGCAGTCAGACCTTAATATTGAGAACACCCCTGTGGAAGAAATCAGCGACGCTTTTCCCTCTATGAGCAATACTCAGATTCGTTCTGTTCTGGGGCGGTTTCTCTTGAAAGGCGACAACGCTCTGAAGAAAATTTCCACTCTTTCAGGTGGCGAACGAGCAAGAGTAGCACTTTTGAAGCTGGTGCTGGCAGGCTCAAACTTTCTGCTTCTTGACGAGCCCACAAATCATCTTGACACTGCATCCAGAGAAGCTCTGGAAGATACTCTCTTAAATTATGACGGCACAATGCTCATCATCAGCCACGACCGTTATTTTATAAACAAGCTGGCTACCAGAATTCTGGAGCTTAAAGAGGACGGAGTAAAGGAGTATCTGGGTAACTACGACTACTTTGCCGAAAAGCAGAAAGAGGTGTCCTTATCTGCTCAGTCTGTGGCAAAGACCGAAGAAAAGCCCAAAGTCAACGACTATAAGCTCAGAAAAGAAGAACAGTCCCGAGAGCGTAAACGTCAGACTGCCATCAGAAAAGCCGAAGAGCTTATTGAGGAGCTTGATGCAAAAATAGCCGAGACTGAAAAGATGCTTTCCACCGAGGAAGTAATCATCGACTACGAAAAGCTTTTGGAGCTTACAAAGGTTTTAGAGGATTTACAGTCTCAGCAGGAAGAAGCTTTTGAGCAGTGGGAAAGCTTGCAGGAGCAATAGACCGTCAGCCACGGGTTAGCCACCCGAGGGCAAGTCCGCCTTTGGAAAACTTACAGATAAAACCAAACCCCGCTTAACGGCGGGGCGGTTAGCCACCGCAGGGCAAGTCCGCCCGTTAGCCACGGTAGGCAAGTCCGCCTACGGACAAGTTTCATATAGAGAAAACCTATGCATAACGGCGGGTTTATAAAAATTATATCAAACATCTACACGTCCCCCTCCCTTGAGGTAAGGGAGGCTTTAATAGATGTAACGTTTACTGTAGGGGAGGTTCACGAACCTCCCGAGAATCCACGATGAATCTTACACATAAATCTAATTACACCTAAGTTAAGCATCTTTATAAATCACATAAAATCAAAAAGGACGGCACTCGCCGTCCTTTTGTGTTACGTAAGCTCTATATATTGCTTGAATCATTTAAGGCTCTTATAGATTTCCTCGTAAATACGCTGAGCGTTATTGAAATCGTCAAACTCGAAGAAATCGTTGGCTCTGTCGATATACTGGGGCTCTGTCTTGCAAGAGTTTTCCATATACTTGCAGATTTCGTCCACCACAGCCTCGTGGTTGGTGATAATGGGACCAAATCCCTGAGTAGGATAGTCGATACCGCCTGACTCGTAGTGAGGAGGGAGTGTATCGGGATGATAGTAGACAATAGGCTTTCTCATATATGCAAAGTCAAACTGAACGCCGGAGTAGTCTGTAACCATAAGGCTTGCCTCGGTTAAAATCTTCTCATAGCTCATATCGCCTGCAGCAGGCACAATCTCAACAAAGCCGTTCTGAGTAAAGTCCTCAAGCTGGGGACTCATGGCAGGATGCAGCAGATAGGTGATACCGTAGCCGTTTTTCTTGGCGCAGTCAATAAGCTTTTTGTCATTGATAAGAGTGTTGTAAAGTCTGAAATATTCGGTGTATTTGAAATGCTCGTTGTAGGGCTTAACCTTGTAGGCAATACCCAGAGTAACGATGTTACGTCTCCAGGTGGGCGTAATGAGGATAAACTTCTTGTCGTTGTTCTTAAGTCCGTCATAACGAGCAAGGCCGTTTATTTTCAGCATGCTTTCTTCAAAGCCGTAGATGGGGTGCATGAGGTTTTTCTTCTCATACTTAGATGCAAGGCAGTAGAGAGTTGTGTTGTCATAGAGTCGGTTCTGATACTGACCTAACTGCTGAACGGTTAAGCCGTGCTGGATGCAGATAATCTTTGCTTTGAAAAGGTCAAGCACATTGGGTACAAGGTACTTTGGAATACCGCAATACTGCATAACGGATGCGTGAGTAGCAGCCACTGCCTCGGCATTAAGAGCATAAAGCTTGCACTTGAGGGAGTTGTGGATAAGAACATGCTTTTTGTCATATTCCAGCAGTCTCTTGCAGTCGGGAGAGTCTTTGTCGATAATATAGTAAACCTCTACGTCATCCTTGACGGTGTTGGCGTATTTGAAGAAATACTCACCGTTGTCACCGCCCTTGTAAAGCTTGTCAAAGGTAAGCCAGATGCGTCTGCTTCTGAAAGTTGGACGAGTCAGCCAGTAAAGGCTTCTGAGGATAAAGCGTCTTACAGAATTTGAGAAGGGCTTTGTGGCAAAAAGCTGGTTTGCAATAAGCAAGGATTCTCTCATAAATCTCTTGAAGCCCTTGCATCTGAAAACTCTCAGGTAGAGTCCGTTTTTGCACTCAAGAGCCTTGTCTTTACTGAACTTCCAATAGGCCATTCTGAATCTCAGTCTCAGCCTTGAGAAAGCCTTTGCAAACTGCAGGGAGAGAGGCTGCTCTTTGCCGTCAATTACATAGGTAAAGCTGATGTTTTCCAAAGTGTCTGTAACAGGCACAAAGAAATGCACGTTGTACTTCTTTGCATAACTCAGACCAAAGCACTTTAAGAGGGGATAAATTGCATATTCCTCAAGCTTAACCTTTTTGCCGTCATAATTTGCATAAAGCTCAAGTTTATCAATGTCGATAAAGTCTTTGCCCGTAAACTCGGCATCAAACTCAAGAGAGTCTTTGTCAAAATTGATGTTGTTGATAATAAGTGCAACGCTTGCAAGTGTAGAGATGTGTGCACTCTCTTTGCCCTCAACGGCAAAGTTGATGTTTTCTTCTTCGTCAAGCTCTATCTTGTAGGCTTCGTTTGCACGTACAGTTTTGTCCTTGAGAATTTTCATCCACAAAGAGCGGTTTATATATCTGCATCTGATTGCTGCAGCAGTGTAGCAGGTGTTGTCGATATATTTAAGAGCATCGCAAACGGCATCGTAAAACTCGTAAACT
This sequence comes from Oscillospiraceae bacterium, assembly GCA_015066245.1. Taxonomy (GTDB): domain Bacteria; phylum Bacillota; class Clostridia; order Oscillospirales; family Acutalibacteraceae; genus Ruminococcoides. The sequence continues at coordinate 35,314 of SVOS01000007.1, forward strand.
TCCTCTTCGCTTAAGATGCTTTTGTTGTTCTCGTAGTAATTATTGGCAAATTTGGCAAAAATAAGTTTGCAAAGTGCGTACTGAGCGATATAGGAGACCTTGCCGTTTTCCTTCTTAAGATTTTCCATAAAGGGAATCATAAAGTTACGGATGCTTTCGGTGTAGTAGGATTTCTCGTACTGACCGTCAAAGAGCACGCTGTCGTTCTCTAATGCTCTCAGGCTTTCACACCATACCTTGTTGGAGTAGCTGATTTCAGGGTTTTTGATAAGAGCTTCCAGAATAAATTTCTTGAGGGCTTCTTCACCAATGGAAAAATCAAAATTTATACCCTTGATATCTTCTGTCTTGAAGAAATAAGCATATATTGCAAGAGCGGCATTGTAGGGCACTTCGTTAAGGTCACAGAATTCTGCAAGGCCGTCAAGCTTGGAGTAGCCTATGAATTTTTCGTTTTTGTTTCTGGTTTTTACAGAAATCTCAACGGTTTTGTCGGGGTGCAGCTTCAATGCCTTTTTTATAAATTTAAAGGATTTAGAGTTAAGTGTTACTGCAGACTCCGTAAAGCACACAAAGCCGCCCTCTGTTTTTTCGAGACCTTTCTGATAAACCTGTGCTCTTGTGGGAGTTTCGGAAAACTTAATAAGTGTTACAGAATCGCCGAAAGCCGACACTGCTTCGCTCACGGCTTTTTTGGATTCTTCGCTTTCTATACAGTCAGCAAGAAGAATCTCAACCTGAGAGAATACCTTTGCGGCACTTAAGTAGGATGAGACGGACTCTGTGAGATTTTCTTCATTTGTCACTGCCATAACGGCAGTAAGTTTTGTGTTGTTCATATAAACCTCCGAAAACACATAGGGGAAACATCCCCGTATTGACAAAGTTTTGCATTATATGTTAAATTATATTGACCGCTGAGTTAATAGCGGAATTTTCTGAAGGAGGAAACAGGATGAAAACCAAAGGAATAAAAAGACTTTCCATAGGCTATATCCTTATGTTCATCGAAATACTCTTGCTTTTTCATTATCAGGGTGCCAAAAATCCCTTGTCTCTGATTTTCGGCTCACTGACTGCTCAGAGCAATCCTGTTCTTTACTACATTGGTTTATCTTTAATCGGTGTAGCAGGACTTGCGGTGGCAATCTGGGGCGGTATTGATTATAAAAAATCAACACCCAAATCCTCAGCACCTAAAGATTTGCCGAAATCCGCGGATTTGTACCGCGATTCAAAGGGCAGAGAATATTTTTATGATAATGCTAAGTTTGTTCTGATTTTTCTTGTTGTTCTTGCTCACGCCATATCTCCCTTCAAGGATATGAGCGGCTTCTGGCTCAAGGGCGAATTTATGCTTTTGTGGCGAGCAATCAACACAATGCACATGCCTTGTCTTATATTTATCTCAGGCTTTTTTGCCAAGAAATATATAAGACCCGACGGCTCCATAAATGTTCAGCGTCCCTTTACTTACATTGTTTACTATCTGGCAGCCCAGTTTACAGTTGGTGCCTTTGAAGTTTTTGTTTTAGGGGATTCAATCTCCAAGAGCGTGCTTGCTCCCAGGTCTTCGCTGTGGTTTTTGGTATGCCTTATCTGGTGGTATCTGCTTTTACCTGTTATCGACAAGATTGACCCCAAGGTAATGTTGCCGCTGGCGATTGTATTTGCACTGCTTATCGGCTACGACCAAAAGGTTAACAACACCATGGCAATTTCCAGAATGATTGTGCATTTTCCTTTCTTTATCTCAGGATATTACATCTCATCCGGCAAAATGCAGTTTATCTTTACCAAGAAGGCAAAGCTCCTTGCGATTCCTGCGTTTTTTGTTTCTATGCTTACTCAGGCGGCAACAGTGTTTTTCACAGGCTCAGGAAAGGCGCTTAACTTCAGCATCAACGGCTTTATCACCTGCGACCGCTCATATTTCACAATCTTCAAGAACACTGATATTAATCCTGTGTTCTGGTTCTTGCCCAGAGTATGGTTCTATCTTTGTGCCGCACTTCTGTGCTTTGCTTTCCTTGCATGGATGCCCAAGAGAAAGACGATCTTTACTTTCTTAGGTGCACGCACTCTGTCGGTTTACATTCTGCACAGATATCTCTATCTTGCATATCTTGAGTTTAAGTGGTTTAACTTCGACTTCTTACCTTTTGAAGTAAGCACCACAGTAGCAAGCTTGCTTATGATAGCAATATCAGTAGTGCTTACCATTGTGCTCTCGCTAAAGCCATTCTATATGCCTTTCGAGCTTCTGGGCAGAATCAAGGTAAAACCTTTCTTGAAAAAGCAGAAACAAGGATAAAGTTATTATACAATATCACACAAATTAAATCAATGTGCGACATATATACATTTATAATGCCTAAAAGTATTTTTTGTGTAAAATATTGTTGTATTTTTTTCTTAATATGATATAATGTTTGAAGCGGTTAGTCTTTTGGCTTCCGCTTCATTTTTGTATTTTGGGAGGTAAAAAAATGAAAGTTCTTTCTAAGCTCAAAAATTATTTTTGGGCTGACGGCAGAAAGCTTAAGACAAGAGCTCTGTTGTCTTTGGGGGCTTGTCTTGCTTTTGTGCTGACGTATTTTATCGCACCTGTTATTGAGATTTTTGTCGGCAACACAAAGTTCTTTGATTATACTTTAGGTGATATGCTGCCTACTGTGTTTATCTTTGCTTTGATAGTTTTTGCTGTCCTTTTTGGTTTGTCATTTCTCTTAAGAGGCAGAATTTTAAACGGATATATCTCTTTGCTTGTGGGACTTTCGCTGGGTGCTTACATTCAGTCTGTGTTTATGAACTCCAGCGTTGGCGTTCTTGACGGCACAGAAGTTCTGTGGGTTGACCTTGCAACCGAGGCGGTTATCGGTCTTTGTGTATGGGGAGTTATTCTTATTGCACTTTTTGCCATAAGCAACCTGAGCAAAAAGATATGGACCTATGCTGTAGGATTTTTGTGTGTGCTTCTCTCGGTTATGCAGCTTGTAAGCGGTGTAAGTATTTTCTTTATCAGTGAAATCGACGAGAAAAGCAACATTCAGGCAACCCGTGTAGGAGAGTTTGACTTGTCTGATAAGCACAATGTAATTGTTTTGGCGGTTGACTCCTTTGATGTTGACTTTGCCGAGGAAGTTATGGAAAACTCTCCCGAGTATTTCTCAGAGTTTGACGGCTTTACATGGTACAAGAACACCACTCCTCATTATTCCCGCACATTCCCCTCTGTAGCCTATCTTTTCACAGGTGAAAACACCTTCTTTACAAACGACTACGATACTGCTATGGAAAAAGCATGGGAGAATAATAACTTCATTGATGATATGAAGAACGGCGGTTATGCAGTCAGAATTTATGCTCATCAGAAATATGTAAATCCCGACAGCGAATATCTCCTTGAAAACGTAGATAACTATAAGGAGATTACTCCTGTTGTTGATTATGTAAAGATGGAAAAAGAGATGCTCATACTATCTCTTTACCGCAATATGCCCGTAGCCCTCAAGCCTTTCTTCGAAACCGATACAACTCAGGCTAACAGTGCATATTCACTGACAAATAACGAGCGTATCTCACTTACCGATTATGCATTTTATCAGAGACTCCAGACAGAGAAGCTTAATAAAGACAACGAAAACGGCGAGAAGGGTACTTTCTCTTACTATCTTTTCAAGGGCTGCCACGCTCCTTATGTTTTTGATGAATACTGCAAGAAAACCTCTGAAAAGGTTACTGTAAAAGAAGCAACCCGCGGTGCACTGACAAATGTTTCCGAGTACCTCAAGCAGCTTAAAGAGCTTGGCATCTATGACAGCTCTACAATTATCGTAACTGCTGACCACGGCAGAAGCGGAACTCTCACCGAGCTTGATGACTCAAGAGTTGTTTCTCTTTTCTATAAGCCCAGAGGTGCAAAGGGCGAAATCAAAGAAAGCATGAGCCCTCAGCAGCTCTCTAACTTAAGACCGACTGTCCTTAAGGAAATGGGCCTTGAGTACAAGTCTTACGGCACACCCTTTGACGAGGTAGCCGAGGATGCAGACATCACAAGATATGTGTATGCCAGCGGTGCGTCCGATGACCTTAAAATCCGCGAGGAGAATCTGATTACTTACGAAATCAAGGGAGACGCCAACGATTTCAAAAACTGGAAGATTATCGACAAATTCCCCATTGAGTATCCCTTCCTTCAGGGTTAATGATGGGGCGGTTAGCCACCGCAGGGCAAGTCCGACTTCGGAAAACTTAACAATAAACCAAAATCCCGCTTAACGGCGGGGCGGTTAGCCACCGCAGGGCATATCCGCCTTCGGAAAACTTACCAATAAACCAAAACCCCGCTTAACGGCGGGGTTTATTGTTTAATAAAACGTTTACTGTAGGGGCGATTCCTTGCAGGAACGGCAACCCTTTTGTCCCTTCGGGACATTTCCCCTAGCAGGGGAATAACACGAATCGCCCATTACTTTTCCTCAAATAAAAAAAGTGGGAGCGGACAGAGCCGCTCCCCTACGATAAACGTTATATTTGATATATTAACACGCCGTTGATGGAAGGTTGCCTCAAAATTGAAGCTATCCAAAGGCGAAACGCCCACCGTGGCTAACGGTCAGAATAATATATTGTGTTTGTCACAAAACTACCAATTTATCAACAAATAATTTTCACAGAACTTTCGCCAAAATTTTCTTGAATTGAAGCAATCTGATTTTATATAATTATATAAAAGATAAATGTATAGATTAGATTGAAGGTTAATTATGGCTCGTGTTTCTTATCTCATCAAGCGTGTGTTTTCTATGAATTTTCATCAGATACGCGAAAAAGTCAAAGAAGTCAGACAAAAAAGCTCAAAAAGCTCTGTAAGCATTCTTTTTGATATGCTTGTCTGCGGCATAAGGTATCAGGCAGGATACACAGACTATGCACTTTTTGAGATGTATAATCTTAACACGGCTCAGCGAAAAACCGTTGTAACCAGAGGTATCAACAACTCTTTTGTCAAGCGTTTTAACAATCCTGCATTCACACCTTGCTTTGAAGATAAGCGTAAGTTCAACCGAAAATTTGCATTGTTTCTTCATCGGGACTGGATAGACATTGAAAGAGCAGACCGAAAGGCGCTTGAGGAGTTTTTAAGCAAAAATCCTCAGTTTATTGCAAAGCCTGCAAAGGGAATGTGCGGAAAAGGCATAGAAAAGCTCTCGTTTTCCGATTTTGAGTCTTTGGATGCGTTATGTGATTATCTCAAGGAAAATTCTCTGTTGCTTCTTGAGCAGATTATCGTCCAAAATAAGGTAATGAGCGAGCTGCACCCCTATGCTGTCAACACAATCCGCGTAATCACCCTGAGAAAAGATGACCGGACTCACGTTGTAGCGGCGTACTTAAGAATCGGCAACGGCAAGCATGTTGACAACTTCAATTCCGGGGGGATGGTTGTACCTGTTGAAGAAGACAGGGGAGAGGTTATATATCCTGCTCTGGATAAAAAAGGCGAAATTTATGACAAGCATCCTCTCACCAAGGTATCTATCAAAGGCTTTAAGATTCCCATGTGGAAGGAGATTATTGAGCTTGTGAAAATCGCAGGCTCTGTTGTGCCCGAGGTTGGTCTTGTGGGCTGGGATGTGGCTTTGACTGACAAAGGACCGCTGATTATTGAGGGCAATGATTTTCCGGGACACGACATCTACGGACTTGCACCCCACCGAAAAGACGGCATCGGCGTTCTACCGAAGTTTTTAAAAATAATAAACAGTTAAGAAATTTTAAGACAAGCTTTGTATTTGTGCAGGGCTTGTCTATTTGTGTTTATAGGGGACGACAATAATTAACCGATTGTTCATCAATTGATTATTTTAAAGGTTTATAATATAATATTATGTTATAATAAGCAGAATATTGTCTGAAAAGGAAGATGAACATGGCTAGTAAAAAACCTCCTGTTGATTTTACAAAACAGATGAAAAAAGAATACACCATCATCGCTCCCGATATTTTCCCAACACATATGGAGCTTTTGCAGGAGCTTTTTAAGATGTACGGCTACAATCTCTTTGTAGCTCATTATGAGGGCAAAGAGGTTATCGACACAGGCCTTAAATATATGCACAACGATATGTGCTACCCTGCAATCTGCTCCACAGGTCAGCAGATTTATGCGCTGCAGTGCGGTGATTTTGACCCCGACAAATGTGCCCTTATCCAGTTTCAGACAGGTGGCGGCTGCAGAGCCTCAAACTATATCTGGCTCTTAAGAAAAGCCCTCAAAAACATGGGCTGGGAGCATATCCCCGTAATCTCCTTAAGCCTTACAGGTATCGAGAAATACTCAGGATTTAAGCTTACTCTGCCCTTGATGCTCAAGTGCATTATGGCGATTATTTACGGCGATATGCTGATGCTCCTTAAGAATCAGACCACTCCCTACGAGGTTAACAAGGGCGACACACGCAAGGTTATTGACAAATGGATAGAGGAGCTTACCTCTCAGTTTAAGAAAAACAAAGGTCTGACTCCCAAGAAGTTCAGAGAGAATCTTGTGGGGATTGCCACGGATTTTGCTAAGATAAAGCTTAACAAAACTCCCAAAATCAAGGTAGGTATCGTAGGTGAGATTTACGTCAAGTTTTCGTCCTTCGGCAACAACGGCCTTGAAAAGTTCCTTGAGTCTCAGGATGTTGAGTATATGGTGCCCGGTGTGCTGGGATTTTTCCAGTATTGCTTTGCAAATATCGAAACAGACTACAAATATTACGGCGGCAGCAAAATCGTAAAGCAGGGCGGCAAAATTGCCGAGTATGCTGCTGCAAAAATCGAGGGAATTATGCTGGATGTGCTTAAAAAATTCCCTCAGTTTACTGCTCCTGCACCCTTCAGCCATATCAAAGAGCTTGGGGAGAAGGTAATCGACAGAGGCGTAAAAATGGGTGAGGGCTGGCTCCTGCCTGCTGAGACTGCCGAGCTTATCGAAAAAGGCTACAATAACGTTATCTGTACCCAGCCCTTCGGTTGTCTGCCCAACCATATTGTTGGCAAGGGCGTTATCCGCAGTATGCGCGAGATTTATCCCAATGCAAATATTTTCCCCATAGATTTTGACGCAGGTGCATCCAAGGTTAACCAGGAAAACCGCATTAAGCTGATGCTTTCTGTCGCACAGGAGGAGATGGAAAAATAATGAAAAGAATAGGACTTGACGTGGGTTCCACCACTGTAAAGTGTGTGGTTCTTGACGAGGATAACCGTATTGTCTTTTCTACATACAAAAGACATTTTTCTAAAATTTCCGAGATGACTTCCGAGCTTTTGAGAGAGGTTTATGACAATACTTCTGACAGCGAGATGTACATTGCGGTGTCGGGTTCTGCAGGCATGGGTATGGCAAACGATTTGCACCTGCCCTTTGTGCAGGAGGTATACGCCACAAGAAATGCCGTGAAAAAGCTTTCTCCCGATACAGATGTTGTAATTGAGCTTGGCGGTGAGGACGCAAAGATTCTCTTTCTCACAGGGGGCCTTGAGGTACGAATGAACGGTACTTGTGCAGGCGGTACAGGTGCATTTATCGACCAGATGGCATCGCTGCTCAATATTACTCCCGAGGAGCTTAATATTCTTGCAGAGAAAAAAGAGAAGGTTTATACCATTGCATCCCGTTGCGGTGTTTTTGCTAAAACCGATGTCCAGCCCCTTATCAATCAGGGTGCCAGAAAAGAGGACATCAGTGCAAGTATTTTCTATGCAGTTGTTAACCAGACCGTAGGCGGTCTTGCACAGGGCAGAGAGATTAAGGGCAACATCCTTTACTTGGGCGGCCCCTTAACCTTTATGTCAGAGCTGAGAAAAAGCTTTGATGCAGTTTTAAAGCTTGAGGGCAGCCTCCCCGAAAACTCTCTTTACTTTGTGGCAATGGGTGCGGCTTTTTCCTCTGCTGCTGAGGTTCACAACATCAAAGACCTTGCTGATACCGTAGAAAACTACAGTGCAAGAGGAGGCTACACAAGCTGCCGCAGACTTTTTGAGAACGAGGATGAGTACGAAAAGTTCAAGGCTCGTCACAAAAAGGCATCTGAGGGTATCAGAGAGCTTACTGAGCCCGAGGATGAGATGTATCTGGGCATTGACGCAGGCTCTACAACCGTTAAGTGCGTGCTCTGTAGCGAATCCGGCGATATTTTCAGACCATTCTACACCTCTAACAGCGGCAACCCTGTGCCCGTTATCAGAGAGTACCTTATCAACCTTTATAAAGATTATCCCGATATAAAAATCAAGTCCTCAGCCGTTACAGGCTATGGCGAGGATATTATCAAAAGTGCCTTTCACATTGACTACGGCATTGTAGAGACAATTGCTCACTATACTGCCGCCAAGAAGTTCAAGAGTGATGTTGACTTCATTCTTGACATAGGCGGTCAGGATATCAAGTGCTTTAAAATCCGAAACGGTGCCATCGACAATATCTTCCTGAATGAAGCTTGCTCCTCAGGATGCGGCTCTTTCTTGCAGACCTTTGCACATGCACTGGGATATTCTGTAGAGGAGTTTGCAAGACTGGGACTTTTTGCTGACAGACCTGTTGACTTGGGCTCACGTTGTACGGTGTTTATGAACAGCTCTGTTAAACAGGCTCAGAAAGACGGTGCGAGCGTTGAGAATATCTCCGCAGGACTTTCCACAAGTGTTGTGAAAAACGCACTCTACAAGGTTATCCGTTGTGCAAAAGCCGAGGATCTGGGCAAGAATATTGTTGTTCAGGGCGGTACCTTCTTAAGCGATGCTGTGCTGAGAGTGTTTGAGCAGGAAATCGGCCACGAGGTTATCAGACCTGCATATTCTGCCATTATGGGTGCCTATGGTGCCGCACTTTACTGCCTTAAGAAATTTAAGAAAAAGGGCAGAGAAACAAAGCTCATTTCTCTTGAGAATCTTAAGAATTTCAAGCATAGCGTTAAGGCTATCACCTGCCACGGATGTGAAAACCACTGCCGACTTACCGTCAACACCTTTGGCGAAGGCGATAAGTACATCGCAGGCAACAGATGCGAAAAGCCCCTGCAGAATGCAAAGGGTATAACCTCTTATAATCTTTATGAATATAAAAACAAGCTCCTTGACGCCTTCAGAGACCTTCCCTTTGAGGAAGGCAAGCCTACCGTAGGACTTCCGCTGGGACTTAATATGTACGAGCTTCTGCCGTTCTGGGCAACCTTCTTCAATACTCTGGGCTTTAATGTAAAAGTTTCTCCACGGTCTAACCGCAAGCTTTACCTCAAAGGTCAGCACACGATTCCCTCAGATACGGTGTGCTATCCTGCAAAGCTTATGCACGGCCATGTGGAGGCACTGATTGATGATGGGGTGGATGCAATTTTCTATCCCGATATGACCTATAACCTTGACGAAGGCTTGGGCGACAACCACTTCAACTGTCCTGTTGTTGCTTATTACCCTCAGGTTATCAAGTCCAACGTAAAGGCAATTGAAAACGTTAAGTTTATCTGTGATTTTATCGGACTTCACGACAAAAAGCAGTTTGAGGCTCATATTGCTCCGATTCTCGCAAAGCATTTTGGCGAAATCAGCAAAAAGGCTATAAAAGCCGCCAGCAGCAAGGCTTATGAGGCATACGAAAAATTCTTCTGCGATGTACGAAGCAAGGCGGAGGAGTTTATGGATATTGCAGAGAAAGAGGACATGCCTTTGATTGTGCTTTCGGGCAGACCTTATCATATTGACCCCGAGATAAGCCACGGCATCGATACTCTTATGTGCAGTGAGGGTGCAGTGGTTATCACCGAAGACTCTGTAAGCCACCTCTACGATAAATTCAGAGTAACTGTCAGAAACCAGTGGACATATCATGCAAGGCTTTATGCGGCTGCAAAATTTGTAGCCGAGCATAAGAGGGGCCACAAGGTAAATCTTGTGCAGCTTGTGTCCTTCGGCTGCGGTGTTGATGCGGTTACCACCGACGAGGCACGCTCCATTATCGAGGAAAGCGGAAAAATCTACACCCAGCTTAAAATTGACGAAATTTCCAACATGGGTGCGGTCAGAATCAGACTTAGAAGCCTGCTTTCGGCAGCTGCTGACAGAAATGATTAAACAAATGATTTTTTAGTCATAAAATATGTTAAAAATGATACCTCTTTTGCGGTTGACAATCAGCCGAAAAAGGGGTATTATTTGTGAGCATAAAATGCAAATATAATAGAAATCAGGCGAAATAATATGACAAGTGCAGTTTTGTGTCTTGGTATTGCGATTCTTGCAGGTCTTCTGATGACAAGACTTTGCAAGCCTCTGGGACTTCCTGCGGTTACGGGTTATCTCGTTGCAGGTATTTTAATTGGTCCTTATTGTCTCGGTCAGGCAGGTATTGAGGGATTAGGTTTTGTTAACATTCATTATGTTGAAAGCCTTTCTGTTATTTGTGACGTTGCCTTGGGCTTTATTGCCTTTACAATCGGCAATGAGTTCAGAATTGCTCAGGTAAAAGCTATCGGTAAGCAGGCGGCTATTGTGTCTACTGCTGCTGCGGTTCTTGCTACAATTCTGGTAGGTGGCGGACTTGTGGGCTTAAGCTTTATTATGCCCAATGTTGTGAGCCTTCCCGTTGCACTTATTATGGGTGCTATTGCGGCGGCTACTGCTCCTGCGGCAACACTTATGGTTATCAAACAGTACAAGGCAAAGGGCCCTGTGTCCACTATGCTCTTGCCCGTTGTAGCACTTGACGACGCTATCGGTCTTGTGATTTTTGCGGTGTGCTTCGGTGCGGCTAAGGCTGTGTTTACAGGCCACCTCAATGTGCTTTCTCTGGTGCTTGAGCCGATTATCGAGATTGTTGCGTCCCTTGTTGTGGGCGGTTTGTTAGGTGCAGGCCTTTCTTTTGTAGAGCGTTTCTTCCACTCCAGAAGCAAGCGTCTCTCTCTTACAGTAGCATTTGTTCTTTTAGGTGTTGCAATTTCAGCTTTACCCAAGCTTGAGCAGTATCACAACTTATTCAATATCGGCGGTGTGCATATCGGTTTCTCGCCCTTGCTTCTTGCAATGATGATGGGTACTGTGTTCTGCAATCTCTGTGATTTCTCAGAGGAGCTTATGGACAGACTGGACCGCTGGACAGGTCCTTTGTTTGCACTTTTCTTTGTAATCTCAGGTGCAGAGCTTGAGCTTTCAATCTTTACCCAGTGGGCAGTTGTGCTTGTAGGCGTTGCATATATTGTTCTTCGCTGCCTTGGTAAGCATTTCGGTGCATACTTCAGTGCAAAGCTTACAAAGTGTGAGCCTACAATTACAAAGTATCTGGGCATTACCTTGTTTCCACAGGCAGGCGTTGCACTTGGTATGGTAGCTGTGGTTACTGCTTCTACAGAATTTGGCGGCACACCCGAGGGAGAGATAGTGAGAAACCTCACACTTTTCTCAGTTATGATTTATGAGCTCGTAGGTCCTATGATGACAAAGGTAGCACTTACAAAAGCAGGGGAGATTAACCCCGAACATAGAAAATCCGCTCGTGGAGTTATTCACTAAGCATGATTTGGAGCCCTTGTGAGTTTTCTTGCAAGGGCTTTTTTGTGTCATTTTTAATAATGGTTGTTAAAAAGTCAGCACTTCAATAGTTCAAATTGCAGATTGTGTCGGATTTATGGGCAAAGTTTAAAATATGCTTGACAAACACTGGGGTTTTGAGGTAAAATAATCCTAATTTCTTTTTATTTATATATGTGTAAATGTGATGACGGAGAATGGCTTAAAGGCGGTTTCTCAGAGAGCCTGAGTGTGGTGAAATCAGGCAAACCAAGTTAAAGCTTCTCACTCCCGAGCAGGGTTGCCCAAAGGTTTTTGCTTAGTAGGCAATCACGGCATGCCACCGTTAAAGGCTTAGAGTGGTTGTCTTTTTTATAAAGACAGCAATACGGGTGGTACCGCGGTTTATTATCGTCCCTGAGGCATATATTGCTTCAGGGCGTTATTTTTTATTTCATATTTCATTAAGTTAGGAGACAAGAAAAATGAAACAGGTAAGAATTTCAGACGTAACTTTAAGAGAAGGCGCAACACACAAGGGTGCGACCTTAAGCTTCAAGGAAAAAATCGAGATTGCAAAGCTTCTCGATAAGCTTGGTGTTGATGTTATTGAAATGGCAGCTATCGAAAATACTGCCGCTGATACTCTCTTACTAAAATCCCTATCTTCTCTCCTAAAGAATTCCTGCCTTGCAGTTGTTGCAGGCACAGACAAAGCTCAGATTGAAAAGGCAGCTTCTGCTATAAGCAGCGCAAAAAGCAAGCGTCTTATTGTATCTCTGCCCACATCCAACGTGCGTATGGAGTACATCAGCCACGCAAAGCCTGCTGCAATGCTTCAGAAAATCAAGGAGCTGGTATCTTATGCATGTGAGCTCTGCGATTTTGTAGAATTTGAGGCAGAGGACGCCACACGCAGCGACGCGGATTTTCTTGCAAAGGCTATTGCTGCTGCACTTGAGGCAGGTGCAAAGGCTGTTACAATCTGTGACACTGCATCCGTAGCCATTACCGAGGAGCTTGTCAGTCTTATCAACAATCTTTACGCATCAGTTCCTGCACTTAAGGATGCAGAGCTTGGTGTTGCGGCATATAATGAGCTTGGTATGGCAAACGCTCTTGCGATTTCTGCTATCAATTGCGGTGCAACATACACAAAGACCGCAGTTACCAAGACAGGTCTTAACACAACCGAGAGCTTTGTACATCTTATCCGCTTAAGAGGCGAGCAGATGGGAATTACCACAGGTATCAACGTTACCGAGCTTTCACGTACTGCTACACAGATTAAGACTATCGCCAAAAACCGCAGAAGCGAAACAACTCCCTTTGACAATAAAATCGGCGAAGAAACAAAGGTTACCATCAGCAAGGACAGCGACATCTCAGAAATCAGCAAGGCAGTAAAAGACCTGGGCTACACACTTTCTGATGATGACACCGCAAAGGTTTACGAGGCTTTCCTTTCTACTGCCGCTAAAAAAGAGGTAGGCGCCAAAGAGCTTGAGGCTATTGTAGCTTCTGAGGCTTTGCAGGTTCCTCCCACATATAAACTTGTAAGCTACGCAGTTAACTGCAGCAACGTTATCGCTCCCACTGCTCATATTGTCGTTGAGAAAAACGGTAATGAGCTTTGCGGACTTTCCACAGGTGACGGTCCTATTGATGCATCTCTCCTTGCTCTGGAGCAGATTGTAGGCTGTCACTATGAGCTTGACGATTTCCAGATTCAGGCAGTTACCGAGGGCAGAGAGGCTATGGGTGAGGCTCTCATCAAGCTTCGCTTTGACGGCTTGCTTTACTCCGGCAGAGGTATCTCTACCGATATTATGGGTGCCAGCATCAAGGCTTATCTCAATGCTCTCAACAAAATCGTATACGAGGAGGCTTAATTTATGAAGTTATCTTTCTCTACCAACGGCTGGAACGGCTTTACATGGGAAGATTTTTATACCATGGCAAAAGACCTTGGCTTTGCAGGTATTGAAATCCATGATATTAAAAACCAGGCTTTTCAGGGTGTTAACGGCCCCTTAAGACCTGAGAATGTTTCAAAAACCGCCAGAAATATGGCGAATTTAGGACTTGCTATCCCTTGTATCAACGTTCTTTGTGATATTTCCGATAACGAATTAAAGGACGACAATGTTACCGAGATTATGGAGCATATCAGTCTTGCCAAAAAGCTTAATGCTCCCTTTATAAGACTCAGAGCAGGAGAGAGCGGCACATCTGAGGCAGACGATACCTGTGCTTATGTGCTTTCTGAATGCAAGGAGTTTGCAGAGGAAACAGGCGTTACAATTCTTGTTGAGACTGTGGGAATTTATGCTGATACCAAGCGTCTGGCAAGCCTTCTCAACCGCTTTGCCTGCGACAATATCTCGGCTCTCTGGGATTTCAACCATCCCTACAGAATCGGCGAAAGCCCTGAAGAAACTATCACAAACTTAGGTGCTTATGTAAAGCATGTTCATATCAAGGACTCCGCCACAACCGAAGGCGGATTTGAGTATCGTCTTATGGGTGAGGGCGATATGCCCATTGACCGTATGATGCTTTCTTTGCGCTCTGTTAACTACGAAGGCTTTATTTCCTTCGAGTGGAGAAGCGAATGGATTGAGGAAATCGGTGATGCGGGTATTGTATTCCCACATTTCACAAACTACATGAGCCGTTTTGAAACAGCCAAAATCGTCTCAGATACTCTTTATGACAACAAAACAAAGACAGGTAAATACGTCTGGAAAAAAGAAACCCTTATCAAAAAGACCTTCCCCGAAGTTCTTGATAAAATGGCCGACCTTTTCCCTGACCAGTATGCCTTCAGATACACAACCCTTGACTATACCCGTACATATTCACAGTTCAGAGATGACGTTGACGAGTTTGCACGCACTCTGATTTCGCTGGGTGTCAAGGCAGGCGACAAGGTTGCTATCTGGGCAACCAACGTACCCCAGTGGTTTGTAACCTTCTGGGCAACCACAAAAATCGGTGCGGTTCTTGTTACTGTTAACACCGCCTACAAAATTCATGAGGCTGAGTACCTCTTCCGACAGTCCGACACACATACACTGGTTATGATTGAAAACTGCCGTGACTCCGATTACGCAGGCATTATGCAGGAGCTTTGTCCCGAACTTAAGAACACAAAACCCGGTGAGCCCTTACACGCAAGAAAGCTTCCTTTCCTGAGAAACATCATCACAGTAGGCTTCTCAATGCCCGGATGTCTTACATGGGAGCAGTCCTTAGGTCTTGCATCAAAGATTCCTATGGAAGAAGTACGCCGCAGAGCAGCCCTCATTGACCCCGATGATGTATGTAATATGCAGTACACCTCAGGTACAACAGGTTTCCCCAAGGGTGTAATGCTTACTCACTACAATATTGTCAACAACGGTAAGTGCATTGGAGATAGAATGGATCTTTCTACTGCCGACAGAATGATGATTCAGGTGCCTATGTTCCATTGCTTCGGCATGGTGCTTTCCATGACTGCTGCTATGACTCACGGTGCTACACTTTCTCCAATTCCTTATTTCTCACCCAAAAACTCTCTTGCTTGTATCAATAACGAGAGAATCACATGTTTCCATGGTGTTCCCACAATGTTTATTGCTTTACTTGAGCATGAGGATTTTGAGAAAACCGACTTTTCCTACATCCGTACAGGTATTATGGCAGGCTCCCCTTGTCCTATATCTGTTATGCAGGATGTTGTTGATAAAATGAATATGAAAGAAATCACTATTGTTTACGGTCAGACCGAGGCATCTCCCGGATGTACAATGAGCTCTACAGATGACCCCCTTGATGTACGAGTTGGTACCGTAGGCAGAGCTTTGCCCAAGATTGAGTGCAGGATTGTAAATCCCGAAACAGGCGAGGAAATGCCCGTTGGCGAAACAGGTGAGTTTGTAGCCCGCGGTTACAACATTATGAAAGGCTACTATAAAATGCCTCAGGCTACTGCCAACGCCATTGATGCTGACGGCTGGCTTCATACAGGCGACCTTGCTTGCAAAACCGAGGATGGCAACTACCGTATCACAGGCAGACTTAAGGATATGATTATCCGTGGCGGTGAGAATATCTACCCCAAGGAGATTGAGGAGTTTATCTACACTCATCCTTCTGTCAGCGACGTGCAGGTTATCGGCGTACCCGACGAGCAGTACGGCGAGGAAATTATGGCTTGTATCATTCTCAAAGAAGGCGAAAGTATTACAGAGGCAGACATAAAGCAGTATGTCCTTGACCACATGGCAAAGCACAAGGTGCCCAAGTATGTTGACTTTGTAGAGGGCTTCCCCATGAATGCCGCAGGCAAAATCCTCAAGTACAAAATGCGTGAGGATGCAGTTAAGAAATACAATCTTTCAAAAGCTGATAAGATTGAAACCGCTTAACTATTGAAACTTGTAGAAAATTGTGATATAATAACTTAATTGCTTATAAATAAAGGAGAGATTTTTTATGCTGGATATCAAAATTACCAGAACTCAGACTCCTAAAGAGAAGCCTGACGAGACTAAACTGGGCTTCGGTAAAATTTTTACCGACCACATGTTTATTATGGATTATACAGAGGGCAAAGGCTGGCACGACCCCAGAATCGAGCCCTATCATAACTTAAGCCTTTCTCCTGCATCTATGGTGTTCCACTATGGTCAGGAAATGTTCGAAGGCTTAAAGGCATATCGCGGAGAGGATGGCAAGGCTCGTCTTTTCCGTCCCGATATGAACGGCAAGCGTACAAACGACACAAACAAGCGTCTTTGCATCCCCGAGCTTCCTGTTGAAGATTTCGTTGAGGCAGTTAAGGCAGTTGTAAAGGTTGACGAGGACTGGATTCCCACTGCTCCCTCTACATCTCTTTACATCCGTCCTTTCATTATTGCTACCGACGATTTCCTCGGTGTTGCACCTTCTAAGACATATATGTTCATCATCATCCTTTCACCCTCAGGTGCATACTACGAGAGCGGTCTTGCTCCTGTTGGCATCTGGATTGAGGATGACTACGTAAGAGCTGTCAAGGGCGGTATCGGCTTTGCAAAAACCGGCGGCAACTACGCTGCATCTCTTGCTGCTCAGGTTAAGGCTCATGACGGTGGCTACAGCCAGGTTCTGTGGCTTGACGGTGTTGAGAGAAAGTACATCGAAGAAGTTGGCGCTATGAACATCTTCTTCAAAATCGACGGCAAGGTTGTTACTCCTGCACTTTCAGGTTCAATTCTCCCTGGTATCACAAGAAACAGTGTTATCACACTTTGCAAGGACTGGGGCCTTGAGGTAGAGGAGAGAAAGATTTCTGTTGACGAGCTTATTGAGGCTCAGAAGTCAGGCAAGCTTGAGGAATGCTTCGGCTCAGGTACTGCTGCGGTTATTTCTCCCGTTGGTACACTTCGCTACAAGGATGACGTAATGCAGATTGGCGATGGCACAACAGGTGCACTCAGCCAGAAGCTCTACGACACTGTAACAGGCATCCAGAACGGCACAGTTGAGGATAAATTCGGCTGGGTTGTGAACGTATGATAAAAAATCCCAAAAGAATCACCCTTTTCGCTGGTCACTACGGTTCGGGCAAGACTAACATCGCCGTTAACTTTGCCCTCGGCCTCAGGAAAATGGGGAAGATG
>SVOS01000007.1:52527-61745 GCA_015066245.1 Oscillospiraceae bacterium
CTTGACATTGTAAATCCCTACTATCGCACCAAAGACAGCGAAAAAGAACTAAAAGAGGCTGGCATCAGGGTTATATCCTCAGAGTTTGCTAACTCCAACGTGGATTTTCCTGCTATGCCCGGTGAGGCTTATTCAATTATAGACAACAAGGATTCATTTGCAGTTTGCGATGTAGGCGGTGACGACAGAGGTGCCTATGCTCTTGGCAGATTCAGAGAAGGCATTATGGCTGAGGACTACGAGATGTATCTTGTAATCAACAAATACCGTCCCTTAACTCAGGATGTTGACTCTCTTATTGAAATAAAAGAGGAAATCGAGCAGGCGGCAGGTATTCCTTTTACCGCAATTGTCAACAACTCAAACTTAGGTCGCGAGACTACTGCCGAGGCAGTGCTCAGCTCCGTTGACTATGCAAATGAGGCGTCATCAAGGCTTAATCTCCCCGTTAAACTTACAACGGTCAATGAGCCTTTATACGAAGAATTAAAAGATAAAATAGAAAACTTAATGCCACTGGTTTTGCAAGAGCGAAACTTCTGGTAATAGGAGGAATAAAAATGGCAAAGGTTACTTTTGACAAAGACAGATGCAAGGGCTGTGCTCTTTGCGTAGGCGTATGTCCCAAGGGTATTGTTGCTCTCTCCGATGAGCTTAACGCAAAAGGTTATCATCCCGCACAGGTTACTGCACAGGAAAATTGTATCGGTTGTGCTTTCTGTGCTACAATGTGCCCCGACTGTGTAATTACAGTTGAGAAATAAGGAGGTAGAGTAGATATGGCAGATAAAGTATTGATGAAGGGTAACGAGGCTATGGCTGAGGCTGCTATTATGGCAGGCTGCCGTCATTATCTCGGTTATCCCATTACACCCCAGACAGAAATCGCTGCTTACATGAGCAAGCGTATGCCCAAGGTAGGCGGTACATTCTTACAGGCAGAAAGCGAAATTTCTGCTATCAACATGGTTATCGGCGTAGCTGCAGCAGGTAAAAGAGCTATGACATCTTCCTCCAGCCCCGGTATCTCTCTTAAGGGCGAGGGACTTTCTTACCTTGCAGGTTGCGACCTTCCCGCATTTGTAGTAAACGTTCAGCGTGGCGGCCCCGGTCTTGGCGGTATTCAGCCCTCTCAGGCAGACTATTTCCAGGCTACCCGCGGTACATCCCACGGTGACTATCACATGATTGTACTTGCTCCCAACTCCGTTCAGGAAATGGTTAACCTTACTTTCCAGGGCTTTGATATGGCAGATAAGTACAGAATGACAGTTATGCTTCTTGCTGACGGTACAATGGGCCAGATGATGGAGCCTGTTTCCCTTGATATGGGCGAGGTTAAGACCTATGACAAGCCCTGGGCTGTAACAGGTACTAACTGTGAGCGTGAGCACAACATCGTAAACTCTCTTTTCTTAAAGCCCGAGCTTCTGGAGAAGAAGAACTTTGAGCGTTTCGAAAAATATGCATATATCGAAGAAAACGAGGCTCTCTATGAGGAGTACCTTATGGACGATGCAGAGGTTTGTGTTGTAGCTTACGGTATTTCCGCAAGAATCGCAAAGAATGCAATTGATGCTGCTCGTGCTAAGGGTATCAAGGTTGGTATGTTCAGACCTATTACTCTCTGGCCTTTCCCCAAGAAGGAAATCAGAGCTATTGCAGATAAGGTTAACTCTTTCATCAGCGTTGAGCTTTCCATGGGTCAGCTTATCGAGGATGTTAAGCTTTATACAGAGTGCACAAAGCCTGTGTACCTTTGCAACCGTACCGGCGGTATGATTATGACACCCGATGAGGTTTTAGCAAAGATTGAAGAAACAGTAGGAGGTAATAAATAATGGCAGTTGTATTTGAGAAGCCCAAGGCACTTACTGATGCTACACTTCACTATTGCCCCGGTTGTACACACGGTATTATTCATCGCCTTGTTGCCGAGGTTCTTGACGAGCTTGGTGTTCAGGGCAAAACAGTAGGTATCGCATCCGTTGGTTGCTCAGTTATGTCCTACGATTATTTTGATGTTGATATGGTTCAGGCGGCTCACGGCAGAGCTCCTGCAGTTGCTACAGGTGTTAAGCGTGCAAACCCCGAGAACATTGTATTTACATATCAGGGTGACGGTGACCTTGCTGCTATCGGTACTGCTGAGACAGTTCACAGTGCTGCTCGTGGCGAGAATATCACAATCATCTTCGTTAACAACGCTATCTACGGTATGACAGGCGGTCAGATGGCTCCCACAACCCTGCCCGGTCAGGTTACTCAGACATCTCCCTACGGCAGAGATACAAACACCGTAGGCTTCCCCCTTAAGGTTTGCGAGCTCCTCTCAAATGTTGACGGTGCTACATACCTTGAGCGTGTTGCTGTAAATAACGTTAAGAACGTAAAGGCTGCTAAAAAGGCTATCAAAAAGGCATTTACATATCAGACAGAGGGCAAGGGCTTTACTCTTATCGAGGTTCTCTCCACTTGTCCCACAAACTGGGGTCTTACTCCTCCCAATGCTCTCAAGTGGCTTGAGGAGAATATGATTCCTTACTATCCCTTGGGTGTATACAAGGACAAATACGCAGAGGAGGCAGCAAAGTAATGACTACTAATATGCTTATTGCAGGCTTCGGCGGTCAGGGTATCCTTTTCACAGGTAAATTCCTTGCATACGAAGGTCTTTTAGAGGGCAGAGAGGTAAGCTGGCTTCCTTCTTACGGCCCCGAGATGCGTGGCGGTACTGCTAACTGCTCCGTTATTCTTTCCGACACACCCGTTGGTTCTCCTATTGTATCAAATCCCGATACACTATTGGTTATGAACCTTCCTTCTCTCGACAAGTACGAGGATGCAACAGTTGCCGGCGGTAAAATTTTCGTTGACTCTGCACTTATCGGCAGAAAGGTTCAGAGAACAGACGTTGATGCTTACTACATCCCCGCTACAAAGCTTGCTTCTGACGAAGGCCTCACAGGTCTTGCAAATATGATTCTCTTAGGCTTTGTTATCAAGCACACAAACGTTATTCCTTTTGAGAATATCGAGAGAGCACTGAGTAAGGTTGTTCCTGCTTCTAAGCAGCACCTTATCGAGTCCAACAGAAAAGCATTGGAGCTTGGCTACAACTACGAGGGCTGATCCTCAGTAAATTAAGCTCAAAATTTAAGTTAAGGAGATAATCGCTATGACCGAACAGTTAAAAGAAATCGGCACAAGACTTGAAGAACTCAGAGATATCTGCGGTGTATCTGCAGAAGAAATGGCTGAAAAGCTTGATATGAGCGTCGAGGAGTATCGCAAGTACGAAGAAGGTCAGCTTGACTATTCTTTCAGCTTCCTCTATAACGCTGCAAATGTCCTCGGTGTGGAAGTCGTCGATATTATGAGCGGTGACTCTCCAAAGCTTTCGACCTGCGTTGTTACCAAGAAGGACCAGGGCATTGTTGTTAAGCGTAACCAGTCCTACAACTACATGCACCTTGCATACACCTTCCGCAACAAAAACGCAGAGCCTATGATTGTTACAACCGAGCCAACCAATAAGGTTCCCGTTATGCATTCTCACGAAGGTCAGGAGTTTGACTACATTCTTTCAGGTACAATGAAACTGTATATCGAGGATATTTCCTACGAGCTTACAAAGGGCGACAGTGTTTACTATGATTCAAGCAAACCTCATTCCTTTAAGGCTATAGGCGACAAGCCTCTTAAATTCTTAGCAGTTGTGATTAAGTAATACGGAGAAAATTGATATGGCGATTTATGAAGAATATTTAGGCAGAGACAGAGACTCTTTTGAGTCTTACGAGGACTGCTGTAAAAACTACAAGCTTACATGGAAGGCTGACTTTAACTTTGCTTATGATGTTATTGACAAGCTTGCCGAGGAAAAGCCCGACAAGCTGGCACTTCTTTATGTAGCGAATGACGGAACTGAAAAGCGTTTTACTTTCCGTGATATGATGCTCTGGTCTAATAAGGCTGCTAACTGCCTTAAAAAGCTTGGCATCAAAAAGGGCGACAGAGTACTTTTGGTTCTCAGAAGAAGTTATCTTTTCTGGATTACACTTCTTGGTATGCACAAAATCGGTGCTATTGTTGTTCAGGCCAACGATATGCTTAAAA
Source organism: Oscillospiraceae bacterium (assembly GCA_015066245.1). Taxonomy (GTDB): domain Bacteria; phylum Bacillota; class Clostridia; order Oscillospirales; family Acutalibacteraceae; genus Ruminococcoides. Next base: position 56,647 of record SVOS01000007.1, read on the forward strand.
CAGGCGAGTACATCTACCGCTGTAATGTGGGCGGTATTTCCGCAGTTATCCTCACAGGTCACGGCAAATGCACCGAGATTTATGACGAGGGTGAGGGCGAGTACGAGTACGTTCGCCTTAAGATGGTTACCGAGCACAAAAAAGCAGGCGAGCATTGGATTGACTTTGAGGAAGAGCTTGAGAAAGCCTCTGACAAGTGGACACGTCCCACAGGCAAAGCAAACACCAAGGCTACTGACCCCATGATGATGTGCTTTAGTTCAGGTACCACAGGCTACCCCAAGATGATTGTTCATGATTTTTCATATCCTCTTGGTCACATTGCCACAGGCGTTTTCTGGCATCGCGTTGTTGACGGCGGTCTTCACTTCACTATATCTGACACAGGCTGGATGAAGTCTGTTTGGGGCAAGCTCTATGGCCAGTGGTTTGGCGAATCCGCAATTTTAGTTTACGACTTCGAGCGTTTTGTGCCTAAGGATATCTTAGGCGTTCTTGAGAAATACAAGGTTACAACCTTCTGTGTTCCTCCCACAATGTACCGCTTTATCCTTCAGGAAGATGTTGCATCCTACGACCTTTCTTCTATCCAGCATTGTTGTACAGCAGGCGAGGCTCTGCCCTCTGATGTTTTCCTCAAGTGGAAAGAGATTACAGGTCTTGAGATTTACGAAGGCTTCGGCCAGAGCGAAACTCCTGTTTGTATCGGCACATTCTACCCCTGGAACAAGCCCGTGCCCGGCTCTATGGGACTGCCTGCTCCCGGCTTTAACATTACTGTAAGAGATATAGACGGTGATGAGTGCAAGCAGGGTATCACAGGCGAGGTTTGTATCAAGGCTCCTACTTTGGCTACCCGTCCTCGCGGTCTTCTTTGTAATTACAACTGGAGCAAAGAGGATACCAAGGAGAAGTGGTACTCAGGCTATTATCACACAGGCGATACAGCTTACAGAGACGAGCAGGGTTACTTCCACTATGTAGGCAGAAACGATGACGTTATCAAGTCATCGGGCTACCGTATCGGCCCCTTCGAGGTTGAGAGCGTTCTTTTAGAGCATCCTGCAGTTTTAGAGGCTGCGGTTACTGCTTATCCCCACGAAACCCGCGGTCAGATTGTTAAGGCAAATCTGGTGCTCCGTGAAGGCTTCAAGCCCTCTGACGAGCTTACCGAGGAGCTTCAGCAGTATGTAAAGCAGAACACTGCACCCTACAAATATCCCAGAATTGTTGAGTATTTCGATGCTCTTCCCAAGACCTTCTCCGGCAAAATCCGCCGAGTAGAAATCCGCGACAGAGATATCGAAAAGTACAAAGCAGAAAAACGTGCTTTGGAAAAATTCACTTCTGATTAATAAAGCAAATACCCGAAAGAGAGAATAATACTCTTTTTCGGGTATCTTTGTGTTATATGTTGACAGTAAATAAAAGCCTCCGAAAGCTGCACGGGAGGTGACAAAAATCTTTGGTTTTTGATGTAGGGATAAAATTCTCTATATATAACCTGTGAATAGAGGTAAATCCCCCAGTCTTTTTGCTTTGCAAAAATCCAGCCCCCTTTAGGCAAGGGGGCCTTAAATAAAATCAAACCTATAAAAAGCCTCCCTTGCCTAAAGGGAGGGGGACCGCGAAGCGGTGGAGGGATATAAATGCAACGGAAGCATAATGTAAGTCTTACCCAAAATGCAAAGAATCTCCGAAAAATATGACTAAAGAAGAACGTCATTTGTGGTATGATTTTTTACGTGATTATCCTGTTCGGTTTTTAAGACAAAAAGTAATAGACAATTATATTGTTGATTTTTATTGTAACGAGGCACGACTGATTATTGAACTTGATGGTTCTCAGCATTATGAGGAAAAAGGTATTAAAAAAGACAAAATCAGAACCACGAAAATAGAGAATAGAAATCTGACAGTAATGCGAATACCTAATAATGAGATTAATAATAATTTCAGAGGTGTATGTGAGTATATTGACTACTATATCAAGACCGCTTTATTTGAATAGAATTAACTACGTTAAGGTGATTTTATGAAAGAAAACAAACTGAAAACCTGTCTTCAGCTTTTTCTCACATTCTTTAAAATCGGTGCACTTACCTTTGGTGGCGGACTTGCCATGATTCCTTTTATGGAGCGTGAAACCTACGAAAAGCACCATTGGATTGAGAAAGAGGATCTGCTTGACATTGTCACAATTTCCGAGTCTACACCCGGACCTATTGCAATAAATGCCGCAACCTTTATCGGCTACAAAACCGCAGGTGTCTTAGGCTCTGTGTGTGCTACCTTAGGAGTAGTCTTGCCTTCGTTTCTCATAATTTTTGTACTTTCGTTCTGCCTTGAGTTTCTTGTGGAGCAGTTCAAGCCCGTAAAATATGCTCTCTGGGGCATAAGAGCAGGTGTGCTGGCACTGATTGCAAAATCCTTTGTGTCACTCTTTAAGCAGGTCAAGAAAAACATCTTCTCATACATTATGATGGCTCTTGCCTTTGTGGCAGTAGCAGTCTTTAAGCTGGATGTAATCATAATTGTTGCCTCTGCGGCGGCTCTCGGCATTGCTGTGTATTTTATCTCAAAGAAGGGCGGTGAGAAGAAATGATAGATTATCTTCTTACTTGTCTTGATTTGTTTCTCACATTCTTAAAGCTTGGTGCCTTTACCTTTGGTGGCGGTGCGGCAATGATGCCCTTTATCCAGCAGGAGGCAGTGAGCAAATGGGGGTTTACTTCCCAGCAGATTATTGACTTTATCGCAGTTTCTGAGTCTACTCCCGGGCCTTTTGCCGTAAATATCGCCACCTATGTAGGAGCTGAGAAGGCGGGATTTTTGGGCTCGTTTTTTGCAACTTTTGGCCTTGTACTGCCCTCATTTATCATCATCCTCATAATCGCCAAATGCTACGAAAAATTCAAGACCAACAAGATTGTGGCAGGTGCCATGACAGGTTTACGTCCTGCATCCGTTGGACTTATAGCCGCCGCAACAGTGTCTATCGGTTTTGAGGTGTTCTTTGGCTCAAGCTTTGCGGTAGAAACCCTGTGGAGCTACGGATTTATCGCATCTTTTGTGATTTTTGCAGGAATGCTGACACTTTGCCTCTTAAGAAAGAAAACCAGCCCCATTGTTATTATCGGAATATGTGCTCTGTTGGGTATAGCAGTGGGATACGCTGGGGAATTGTTCGGAATACAGATTTAAAACTGAATATAACTCAATAAAGATAACCACCCGAGAGATTGCCTCACGGGTGGTTGTTTGTTTGCCTAAAAAGCAAACTTAGTTGCGGTATAATCCCTTAGCAGCAGCCACAACCGTTCTGTGCGCCGCAACCATTGTCACAACCGTTGCCGCAACCGCCGCCGTTATTGCCGCAGCAGCAGATGAGAATGAGAAGGATGATAATCCAGCCACAGCTGCCATTGCCGAAAAAGCCGTTACACATATCCGTTTTCCTCCTTTCTTGTTTACAGTGCATCATATTCCGAAGGACTCATTTGTGTTACTGATTTTTGATTTTTAAATACAATTTGCATAGGACAATTGTGTATCAAATCGGTATATTCACTATCAATATTAAAATGTTTTGTGCAAAGTGACGAATATCGCAGGGCATATTTGGCAATGTTTTTTACCAGAATTTGTTGTTTTTGTGTGACAAAAAAGTTATAATTTATACGATAGCAAAACTATGCTAAAAATTATATTGGAGGTTTAATTATGCCAAAGACAAGAAGACTTTTATCAATGTTCCTTGCAGTTCTTATGCTTCTTTCTATGTGCACAGTTGGTATCATCAGCACATCTGCTGCTGCTCTTCCCGACGATGCCGTAGTTGGCAGCGAAGATGCAGCCGTTGAAGGCGACGTAGTTGGTCGTATCGGCGATGCTGACGGTAACGACAAGATCAGCATCAAAGACGCAACTCAGATTCAGAAGTTCCTCGCTAAGATCGTTGAATTTGACGATGTAACCGAAGCGCTTGCTGACGTTGACCTTAGCGGTAGTGTTAACATCAAGGACGCTACTAACATCCAGAAGTGGATTGCACAGTACGAGCTTGATTTACCCATCAACTGCGTGGTTTACATTCCCGTAGCTTCTGATCCCACAGTTCCTGTTGTGACAGGTCCTACAACTGCTCCCACAGAGGCTTCCGGTGACGAGCCCGCAACAACAGTTCCCGTAATTGTTATTCCTACAACTGCTCCTGTTGTTATCGAGCCCACAGAGGCTCCTTCTACTGCTCCCGTAGTAGAGCCCACAGAAGCACCCACTCAGGCTCCTACACAGGCTCCTACAGCTGAGCCTACAGAAGCACCTACAGCAGCTCCCACAGAGGCTCCCACAGACGAGCCCACAGAAGCTCCCACAGATGCACCTTCTGACGACGTAACTGTTTACTTCCAGAACAATTGGTTGTGGAGCAACGTTTCTGTTTACGCATGGAGCGACAACGGCGCTTACGCTGAGTGGCCCGGTACTGCTATGACAGTATTCACAAATGACGGCAAATACGACATCTATGCTTTCGAAGTTCCTGCTGATGCAGTAGGTATCATCTTCAACGGCAACAAGGACACTGCTCCTGATGTTGTTGACCAGACTCCCAACATCGAAGAGTGGTACGATGGTCAGTGCTTCTACATGACATGGGATGCAACTGCAAATGAGGGCGCAGGCGGCAACGCTGTTGACTCCTTCGATTTCGTTCTTCCCACAGAAGCTCCCACAGATGAGCCCACAGATGCACCTACAGATGCTCCCACAGATGCACCTACAGATGCACCCACAGAGGCTCCCACAGAAGCTCCTACAGTTGCAACAGGTGACGAGCCCACAGAAGCTCCCACAGAGGCTCCCACAGAAGCACCTACAGAAGCTCCTGATGACGGTATGATCACAGTTTACTTCACAAACAACAAGGGCTGGGCTGCAGCATACATCTACGGCTTCTACGGTGTAGTAGGCGGAACTGCAACAGGTGAGCCCTTTGGCGAATATCCCGGCGTTGAAATGGAATATGTAAGAGAGAACCAGTACGGTCAGAGCATTTACAGTGCAGATGTTCCTGCTGATATCGACTACATCAAGTT
>SVOS01000028.1 GCA_015066245.1 Oscillospiraceae bacterium
TACCTGTTTCTTCAACAGCCATTTTTGCAAGGGGGATTCTTGCTTTGTTGGCGGCAGATGCAGCAGCTAAGAAAATCTTATCTACCTGCTCCTGGGTGTAGGTTGCGAAAACTGCCTGAGCTTTTCTGGTTTTAGACAGAGCAGCCTCAAGCTTTTCAACGCTGTCTGTAATGTCATAAATTTTGGTTTCCATATTGTCCTCCTGAACATCGAAAATCTAAATTTAATTTTTTAACAATAAGCATAAAATATGCATTGTTATTATTTTAACAAATTCCTTGAAGTATTTCAACCAAAAAGTCAAATTTGGTTATATATACACATTTTAATCATATCATAACTACGATATAATATCAATTATTACTCATTATTTTTTACATAATATGGTAAAGTCAAGGCTCAAGAGATATGGCATTATTAAATTTGAACAAAAAATGAAAATTAATTTTAACAACATCTCCAACATTTTAGTAAAACTGCTACTGACGCATTAGACATAATGAGACATATTTGGCAAAAGTGTTGACAAATAATATAAAGTATGATATTTTATAAATATAATAATAAAGGTATTAAAATATCTACTGGAGGACTTGCTATGAGTACACCTAAAATCTTTGAAAGTGAATATCGCTTGTGTCTTCTTCTTTGGGCAAATGAACCTCTCAAATGTGCAGAACTTGCCCGTATCTGCAACGATAAGCTTACTTGGTCACGTACTACAACCTACACAGTTATCAAGCGTTTGAGCGATCGTGGCGTTCTTAAGGTAGAGAATTCTGTTGTTACTTCTATTATTTCTAAAGAAGAAGCTCAGATTTCTGAACTTGAGGAGCTCATCGACAAAAAGTTTGAAAACAACATCACTGCTTTCATCAACGCATTCTCTGCTAACAGAACACTTACAGAGGATGAAAAGACTGCACTCACTGCTTTACTCAACAAATAATTTATTTTAACTATGCAAATTTTTTTCAACCGTATGAGTCAGCTTCTCACTACTGAGGAGCTGATTGTTTTTAAAAAAGAATACGAAAAAGAAGCCTATGCAGGCATACGTGTAAACACCCTCAAGTGTCCTGTAGATAAGTTTCTGCGCCTTGTTGACTTTATCAGCGAAACTGATGCTACTCCTTTTTGTAAAGAAGGCTTTTATCTCAGCAGCAAATCAGACTTTAACGGCAACCACCCACTGCATCATGCAGGAGCGGTATATTTCCATGAGCCGTCCGCTATGTCATCGGCTACTCTGCTCTCTCCCGAACCCGGCGATAAAGTTCTTGACCTTTGTGCAGCCCCCGGTGGCAAATCGACACAGATTGCAGCAAAGCTTCAAGGAAAGGGCCTTATCTGGAGCAACGAAATTGTCAAAAACAGAGCCAATATCCTTCTGGGAAATTTTGAGCGATGCGGCATAAAAGAAGGTATAGTATCCTCAAGCGATCCCGAAAGTCTTTGCTCTGCACTTGAAGGTTATTTTGACAAAATCATGGTAGATGCCCCCTGCAGCGGCGAAGGTATGATAAGACGAGACCCCAAAGCCCTTGAGGAGTGGAGCGTCGAGCATACGCTGAGTTGTGCAACCCGCCAGCTTAAAATCCTCAACAGTGCAAAGAAAGCACTTAGACCGGGTGGCGTTATGGTGTACTCAACCTGCACCTTTTCTTACGAAGAAAACGAAGGCGTCATAGAAAGATTCCTTGAGGAAAACCCCGATTTTGAGCTTGTGGACGCTGCAGAAAACTTCGGCAGACCAACTCTTTCGGGCAAAGCAAGGAGAATTTATCCCATGGATGGCGGTGAAGGTCATTTTGCCGCCAAGCTCAGACTTAAAGAAAGTGCTGATAGATTCAGAAACAACAGCACCGCAATCTTAACCCCTGAGAAAAAGATTCCTTCAATCGTTAAAGATTTCTTAAGCAATACATTCATTGACACCAAGCCCTATGAAAGAATCCTTATTAAAGAAGACAAGGTGTATATTCTTCCTGAAATCTGTCCTGACCTTTCGGGCACACATACAATCCGTGCTGGTGTATTTGCAGGCACGATTAAAAAGAATTTTTTTGAACCTGCTCATTCTCTGTATACTACCGCAGATATTTCAAATCTGAAGAGTATAATCAATCTTGAGCTTAATGACCCGAGAGTGGAAAAATTCCTCAGAGGTGAGGAAATATCCGCTGATTCCAAGACAAAAGGCTATACCGCCCTATGCATCGAAGGAATTGTCACGGGCTTTGGAAAATTCAGCAACTCAACCCTAAAAAATAAATATCCGAAAGGACTAAGAATCCTCTGATTAAAAACGCGACCTTAAATACATAAGGCCGCGTTTTTATGCTTTTATACTTTAAAAATTATAGGTTCATCGCTTACACCAAGCATACCAAAATGCACTTCCACAGCTTTTCCTGACAAAAGGTCTTTATATGTGCCGTCAGGTGCATCTACATTAACAAGCGCATTTTTGCTATCTACAGGGAATATTCCCAGGATCCTGCCGTTCTTTGACTTATGAACAGCAGACAGAACACCGTCACAAGGCGCAGACACAAAATAATCGCTATCCGTAAAAATTGCATCTTTGCGAATTTTATAAAGTGCTTTCATAAGCTCTGTAAGGTCAACCTCCCCGTTCCAGTCAATTGTATCCTTATCAAAAAGTGTAGGCAGATGCTTGGCACCAACCTCTTGACCATTATAAATAAGAGTCATACCCTTCTGAAAATAAAGAAAAGCGGTCCACACACGCAAAGTCTTCTCATCAGCGATAAGCTGATGTGCGCGAGGTCGATCGTGATTCTCAAGAAATCTCAGCTTCACATAATTATCGGGATAAATAGTTTCCTGCAGATTTATAGCTTTTGCATAATCTGCCAGGGTACGCTTTTTAAGCAGGTAATCTATAAACTCGCCTGCAACATCGTATTCGTAAGCAATATCAAATGCCTGATAAATCTCAGAATCCGAAAGAGCAGTCATACCCTGACTTCGAATATATCTTATAAATCCGTGCTCGATGCTTTCGCTGAGCCAAATGCAGTTTTCCCTTACCTTCTCCACTTCTCCCCTTGCTTTCAGCCAGAATTCCAGAGGAACAAGAGATGCAACATCGCATCTGAAACCGTCAACAATCTCAGCCCACATCTTAAGGGTTTCAATCTGATAGTCCCAAAGATCGCGATTGGAATAATCAAGGTCAATAATATCTGTCCAGTCCCCTACTCTGTTTCCAAAGCTACCATCGGGCTTGTGATAAAACCATTCGGGATGATTCTCAGAAAGCCACGAATCGGGAGAAGTGTGATTATAAACCACATCAATAATACATTTCATGCCAAGAGAATGAATATCATCCACAAGACGCTTAAAATCCTCAAATGTTCCGAATTCAGGGTTGATTTCGCGATAATTCTTTATGGCATAAGGGCTGCCAAGAGTTCCCTTTCGTGCTTTTTCACCCAAAGGATGAATAGGCATCAGCCAGATAATATCCGTGCCTAAATCCTTGATTCTCTGCAAATCACGTCTTACACCTTCAAATGTACCTTCTTCACTATAATTTCGGACAAAAACCGAATACATAACCTGATTTCTCAGGGTTTTAGATGTGCCAAAAGCCATAATAATACCTCCGATAATTTATGATTTAATGATACCGCCTGAAGCTTGAATTGTAAAGAAATTTTTGCAAACAATTATATTCGTTTGTTACGCATCCGAGAATCCTCTTTGTAAAGGGATTCTCATTTTTTGAGAATCAAGTTAACGCAGACGATGTTTACTTATATTTTTAAAATTGCTATACTTAACGCAGAAACCTAAGGAAAGGAAACTATTCAAATGAGTACTATGAACAGTATAATAAAAGAACGGCGCAATGCACTTGGTATTACACAAAAAGAGCTTGCAGACAAGCTTTCTATATCCGACAAAACCATATCTCGTTGGGAAAATGGAAATCAGTTGCCCGATGCAATTCTTCTGCCTGATTTAGACGAAGCACTTGATATTTCCATTAGCGAATTATACGGCATAAAAGCAAAAGAAAAACCGCCCATTGCCGAGGTTTGCATCGCAGAGTTACCCCATAAAGATTCTAAAGTTATTAATATTTGCTACAAAATTACAATGGCTATAGGACTTATACTTTTCATTTTCGGGTCAATGGTTCTTATCCACATAAATACCATTCGTGCATTTAACCCGATAAATGGGGAGCGTACATACGGCAACGCATTTACCTATGTTGGTCTAATTCTCTGCATTAGTGCTCAGATAGCTTATATGATAATCTGCCGTAAGAAATCATTTAACTCGCCAATACAAATAAAAAACGAAATTATCTACGGCGGTGTAAGCAGCCTTGGAATACTCTCCATTCTTCTGGTAGTGTTTCCATACTGTATTACTGTCCCTATAAGCTACTATTACGAACTTGCGGTAGCTATATTAGTAACGTCAACAATGGTTATGTGCTTTTTTCAGAAGCAAAGCTTAAGAAAAGCAGGAATCGTAATCACAAAAGCTATTGGTAAAATATCTATTGCCATACTTTCGATTTGCATTATCATTATTTTAGTAGCATGGGTTTATTTTACTTTCATTTATAAAATTGAAATCAACACGACGGTTGAAAGACATCGGCAACTTGTAGAATTGCTATACAAATTAGGCGGTCAGACGGATTTTGAGTACAGAGCTGTATGGTACAGTTTTATTGTACTGGCACTGCCTCTGCTTTTGGCACCGCTTATGAACTTTATACATCTGATTGTTAAAGCAAATAAGTTTAAGTAAATATAGTAACATAAAAAGAGTACCGAAAATCGGTACTCTTTTTTTGGTGGGAACAACAGGGCAAATACTTGCTTTTGCAAGTATTTCACCCTGGGCGACCCAAAGCTTACGCTTTCGGTACCCGCCTGCGGGCTTCGTGGCTACAAATGTGTCACAGGCACATTTGTTTAACGCCACTCACCTTCTCAAGGTTCAAGCCCTTGATTGATATAAAAAAAGAGTCCCGAAAAATCGGAACTCTTTTTTTTGGTGGGAACAACAGGGCTCGAACCTGTGACCCTCTGCTTGTAAGGCAGATGCTCTCCCAGCTGAGCTATGCTCCCGTTGGTGCGGATAACAGGACCCTGCCCTATTTCAGACACTTTAAAGGGTATTTGTTAGCTATATGTAAGTTATTGATAGTATTCTAACGAGTTCCAGAGAATTTCATTAACATAAAAGTGCCGCTCAGAATCTTTATCTGAGCGGCATCATCTTAATCAGCAGGCTCAGTATAGCTTAGGCAAATCCAGCCTGGCAGATTGGCGAGCTTACCGAAACCTTTACGTGTTACTGTAATATCATAAACACCTTTGTCCCTAATAACACCGATAATATTAGAGTTAAGGTCAGGGGCTTTTCTTATGCGTAATGCAGGTGAGGTAATCTTTACCTTTTTCATTTTAAAGTTTTCTCTCCCTTCTCAGACTGAGTTCCGAAATAAAAGGCAATCACCATAACTACTATGTAGTGAAGCATATCAGGAGTAACATTGCCTCTGATTACCTCCACGGCAAAAAGAGCCATAACGATAATTGTAACAAGAGTCTTAACTTTAATAAGCTTTGCTACATTGTTTACGATTTCTTTCATAGCAACCTCCTTATTCTTTGCCTGCAAGTTTCTTCTGCAGGGCTGATACATCTTTAACGTTCACTTTGCCGTCGCCGTTGATATCACCGACGGCTTTTTCTTTTAATGCATTTTCTTTAGCAACACGCATCACGTTGACCGCATGCTCAAGATCCGCGATAAACTTAAGGTCTACCGATGTGTCGGGGTTCTTAAGTCCCAGGTACTCCTTAGCCTCAAGGATAGCAGCTTTGGTGAGCTTGCCGAGTTTGTTGTCGACAGGCTTTACAAAGGTTTTAACGATACCCTGAGCATAAGCCTGTCGCAAAAGAGCCTGCACACCTGCAACTTCGAAGTTTGCCATAGTTTCACCTTCATTCTCAAATAATTTAGCGTTATAGATAATGTTCATATCTACATTGCCCGAAATGCCCGGCACAGTACCCTTTGAGCTATACTGCCAGATATCACAATCGAGCTGAGCCTCTGTGTGATACTGTGCAAGCCAGATGGGATAAGCTCTCTTAAGACTGTTATAGTCCAAATAATCTGTAAACCAGGTGAGGTTCGCATAAACACCGGGAGTATAACCACCTGCTCTGATAGTTTCGCAAAACATCTTTGCCATGTTAGTGAGCATCGACTTGCCGTATGCAATCTGAAAGCTTTCCTCTAAATCGAAGAATACCGGGAGCTCAAGTGTTTTACCCTTCAGCACCTCAAGACACGCCTCAGCTTCACGCTTGGCATCCTGTGTACTTTCTGCGTAAGAATACCAGTACACACCAAGCTTAACTCCTGCCTTCTTTGCGTTCTCATAATTCCGCTCGAAGGTCTTGTCGGTCTGATTTACCGCCGTTCTGCCGAAACCCGCTCTGAGAATTGCATAATCCACACCCGAAGCTTTCACCTTCGCCCAATCGATAACTCCCTGATGTTCGGACACATCAATACATTTAATTTTTGACATTGTTTATACCTCCTAATTATTATTTTTTGCTAAATGTTTTTGAATCTCTTTCTTCGCCTCAGACATAGCTTCAATGTTATTGCCGTCAAGGCCGTGGTCAAGAAGTGCCAGAGAACCCAGCATAAGGACATATATACCATCGTCAATCTTATCTGAATGTTTTTCGGCATCCTTAAGCTTGTACTCGACTTTTTTGATTCTGTCCTCAAGCTCATTAAGCTTGTTGTCCTGCAGCTCCTCAGGTTCTTTGACTTTCTTCTTAATGCTGATGATTTTTTCGACAACACCAAGCACCGCACTCAGAACCACAACAACAACCACAAATGCAAGCCAAGCTTCATTTGCTGATATATTCTGCACCGCTTACACCTCCTGCTCATAGGTCAAACTCAGACCCACCAGCTCGCTGAACGCACTGCTTTGAATATATCCCAGCTCCACACAAGGCAGAGAAAAGACTACTGTATCATCAAAGTAAATCTTTCCTGTTTCGTTCTCAAGCACTACCTCGACCTTCTTTGGCATTGCCGCAGGTGCACTCCACAAGCCTCTAGAATTGTTTGTCGGATTAATAAGCTCTGCATCAAAATCCCACTTCTCCCCAGTCAAACATTCCAGTCCTTCATTGGCAAAATCAAATAAGCCATTGTATATTGAAACTCCTTTGTAGCTTCCGTCTGCCTGCTTGAATGCAAACCACCCTATAGCCTTGCCAAGAGGACTTACTGCAGGAATTGTGTATTTCGACATATCAACAGTCATTTTCACAACTCCGGGCATTGTCACACCCCCGTAAGTAGAACCTAAAGCAAGATATAATGAGTCATTGGTGAAGTATGCGTTTTTGGTGCTACCTATGATACTATCAAACCACTTGCCGCCCTCAGGCACATAACACTCATTCTGTACGAAAGAAAGTATCTGTTCACCCAATCTTTTATGACCTACATCATTTAGATGCAGCTTATCTGTAGTATAAATTGCGGCATGTGTGTCGTTTAAAGGATAAATTCCGCTCCTTGAATGTGCATCATATACCGAAATAGAATATTTTTCGCACACTTTCTTCATAGCCTCAGCAAAATCAGCTACCGTGTGGCCAGTTGTATTGGCGCTATTGCAGTTGTCATTATTCTGCTCTGTAGGGGTTATAAACACAATGGTCTGCTGAGGATATTTCTCAAGCAACAGATTGCAAAGCTCGTCCATTGCTCCGTAGAAGGTTGTGTTGTCTTTGCTGCCGAATTCACCCATAGGTGTGTTAAACCACACATCATTAACGCCGCCCATTATAAAGATAGCATCAAGTGCAAAGCTCAAACCCTTTGCTAAGTTTAAAAAGCTACCGTAGGATTTAGAATTATTGGCTATAGTATAGCCGCTCAGCGTCTTCAGCACACCGCCCGAAAAACCGCTCACTACTGTCTGCCACCAAGGAGAAGTCTTATGAGCATTTCTCTCAGATTGACTGTCTCCGATTATGCCCATCTTTTTCTTCGCCCACTTATTATCATTACCCAGGCTCTCAAGCCACTCGTCTTCAGTGCCATTGAATCCTTTATCAACTGCTATTTCATAAGCAGATTTTCCGTTAATAACAGCGATATCATGAACTTCACCGTTTTCATCTCTATATCTAATAATAGACATAATTACACCTCCCCAACTGTTTCTGAGTATTTTGCTTTCTTTTCTTTTACAAAAGCCTTGCATTTTTCGCAGTACGAGTAATACTCCTCGTATTCTGTAGGTTTCTCCTCACGCTGACGGAGAATTGCAAACTCCTGAGATTCCGTATATTTGTTACGGATTTCTGCGTTTACCGCCTCATCATAGTCAACGTTCTTCCAATAATCAGCTTTTTGCTGCTCTATAGCATTTATTTCTTCTGGAGTCAGCTCAACATGTTTTCCGTTTACTAATTTTTTCATATCTGTCACCTGCCTATGATTTCAATTTCGCTACCTGCAGCGAATGTACCCCAAAGCTTGATTTGGCGAATCATGTCCACATCTTCGGTCAAAAATGTGAAATATGAACCGCCTGGATATTTCATAGGAGCTATGTATACGGGCTGACGCTGTTGTGGGGTACTTGAACTTGCGTAAGCACTTTCAACCGCCCATCTACCAAGGTTAATTTTATAAATATGACACATAATTCGTGCGTGGTAACTATCACTACTTTTGATTGTGGCGGCTGATGAACTTATAGGGTATCCCCATTCCTTGTCTTTTTCTTCTGCATCAGCACGGGCAGCACAAGAAAAACCTGCATTTAAGTTATCAACTGTCTTGACCTGTGCATAAACCCTTAACTCGCTAAGTTCAAAGGGATTGCCCTCATCGTCCTGTGTAACTACCACGTTGGTGGTTTCTTCATCAATCGAGATATTGGTAATGGTTCTCCAACCATCCAAAAGAAATTCCTCTCTGTCTACAGCCTCAAAAGAAATAATATTTCCTTCTTCGTCTGTTTCGGCAACTCTCAGCACCTGTCCTGCAGATGCTGTTTCAGGCAAAGCAGACTCCCCACCGCCAACTTTCGCAAGCTCTGACTCCAAATGTTCCTTTGTGACCAACTCACTCGGGTCTACACCTTCTCCATCGGGGTCTATCTGGATATCGCAATCCTCAGGCATTTCTCCTGAGCCAATATATATACCCGAACCACTCGAAACGCTATTTTCCACATAACTGCCTAAATCTATCCAGTATACACCTGATTTGCCGTTCTCGAGGTTTATAAACTTAAGATATCTTCCGGGACCGTTCTCAAATCCGTAGCTGCCCAGGCAATCATTAGCCAGCAATTCAATCTGATTTTTCAGCTCACCGGTGAAAGAGAATCGATAAAGATTGTCTTCGTTGAAAGAAACATTTTTTAAGCTTTCTTTATTAGCGATTGCACCCAGATTAATCACCGAGTATTTCTCAAGATGCTCCACTCTCGGTGTCAGAGCATCAATCTTCGTGGCAAGATAGCTTCCGTCGCCATTATGAACAACCGTCCAGCATTCGCCACTCATAAGATTTCTCAGATAAATTGTTTTGCCGGTAAATGTAGGAGAACCCACCGCCATAAACTCGCCATCCAGAACTCCGTTATTACCTATCACAGTAACCTTGTCTTTGCCGCTCACCAGGATTTTCACAAATCCCACTGTGCCACCCATGCTTATATACCCCACCTTCTGGAAGAGCGTATCAAAATCTTCGATAACCTCACCTAAATTAGTGGAGCTCTTTGCAAGATATCTTGTATCCTCATTATGAAAAGCGGCAAATGTTTCTTTATC
>SVOS01000008.1 GCA_015066245.1 Oscillospiraceae bacterium
CATGCCCCTCGGTGCTAAGGTAACACTCAGAAGCGAGAGAATGTACGAGTTTCTTGACAGATTCTTCAACGTTGCTCTCCCCAGAGTTAGAGACTTCAGAGGTATCAACCCCAACTCTTTCGACGGCCGTGGTAACTACAGCATGGGTCTCAAAGAGCAGTTGATCTTCCCTGAAATCGAGTACGATAAGATCGACAAGATCCGCGGTATGGACATTTGCTTTGTTACAACCGCTAAGACAGACGAAGAAGCCAGAGAGTTACTTACTCTTATGGGCGCTCCGTTTTCTAAGTAAGGAGGGATAATTGTGGCTAAGACTTCTATGAAAATCAAACAGAGCAGAGTGCAGAAGTTCTCTACAAGAGAGTACAACAGATGCAAGATCTGCGGTAGACCACATGCCTACCTCCGTAAGTTCGGTATTTGCCGTATTTGCTTCCGTGAGCTTGCTTACAAAGGCGAGATTCCCGGTGTAAAGAAAGCAAGCTGGTAATTCATCAAAGGAGGATAAATAAGCATGCAGATTACAGATACAATTGCTGATCTTCTTACAAGAATTCGTAACGCAAGTTCAGCTCATCATGCAACAGTTGATATTCCTGCATCAAACATGAAGAAGGCTATTTGCCAGATTCTCCTTGATGAAGGCTATATCAAGAGCTACACAGTAGCAGAAGATAACAAGCAGGGCGTTATCACAGTTGTACTTAAGTACGGCGAGGGCAAAATGCCCGCAATCACAGGACTCCGTCGTGTGTCCAAGCCCGGCCTGCGTATTTACGCAGACGTTGAGAATCTCCCCAAGGTTATGAAGGGCCTTGGTATCGCTATCGTTTCTACATCCAAGGGCATTATGACAGACCGTGAGGCTCGTAAGGCTCATGTAGGCGGCGAGGTTCTCGCATTTATTTGGTAATAGGAGGTGCGAAGATGTCTCGAATTGGAAGAAAACCTATAAATATTCCCGCCGGTGTCGAAGCTAAATTCGAAAACGGCGTTATGACTGTTAAGGGTGCTAAGGGTACACTTACTCAGAATATTCACCCCAACATGACAGTTGAGATCGACGGTGCAGTTATTACTGTTACTCGTCCTAATGACAACAAAGAGAACCGTTCACTTCACGGTCTCACAAGAACACTTATCTCTAACATGATCATCGGCGTATCCGAGGGCTTCAAGAAGGAGCTCGAAGTTAACGGTGTTGGTTACCGTGTACAGAAGCAGGGCAAGGATCTCGTTATGAACCTTGGCTACTCTCATCAGGTAATTGTATCCGATAACGAGGATATCACTATTGAGGCTCCCGGTCCCAATAAGATCATCATCAACGGCATCGACAAGCAGAAGGTTGGTCAGTTTGCTGCTGAAGTACGTGCAAAGCGTCCCCCCGAGCCTTATAAGGGTAAGGGCATCAAGTATGTTGACGAAGTTATCCGCCGCAAGGAAGGCAAAACCGGTAAGAAATAATTTAAGGAGTGAACAAGAATGGTTACTAAGACCGATAGAAAAATCGCCCGCGTTAAGAGACATAAGAGAGTACGCGGTAAGGTTAGCGGTACACCCGCATGCCCCCGTCTTTGTGTATATCGCTCCACAAATAACATCTACGCTCAGATTATTGATGACGTAAACGGTGTTACACTGGTTTCAGCATCCTCACTTGACAAAGCTATTGAGGGTAATGGCGGTAACAAAGAAGCTGCTAAGGCAGTTGGCAAACTCGTTGCTGAGAGAGCAAAAGAAAAGAATATCGTTGATGTTGTATTCGACAGAGGCGGTAACATTTATCACGGCCGTGTTAAGGAATTGGCCGAAGGCGCTCGTGAGAGCGGCCTCAATTTCTAAGGAAGGGGAGGAATTACTTTGGCTAACATTATTGACGCAGCTACAATGGAGCTCACAGAGCGCGTAGTAGCTATTAACCGTGTATCTAAGACCGTAAAGGGCGGTCGTATCTACAAGTTTGCAGCACTCGTTGTTGTAGGCGACGGTAACGGAACAATCGGTTTCGGTATCGGTAAAGCAGGCGAAGTTCCCGATGCTATCCGCAAGGGTATCGAGGATGCAAAGAAGAACCTCGTTAAAATCGCTTTAAGAGGTACAACAATTCCTCACGAAGTAATCGGTGCTTACGGCGCTGGCAGAGTATTACTCAAGCCCGCTGCTCCCGGTACCGGTGTTATCGCTGGCGGCGCAGTACGTGCTGTTGTTGAGACAGCAGGTATCAAGGATATCAGAACAAAGGCTCTTCGTTCTAACAATCCTTGCAACGTTGTTCGTGCTACATTCCAGGGTCTTATGTCCTTAAGAACAGCAGAAGAAGTTGCTGCAGTTCGTGGCAAGTCCGTTAAGGAAATTCTGTAAGGAGGCTGCAATATGAAAATCAAGTTAGTTAAGAGCCTTATCGGTTCTAAGAAAGATCAGATTGCAACCGCTTACGCTCTTGGTTTGAAGAAGATCGGTGATGTTACAGAGCAGCCCGATAACGCTTCTACAAAGGGTAAGGTAGCAAAGATTATCCACCTCATTGAGGTTGAAGCTTAAAAGGAGGTGCGAGAAAAATGAAACTTTACGAACTTTCTCCTGTTGAGGGCTCCAAAAAGGCTGCAAGAAGAATCGGTAGAGGTCACGGCTCAGGCTGGGGCAAAACTTCCGGTAAAGGTCACAAGGGCCAGAAGGCAAGAGCAGGCCGCGGTATGAGAGTAGGCTTCGAAGGTGGTCAGATGCCCCTTCAGAGACGTCTTCCCAAGCGTGGTTTCAACAATATTTTTGCTAAGAATATCGTATCCGTAAATGTAGGCACACTCGAGAAATTTGAAAACGGTGCAGTTGTTACAGTTGCTTCTTTAGTTGAGGCTGGCATCATCAAAAATTCTTTTGACGGTGTTAAGATTCTCGGCAACGGTAATCTTACAAAGAATCTCACAGTTCAGGTTTCTGCTTTTTCTGAGTCTGCTAAGGCTAAAATCGAGGCCGCAGGCGGAAAGGCAGAGGTGATCTAATTGTTTAAGACAATTAAGAACGCATGGTCTATCCCCGATTTAAGAAAGAAGATTATCTTCACACTTCTTATAATCGTAATCTTCAGAATTGGTTCAGTTATTCCTGTTCCTTTTCTTGACATGACTGCACTCAGCAGCTTGTTCCAGTTTAATGGCGATGCTTCCAACTCTATTTTCGCATACCTCAACACAATGTCCGGTGGTGCTTTTGGTAACGCCACTATCTTTGCGATGGGTATCACACCTTACATCAACAGCTCCATTATCATGCAGCTTTTGTGTGTAGCTATTCCTTCTCTTGAGAGAATGTCAAAAGAAGGCGAAGATGGCAGAAAGAAAATCGCTACAATCACACGTTATTTAACAGTAGTTCTTGGTCTTATCCAGGGTACAGCTTACTTCTTCTACCTCAACGGTATGCATATTGTTACTGATGATGTAGCAACATGGTTTGCAGCTATTGTTATTATCCTTATCTTCACTGCAGGTACAGCATTCATGATGTGGCTCGGTGAGCAGATCAACACAAAGGGTATCGGTAATGGTATCTCCATCCTTCTTTTTGCAGGTATCGTTGCTCGTCTTCCCGTTACAATCTACTCACTCATCACATACTGGTCTTATGCACAGATAGGCTTTACACAGTTCTATTTCCTCGTTCCTGCATTCGTTCTTCTCTTCTTCATCGTTATTTGGGTTATCAACTTCATGCAGGATGCAGAAAGAAGAATCCCCATCCAGTATGCAAAGAGAGTTGTTGGCAGAAAGATGTACGGCGGCCAGTCAAGCCACATGCCTATCAAGGTAGCTCTTGGCGGTGTTATGCCTGTTATCTTCGCTACATCTATCCTCTCAATCCCCAGCACAATCATGGCTTTCTTAAAGCCCACTGATGGCTTCTACCAGTTCCTCATCTGGCTCAGCCCCAGCAAGTGGCCCTACATTGTAATTGAGTTCTTACTGGTACTTGCATTTGCATACTTCTATACTCAGATTCAGTATAATCCTGTGGAGATGGCCAATAATCTCAAGCAGAACAACGGCACAATCCCCGGCATTCGTCCCGGTCAGCCCACTGCTGAGTTCATCCGCAAGATTCTGTCCAGAATCACCTTAATCGGTGCATTATTCCTTTCCTTCATCGCTATTGTACCTTCCATTTTCACAATGGCTGCAGGTATGAACGATCTCTCAATGGGCGGTACTTCCGTAATCATTATGGTTGGTGTTGCAATTGAGACAGTTAAGCAGATGGAGAGCCAGATGATGATGCGTCATTACAGAGGTTTTCTTGACTAATTAACCGCAAGGAGGATTATATAATGAATATTATTCTCTTAGGTGCTCCCGGTGCCGGCAAAGGCACACAGGCAGCAGTAATCTGCGAGCATCTTTCAATTCCCACAATCTCTACTGGTAATATTATCAGAGAGGCACTGAAAAACGGCACAGAGATGGGACTTAAGGCCAAGTCCTTTATGGACAGCGGAAAGCTTGTTCCCGATGAGGTTGTAATCGGCATCATCGAGGAAAGACTTCAGAATGACGACTGCAAGTCAGGCTTCATTCTTGACGGCTTCCCCAGAACCATTCCTCAGGCCGAGGCTCTGGATAAAATGGGCATCGTAATCGACAAAGCGATTTCTATTGAAGTTGCTGATGAGGTTATCGCTTCCAGACTTTCCGGACGCCGTGTTTGCGAAAAGTGCGGCAGACCCTATCACATCGTGGACCTTAAGCCCCGTGTAGAAGGCGTTTGCGACGATTGCGCAGGCACCCTTGTTCAGCGCAAGGACGATCACATTGATACCATTAAGGCACGTCTCGAAATCTATCACAACGAGACAGAGCCCCTGAAGGACTACTATCAGGCTCAGGGCAAGCTCTTTATCGTTGAAGGTCAGGACAAGGTAGAAGATACCACTGCCCTTACCTTAAAGGCATTAGAGGCATAAGCTGATGATAGTAATCAAGTCTGCACGCGAGCTTAAAGCCATGGAGCTCGCGTGCAGGATATCTGCAAATGTGCTGAAGCTTGCAGGTACAATGGTTGAGCCCGGTGTAACAACCTTCGAAATCGACCAGAATATCCGCAAATATATCGAGAAACAGGGCGCTAAGCCTTCTTTCCTCGGTTATGGCGACTTTCCCGCAAGCTCCTGCATTTCTGTAAATAACGTGGTTATCCATGGCATACCTTCTAAGAACTGTATTCTCAAAGCCGGTGACATAGTCTCGATTGATGTCGGTGCTTTTATCGACGGATTTCACGGTGATAACGCCTACACATTCCCCTGCGGAGATGTAAGCGATGAAGCCAAGAGACTTATGGATGCCACAAGAGAGTCGCTTTATGAGGGAATAAAAGCGGCAAAAGCAGGTGGTCGCGTAGGCGACATTTCCCATGCGGTTCAGAAGTATGTCGAAGATCGCAGTTACTCGGTGGTACGAGATTTTGTCGGCCACGGCGTAGGTGCGAATTTACACGAAGAACCCAGCGTACCTAATTTCGGTACTCCCGGCAGGGGACCGAGACTTATTCCCGGTATGACTATTGCCATTGAACCTATGGTCAATATGGGCGATTACAAGGTTAAGGTGCTTAATGACGACTGGACAACAGTTACAGTTGACGGAAAGCTCAGTGCTCATTACGAGCATACAATAGCCATCACGCCCGACGGCCCCAAGATTTTGACTGTTGCAGACAGCGAGGTACATTTATGATACCTGTCGGTACAATAGTCAAAGCAAAAAGCGGCCGTGACAAAGAAGGCTTCTTTGTAGTTGTAAAATGTGAAGATAAGTGGGTGTTTATCGCTGACGGAAAACGCCGCAAGGTGCAGAATCCCAAGAAGAAAAATCCCATTCATCTCGCTCTTACAAACACAGTTTTGTCCGATTCAATGGACACTAACCGCAACATAAGAAAAGCCCTGAGAGATTTCAGGGAGGATTAATTTTCGGAGGTTATCCTATGTCAAAGCAGGATGTTATTGAAATAGAAGGTACAGTTGTCGATGCTCTCCCTAACGCACAGTTTACTGTAGAGCTTCCTAACGGCCACAAGATTCTGGCTGTTATTTCCGGCAAGCTGAGAATGAACTTCATCCGTATTCTTCCCGGTGATAAGGTAACGGTTGAGATGTCTCCCTATGACCTTACCCGTGGCAGAATTACATGGCGATCAAAGTAAGAATTAAAATATTTACCTAACTCTAAGAAAGGAATGATTAACTAATGAAAGTCAGACCTTCAGTAAAGAAAATCTGCGAAAAGTGCAAGGTTATCAAGAGAAAAGGCAGAATTATGGTTATCTGCGAGAACCCCAAGCACAAGCAGAGACAGGGCTAATTTTAATTATTAGCAAAGTCTTTACCAATTGCAGAAAATCTGCAAAAATTTGAATTTTAAGCATTTTATGGAGGTGCAAACAATATGGCTCGTATAGCAGGTGTTGACTTGCCCAGAGACAAAAGAATCGAAATCGGTTTGACCTATATCTACGGTATTGGTAGAAAGACCGCTAACGATATCCTCGCATCCACAGGTGTTGATCCTGACATTCGTGTTAGAGATCTTACAGAGGACGACATTTCAAAACTCAGAGAGTATATTGACCACAACTGCCGCGTAGAAGGTGACCTTCGTCGTGACGTTGCTTTTGACATTAAGAGACTTATCGAAATTGGCTGTTACCGTGGTGTTCGCCACAGAAAGGGTCTTCCCGTAAGAGGTCAGCGTTCCAAGACAAACGCTCGTACTCGTAAGGGCCCCAGAAAGACAATGGCCAATAAGAAGAAGTAAGGAGGAGAAAGCAAATGGCAGCAAAAGCTACAACTAAAAAGACTGTACGCCGTCGCCGTGAGAGAAAGAATATCGAGAAGGGCGCAGCTCACATTCAGTCTACTTTTAACAATACAATTGTTACTATCTCCGATGTTCACGGTAATGCAATTTCTTGGGCAAGCGCCGGCGAGCTCGGCTTCAGAGGCTCAAGAAAGTCCACTCCCTTCGCAGCACAGTCCGCTGCAGAGACAGCTGCTAAGGCAGCTATGGAGCATGGCCTCAAGTCCGTTGACGTTTACGTTAAGGGCCCCGGCCAGGGTCGTGAGGCAGCAATCCGTGCATTACAGACAGCAGGTCTCGAAGTTACAATGATCAAAGACGTAACTCCGATTCCCCACAACGGATGCCGTCCTCCCAAGAGAAGACGTGTATAATAGGAGGTAAAGAATATGGCAAAGAATATGCAGCCTATTGCTAAGCGTTGCAGAACACTTGGCATTTCCCCCGCTGTTATGGGTTACTCTAAGAAGACTTCTATCAAGAACCCCGGCGGTAATATGAGAAAGAAGAAGAGCGAATACTCAATGCAGCTTACAGAGAAGCAGAAGGTTAAGTTTATCTACGGCATTCTCGAGAAGCAGTTCAGAGCTTACTATGATAAGGCTGAGAAGGCAGAGGGTAAGACAGGTGAGGCTCTCCTCACAATCATCGAGACAAGACTTGACAACGTTGTTTACAGACTCGGTCTTGCTGCTACAAGACGTGAGGCTCGTCAGCTTGTTAACCACGCTCACTTCACAGTAAACGGTAAGAAAGTAAACATTCCTTCCTACCTTGTAAAGGTTGGAGATGTTATCGAAGTTAAGGAGAAGAGCCGTGCTACAACTCGTTTCAAGGCTATTGCTGATGGCGAGAATGCATCTGTTCCTGCTCCCAAGTGGCTCCAGAAGGATGCAAACCTTCTCGGCGGTAAGGTAGTTGCAGCTCCTCAGAGAGACGATATCGACTTCCCCGTAGAAGAGCATCTCATCGTTGAGTTGTACTCCAAGTAATCCGCGTGACTTTTTTTCGCAGGTTTACACACATCTCAGCAGGTTGCTGAAAATGTTAAGGAGGAATATTGCATGATAGAAATCGAAAAGCCCAGAATTAATGTTGACGAATTATCAGCTGACGGCAAATACGGCAGATTTGTTGTAGAGCCCTTAGAGCGCGGCTTTGGTAACACATTAGGTAACTCTTTAAGAAGAGTTCTGCTTTCCTCTTTAGAGGGTGTAGCAGTTAACTCCATTAAGATTGACGGTGTACTCCATGAGTTTTCCACCATTCCCGGTGTAAAAGAGGATGTTACAGAAATCGTTCTTAACATGAAGAGCCTTGTTGCAAAGCTTAACAGCAACGGCCCCAAGACTGTAGAAATTGCAGTTGAGGGTCCCTGCGAAGTAACTGCCGACATGATTAAGTGCGACAGCGAGGTTGAGATTCTCACACCTGAGCTTCACATTGCAACTCTCGGCGAAGACGCAAAACTTAATATGGAAATCACACTGGACAAGGGCAGAGGTTACGTTCCTGCAGAGAAGAACAAAGCTCTCTCCGGCAACTCTGTAATCGGTGTCCTTCCTGTTGACTCCATTTACACACCTGTTCTTAAGGTGAACTTTACTGTTGACAACACTCGTGTTGGTCAGATTACTGACTATGACAAGCTCACTCTTGACGTTTGGACAAACGGTGTTATCACAGCACAGGAAGCTGTATCTCTTGCAGCTAAGGTTATCTGCGAGCATCTTAATCTCTTTGTAGACCTCTCTGACAGAGGAAGTCAGGAGATTATGGTTGTTAAGGAAGATAGCGGCAAGGAGAAAGTTCTTGAGATGACTATCGAAGAGCTGGATCTTTCCGTTCGTTCCTTCAACTGCTTAAAGCGTGCAGGTATCAACACTGTTGAGGACCTCATCAGCAAGTCTGAGGAAGACATGATGAAGGTTAGAAACCTCGGCAGAAAGTCCCTTGAGGAAGTTATGCAGAAGCTGGGTAGCCTCGGCTTCAGTCTTCACAGTGAGGACGAATAAACCTTTACAATTACTACACTTAATAAGGAGTGAAATATAATGCCCGGTACAAGAAAGTTAGGTAGAGCTACAGCTCACAGAACAGCAATGCTCAGAGCTATGGTTACTTTCCTTTTCGAGAACGGCAAAATAGAGACAACTGTTACTCGTGCTAAAGAAGTTTCTTCATTAGCTGAGAAGATGATCACTATTGCTAAAGAGGATAATCTCCACAACAAGCGTATGGTTATGTCTTTTGTAACAAAAGAGGAAGTAACATACAAGCTCTTCAAGGAGATCGCACCCAAGTATAAGGATAGAAACGGTGGTTACACACGTATCACAAAGATCGGTCCCCGTCGCGGCGATGCAGCTGAGATGGCTATCATCGAGCTTATCTAAGGTGTCAATTCAATAAATTAAGGGACGGCTTGACCGTCCCTTTTTTATTTGATATTACCATTGACTTTTTTCTTATAAAGTGGCACAATATATAGGAAATTTGAGAAAGGTATGTGGAATATGAAAAAATATAAGCTTTTAGCCCCTGTAGTGGCAATAATCTTGGTTCTTGCATCATTTGCAGGTTGTTCACCTCAGATTGACGAGTCTGCCGCAAATGCCGCCAAGAGTTATTATAATAACACAGTAATCCGTCAGGATGTTGTAACTTCTAACAGCTATTGTGCTTTTGATAAAGTAGCTCTGACAGAAGAAATCTACAAAATCAAAGCAGAATCAGAAGGAATCACCCTTGATGAATACCTGAGAAACCTTGCAGAAAAACGCAATATTACAGACAAAATCGACTCTGTGGCAGATTATCTCAGAGCACTGAGCACTTATTATATCAACAAAAATGTTGATACTTATGGTGAGGCATATTTTAGCCCCGATTCTCAAGTTGTAGAGTTCAGGTCTGTAGTGACTGATGAAATTAAAACAGCTTATGATAATCTCGTAAGCAAATACTCTGCTGACGGCATTGATTTCAGCAAATATCTTAATTATTCTGATATCAGTGAAGGTATGCAGGTGACGGTTGGTAAGGATGGCAACAATACTATTGTTTTGTTAGTAAAAATTAACGGCAGCTGGAAATTCTTAGCATAAAATTATCCCGAAGGAGAGCATATCTCTTTCGGGATTTTCTTTAATAAAAACGGTGCAGTAACTAATACTGCACCGTTAATTTTATGTTATTTCAAAATAGTAATAATAAACTTCTTCGGCTATAACTTTGCTGTCATCATTCAGTGGTGTTTTATCGAAATGTTTAACGATACGATAATTTCCCTCGGTCAAGTCGCCCCAAGTATTCTTAAAGTGTGTAGTAAATTCTTGGCTTGTATCAGGGCTGAGACAAAGACGTATTGCTGTTATGCTGTGACCGCCATTAATATAGGGGACAGCTACCCACTCGTCGTTTTCATAGCGTTGTAAGCCAAAATCGTTGCCGAAGCCATAACTATATTTGTCTGAGTTGTTTTTTATAATAAGCACCATGCTTTCAGATGAAATCGATCCTTCCTTTGCTGTAAGTTCTATTCCGTTTGGGATGGTTTTGTCAGAACAAGCTGATAATATAAGAGTAAAGCAAACTATAGTCGAGAACAGAGTCAGTATTTTTATTATTTTTTTCATTATATACACCTCCTATAAATTATTATAATAGACAAGACATCATCTGTCTATTGACAAAAACAATATAAAGGTTGTTATGTAGTTGTGGGATGTATACAACAAAATCCGCCTGCTGTAAAAAGCAGGCGGTTAAAGTTTAAAATATTAATTATTTCTGGAGTTCTTCGCGGATTACGTCTGCGATACCTGTCTCTGTAAGACCGAACTTCTCAAGAAGCTCCCAAGCGGGACCTGAGTAGCCGTATCTGTCATAAACGCCAACCTTGCGAACCTTAACGGGGCATTCCTCGCTTGTAACCTCAAGAACTGCATCACCGAGGCCGCCGATTACGTTGTGCTCCTCAACAGTGATAATCTTGCCTGTTTCCTTAGCAGCTTTGATGATAAGCTCACGGTCAATAGGCTTGATTGTGTGGATATTGATAAGGCGAACACTGTAGCCTTCTTCCTTAAGCTTTAAGCAAGCCTTGCGGCACTCGTTAACAACAAGACCTGTAGCAACAACAGTGATGTCATTACCCTCCTGAAGTGTGATGCCCTTGCCAAGCTCGAACTCATATGTCTCAGGGTCGTTGAAAGAGTCGATAGCAAGTCTGCCAAGTCTGATATAAACAGGGCCAACGTGCTCAATAGCAGCCTTAGCTGCAGCCTTCATTTCCCAGTGGTCAGCAGGGCAGAGAACTGTCATGCCGGGGATTGTACGCATAAGAGCAACGTCCTCAAGACACTGGTGAGTAGCACCGTCTTCGCCTGTGGAGATACCTGCGTGGCTGCCTGCGATTTTAACATTGAGGTGGGGATAGCCAACGGAGTTACGAATCTGCTCGTAAGCTCTGCCTGTTGCAAACATAGCAAAGGATGCAGCAACTGGAATTTTACCACAGGATGCAAGACCTGCAGAAACACAAATCATATTGCCCTCAGCAATACCGCAGTCAAAGAATCTCTCGGGGAATTCTTTCTTGAAGATTGATGTCTTTGTTGCACCTGCAAGGTCAGCATCAAGAACAACAATGTTTTCGTTATCCTTAGCAAGCTCACAAAGAGCCTCGCCAAAGCTTTCTCTGGTTGCTTTTGTTACGATATCAGCCATTAGCACTCACCCTCCAATTCCTTAAGCTGAGCCTCAAGCTCTGCAATTGCTTTCTCATACTCGTCCTTGTTGGGACCCTTGCCGTGCCAGTCAACCTGGTCTTCCATAAAGCTTACGCCCTTGCCCTTAACTGTAGCAGCAAGAATAGCAGTGGGCTTGCCCTTAGTTTCTTTAGCTTTATTGAAAGCGGCCTCAATATCATCAAAGCAATGGCCGTTGATTTTGATAACCTCAAAACCAAAGCTTTCGAATTTCTTGTCAAGAGGCTCAATACCGCAAACTTCGCTTACTTTGCCGTCAATCTGAAGGCCGTTCTGGTCTACGATAACAACTAAGTTGTCAAGCTTGTTGTGAGCAGCAAACATAGCTGCCTCCCAAACCTGACCTTCTTCACACTCACCGTCACCGAGAACTGTGTAAACGCGGTAGGGGTTGTTGTCAATTTTAGAAGCCAGAGCCATACCGCAAGCGGCAGAAATACCCTGACCTAAAGAGCCTGTGCTCATATCAATACCGGGAGTTTTGTTCATGTCGGGGTGTCCCTGAAGCATAGCTCCAACGTGACGGAGCTTAGAGATTTCTTCCCAACCGAAGAAGCCCTTAAGTGCAAGGATTGCATAAAGGCTGGGGCAGCAGTGGCCCTTTGAAAGAACAAAACGGTCGCGGTTAGTCATCTTAGGATTTGTGGGATCTACATTCATTTCGTTAAAATAAAGGTAGGTCATAATATCAGCGGCAGAAAGTGAACCGCCGGGATGTCCTGACTTAGCATGGAATGTACCCTCAACGGCACCCATTCTTGCTTTACAGGCAAGCTTTTTAAGCTCGGTTTTCTGTGTGTTCTGCATAGCAATTCCTCCTATTGAACAGTTTAATAGTAGTATTAGCAATACTATATTACCACAATTTTGTAACCTTTAATTTCTTTTAAGAAAAATAAAGGGTTTTTCCTGTAGAATTTACTGCTTAAATATGTCGGTTTTTCGTAGATAACAACAATAGACTTGAAACTTAAGGTGGTTTAAAATATAATAATAGTGGTGATATTATGTTATTAGTATTTGACGTAGGTAATACAAATATTAAATTAGGACTTTTTGATGAGACTGAGTTTGTTATGATTGCACGTACCTCAACGGACGTACGCAAAACAGGCGATGAGCTTTCCCTTGAAATCAAAGGTATTTTTGAGGTTTACGGCTTTGACATCAAGGCTGTTGAGGGCACTATTATATCAAGCGTTGTTCCTCAGGTGCTTACATCTCTCAAAAGAGCAGTGAAGCTTCTTTTTGGCAAAGAACCTCTGGTAGTAGGGCCCGGGCTTAAAACGGGCATCAATCTAAAGATAGACAACCCTGCCTCAGCAGGAGCAGACCTTGTAACAGGTTGTGTTGGTGCGGCTGAGATGTATAAATTGCCTTGTATCGCCATCAGCATGGGTACAGCCACAACAGTTTTTGTAATTGATGAAAACCGGTCTATGATTGGCGGTGCCATTATCCCCGGTGTGGGAACATCTCTTAATGCGTTAGTAAAACAGGGAGCTTTATTACCCTCTGTAGGTATTCATGCACCTGAGAAGGTTGTTGGTAAAAATACCGATGAATGTATGCGTTCGGGTATTGTTATCGGTACTGCTTCTATGATTGACGGTATGATTGACCGTATTGAAGAAGAAACCGGCTTTAGGTGCTCACTTGTTGCCACAGGCGGTCTGGCTGCTGAGATTGTGCCAAGCTGCAAACATAAAATTGAGCTTAGAGATGACCTTATGCTTCAGGGGCTCAGAATTTTATACGAGAAGAATAATAAATAATTTTGTGTTTCTTAAGTCGATTACAGGTGTTTGCCTGTAAAATAAATTTTTATAGCGTCTCACCCTCATGGGGAGACAGCAGGAGGAATTTTTATGAGTACACGAAGAAAATCAACCATTAACCCAAAAGTCATTGATCTGGCATTGACTGCTTTGTTTGCAGCATTGATTATTCTCATGACTTTTACACCAATCGGCTATATTCAGATTGGTCCTGCATTAAAGCTCACTTTGCTTACTTTGCCAACTGCAGTAGGCAGCGTTGTGCTTGGATGGAAAGCAGGACTTATCTTAGGTGGCGTATTTGGTATGTCCAGCTTTTTCACTTGCTTTGGTATGGACGCATTTGGTAATATGCTTTTAGGCATAAACCCTGTGTTTACATTTATTATGTGCGTGGTACCTCGTTTGTTGTGCGGCTTTTTGCCTGCATTGATTTTCAAGGCAATAAGCGAAGGTGGTACAAAACGCACTATGTTAGCTATCCCTGTTGCGACTGCAAGTACCGCAATAATTAACACTGTGTTTTTCCTCAGCGCGTTGTGGCTTTTCTTTGCTGAGAATACAGGCGCTGACAGTTTCTGGGCATTTTTCGCAACATCTGCAGGATTAAACGGTCTTATTGAAATCGCGGTTAACATTGTAGCAGGTACTGCTATTTGTAAGCCTTTGTTAATTGTTAAGAAAAGATTAGTATGATAAATTTTCCCTTAGATACAGTGTATTTGGAGTCGGTGGATTCCACCAACAGTTACCTCAAAAGAATAATCAAAGAGAGCGGACTTGCTCGCGGTATGTCGGTGATGACAAAGACTCAGACATCAGGTCGGGGCCGTTTGGGACGAAGTTGGCTCAGCTCAGAGGGCGACACTCTTTGTATGAGCATCGCGGTGAAAGCACCTTATTTCGAGGGCTTTACTTTGCTTGCGGCTTTGGCAGTTTATGATGCATTAATGCCCTTTTGCTCAGATAAGAATTTGCAGATAAAATGGCCTAATGACATTATCTGCAACTCAAAAAAGCTTTCGGGTATTCTTTGTGAGAGGGTTAATGAATATACTGTTATTGGCATAGGGATAAATGTTAACGATAAAGCTTTTGCGTCTGAGATTTCTCACAAGGCGACTTCGCTTTTTCTTTTGAATAAGGAGAAATTTGATATTAAAGAGATTTTCAAGGGAGTTAACAAATCTTTTGAGGATACTTTTTCGAGATATGGTTTTTCATTTGCCAAAGATGCAAAAGCCAAGTACGAAAGCCTCTGTGCAAATTTGGGTAAAGAGGTATTTACTCAGAATCTAAATGGTGTGGCAGTGGGTATAGGTGAAGACGGCTCCCTGCTTTTAAAGACAGATGGTGGGATTATTCCTGTATCTTCGGGAGAAGTAGCAGTACATAACATTTACTAAGGAGAGGTTTTATATGAGTTTCAAAGAAATTGATATCAAGGAGCTTGAGTTTAGCCCTTTTGAGAAAATCGGTAAGCAGTGGATGCTTATTACTGCAGGTAATAAAGAATCCTTCAATACAATGACTGCAAGCTGGGGCGGACTTGGTGTGCTCTGGAATAAAAATGTAGCCTTTACGTTCATTAGACCCTCTCGCTATACCTATGAATTCTGCGAGAGAGAGGAGTATTTTACCCTTACATTTTTCCCTGAGGAGTACAGAAAGGCGCTGAGTTTCTGCGGAACAAAATCCGGCAGAGATTACGACAAATGCAAAGAGACAGGATTAACTCCTTCTTTTGATGCAGATGCTCCTTATTTTGAAGAAGCTGAGCTTGTGCTTGTTTGCAAAAAGCTCTACGCTCAGGATATGGATAAGGCTTGTGTTATTGATAGTGCAGTAAATACAAATTACGGCGAAAATGAGCCTATGCACAGAGTGTATGTAGGCGAAATCGTAAAAGCTTTAATCAAAGAATAATTATAGCAATTATATCAATAAAAGCTCTCTTCAGATACGAAGAGAGCTTTTTGTGTAATGAAAATCCCCTTTGTAGAGATATTTACAAAGGGGATTGTTATTAAAATATTTATTCGCTTCTCAGTGCAACTACAGGGTCTTTCTTGGCGGCAAGTCGAGAGGGGATAAGTCCTGCGATAAATGTCAGCAGCATACTGATTCCCACAAGAATAACACCTGCACCAAGGGGCAGATTTGAAACGATGGTTACATCTGTAAGGAGAACATCAAGAATAATGTTGATGGGGATATTCAAGAGCAGTGTAAGTCCTACACCTAAAAGTCCCGAGATTAAACCGATAATAAGTGTTTCTGCAGTGAAAATGTTAGATACATTGCGTTTTGATGCACCCATAGAGCGGAGCACACCGATTTCTTTTGTTCTTTCCAGAACAGAGATATAGGTGATAACACCAATCATAATTGAAGATACCACAAGAGAAATAGATACAAAAGCAGTAAGTCCGTAGGAAACCGCATCTACTATAGTGCTTACAGAAGACATCAGCATAGCAATATAGTCTGTGTAGGTGATTTTGTCTTCGTTGGATTTGCCTTCGTTATATTCGTTTACAAGATCGGTGATAGACTGCTTTGCATCAAAAGAAACAGGATAGATGCTGATTTTGCTGGGGTTGTCATATTCTACGGAACCCAGAGTATGAAGGGTATTTTCCAAAGTTGTTTCGGGAACAAACTCGTCAAAGTCCTGAGCTTTTTTAGCCTCGTCAACACCCTCGTAGTATGCATCCAGCATAACTGCAAGGTCAGAGTCGCCGAAGTTGGCAATCTGAGAAAGAGCCTTTTCAGCATACTGAGCGGTTATCATCTGCTTCATACTGTTAATCATGAATGACTCGATTTCTTCGTCACTCATGTCTTCAAAATAAGCCTTGATGGTAGCTTCGTCAACACCCTGAGAGTTTTCAGCCGAAAGCATTGCATCAATACGGCTTTCTCTGTCGGGAAATTGGGTCATGTACTGCTCGACAGACTGAGTGAGCATCTCCTCGGGAGGAGTAGAGATGATGTCCCTGTACATCTGTGCTTTTTTGGATTTGGGAAGGTGGTTGATATAAGAGGTAAGCATTTCTGCTTTTTCTGAATCTGTGTATTCTTTGCCACTTTCGATAAACTCAGCACCGCTTAAAACATCGGTAGTAGTATCCTTAAGCTGCTCTTTAACAATTTCGCTGTCGTTGATTGCATCAATATAATAGTTTGTCAGGGCTTTTGTGTAGCAGATAGTACCGGTAAGAGATGCGGCAGTTGCATCCTCTTTGGGTCTGATAATACCGACGATTTTAAGCTCCTCGGCGTTATCGACTGCAATTTTAAGAAGTGTATCGTTTGCACTGATATCTTCCCATACACCATTTTCGTTTTTGGAGTAAAGGTCGGTAGGCAGCACAAGCTTAAAGGTTTTGCCCAGAACCTCGTCGTAGCTCCAGCTTGATGCGGCGTTGCTTTCATATTCTTCGCCTTGGGTAAGAGCAAGAAGAATATCGTCAACCTCATCAGCATCCTTAAAGCTTAAAGCATAAAGAGCGGTGTCGGCGATTTCGTTGTTTTCTGTTACTACAAGCACAACCTCGTTGTAGTTCTGAGGCCATCTGCCGCCATTTTCTACGATTTCATACTGGTCTGTAATAAGAGGGCTGATTGCACCGCCGTCTTTTGCAGGAATCATCTCCTGCCATACGTCAAGCATATAGTCCTCGGGAGAAATTGCCTGAGAGTAGGTATCAGAAATCATACCCTCAAAAAGTGCTGAGGGATTAAGCTTTTGAGGCACTTCATCGTCAGTTGCAGTTTCATAAATCAGCAGGTCAAGGTCATATCCGTACTGGATGGAGTTTATATATGGGTCAACTCTGTCAGAGTTTTCCTCAAGAAATGCCTTGAAGGGCTTGAGGTTGTTTTTGCTTGTTGCAGAGCCGCTGATGGTTTTGAGCATATCGTACATAACCGTGTTTGCATAAACATAGCCGTCCTCATGCTCTTTGTTGCTGCTCTGAATGTTCATCATAGAAGTCATCATTGTGGTCATATCAAGGGCTTCTTCTTCGATAACAATGGGATAAGAGGAAAGTGTGTCCTCCTGAACTCCGTCAATAAAAGCCTGAATGCCGCTAGAAAGAGAAAGAATCAGCGCAATACCGATGATACCTATGCTTCCTGCAAAGGAGGTGAGGAAGGTTCGGGCTTTTTTGGTAAGAAGATTTTTGAAAGAAAGGCTTAATGCAGTCAAAAAAGACATAGAAGGCTTCTTTGTTCTTTTCTTTTTGCCCTGCTGAGTGTAAAGGCTCTGAGCCTCTTTGATTTCTTCCTCTGTTACGGGGTTTGAGTCGCCGACAATTTTGCCGTCCTTAAGGTTTACGATTCTTGTGGCATATTCCTCAGCAAGCTCGGGATTATGGGTAACCATAATAACAAGTCTGTCTTTTGCAACCTCTTTGAGTATATCCATAATCTGAATGCTGGTTTCTGTGTCCAGAGCACCCGTAGGCTCGTCAGCGAGGAGGATGTCGGGGTTGTTAACCAGAGCTCTTGCAATGGCAACTCGCTGCATCTGACCGCCTGACATCTGGTTGGGCTTTTTCTTGAGCTGGTCTCCGAGTCCAACCTTTTTAAGTGCTTCTTTAGCACGTTTTCTTCTCTCGCTTTTTTTAACACCAGAGAGTGTCAGAGCAAGCTCTACATTTGATAAAACATTCTGATGGGGAATAAGGTTATAGGTCTGGAAAACAAAGCCTACAGAGTGGTTTCTGTATGTGTCCCAGTCGCGGTCTCTGTACTTTTTTGTGGTGACGCCATTAATAAGTAAATCACCGTCAGAGTATCGGTCAAGACCTCCGATAATATTGAGCAATGTGGTTTTACCGCAGCCCGAGTGACCTAAGATTGCAACAAACTCGTTGTCTCTGAAGCTTAAGTCAACACCTCTCAGTGCGTAAACCTTGTTGTCGCCCATTTTATACTCTTTGCGTATATTTACAAGGTTAAGCATAAATATCGCTCCTTTCGATGTTAGATAGTATAACATAGCTTTATGAATTGAGTATTAACAAATATAAAAAAACTAATACAAATTTTAAGAAAAAAGACACCTGCTTTTTGTTGCAGGTGTCTTAAGTTTAAAGAATTACTTTATGGGCTGACCGATTGCATATTCAAGCTCGTAATTTGCAAGGTACTTCTGAATGTTTGTTGCATCCTTGATAGAAAGGTTTTCGTCTGCATTTACATCAGCGCACTTCATTGCATCACCCTCGATAGTGGTGATTTTTGCAAGAGCTTTCTGAATAGCGGTTGTATCTTTGATATTTACAGTTTCGTTCATATCGGCATCGCCTAAGATGAGAGTTTTGTAAACTGCATCGTGGAACTCACTGCTGAGCCATGCTGCACGGGTGTTGAGCCAGTCTACCATATAGCTGTACTCGCCATCAAAGGTGATTATTTCATTCTCTGTGTATTTTGTAATCTCAGTATCGGGTGTATATGTGCCTGTTTCGCTGTTGTATGTGCCGTTTAAAAGCTTTGTGTGGTCGCAAATCCAATCGCCTGTGTGGATTCTCCAGCCAAGCTCATAGTTCATCTCTGCAGTGCCCTTAAGGTAGTTGTAGTATACATCCTTGGAGTAAAGCTGACCATCGGTTGAGTTTTCGCTGTTAAATGTCTCAATAGCGGGAACAAAGTCTTCAAACCAGATTTCAGCCATTCTCTGAAGAATTGTTTCGTTCATCATAGCATAACCTGGGAGAGTATACTTGCCTGTTTTGCCTGAGCCGCCGCGAGAGTTAAGCTTATAGATTGACCACCAGCCTGTGGGCTCTTCGTAGTCCTTAACGCCCATGCTATTTAAATCGTTTATAACGCCTGTTGCGTTACCTAATGAGTTGTCATAGTCCCAGCAGGGAGAACCGAAGAACTTGTAGTTGCCGTCTTCGTCAGCCATATAGGTTAAATAGAAGCTGGAGATACCAACGTCCCAGTTTTTGCCGAGTTCGTTGATAAGTACGAGCTTTGCTAAAGAGTCAATGTCAACCAGCTCCTCAAGATTGTCGGAGTTCTGGATAACTGCTGTATACATTGCGTCAAACTTTGTCTGAACCTGCTTTAATACATCGTTGTAGTAGGGGTCGTCGTTATCAAGCTCAGGACCTTTTACTGTAAGGTTGCACTTTGCCTTTGAGGAGTAGGTGTGATAGTCATCATTGCCTGCACCTGCGTCAATCTCAACAAGGAAGGGGAATTCTGCCTTGAGGGTGCCGTCTTCGTTAAGATGAGTTTCGTCCTCAATTACCTTAACAAGGTTCTTCTTGCCGATATCTACTTTCTGAGTAAGCTGATAAGCACCGATGTACTCACCATTCATATAAAGGTCAACAAATCTTGACTGTGAAGCAAAGGGAAGACCTACAGCATTACCTAAATCATAGAGGAATCTGTTTCTCATAAGAGTTGAGTCCTGATAGTTTGCAAGAAGGGATAACTTCTTGGTTTGTTCCATACCATCAACAGAAACTGCCTCTTCGTATGTTACGTTAAAAGGCTTTTTCTCTTTTACCCAGGTTGTGTTTCCTCTGCCTTTGATTTTTTTGATATCAGTGTTGTCTACAGAGCCGTCTTTATTAACAATAGCACCTGTTGCCTTTGCATCGTTCTCTTTGTCCTGAGAAAGATAGGAGAGAAGGTCTGTGCCGTTGCCGTCTGCATCAGGATTGTTGATGTAAATAGCAGCTTCTGCAGTGGACTTTCTGAATCTGAAGGTGATTTCCTTGCCGTCCAGCACAGCCTTGAAGTCATCGGTTGTGTTGTAGTCGATGGTTGCAAAGCCCCAGGAGGGAATTGTAACATCGCCGATTGTGATGTCTGTTGAAAATGTGTTGAGGATTTCTGCCTTTTTGCCATCTGCTCCGGAGGGCAGGAAGAAGTAATATTCCTCAGAAATACCGTCTTCACGATTAACGCTCATATCTCTCAGGTCGTCATCGTCATAGTCACGATATATGTCAAGCTTCTGCCAGTGCTGCCATGCCTGAGTCTCTGCCATAGCAGAAGCACCGTGAACATAAAGCATATCGGCTTTAATATAATCAACGGATTTGAAGTCGGGTGTGGTGTCAGCACTTACTGTCATGCTGAGAGTGCCCAGTGCCATAATAAGCACCAGCAAAATTGAAATTAACTTTTTCACAAAGTTTCCTCCCTTGTACTTATATTATTTATTATTATAACATATAGAAGTTTGATATTCTATATGTAAATCAGCTAAAATTAGAGGGCAAAATTTGTAGCATATATTTTATCGGTTGCAGTGAGTATAAATTTATGTTATTATATAATCATATTTGTAAATGAAAATATGCAGGAGGTATTTATTATGTTTATTTATGAAAAATCAGTAGTCAAAGCGGATATGGATGACCTTATTTCCCGTGATATTCCTTATGAAAAATTAAAGGGCAAAACTGTGCTTGTGACAGGTGCAACAGGAATGCTTGCCTATTACTTTACACTTACACTGATGCATCTCAATTACGAGAAGAATTACGGCATAAAGGTGCTTGCTCTGGTAAGAAGCAAAGCTAAAGCCGAGGCAAAATTTGCAGGCTTTTTAGATGATGATAATTTTGAGATTATCGCTCAGGATGTTTGTACTCCCATTGATTATGAGGGTGACATCCACTACATTTTCCATGCTGCAGGTGCCGCAAGCCCTTACTTTATCAAGAACGACCCCACAGGCATTATTGCCGCAAATACACAGGGTACCGTTAATATCCTTGAGCTTGCCAGAAAGAAAAATATAGAGAATGTTGTATATCCCTCAACCCGTGAAATTTACGGAAAGGTTGAGGAGGTTGACTTTGTAAGGGAAACCGATATGGGTACCTTTGACCCCCTTGAGGCAAGGTCTTGCTATCCCGAAAGCAAGCGTATGGCTGAGACTATTCTCAAGAGCTATCTTGTTCAGTACGGTGTACCCTTTACAGTGCTCAGAATTGCTCATTCCTACGGTCCGGGTATGATTATCGGCAACGACGGCAGAGTTATGGCAGACTTTATTACAAATGCTGTAAACTCTCAGGATATTGTTATGAAAAGCGACGGCCTTGCCGAGCGTGCTTTCTGCTATGTTTCTGATGCAGTAGCGGCTATTTTCCTCGTAATGCTTAAGGGCGAAAACGGCGAGGCATACAACCTTGCCAACGAAACCGAGCCTATGGCAATCAGAGATGTTGCTAAGCTTATCTCTGAATTATTCCCCGAGAGAAATATCGGCGTTGTATATGAGGCGTCAAACGATACCTCAGGCTATTGCAATTACAAGCGTAAGGGCCTTAACACCGCAAAGCTTGAGGCTCTCGGCTGGAAGCCGATGATTAAGCTCAGAGACGGTCTTAAGAGCACTGTGTTAAGCTTTGATTAATATGAAAGGATAGTGCAGGATAATGAGTGACAAAGTGAATATAAATGTAATTCCTGCACCCCTTACAAAAGAGGAAGCGGCAGTAGCAGAGCCCGATACAAAGGTGCTTATTTGCGGGTTGATGCAGTGCAGGAATTTAGGCGATGTGGTAATTTCCGATTGCGTAAAATATCTGATAAAAAAATCCGCAAAAAAAGACGGGCTTAAAAATATCAAGATTTCTACCCTTGATATCCGCCGACAGAAAGATGCCAAAAATCTCAATAGAGTAAGAAACTCTGACCTGGTAGTTTTCCCCGGCGGAGGATTTATAAAGTATAAAGCTGAAAAATTCCCGCTTGAAATGGGCAGAGTTACACAGAGAGCCGAGCATTACGGTATTCCCGTAATGTATAACGCCATGGGCTATGAAGGGTATGATGCCGATAATGAAGGATGCCAAACCCTTAAAGCCATGCTTGAAAATTTTTCAAGCCGTTACATAACCTGCCGCGATTTTTCGGATGAGCTTAACGAAACCTACCTTAAGGATGCTGCCATTAATTCAAAGCGTGTAGCCGACCCTGCTACATGGGTCAGCGAAACCTATAAGATAAAGCGAAAAGATGATTCGGATATTGTTGGCTTAGGTGTGGCACGAGGCGGTCTTTTTGAAGACCATGGTGTGCCTGTTACCAAAGAAGATTTGCTTTCTATCTGGTCAAATCTTATTAAGTCCCTTGAAGCTGAGGATATAAAATATAAGTTGTTTACCAACGGATTAAGGCAGGATGAGGAGTTCCTTACAGACTTGATTGCATATATTGGCAAAGAGGATGAAAGAGACAAGATTTCCTTGCCCTCTGCCGAAACCCCGAAACAGCTTGTAGAGTATATCGCAGGCTTTTCTTCAGTAATCGCCTGCAGAATGCATGCGAATATAATTGCTTTTTCTCTGGGGATTCCCTCAGTTGCCTTTGTGTGGAATGATAAGCTCAGATTCTTCGGAGAGAGCATTGGTTGCTCTGAGAGATATCTGGATTACACAAAGCTCAATGACGCCGAGAATATAGTCAAAGTCCTCAAAAAAGCACAACGTGAAGGTTACGAAGAAGGAATTTTAAAACGTGAGAAAGACTCGGCATACAAAAGCGTCAGAGATTATTTTTCGCCTTTTGCAAAAGAGCTCCTTATTAATCGACGCAGGAACCTCTCGAAAAAGAAGCTTGTTTGTTTTGGACTTCCGAACCTGGATTCTCCAAAGCTCAATGACGAGTTTTTTGAGGAAAATATAAGCTTTTATGTAACCGATGACCCGAGTCTTGCAGGCACAACCTGTCTTTCTAAGCCGGTGTATCACATCAAAAAGCTCAGAAAGCTCATAAAGCCTTTTGTCATTGTCAGCGAAACAGTACATTATCCCGAAGCTGCACAAGTTCTCAAAAAATTCGGCTACAAAGAAAAATACGATTTTACAAATATGCACTCTTACACAAGATATGTGTATAAAAAAGGCGAAGTTTTTTTATCAGAGCCAAAAACGAAATGAAAAATCCCCGACAGAGCGTTTATGCTTTGTCGGGGATTGTGTTATTGTTTCTTTAAAGGAATAATATCGTAATCAACGCCATAGTAGCGGTGACTGCGTTTCCTTCTGAATTTAGGTTTGTAATCTTCCTTTTTTACACCTTCGAAGATGATATTTTCATCAGCTACGGTGTGATTGATTCTTTCTTCAATTGGCGGAAGCTGCATATAGTCACCGAACATGTGGTTAAGGAGCTTTTTGTACTCTTTGGGAGCACGAACAGTCTTGCCCTCAAACTCAATGTCTGTGCCCTCAGCCCACAGCTCAAAGAAAGAAATCTCTTTTGGATATCCGTGGAATCCTGCAAGACTTGCAATCAGCTTTTTGTTGCTGAAGGCT
Source organism: Oscillospiraceae bacterium (assembly GCA_015066245.1). Taxonomy (GTDB): domain Bacteria; phylum Bacillota; class Clostridia; order Oscillospirales; family Acutalibacteraceae; genus Ruminococcoides. Next base: position 23,715 of record SVOS01000008.1, read on the forward strand.
TTTGTAAGTTTTGCCGTAAGACTTCTCAAACCATATAAAAGAGGCAGAGGAAGTATGCACTGGATAAACCTGAATGTCACAATAAAAGGCAGGCTCATATTTTTGTAAAGAAATTCGGATGTCTTCTTTTTTGAGCATATAAAAGCGTTGATAAGGCTGAAACTCTTAAAGCATAGCTTCTGGATAAAGCTCTTGTCACTTATATAGTCAAGAGGGAAGATATCCATAAAAATTCCCTTATGAATACCTGTGTGTTCAAATTTGTCTTCACCGAAATAGGTGCCGTTTTTGCGAAGCTTCGCATAGAAAAAGTAGCATTCTTTTTCGGTTTTGTGGGTTTGTAGGAAGTAGTCAGAAGAAAATTCATCCTTGAGCTTCAAAAGCTTGTTAAAATCTTCTCTGGGCATAGATACGTCAATATCGTCGTCCCAGGGGATAAATCCACCTGTGCGTGCCGCACCGATCAGGGTGCCGCCTACGATATAGTAACGCAGGTTATGCTTGCGGCAAACTCTGTCAAGCTCCATAAGAACTTCAAGCTCGGTTTTCTGAAGTTTTCTGAGTTTTGCATCACTTTTAGATTTTTTATCAAGCTTATCTTTAAGCTTTTTTTCAATTATTTCTCTGAGATTTTCAGCTGATCCTTCGTAGTTTGTGAGAACTTCAAAAGCAGTATCTGCCGCAGTGTTCAAAAGCAGATTTTCTTTTTCTTCTGTTGTATTCATTTTTGAATTCATGAAAAAACATCTCCTTATGTACTGCGGCGTATTTGCTTAAAGTTCAGTTTTTCTGTGGCTGATTACTTCCTCAAGTTCTTCCAGCAGCTTCAGGTCAGTGGTCTGACTGATGAAGGCTTTGAAAATTGCCGGAAGCTCAGCCTGGTTGTAGTTTTTGCTTTTGGTTAGCGTCAGGACAAGGTACTCCTCGCGGCTCATAGTGGGCTTAAAGGTTCTGGCGTAGTTTTTTGTGGCTTTTTTAAAGCCTGCTACTTCAATAATGCCCTTGTCCATAAGTGAGTTTATCAGAAGGTGAACATAGCTGTCTTTCCAGGTTTTGTCCACAGAGTTTCTGATAATCTCGGAGCTGGTAAGTGGACCGTCACTTGTCCACAAGAGCTCAACGATTTGTTCTTCACTCTTTGTAAGCATATTGAATTCTCCTTATATAATGAATGATATTTAATACAAATAATAAAATATATACGGATATTGTAATAATACCACGTTTTAATGGCATAGTCAAGGATAGATGTTGACAAATATCATAATTTGTTCACTTTCTGCCTTTTTTTCTTCATATTCTTCTGAGTAATTATCATAATTGACAACGTTGCTCTTTGAATTTATAATAATATATGCGTAAAATGCGGGAGGTGGTAAAGTGGCAGATTCACAAATCAGAATGACAGAAGGATCTATATCAAAAACTTTGATAAAATTTGCAGTTCCTTTGTTTTTAGGTAATTTGTTTCAGCAACTTTATAATACCGCCGACTCGCTGATTGTCAGCAACAAATTAGGTGCTATTTCTCTCGGTGCCGTCAGCGCAACAAGTATGCTTATCTTTTTGCTTATCGGTTTTTTTCAGGGATTGTCTATGGGTGCAGGCGTTGTTATTGCTCAGTTCTTTGGAGCAGAAGATGTTCGCAATATGCGCAGAGCTATACATACCAGCCTGCTTTTCAGCTTTTTTATAGGTATTTTTCTATCGGTTGCCGGAGTTTTGGTGTCGCCACAAATTTTACGGTGGATGTCTACTCCTGAGAGTTTATATCCCGAAGCCCTTGAGTACATTCAGGTGTATTTTGCAGGTGCCCTCAGCATGGTTATGTATAATGCCTGTATGTCTGTTATGCAGGCGCTTGGCGATAGCAAACACCCTCTTTACTATCTGGTAATTTCATCAGTAGTAAATGTAGGATTTGATTTTCTTTTCATTTTTGGCTTTGGCTGGGGTGTAGGTTCGGCAGCCCTTGCAACGGTTATTTCTCAGTTTGTAAGCGTAGCGCTTTGTCTCATAAGGCTTATGCGTGACAAAGGCCCCGGCAGGATAAGCTTTAAAGAGCTTAAGCCTGATTTTCGTATGCTATGGATGATAATCCGTTACGGACTTCCCTCGGGAATACAGAACTCAATCATTGCCATAGCAAATGTTGTGGTTCAGTCCAATATCAATTATTTTGGAGATATGGCTGTGGCAGGTTGCGGAGCATATTCAAAAATCGAAGGCTTTGCTTTTTTGCCTATCACAAGCTTTACGGCGGCTATTTCTACCTTCGTTGGCCAGAATTTAGGTGCTAAAAACTATGACCGTGCCAAAAAAGGTGCCAGGTTTGGTGTAGGTGTATCAGTGATAATTGCTGAGGTTATCGGTGTGCTGTTTTTCATATTGGCACCATATCTGATTATGGCATTTACCCGAGAGCCCGAGGCTGTGGATTACGGCGTATTGAAGGCCAGGGTTTGTGCGTTGTTTTACTGTTTGCTTGCGGCATCTCATTGTTATTCGGCGGTATTGCGAGGTGCAGGCAAAGCTATGGTGCCTATGCTTACAATGCTTTCTTTCTGGTGTGTTATCAGAGTAGGTTTTCTGACTGTTACAGTGCCCATAACTCAAAGCATAGATGCTGTTAACTGGGTATATCCTCTTACCTGGTTTTTAAGCACTGTTACCCTTGTGATATATTATCTCAAGGCGGATTGGTTGGGTATAAAAAAGTCAAAGCATATCAGTGACATCAAAAAAATATAGTATATTATCCGTATCAGGACAGCAGACTATAAATGCTGCCCTGATTTTTATTATTTTATGTTATAAAAAATTCTGTACTATTTTTAAGTATTGTGTTAATATTAATATTGATAAGGGAGGAATACCTATGAAAATTTGTGTATTCGGAGCAGCGTCTCCAAAAATCGATTCAATTTTTATAAAAGAGACCGAGGCTATGGGTGCCGAGCTTGCAAAAAGAGGTCATGAGCTTGTTTTTGGCGGTGGCGGTAACGGTCTTATGGGAGCTGCCGCAAGAGGTGCAAAAAATGCAGGCGGCGAGGTTATAGGAATTATTCCGAAATTTTTCGAGGATGAGAATATAGAGGCTTTGTTTGAGGGTTGTGACGACCTTATCGAAACTGACTCTATGAGAGATCGCAAGATGATTATGGAAGAAATGTCAGATGCATTTGTAATTGTCCCCGGCGGTATCGGTACATTTGAGGAGTTCTTTGAGGTTCTTACATTAAAGCAGCTTCGTCGTCACGATAAGCCTATCGCAATTTATAATATTGCAGAGTATTATAACGAGCTTGAGTCTGTTATGACAACATCTATGATGAAGGGCTTTATTAACGAAAATTGCAAATCTCTTTATAAGTTTGTCTATAATACAGAGGAGCTTTTTAAATATATCGAAGAAACTGACGGAGTGGATTTAAGCGTTAAGCAGTTAAAGGATGGCTAAGTATGGAAGTCAGATTTTTAGGAGCAACCCACGAGGTAACGGGAAGCTGTACCTATATTAATGTTAACAATGTAAATATTCTTGTGGACTGTGGAATGGAGCAGGGCAGGGATGTGTTCGAAAACACCCTGCCTCCTGTTAATCCGCAGGAAATCGACTATGTGTTCTTAACCCATGCTCATGTTGACCATTCGGGCAATTTACCTCTTTTATATAAGCAGGGCTTCAGGGGTACGGTTATCAGTACAAAAGAAACTGCCAATCTCTCAGAGATAATGCTGAGAGACTGTGCCTTTATTCAGGAGAGCGAGGCGAAATTCCGCACCCGCAAGGCAAAGCGCGCAGGAAAACCCGAGGTGGAGCCTTTGTTTACTCTTAATGATGCAGAGGGAGTCCTTGAGCTTTTCAGACCTTGTGTTTACGGTGAGGTAATAACCGTAGATGAGAGTGTAAGCCTAAGATTTACTGATATCGGCCACCTTTTAGGCAGTGCCGCTATTGAAATATGGCTTACAGAAGAAGGTGTTACCAAAAAGATTGTTTTCTCAGGCGATGTAGGGAACACAAATCAGCCTATTATCAACAACCCCTCTTTTGTAAAAGAGGCAGACTATGTTGTGTGTGAGTCCACTTACGGCAATCGTCTGCATAATGCAAAGCGACAGAACAGTATAGATGTATTGGCAAGTGTAATTCAGCGTACTCTTGACAGAGGCGGTAATGTTATTATCCCGTCCTTTGCAGTTGGCAGAACTCAGGAGATGCTTTACTTTATCCGCGAGATAAAAGAAAAGGGCTTGGTCAAGAATCATCATGATTTTCCTGTTTATGTAGACAGTCCTCTTGCAAATGAAGCAACGGGTATTTATCTTCAGTGTGATACAAGCTGTCTTGATGAGGATTTTAAGGCTGTGATGCAAAACGGCAATAATCCATTGTGGTTTGAAGGTCTTAACACCTGCGTAACTTCTGACGAAAGCCGCCAGCTTAATATGAATACAACACCAAAGGTAATTATCTCTGCCAGCGGTATGTGTGAAGCGGGCAGAGTTTGTCATCATCTTAAGTATAATCTTTGGCGAAAAGAATGTACTGTGCTTTTTGTAGGTTACCAGGCAGAGGGTACTCTGGGCAGAAAAATCCACAGTGGTGCAGAATCGGTACGTCTTTTCGGCGATGAAATCGCAGTTAATTGTGAGGTTTCAGAGCTTATCGGTGTCAGCGGTCATGCTGATAAAGAAGGGCTTCTCGCTTGGCTCAAGGGCTTTGAGAAAAAGCCCCAGCTTATATTCGTAAATCATGGCGATGATGAATCTGTAAGGGAGTTTACAAATGCTGTAGAGCAGGAAATCGGCGTTAAGGCCTTTGCTCCCTTCAGCGGAACAAGTTATGATTTGCTCAAGGACGAATTTACGGAAATTACTGAAGGAGTACCAGTAAAACAGAAGAATACAAGAGAGCGTCAGTACGAAAGTCCTTTGCAGAAAACTTTAGTTGCTTCTGCCAAAAAGCTTCTGGCACTTGCTGAAGGAAGTGCAGGTATTCCGAATAAAGAAATACGAAAACTCAATGAGGAGATAGAAAGACTTATTAAAGAATATAGGCGCTAAGTCTTTAATCAGAGATAGGAAATGAAGTTGAAATCCAAGTTAATAGGGGACAGGCAGTTTTATAAAAAGGTTCTGGTGATTGCTCTGCCTGTCCTTATCCAGAATATAATCACCAACTTTGTAAGCCTTCTTGATAACATAATGGTGGGGCAGATAGGCACAGAGCAGATGTCGGGCGTAGCTATTGTCAACCAGCTTGTGTTTGTGTTCAATATCTGTATTTTCGGCGGAATTTCGGGAGCAGGTATTTTTACGGCACAGTATCACGGCAATAACGACCACAAGGGCGTCAGAGATACCTTCAGGGCAAAAATCCTGATTTGCTCGGCAGTAACAATTATTGCTACCGTTGTGTTTTGCTTTTTCCATACTGAGCTTATTTCCCTTTTTCTACATCAAAGTGAAGAAGGCATCGACCTTGAGCGTACTTTAGGCTATGCCAAAGACTATATCTACATAATGATTTTTGGGCTTTTGCCTTTTGCGATTACTCAGGCATATTCCGGTACACTTCGAGAAACAGGACAAACCCTTATGCCTATGTTCTCGGGTGTGATAGCCTTTGTCACCAATATGAGCCTCAACTACATCCTTATTTTCGGCAAATTCGGTGCACCTGTTATGGGTGTAAGGGGTGCGGCACTTGCTACTGTTATTGCCAGATTTGCCGAGTGTGCGGTTATCGTAATCTGGGCTCATACCCACAAGAATAAATGTGCTTTCATCAGCAAAGCTTACCGCAGCTTTAAAATTCCCAAGAAACTTGTAAAGCAGATTGCAACCAAAGGTGCACCTCTTATGGCAAATGAGGTGTTGTGGTCTTTGGGCACAACAATGCTTGTTCAGTGCTATTCTCTCAGAGGCCTTGAGGCAGTATCTGCCGTTAACATTTCGTCAACTGTATCAAACCTTTTCTTCTGTGCTTTCTTTGCGTTGGGCTCTGCGGTTTCAATAATTGTAGGTCAGCTTCTTGGTGCAGGAGAGCTGCAAAGAGCAGTGGACGAGGACAGAAAGCTTATTGCCTTAGCAGTATTCTTGTGTTTTATTATAGGCGGTGTTCTGGTTATTATTGCACCCTTGTTCCCTGCGGTTTATAATACCACAGACAATATTAAAGAAATCGCAACATCTCTCCTCAGAGTAGCGGCAGTTGCAATGCCTTTAAGTGCCTTTGTTCACATGGCGTATTTTACCCTGCGTTCAGGCGGTAAGACCATTGTTACATTCTTGTTTGACAGCGTGTTTGTATGGGGTGCATCAATTCCTCTGGCATTTGTGCTGTCAAGATTTACCGACTTGTCGGTAGTGTGGCTTTACATTGCAGTTAATGCTTTGGAAATTATAAAGGGCATTATAGGATTTATAATGCTTAAGAAAAAATTATGGGTTCAGAATCTTGTTAAGGGGGATAACTAATGTTATATGTACTTGTAAATCCGCTTGCCTTAAATGGTAAAGCAGAGGAAAATGTAGCCGAAGCAGTTAAGAATTTTGAGGGTATGGAGTACAAGAAGCTCAGCCTCATTGACCTTGATGTCAGAAAGATAATTTCTGAGCTTTCTGATGAGGACAAGGTGCTTCTTATCGGCGGTGATGGCACACTTAACCGTTTTGCAAACGATACTGCTGATATGGACTACCCTTGCGATATCTACCTCTACAAATCCGGCACAGGCAACGACTTTATGAAGGACGTAGAGGACAAGGTCAAGAACAATATGGTAAAGATCAACGAATATCTTACCGACCTTCCTTCGATTACAGTCAAGGGTAAAACCTACAGATACATAAACGGCATCGGCTATGGCATAGACGGTATGTGCTGCGAGGTTGCCGACAAAATGAAGGCAGAGGGCAAGGAGAACATCAACTACGCAGGTATCTCCATAAAGCTCCTTATTCACGGCTACAAATGCCCCGATGCAAAGGTCACTGTTGACGGCAAGGTGTATAACTTCAAGAAAGTTTGGCTTGCATCTGCTATGAAGGGCAGATTCTACGGCGGCGGACTTAACATTGCACCATCTCAGGACCGCAAATCTGGCAAGCTTACTGCCGCTATAGTTCACTCCAGCGGCAAGCTTAAAACCCTTATTGTGTTCCCTCAGATATTCAAAGGTCAGCATGTAAAGCATAAGAAGATGTTTACTGCCATTGAGGGCAGAGAAATCACTGTTGAGTTTACTCATCCCATGGCTCTGCAGATTGACGGTGAAACAGTCCTTGGTGTTACATCCTACACAGTAAAATCCCCTGCAAAGGTTAAAGCATGATTATTAATACATGGAATAAATCTCTCCTTGATAGTCAAGGGGAGATTTTTTATGGTCAAAAAGGAGAAAATAAGAGAAAATTAAAGAAAACGAGAGATAATTAAAGCTTGCAAACGGTTTTGTGAAAGAAAATGTTGTGATTTGACTTTAACTGACTTTGACTTTCTCTGACTTTAAGGTTAAAATATAATCAAAGGTCAGGAAAGGACAAATTCTGATAGTCCTTTTCGGTATAATCAAAAGAGGTGACATATATGCGACTAAGCGATATGCTGACGGAATATATTATGGAAATGCTCAGCGATACGGGAGATGCCGAAATCAGGCGAAACGAGCTTGCAAACCATTTCGGTTGTGTGCCAAGCCAGATTAACTACGTGCTTACATCCCGCTTTACTCCCGAGCAAGGCTATATTGTAGAATCCCGCAGAGGCGGTGGCGGTTATATCCGAATCACAAGAGTTAATGCCGACAAATCCCAGACTATGATGCACATAGTTAATTCTGTAGGCGACAGCCTTGACAGAATGAGCGTAGAGGTAATGATTAAAAACCTTTTGGGGCTTAATATGATAAATGAGGATACCGCAAGACTTCTGGCAGCCGCCTTAAGCGACAGAGCCTTAGCTCCCGTTACTCCCAGCGGCAGAGATATTGTAAGAGCAAGTATATTTAAAAATATGATTTTAACATTATCAGGAAGGTGATACTATGAAATGTCAGAAATGCAAAGCAAGAGAAGCCAACACCCACGTAAAAAAGGTGGTAAACGGCGAGTACACAGAGCTTATGCTCTGCAGCGAGTGTGCTCATGTAATGGGATACGACAATGTGTTTGACTTTGACGTTCCCGATATGTTCGGAGGACTTTTACAGAGCTTTTTTGCAGGTGCATTGCCTGCTCGTTCGGGTGCATCCCGATGTCCGGAGTGCTCCAGCACCTTTGGTGACATTACCAACAACGGCAAAGTCGGTTGTGCAAAATGTTACGAGGCTTTCTTTGAGGAGCTTTTGCCCTCCATAAAGAGAATCCACGGCAACACAAGCCACTGCGGCAAGGTTTCGGCATCCGGGGATTTTATTGAAGAAAAGAAAGCTCAGAATACTGAGAATGAAATCGAAGATTTAAAAACTCAGCTTCAGAAAGCGATCGAGGAGCAGAACTTTGAGCTTGCGGCAACACTCCGCGACAAAATCAAAGAGAAGGAGGCAGAGAATAATGAGTGATGCAGTTATAATTTCATCCAGAATCAGACTTGCCCGAAATTTAAGAGACTATCCTTTCCCCAACAGAATGACAGACAACGAGCGTCAGGAAGTGGCACAAAAGGTTAAAGATTTAATGTGCAACGGCGACTTCTGCGGCTACAAATTCCTTGCCGTAAGCATGGAGGACTTAAGCGAGATTGAGCGTGTTTCTATGGTTGAGAGAAATCTCATCAGCATGGAGTTTGCATCACCTCAGAAGGGAAAGCTCCTTATTACAACAGAGGATGAGAAAATAAGCATTATGGTAGGTGAGGAGGACCACCTGAGAATCCAGGTGATTCTCAAGAGCTTTGACATAGAAAAAGCCTATGAAATTGCCGACAAACTTGATACCGAGCTTGATAAATACCTGCACTTTGCCTTTGATAAGCGTCTGGGATTTCTTACTCAGTGTCCTACAAATCTGGGCACAGGTATGAGAGCGTCCGTGATGATGCACCTGCCTGCACTGCGAGAAAGCCGCACGGTATCCAGAATTGCCAACAATCTGTCAAAGTTAGGTCTTATTATCCGCGGTGCATACGGCGAGGACTCAGACCCTGCAGGAGATATGTATCAGATTAGCAATCAGGTGACTCTGGGTATATCCGAAAAGTCAGCCATAGATAATTTAAAGAGCATCACCGAGCAGCTTGTAAACTCTGAGCTTAAAACCCGTGAAAAAATGATGGAAAGCGTAGAGTATCAGGACAAAATCGGTAGAAGCTACGGTATTTTGATTACGGCAAGAATCATAAGCTACAAAGAAGCTCAGAAACTTCTGTCAAATCTAAGAACAGGTATCTGCGACGGGATTATCGACAGTGTTGAGCTTCATACAGTGGACAAACTTATGCAGATGATAAAACCTGCAAATATTATGAAAATCAAAGGCAGAAAACTGGATTTCAGTGAACGCGACAAAGTAAGAGCAGAGCTTATCAGAGAGGAGCTAAAATTCAGATAAATTATAGAAGGGATTGAAGGTATATGTTTAGTTTTAAAGGCTTTACTCAGAAGGCAAACGAGGCCTTGAATTTAGCCATTGATGCGGCAAGCGATTTGGGACACACCTATATAGGTACCGAGCATATTCTCTTGGGCCTTATGGAGGAAGGAACGGGTGTGGCAGCCGCAACACTTGCCGAATGTTCGGTGAGTTCAGATCAGATCAAAGAAAGAATAATCGCCCTTATCGGCAAAGGCATCAGAACCTCGCTTACTCCCGAGGATTTTACACCAAGAGTCAAAAGAGTTATGCAGACTGCGGTGATTACATCTTCACAGTCAGGACAAAATTTTGTTGGCACCGAGCATTTGCTGGTGGCACTTATTGCTGAGCGAGATTCTTATGCAGTTAAGCTTTTAGAAGAATCAGGCGTAAGCGTAAGCTCTGTTCTTGCGGCACTAAAGTCGGGACTGTCGGTAGAAAACGACAATAGTTTTGATGGGACTTTATCGGATAACCCCAAAAACGGCGGAAAGAATAAGTCTTTCGAAAAATTCGGCAAAGACCTGACAGAAGCCGCCAAAAAAGGCGAGATTGACCCTGTAATCGGAAGAAGCGAGGAAATCCGCAGAGTTATAGAAATTCTCTCCAGAAGAACAAAAAACAACCCCGTACTCATAGGCGAGCCCGGTGTGGGCAAAACCGCAGTCGCCGAAGGCCTTGCGCTGAAAATTGCCAAAGGCGAGGTTCCTGAGCTTCTTAAGGACAAGCGGATTCTAAGTCTTAATCTTACAGGAATGATTGCAGGCACAAAATACCGCGGAGATTTTGAGGAGCGAATCAAAGGTGTCATCGACGACCTGAAAAAGGACGGAAACACCATACTGTTTATCGACGAGCTTCATACCATAGTAGGTGCAGGTTCCGCCGAGGGCAGCGCTGATGCGGCTAATATCCTCAAGCCAACTCTTGCAAAAGGTGATTTTCAGGTTATAGGAGCAACAACCCTTGCAGAGTACAGAAAATATATCGAAAAAGATGCGGCTTTAGAGCGACGTTTCCAGCCTGTCAAGGTAGGTGAGCCCACTAAGGAAGAAGCGGTTGAAATCCTTAAGGGCATCCGCGATAAATACGAAGCTCATCATAAGGTGAAGATTTCCGACGAGGCTATTTGTGCGGCGGTAGAGTTGTCGTCCCGCTATATTGCCGACAGATTCTTGCCCGACAAAGCCATAGACCTTGTTGACGAATCCGCATCCCGACTCAGGCTTAATGCCGAAACTCCCCCTGAGGAGCTTAAGGCAATGGAAGAGGAAATCAAGGCTCTGGAAATTGAAAAGTCTGCTGCAGTATCATCCCAGGATTTCGAGCGAGCTGCAAAGGTCAGAGATAAACAGAAAAATCTCACCTCAGAGCTTGAGTCAAAAAAGAATCAATGGAAAACAGAGCGTGAGCAAAACTCTGCAGTATTAACCGAAAAGGATATTGCAAAAACTGTCTCGGATTGGTCGGGCGTACCTGCTGAGGAGCTTACAAAAGAAGAAAGCGAAAGACTCTTGAATCTTGAGAAAGAGCTTCACTTAAGAGTAATCGGTCAGGACAAAGCCGTCAAGGCGGTGTCCAAGGCAATTCGTCGAGGCAGAGCAGGACTTAAGGAAGAAAACCGTCCCATCGGCTCATTTATCTTCTTAGGTCCCACCGGTGTGGGCAAAACCGAGCTGACAAAGGCACTGGCATCAGCTATGTTTGGCAACGAAGATGCAATGCTGCGTCTTGATATGAGCGAATATATGGAAAAGCATACCGTATCAAAGCTCATCGGCTCACCACCCGGATATGTGGGTTACGATGACGGAGGTCAGCTTACAGAGAAAGTTCGCAGAAAACCCTACTCCGTAATCCTTTTTGACGAGATAGAAAAGGCTCATCCCGATGTTTTCAATATGCTTCTGCAGATTCTTGAGGATGGCAGACTTACGGATTCTCAGGGCAGGACCGTAAGCTTTAAGAACACAATCATCATTATGACCTCAAATGTCGGAGCAAGACTTATCACTCAGGAAAATAAGTCTCTGGGATTTGCAGAGCCCGAGAAAAACACCGACACAAACCTTAACGAAACTGTTATGGCTGAGCTTAAGAAGGTTTTCAGACCTGAGTTTCTCAATCGTGTTGACGAAACCATTGTTTTCTCAAAGCTAAGCAAAGAAGAAATCAAAGAGATAGCGGCACTTATGCTCAAATCTCTTGAGTCAAAGCTCAGCAAAATGGGATACAAAGCAGAATTCAGCGATGCTTTGCTTGATCATATTGCTGATAAAGGTTTTGACCCTGTGTACGGAGCTCGTCCCATAAGACGAGCCGTAAGAAGTCTTGTGGAGGATGAACTCAGCGAAAAGCTTTTGAACGGAGATTTCAAGGATAAGAAAAAAATCCTTTGCGACTTTGAAGATAATAATATAATATTTAAAGCAGAGTAAGGACAAATTTTCCTCCTCTGTTCTCGTTATATAAGGTATATGAAAAATAGGCAAAGCAGGAGAGAACCAATTGTTCTCTCCTGCTTTGTTTGTTTATTAGGGGGTTAGTCGTCTAATTTGTCGTCATCATCGTCGTCGTAGATGTCGTCATCATCGTCGTCGTAGATATCGTCATTATCGTCGTCGTAGATGTCATCATCATCGTCATCGTAGATATCGTCATCATCGTCGTCGTAGATGTCATCATCATCGTCGTCGTAGATGTCGTCATCATCGTCATCGTAGATATCGTCATCATCGTCATCGTAGATGTCATCATCATCGTCATCGTAGATGTCATCATCATCGTCATCGAAGATGTCGTCATCAGACTCACACTCAGAATCTAAAATTTTTCCGCTAACAGCGTGAATTTAGTACTCGTATTCTAAGCCGTTGGCAGTGAATTCGAGCTCATAGTATGGTGTTCCATCATCAAGGTCAAATTCTTTGTCATCAAATCTGGCGTCAGCTTCATTAACATTTGCGTCAATAAGTGCTATTTTTTTAGCCTCGTTAAGAGAAATAAAATCTTCAGGCTTGATTTCATCCGCGGTGCCGGATTTTGATTTTTCTTTTTCAAATTCAACTACCTTGCCGTTTAAGGCGTTGACTTCACACTCAAACTCATAGCCGTTGGCAGTAAATTCGAGCTCATAGTATGGCGTACCGTCGTCGATATCGTACTCTTTTTCCTCAAAAATTGCGTCCTCTGCCCAAATATTTGAGTAAGCAAGGGCAATTTCAATAGCTTTTTCCAAGGTGATAAACTCTGATGGTTTTGCGGACGTATTGTACTTGATGTCATAATCCTTATCTTCGATTTTTATAAACTCGGGTTTTACTTCGAGACTCTTTACAGTGTTCTTAGCATTAGACTCGAGCTCCTCCATAAAGCCTTCTTTTGGAGCCATGGAGCCTGCCTCAAGCTGAATAACTATTACCTTGTTTTCGCCGTCAATTTCATCAATAAGATATCCAGCATCATTTACAAGAACTAAAAGGCTGTCAACAACTGCTTTACAGGACTTGCCTTCATAACCCTTGAAATTATGCAGTAATGCTTCAGCATCCTTATTTTCAGCGGTAACTGTGGTTACGTTTCCGTCAGCATTATAGCCTATGCGAATTTCAGGATTGATATTTAAAAGTATAAATCCGCCTTTAGAAACGTTTTCGCCGATGTACTCAAAAAGTTGACCGATAAGATAGGGCACATCAATATTTGCAACCCATTTCTGAATGGCTGTGGCATCCTTGATGTTGATGTTTTTATTTTTGTCAACATCAGCGGTGTTTTTTGCAATTTCGCCAAAGGTGGTGATTTTTGCAATGGACTTCTGAATGTTTGTGGCGTCTTTGATATTTACCTTGTTGTCGAGATTTGCATCGCCAAGCAGCAGGGAGGTAGCATCAGTTTCTGCAAAAGCAGTGAAACAGAGGCCCTGCATAGATACGGTGAGTGCTAAGACTAGGGTAAGAATCAGGCTTATAGCTTTGTTTCTTTTCATTTGGTGTTCCTCCTGTTGTTTTATTGGCAGAGTTTTACTCTGTGGTTTAATAATAAAGGGAGTATGTAAATTTTACAACGGACTATTGTTAAATATTTGTAAAGTATAAAAAGAAGATAATTTTTTCGATAAAAATTATCCTTTGTCACATAAAATGCTTCGTAAAATAAAATATTACTAAGCGGTATAAATCTCTGAGCCGTGGCAAGAATAATATCAGAGTAGGAGTGTGAATAAATGAACGTAAGACGCGGAGATATATTTTATGCGGATTTAAGCCCTGTAATCGGTTCCGAGCAAGGTGGAGTAAGACCTGTGCTTATAGTCCAGAATGATGTAGGCAACAAGTACAGTCCAACCGTAATTGCTGCCGCAATTACAAGCCAGCAGCAAAAAGCCAACATCCCCACACATATTGCCATAGGCGCCCATAGCACAGGACTTTCGAAAGACAGTGTAGTGCTTTTGGAGCAGGTAAGGACCATCGACAAAAGACGCCTTAAAGAAAAAATGGGCAGCGTGGACGCTGATTCGATGATAAAAGTAAATGAGGCAATCTCAATTTCTTTCGGAATAAACTAACATAAAAAGACTCAGAGAAGATAAATCTCTGAGTCTTAATCTTATCAGTCAATATTGAAGTTAAGAACGATTTTGTCGATGCTTGTTGAAAGCTGTGTGAACTTAACGCCTGCGGATTCAATCATTCTTTTAGAAGCCAGTGTGGAGGGAGAGTCGGCATATTTGTCAGAAAGATAGTAGAACTCCTTGACACCGCTCTGGATAATTGCCTTGGCACATTCGTTACAAGGAAACAAAGTAACATAGAGTTTGCTGCCTCTTAAGTCTCTGCCGCCTGAGTTTAAGATTGCGTTAAGCTCAGCATGTACCACATAAGGATACTTTGTGTCGGTACCTTCTCTTTCCCAGGGGTATTCATCATCCGAGCAACCCTTGGGCATACCGTTATAACCTGTTGAGATGATTACATTGTCATTTGATACAATGCAGGCACCAACCTGAGTGTTGGGATCTTTGCTTCGCTGAGCCGCCAGCAAAGCAATACCCATAAAATACTCGTCCCAGTTAATAAAATTCTCTCTTTTCATATTTTATGAAAGCTCCTTGACAGCAGCTATAAGAGCTTCTGTTCTGTCGGTCTTTTCCCATTGTACGGGCAAGTCCTCACGGCCCATGTGTCCGTAAGCAGCAAGAGGACGATACTTTGTCTTTGTAAGGTTAAGCTCTCTGATAATAACAGAAGGACGGCAGTCAAATACCTTTCTCACTGCTTTTGAGAGAATTTCTTCGTCGCACTTTGCAGTGCCGAAAGTCTCAACAAGCACAGAAACAGGCTCTGCTACACCGATAGCATAAGCAAGCTGAACTTCACATTTTGTTGCAAGCTCTGCTTTAACAATGTTCTTTGCGATATATCTTGCGTAGTATGCACCGCTTCTGTCTACCTTTGTGGGGTCTTTG
Organism: Oscillospiraceae bacterium; assembly: GCA_015066245.1. Taxonomy (GTDB): domain Bacteria; phylum Bacillota; class Clostridia; order Oscillospirales; family Acutalibacteraceae; genus Ruminococcoides. The sequence continues at coordinate 38,767 of SVOS01000008.1, forward strand.
CCGGAAAATGCACCGCCGCCGTGACGGCCGTATCCGCCGTATGTGTCAACGATAATCTTTCTGCCTGTAAGACCTGAGTCACCAACAGGACCGCCGATAACAAATCTGCCTGTGGGATTTACAAAGAACTTTGTGTTTTCGTCCATAAGCTCAGCAGGGATAACGGGTTTTATGACATATTCGATAATATCCTTGCGGATAGTCTCAAGGGACACGTCCTCGTCGTGCTGAGTTGATACAACAACTGTATCAATACCAACAACCTTGTCGTCCTCATATTCTACAGTAACCTGAGTTTTGCCGTCGGGACGAAGATAGGGGAGAGTGCCTGATTTTCTTACCTCTGTAAGCTTAAGTGCAAGCTTCTGAGCCAGAGAGATAGGCATAGGCATAAGCTCCTCTGTCTCGTTACAAGCAAAGCCGAACATCATGCCCTGGTCACCTGCACCGATAAGGTTATCTTTGTCGTTGTTGCCGTCCTTGAGCTCCAAAGACTCGTTAACGCCCATTGCGATATCAGCAGACTGAGCGTCAATATATACGTTAACCTTGCAGGTTTCTGCGTTAAAGCCGTACTCTTCTTTGTTATAGCCGATGTCAGCAATAACCTCTCTTGCGATTTTCTCAAAATCAGCCTCTGCATTTGCTGTGATTTCGCCCATAATATTTACAAGGCCTGTAGTAGCAGTAACCTCACAAGCAACGTGTGCGTTTTCGTCCTGAGCTAAAATTGCGTCTAAAACTGCGTCGGAAATCTGGTCGCAGACTTTGTCGGGATGTCCTTCGTTAACGGACTCGGATGTGAATAAATATCTTGCCATATATATCTTCCTTTCAATAAAAATGTAAAATAAAAACCGCCGTCAGAGACCGACAGCGGTAAAAAAACTCATCTTTCGGTTCTCCGCAGGAATTAGCACCTTACATAATGCAGGTTGCCGGACGTCTCAGGGCCTGTTCCCTCAGTCACTCTTGATAAGCGGTAAATTTTCAGTTGTATTTTGTCAGAACTTTTCTGACCATAGGTTATTATAAAACAATATGTATGTGCTGTCAATAGTAAATTTAGCCAAAAACAATCTCGCCCGTATCGGCATTCATAGAATTAACAACCGCCAGAGATTCTACTCGTATGCCGTCGTTTCTTATTTCCTTGCCGCCATGCTGAAATCCCTTTTCGATGGCTATGCCACAGCCTACAAGGGTGGCACCTGCGTCTTTGATAAGTTTTATAAGACCTCTCAAGGCACAGCCGTTGGCTAGAAAATCATCAATTACAAGCACTCGGTCATCTTCGCAAAGATATTCTTTGGATACGATTACCTTATTTGTGGTTTTGTGGGTGAAGCTATCAACGTCAACACAGTAAAAATCTTCGCTGATATTGGTGGTCTTCGACTTCTTTGCAAAAACCACGGGACAAGAGAAATGCTGAGCGGCAATACATGCAATGCCGATGCCCGAAGCCTCGATGGTGAGAATTTTGTTGACATCATCGTTTTTATATAGACGAGCAAATTCTTTGCCCATTTCGTTTAAAAGCTCAACATCAATTCTATGATTCAGAAACCCGTCTACCTTCAGCACATTTCCCGAAAGCACCTTGCCTTCCTTAAGGATTCTTTCTTCAAGCAACTTCATGGCTACCACCTAAAATTTTAAACTTCATCCGAACTTGACACATAAAGCTCGTCGTTTGTTGCGGGTAATGTGATTGGCTCGTGATTAAAACCAAACTTCTTTAAGAGCTCTACTACCTCGTTGTATTTATCAATATCCGCAGGGTTTGCGGTGTCGTTTATCAGAGCAATGGTGCAGTAATCCATCTCGTCAAATCTATTGGTAAAGTAGTCGTCGAGCTCCCTGAGTGTAACCTTATCCTTGCCGTCAATAAAAATATCCCGGCCCGAAACGGTTACTGTAACTGTTTCTGATTTGGGAGCTTCTTCATTCTTTGATGAAATCATATCGGAAATAATCAATCCTCCGACTGCCGCCAGAGTAAGCACCAGAGCAAGAATAAATATTTTAAGGAATTTACCCTTTTTTCTGTTGGTTTTGGAGGTGCTTTTTTTATCGCTCATACTATCATCTCCTGAAAAATAGAATAACACACACTATCGCTTTTTGCAATAATTAGTGACGAAAAATCGAAATTCGGGTTATTGCAGGCAGGGTGAAATAATGCACCAACGAGGTTATGGCACCTGTTACCACAGAGAAAAGCACCAACACAGGGAAGTATCCCGCCACAGCTTCGCCAACAACGAAAAATGCCACCATAAGCTGCCCCAGATTGTGGGTGAATGCACCTGCTACACCGATGCCCAGACATCCGAAATGCAGACTTTTATTTTGTGCCAGCAGATACATCACAAGAGAGCTGAGGATTGCTCCTGCAAAGCTCATCAGAAATGCCGTTGCACCCCTTGTGACAAGCGAAAACAGTGCTCTGACGCAGGCTATGTAAATTACCATAGGCAAAGGGCATATTTCTACTGCCAGCAAAACCGCCAGGTTTCCAAGCCCCAGCTTCATACCCGGCAGAACAAAGGGGATATCTGGGATAAAGCTCTCTAAAATCGACAATACCACCGCAACTGCCGCCAACAGTGACCCTCGTGCCACATAGATAAGTCTGCGGTTGATTTTTACATTACCCATCTTATCACCTCGCTATGGCATCTACGGCGTTTTCTGAGTTTCCTGTTACTTTAACGGATACTCCCGCAGGCAGACATGCAGCCGACTGACCCGATACAATAAGTCCCGAGTGAATGCAAAGTTTGTCGGGACAATCTGAATGCTTAAACCTGACACCCTCACTGCTAACTTCAATAATAACCTTTGAGTTTCCTTCTACGGTGATTTCATAGGGCTCTCTGATGTCAGAGAGGCTTATATTTCTGTATATTTTATTGTTGATTCTGATTTCAGCGTTTTTAGGCGTTTGGTCGGAGCTTTGCAGATGTATCAGAAAAAAACCGCCAATGCCTGTTATCAGCACAATCAAGATAATAAATAAGTCCTTAACCCTGAAGTAGGGTCTTGATTTTTTACTTTCTTTCAATTTGAGCAACTCCTTGAGGATATTATATAATATTCTTGCTTATCTTGTAAACCTCAAAATAATATTGCAAAATACTGCTTAGTGTTGTAAAATAGGTGTAGTTGATTTTTAAGGAGATTTTAGTATGAAAAAGTTGATTGCTCTTATATTGATTGTTTTGTGCGTAGTGCCTTTTGCAGCTTGCAACGCATCTGATACTGCAGGTAATTCCTATGATTTGGGCAATGCCGACAGAGCAAGGGTGTTTTACGAGACTTACGAAAAGTTCGTCGAGAAATACGGCGAAGGCAAGGTTGTGGACGGCAAGCTTTGCGGTACTGCAGCGGTGAGACTTTTCGATTTTACCAATGACGGCTCTCTTGAAATGCTTATTGCTTACTCAAGCCAGAAGGATTCTGTAGTAGACAGTATTATGGTTTGCGGTTTTGACTTAGGTTTTGCCGAGCTTTACAGAGAGAAGATCAACGCAAAGACAACAGCCGATTCAGCGGACGGCGTAGTCTGCATATACACAGACGGCAATATTAACTATATCGTAAGCGGTGAGGATTTGTCCGAGAGCCGTTCTTACGCAACTTATAAGAAAACCGACAACGATGGCAATAAATACTACTGTTTCGTGGAAGCTTTCAAGGGCACCGGAGATGACCTCAGCGGTACTTACGAAAAAATCGAGATTGCAGGCCACACCGATGGAAAAGAGATTTTTGATGCAAACACAAAAGTTTTAGATGCACTTAAAAGCCAGAAAAACTAAATAAACAAAAACCAAGCCGTGGATTTTCAAATCCACGGCTTTTAGTTTACATAATATCTGTTCTGAAATATAAAATTGCGTTTTTATTATCGCATATTTCTAACATTACACACAGCATTGAAGTGTAATACGTATATGCAATATCGTTGAGTGCGTCCGTTGCTGCTTCTTTGTTATATTCATCGACTATTACCAAAGCCCACTCGCCATCGTGCTTTTCAAATCCTTCAAGTAATATATCTAAGAAATTATCAGAATCACAGCTTTCTGTATATCCGTCCGGTTTTAGGTAATATGAGGATGTACTTTTGGGATAAAGCTCTTGTAAATCATCGGGAGCAGATTGTAAAGCATCTGAAAAAGCAAACCCAACGCCACCGCCCATTGTAGCTGAGCTTTCGGGAATTAAATCTTGAAAAGTTCCGTCAATATTGTACCACTGACCTTCGATTTTCACAAAATTCCAAGTGTGTCCTAAGGTGGTAATATTGTGTTTTTCTACCTGCTCAAAGCCTGCCATTGCATAAAGCAGTGCCAGTGCATTTGTAAATCCGTCACAGTGACTTTCTTTTTTGATTAAAGCATCGTACAGGAAAGGCATCAGATGTCCTTTGTAATACCCCATTTCATTCTCATAGGGGATATATGTAACACCCTCGGCAATATAGCGATAAATTTCTTCGGCAAGTTCAACCTCGGATTGAGTCATATCCATTTGGGCGATAACTTTTTCGGCTTCTTTAAGAGCCAGCATTTTTTTGTCCCAAAGGTCTTTTTTGAAATTTTTTATTTTTATAGTGGTGCTTCGGTGCAGAACTTTAACGGTTCTGGTTTCGCTGTACTGATAATCGTAAAAAGCTGCCTGAGAATAAGCAAAGTGAGAAAGATTCTGTTCCAGCAAAGGGGTGTCGAGGGACAAAAGCTCTGCAATTTCATCTGCTCTTTTAGGAGAAACCTTTATCCGATTGTCTATAAAAGTATAATTATAACAATTTACCATAGCGTATTCCAACGCATGATACACAAGCTTTTCGTCTTCTGTAAGTGTATCAAACAGTATATATGAGCTGTATTTGCTGTAGGGATTTTCCCAAGCTCTGAGTTCTTCAATGGAAAGTGTTTTTTCTATTACATCTTCGTCATCCGTAGCCGAAAAACCGATTTTAATAATTTCCTGTTGCTGTAATGAAATCTCCTCATCGCTTAATGTGGGTTCGGTTTCTTCATACTTACTGTTTGCGGTACAACCGAATAATGTAAAAATAAGCACAAAGCTTACTATAGAGATGATTATGCGTTTCATATCTAATCCCCTTACATTATATTATCCTTTGCAAAGACCAGGGCGGTTTTGCCGCCGAGTATTTCTTTGTGGGATACGTACATGGTTTCGCTGTAATACTCCACCAGCTCATCCAGAGCATATTCAATGTCCGAGTTGCTGACGGAGTCAACTATAACAAGAGCCCACTGGTCATCGTGATTCATAAAACCCTCGTCAACAATACTCAGGAAATCCTCTGAGTAAACACTTTCGGTGTATCCGTCGGGGTTCATATAGTAGGACTGGATGCAATCCGGATAAAGCTCGTCAAAATCCTCGGGAGCGTCAAGAAATTCGTCAGAAAAAGCAAAGAGCAAGCCTGCCTTCATGCTTGAGTCCTTCTGAGGTATCCAATCTGCCGCAGTGCCCTCCATATTGTACCACTTGCCCTCGATTTTTACACAGTTCCATGTATGCTCAAGGGTTTCGGAGTTATGCTTTTCGACCTGCTCAAAGCCTGCTAAGGCATAAAGCAGTGCCAGAGAGTTTGTAAATCCGTCACAGTGGGTTTTCTTCATAACAAGTCCGTCATACAAAAACGGCTCCAGCAAAGGCTCATTCTCCTGAGTTTCATAAAGCTCATAGGTGACATTCTCAGCAATATATCTGTATATATCCTCGGCAAGGTCAATTTCGCTCTGGTTCATGTCAAAGGTTTCTATAACACTCTCTGCCTCCTTGAGTGCAAGGAGCTTATACTCCCAAAGCTCATCAAGAAAATTGCTGACGTTTACCCTGTGAATGGTGCTTTCGCTATTGTCTGAATAGGTAGTGGTCTCCGAATATACCGTGCAGAGAAAATTCTGCTCTAAAAACGGAGTGTCAAGGGAGAGCAGATCAACAATATCGAGAATTCTGTCGCGGTCTACACCCAGATCTCCGTCAACAAAGGTGTTTTCAAAACTGTTTACCATTGCGTATTCAAGTGCGTGATAAACAAGCTTTTCGTTATCGTTGAGAGAATCAAAGAGTATGTAGGAACTGTAAACACCGTAAGGGTTATCCCAGCTTAAAAGCTCACTTTTTGTAAGTTCGGCCTCAGCCTCCTCGGAGTCAGAAAACCCGAACACAACCTCATCCTCGGGTGCTTCGGTTTCTTTTTCGAAAGATTCGTTGTCACTTATCATACTGTTTGACGGCTTTTCAGCTTCGTTATCTGCAGACAATGCAGAGGATAAGCCTTCTGCTATGGAGCATCCGCTTGTCATAATAAGCACCACACCCATCAAAAGACATAATATTTTCTTCATACCGAGCCCTCCTTTTAAATATAGACTATCACATTCATAATCTCAGGTCAATAATATAAAAAGAAAAAACAGTCGGTTTTCCGACTGTTTTAAAATCAAAGTTTATTGGAAAGAGCACGCTCCAGCCAGATGTCTGCAATGTCAATTGCAAGGAAAAGACCATTTTTCTCAGAAGCTTTGATAAGCTGCTTTCTGGGAGAGAGGTCAGGGTCTGTACACATAAGCTGGATTGCAACCTTATCGGCAATTTCAAGGTCGCCAACGGTCTTTTTGGACTTTATCTGCATACGGATAACAAAACGCTCCTCCATGCTGCCGTAATAAAGCTCGTCGCCGCATCTTACCAAAGGCTTGCCCTTATATGTGAAAAATTCTTTATTTGCCAAAATAATACCTCCGTCAGTTTTTTAGATAAGATTTAACCAATGCCTCCAAGAGGTCATCCCTGTCGATTTTAGAAATGATATTTCGGGCATTGTTGTAGGTTGTGATATAAGTAGGATCCTCAGAAAGAATGTAACCTACAATCTGATTAATGGGGTTGTAGCCCTTCTGACGCAGTGCATCATATACAATCAGCAGAGCACGCTTCATCTCAACGTCTCTGTCACCGCCTAAAGAAAATACCATAGTTTTATCCAACATCCGAAACACCTCCGACACTTGAATTTAGGATAAATCTTTGTAGATAACTACAATATAGAGATATTATACAATACTTTTCAGAATTTTTCAATACCCTTAATGAGAAATATCCAAGTGTAAACTGCCCGAGAAGCACCGAAATTCCGCAAGTTTTTGCAAATTCCAAAGAGAATTTTCATTCTTCTGATAAAAAGCAAAGCCTCGCTATCAAGCGAGGCTTCTTGAGATTAAAATTGGATTTTATCTGAGATTTACGTTGATGTCCTTAAGATTTGCGATAATCTTGTCCATAATCTCCTGAATCTCAGCACCTGAAAGAGTACGCTCAGAGGATGAAAACTCAAATCTGATAGTGATAGAGTGAACTTCCTCGGTGTCGTAGGTGTCTACGATTTTTGCAGACTTGAGAATCTCGCCGCCTTCGTTCTTCCAGCAGTTTGCAATAGCCTCAAAGAGCATGCCCTCGGGGATTTCTACGCTGATATCGTAGGTCATAGCAGGGAACTTGGAAGGCTCATCATAAACAATAGAAGCGGTTTCGGACTCGGTAAATGCATTCATATCAATTTCAGCAAATACAACATTAGCTTTCTTGTCAATCTTCTTTGATACAGAAGGATGAGCAATACCCATAACGCCGATGCTCATGTCGCCTACAAAAATCTCGTTGAAGTTAACGGGATGGATGTAAGCCTTGTCTGCCTCTGCCTTTTTGAAGGATAGAGCCATGTGTTTGATATCGCCTGCCATAACAGAAAGCATATCGCGAAGCTCAAGATAAAGAGTCTTGATGTCCTTTGTTTTGCTGAAGAGGGTTACACAGAGCTTTTTCTGCTCGTTGCACATGCCGTCTTCCTTAACTCCCTTGATTACCTTGCCGATTTCAAAAATACCAAAATCAGTGCTGAAGCCGGTGTTAACCTTAACCTGGCAAAGCTGAGTGGGAATAATGGAGGTACGGATTGTCTCGATGTTAGGGTTGGTAGCGTTAAGAAGCTTAACATTGTCCTCAACCTCAATGCCCAGAGCCTTCAGCTCGTCTGTATATGCCCAGATGTAGGAGTGGAGCTCGTGGAGGTTGTATTTTTTAACCAGCAAATCCTTGATGCGGTTTTCGTTGGTTTTCATAACCTCGGCTCTAACAGGATAAAGAGGAGCAAGAGTTGTGCTTACATCAAAGTTATCATAACCGTAAATTCTTGTGATTTCCTCGATGATATCGGCTTTGATTGTAACATCCTTTGTAGCTCTCCAGGAGGGGACAACTACTGTGAAGTTATCGTTTTCCAAAGTAACCTTAAAGCCTAAGTCAGTAAGTGTCTTTACAATAGCATCGTTGGAAATTTCGATACCTGTGTAGCGGTCAACATAAGCCTTGTCAAAGCTTAAAGAGACTGTATCATATTTAAATGCATACTCGTCAGTAAGAGCGGATACAACCTCAGCACCGCCATCATATTTCTTTAAAAGATTAATAAATCTTGCAATAGCAAGGGTTGTCATCTCGGGATCAAGGCATTTTTCGTATCGGATGGATGCGTCTGTGCGGTGTGCAAGTCTTACGGTAGATTTGCGGATAGAAACTGCGTCAAAAGTAGCAGATTCAAGAGTAAGAGTAGTAGTGTCCTCAACGATTTCAGAGTCAAGACCGCCCATAATACCTGCAATAGCAACAGGAGTGTTGTCATTGCAGATCATAAGTGTATTTTCGTCGATATTACGCTCAACACCATCAAGAGTTGTGAAGGTGAAAGGAGTATCAAAACGCTTAACTCGGATTTTCTCAACTTTTCTGGAGTCGAAGGCGTGCATGGGCTGACCAACCTCAAGCATAAGGTAGTTTGTAAGGTCAGCAAGGAAGTTGATGCCACGCATTCCGCAGTAGTAAAGGCGGATTCTCATATCAACAGGGCTTACGGTTCTTGTGATGTTCTCAACCTGCATACAGCTGTAGCGCTGGCAGAGGTTGTCTTCAATCTTCATATCGATCTTCTTGAGGTTATCGTAAGCTTTAAGATCCTCAAGCTCCAGGGGCTTGAGCTCTCTGCCTGATAAAGCCGCAAACTCTCTTGCAAAGCCGTAGTGGCTCCAGAGGTCGGGGCGGTTTGTCAGAGATTTGTTGTCAATTTCGAAGATAATATCGTCAATGGCATAAACATCCTTGATGTCGGTACCAACTTCAACATCCTCGGTAATGTCCATGATGCCACTGTGGTCGTCAGAAATGCCCAGCTCAGATTCAGAGCAGCACATACCGAAGGACTCGAAACCTGCTAAAGGACGGGGTGCAATCTCGATTTCACCCAGCTTTGCGCCTACCTTTGCAAAAGCGGTCTTCATACCGACTTTTACATTGGGAGCACCGCAAACTACGTCTGTAAGCTTGCCGTCACCTGCGTCAACTTTAAGAAGATGAAGCTTCTTTGACTCGGGGTGATTTTCCACAGACTTAATCTCAGCAACAACTACACCTGAGATGTCAGCGCCTTTGAAGAAAATCTCGTTTTCTACTTCGGCAGTAGAAAGAGAAAGCTTGTGTATAAGTTCAAGTTTATCAAGACCCTGAAGGTCAACAAAGTCCTGAATCCAGTTCATAGATAAAAACATAGTTGATGCCCTCCTTATTCGTCATCAGTAAACTGACTTAAAGCCTTGAGGCTGCCGCTGTTGAGGTTACGGATGTCTTTGACACCATACTTCATCATAGCAAGTCTTGTAAGACCTAAGCCGAATGCAAAGCCGATGTACTCCTCGGGGTCGATGCCGCCGTCTCTCAGTACATTGGGGTGAATCATACCACAGGGGCAAAGCTCAAGCCAGCCCGAGTGTTTGCAGGAGGGACAACCCTCGCCACCGCAGATAAGGCAGCTTATGTCAAGCTCAAAGCCGGGCTCAACAAAGGGGAAGAATCCGGGACGAAGACGTACCTTGATGTCTTTCTGGAAAACCTCGGAAAGCATGGATTTCATAAAGTAAATAAGATTGGAGATGTTGATAGCCTTGTCAACCATAATACCTTCCATCTGGAAGAATGTGTTTTCGTGACAAGCATCTGTTGCTTCGTTTCTGAAGCATCTTCCGGGGAAGATAGCCTTGATGGGAACACCGTTCTCCATAAGATTCTTGCCGTACTTTTTAAGAATAGCGTTCTGAGCGGCAGAAGTATGTGTCTTTAAGAGCTGACCGTTTGAAAGGTAGTATGTGTCCTGCATATCACGGGCAGGATGATGCTTAGGAATATTAAGAGCCTCAAAGCACTCGTAATCTGTAACAACCTCGGGATAATCCTCAACAGTAAAGCCCATGGACTTGAAGATAGCCTCGCACTGACGCTGAACCAGAGTAATGGGGTGGTAGGAGCCTCTGTCAGTATCAGCAGGAGCGGTTACGTCGATAATGGGCATTGCATTGATCTCAGCCGCAATTTCTTTTTCTTTAAGCTCAATAAGCTTTTCGTCGATTTTTTCTGTGGCAAATTCCTTGAGAGAGTTTACCTCAGCGCCAAAAGTCTTCTTTTCTTCAACGCTTAAGTCCTTCATACCCTTTAAAAGAGCTGTGATGCTGCCCTTTTTGCCGAGATATGCAACTCTTAAGGCATCAAGCTCGGCCAAATCAGCAACCGAACTTAATTTTTCATTGATTTCATTTTGCAAAGCAATGATTTTTTCGTTCATATCTATAAAACCTCCATTTTTTTTAAAATAAAAAAACGCCTCTGCGACCAAAGTCGCAGGGACGAATAATAATCCGCGGTACCACCCTGATTTTTGCTTTTATCCGAAGCAAACACTCCTTCGGCATGTAACGGTGCCAGCCGTCAAAGCCTACTTGTAAGAAAACTTATTTCAGCTTTGCCGCTCAGAAGGGAACTTCGCAAACCTAATTCAAGGTTTTGTCTTTCAGCCTCGGACAAAACTCTCTTTGCATGAAACAACAGGTTGTTACTTCCTTCGTCATTGCGTTATACAAGATATATTAGCATTATCTTAAACTTTTGGCAAGAGTTTATTGAAAAAAATATTTTAATGTGGTATATTATATGTATTATTTTTTAGGAAGTGATTTTGTGGAAGGTTTCTGCGAACAGGTTGTAAAGGTTAAGATGGGGGCAAAGCAGATTATTTTTACTGTAATTCTGGTGCTTGCTTTTCTTATTCCCGTAGTATTTCTTATGATGCTTTATTATGCATCCACAGCTTTAACACCGGGCGGAGATTACTTCTATTCTCTGTTTGCATTGGTGCTTGCGATGCTGGGTGCTTTTGTAATTTGGGTGGTTGCTCCCAGAATCAACAAGGTTGAGTATGACTATTCTGTTTACGGCAGCGACTTTATCGTTGCAAAGGTAACAGCCAAGTCTACCCGCAAAAGAAAAGTTAAGTTTGAAATAAAGCATGTTGAGAAGCTTGCCAAAATTTCTGAGGATGATTATCCCGATGGCAAATATGTCAAGAAGTATAACTTTGCAGGCGGAGCACCTGTAGACCAGATTTATTTTGCAGAGTTCAGGCTTCCTCAGAGAGGTCTTTGCCTCATGCTTTTTGCACCTAACGAAAAGATTCTTTCGGGTATGCGTCCTTATCTCAATCGTGAGATTTCTCTCAAGCTTTTCTCAAAGAAAAAATGATTATATCCGAAGAATTTGTGAAAGCTGCGTTAATGCCCGTTGACGAAAATGCCAATAAATACACAAGAGGGTCTGTGATGATTATCGCAGGCTCTTATGGTATGGCGGGAGCGGCAGTTCTCTCGGCAAAGGCTGCAATGCGAAGCGGTGCAGGAATAGTAAGACTTGTTGTGCCCGATTCCATATATCCTGTTTGTGCTTCGTCTCTTCCCGAGGCGGTTTACACTCCGATAAAATCTAGTGGAGCTCAGCTTGATGTTTCTGCCTATGAATCCGCTGAGCCTTATTTCTCAAAAGTCGGTGCAGTCGCTTTCGGCCCCGGTGTGGGAACAGGTGAGGAAGTTTCGGATTTGCTTATCAGTCTTGTCAGAAATGTAAATGTCCCACTTATAATTGATGCTGACGGCATAAATGTCCTCTCTGGGCATATAGATATATTAAAGGAAAAATCCTCTGATATTCTGCTGACTCCTCATGAGGGAGAAATGGCACGGCTTATAGGCAAGGATATCGGCTTTGTCAGAAACAACCGCCTGGAATGTGCCGTGGATTTTGCCGCAAAGTGGGGCGTAAACCTGCTCTTAAAAGGCAAAAACACAATTATCGCAAGCCCGGATTCAAGGGTGCTTGTCAATCCCACGGGGACACCTGCTCTTGCAACTGCAGGTTCAGGCGATGTGCTTACGGGTATAATTTCGGCTACCGCAAGCAGCGGTACAAAGCTTTTTGACGCAGCATGTGCAGGTGCCTATATCCACGGTTTAAGCGGAGAGCTTGCCGCCGAGGATTTTGGTGTCAGAAGCGTCATTGCCTCTGATATAATTGAATATTTAAAAGATGCTTTTAAAGCTCTGGATTACAAGGAATGTTAATGTATCACATTTAAGGTGTTTTTGAATGAAAAAACCGTTTGCGTGTATATTGATGTTCCTTTTTCTTTTTGCTCTGACATCCTGCACTCCAAAACTTCCGAACAACCTTGATACACATATAAACTCCTCATATACTGCAGAATATGAGGATATGACATTAGAGGGAATGATGATTTTATCCCCGGAGGGACAGCTTTATCTTGATGTATCAACCCCCGACGAGCTTTACGGCCTCAGCTTCAGTTGGGATGAAAGCTTTACAATAGGCTTCAGAGGACTTAACGCATCTACCGAATACGGATATCTGCCCGACACCGCTTTCGCCCAGATTATAAAGGACGTCTGTGACGATTTGTGCCAAAGTGACGCTGATTTCTGCAAGTCAGAGGGAGAGCTTTATTTGGTCAAAGGAGCTGTCAAAGGCAAGGAATATGTGGTATATACCGACATTGATGGGGTTATCAAAAGGATAATTGTACCAAAGTCAAAACTAAAGCTATATCTTGAAAACCAATAAAAAAGCGTGCCGAAATTTACGGCACGCTTTGATTATTTATCGGCATTTGCGGATTTTACAACTTCAAGAAGATGCTTTCGGGAGGACACACCCAGCTTTGAGTAGATGTTTCTGTTGTGATACTTAAGGGTGTTCTCTGTAATCTGCAGTGAAGCCAGAACATCCTTTTACATAAAGCTTGTAAACTTCCATTTCTGTTGGAGTAAGAGTATAAAGCCTTGCAGAAAGATATTCATACTGCTCTTTAAGCTCCTCGGTCTGCAGGGGTTGAGGTGCTTTTTCGGCGGTTTGTGAGTCGGTAGTTGAAGCCGCGGTAGCGGTTTTTGCTTCTGTTTGCTGGCTTGTTATCAGTGAATTCAGGATGCTGTTTTCTTGCATAAGAAGGCTTACTCCCAGCAAGAAAAGCTCGCTTACAATGTAGGATACTGACAAAAATTCAAACCCTACGTCAACTAACTGCTCCATAAGCCACACACCGATGTTGACAAGTACAGAGCATAGAATTATGATGGCATAAGCACTTGATTGGATTCTTTTGCTGATTCTTGCATAAATCACAACTGCTATCATGGCAGTGAAATGAAGCATCAGATAATATAGATAAACAGAGTGCAAAGGTCCGTATACTTTGTCCAGCACAGACACGCCGTTTTCTGTTACAAGAGAAACTTCTTTGTAGTATATATCAAGATAACCGGGGCTGGCGGCAATTAAGAATACCAGCACACTCAGCGCCAGAATAGCACCAACTGCCCATTTCTTCAGTTTGATTTTGCAGGTTTTAAGTATGGTCATCAGCATTGAAACAGGCAAAAATACCGAGCCTAAGTAAGATATTCTGTTGGCGAGCAACGCGTCATTCAAAGATTGCGCAATCGATAGACACAAATATCCAACATTTACTACCGTTACTGCAGAAAACAGAACATAGAACCAGGGTTCTTTTTTCTTAACCAGAAAGCAGTATCCCAGAAGTAAACCAAAAGACAAAACTGATGTTGCTATATAAATTGCAGACATGTTGGCGGATTTGCTGCCAACCTGGTTGCAACCCGAAAGCATAGTAAGTATCAGAAAAACAAGTCCGCTAAGACTTATGTATTTCTTGGTCATAGTAAGCTCCTTTAAGGATTTTGTTAAATTTTGGGGTTTCCCCACCCCTTTTCCCACCCCAAAAGGTAGAAAAATCTTGCAATCCCACCCGAAAAATGCAGTTTGGGGTGGTGACAAAGAAAATAAAAACAGTATAATTATAATAGCAAATGCTATGAATAATATAAATTTATTATATTATATTTGCGTTTTTTCGTCAAGGCGGATGCAGATGTAAATAAAGGCTTTTTATAAAACGGACTGACAGGAGGATTTGAGAATGAAAACAATAAGAACACTTTGTCTGGTGATGTGTGTGTTATTTGTGGTAAGTATGGTTTCTTTGGGTGCGTCAGCTAAGGATGACCATATCCTTGAGCCCACAGGCGAGGCAGCAGTGTACTATATTGAGACCTACGACCAGCTTAAGGCACATGCCTTTAATGCACAGTCAAATTACAGATATATCCTTAATGATGACATAATTCAGGATGATAACACCAATAATATGGAGATTGTGATTCCTGCAGGTGCAACCTTCAATCTCGACCTTAACGGTTATACAATCAGCAGAAGCACCCAAGGTAACGACTGTGCACTTTTCCGAATTAAATCTGACGGCAGAATGGTAATTACTGATACTTCTGCAAGTAACACAGGCAGTTGCAGCTTTTCTGAGGGTTATGCGGATTATTATAAAGCTGTTTTCTTTAATGAGGGCGGAGAGCTTGAGATACTGGGTGGCTACTATGAGATTTTTTCACCCTTCGAGCAGGGCGATTGCAGCATCTTACGCACTACAAGCGGATATACCAATATCTATGACGGAACCTTTGATTCGAGCAGTGCCTTCGGCGGCGACACAATTTCTGTAGGTCACAATGCCTATGTTTACGACGTTCCTCAGGTATATGTTTTTGGCGGCGAATTTTACGGCAAATATTCAAACATAGATGTAACACCCTTTAGTAATTACCTTGAGTTCAAATGCCTTTACCCGAGTGTTTACGTGCTTGGCGGCAATTTCTATGTTACTAAAGCCGATAATAGCACAGGTTTTGCTTACTGTAATAACGGTTGGGGCAGAGTAATTGTGGCTGAGGGTACTGTGATGTATAAGTGCCTCAACAGTGATGACCAGAGATTCCTTCAGGGCGTTTCCAAAAAGCTTTTTACACAGACTATAGATGATTATGAAGAAAGCTACTATATGGTAACGGCACCTCCTATGATTGTTGCAAACGGGTTGGATTATTACTATCGACTTATAGGTTTGTGCGACAAAGAAGTAGTTAACAGCTACGGCAATTCTGTGTATGAGCTTCATAAAGATAAGTTTGACGCTATACTTGAAAGAATTGATACTATCCACGTATCCGAAACAGACAAAGTTTCCCCCGAAATCAAGCTTGTAAACCGAACTGCTGACCATCAGTATGTAAACTGGTACATGGTTGATGAGTCCGACTACTGTGGCGAAGAAACTAACTGGACATACTTGGGAGATTTTCAGAATATTAGCCAGTGGCAGCTTTCTGAGCGTCCTGACGAGAATGTGAGCTATCTCATTCGCTGTGTTGTCACAGATAAAAATCTTGCAACCTACGAGGATATTGTCCGTATATCCTACACACCCTTAAAGAAAGCTGAGACAATTGAGTCCGTTAAGATTACAGGAGTTGAAACACCCGAGCAGGGCAAAACTCCCGATTTTGATTTGATTGCAGAGGATGCTTTTTATATTAACGGAGTTTTCTGGAAGGACCTTACTACAAACTCCTATCTTAAAGAAACCGATACTTTTACAAGCGGTCACCAGTACGAGCTTCAGGTATGGATAAGAGCAAATGAGTATTATCAGTTCGGGCTTGATAACGACGATTGCCTTGACATTACTGCAACTGTAGAGGATAAAGAGGCAGAGGTAGCATTACCCGGTACATCAATATCTGCAGAGCTTTCGGTAATCTTTGAAGTGTCTGTAGAGAATGTAACCACAGATTCTACCGAGCCTGCTGACACAACTCCTTCATCCTCAACAACACCAACAGATTCTTCTGACCCAACAGAGCCGGAAAAGCCTTCTGATTCTTCAGACCCTACAGAGCCCGAAAAGCCTTCTGATTCTTCAGACCCCACAGAGCCTTCAACCTGCGAGACAACTCCCTCAACACCCGAAAATCCAACTGACACAAAGCCTACACTTCCTGGGGCTGACAAGGGGATTTTAGGTGATGTAAACGGTGACGGCAAGGTAAATATCAAAGATGCAACAACTATCCAGAAGTTTGCAGCAAAAATTCTTGACCTTACAGATGCCGAAAAACTCAGGGCGGATGTAAATATTGACACTAAAATCAATATCAAAGATGCAACCGCAATCCAGAAGTATGTAGCGAAAATCGAGACAGGTTATCCCATCGGCCAGCAAATAGCATAATAAAATGTCTCAAAGCCTCTGATTTATTTCAGAGGCTTTTTTGTTAAGTACAATATGTTGACACTTGTTGAATTAACAGATAGAATGAAAGTACTAAAGTGCATTCCTGAATAAATTTATAAGTAAGCAGGACTTGATATGAAACAAAAAAATCTATTTCTCAAATCTTCTATTATACTTTTTGCGTTGATTTTTGCCTTACTCCCTACGGCTTTTGGAGCCAGAGCGGATGAAAATGTAACACAACATAATTCTCTAAAAGAAAATACGCCTCTTTATTCCTTTGGGGCCATATCTGATGTTCATATACAATACGAAACAGGCTATGACGATTTTAAAAGGGCGTTGACCTACCTGAAGGACAAGGTGCCTTTTGTCTGCCTCTGCGGTGATTTGGTTTCTTATGCCACGGAGGAGAATATGAGGGAGTACAAGTCCTACGTAGATAAATACTCAGGTGGCTTGCCTATATATGAATGTGCAGGAAACCACGACAACTATGATATTGTCAATGGCGAAATCAAAGCCCGCACTCTGACGGGTGAGATGCTTGATAGATGGATAAACGCTACAGGCAAGGAAAAAACCGATTATTCCTTTGAGTATAACGGTGATGTTTTTATCTTTTTATCCCTAAAATCCGATGACCCCGATGATTTGTTTACTGATGTGGGGCTCAGGTGGTTTGCCGATACCCTCGAAAAAAACAAAAATAAAAGATGCTTTGTTTTTCAGCATGCTCATGACCCCGAAGATGACGGAGCAGACCCGTCTCACTCATATTCCGATTTACTCAGCGGTCAGTCGGGCAAAGAGTTTCTGAGACTTATCAGAAAATACAAAAACACCGTGTGGTTTCACGGCCATACTCACTTGACAATTCAGAGCGGATTCAGTGCCGTCAATGAGTCTCTCGGCTATCGCTCGGTACATATTCCCTCATTATCCGGCACAAGGTTTTATAACGAAAAGCTGAACATACTTGAGAATTTTTATTACGATAAAAACAACACAAAAATCTGGGGTGCTCTGCACTCAGAGGGATATATTGTGGATGTGTATTCCCAAAAGATTGTAATCAAGGGCATGAATTTTGCAGCCGGTGACAAAAGAAATCAGGTAGAACCTTTTGAGGATTTTTGTGTTACCTTAAATACTCCTTTGGTCATTACCCAAGAGCCGACACTGGAAAAAACTACTGTTACTGCCTCAGAAACAACTGAAGAAGCTACCGAAATACCCGAAACCATAATGCCCACAGAGCCGATTTTCACCGACCCTATGGAGACTACCGTCACATCTCCTGTAGTTTCTGAGCCTGCTACTGACTTTCAAAAGCCGACAGAAAACATCACTACCTCTGCGATGAATACAGAAGGCACATATTTTACCGAATCCGTAACCACTGTCACAAACCCGACAAAACCGATTTATCCAACGGCGATTACTACCGAAGCCTTCACATCATTGCCTGCAGATATAATTGAAACTACCTCTTTCGCTGTTTCTGACCCAACTGAAGAAATAAACACAGATGTTGCTGTATCTTCTCAGCCTCAGACTTCAGTTTCTGCATCCGAAGGTCTAGCCGAAACCACCTGCACCGCTTCTGCATCGCATAGTACTTCAAAACCCATAGAATCTGAGACCGACAATGGGATTTCAGGTGATGTAAACGATGACGGTAAGGTTAATATCAAAGATGCAACAACTATCCAGAAGTTTGCAGCGAAAATTCTTGACCTTACAGACGCCGAAAAACTCAGAGCGGATGTAAACGCCGACACAAAGGTAAACATCAAGGACGCAACATTAATCCAGAAGTTTGTTGCGAAAATCGAGACAGGTTTACCCCTCGGCAAACCGATTGCCTGACATGTATAAAATAATGAATCCCCACCTCAGTCACTTCGAGGTGGGGATATTTATTTTTGGTTTCTTTATTTTTGTGCAGGTAGCAGGACTTAATCTGCAAAGGGCTATAGAAGTATCCCATTGCGGCGACAAATCAATATGTATTACATATTTCCTATATGTCAGCAACACTTCAATTTGTTTTTCCTGACATGATTTCGCTATATTCTTTATTGAATTCAATCTTGTAAAACATCATTGCAATTGATTCACGCAAATAAGCAACTCCTTGAGGTTTGGTGAACATATAGTTAATCTCAGAAAGAAAATTGATGAAATCCATATCGAATCCAATGCTCAATAATACAGATGTTGTATCACAAGCAATGAGTCAAAAACGTCCCATTGCTTGCTTTTTATGGTTTTATTTTTTTATTTGCCGAGACTAAAACGGCAACGAGATTCTATTTTGCCACCATAACTTTGTGTATAAAACTTGGATGCAATCAAAAAAGGGAAATTATCAGTTGATAAAGTGAAAAAATGGCTTGCTGATGTTCTGGGTGAAGAAATCGAAAAGCTGGAATGACGTGTGATATTTCGTGTGATATTGTTTTCAAAAACATTAAAAATCATTATCATATTTTAAATTTATATTTAATATCTTAAAC
>SVOS01000009.1 GCA_015066245.1 Oscillospiraceae bacterium
CTTGTAAATTTTGTAGCAAAACCTATGTAATATTTCGACATTTTTGAAGAATATTCTGTTTTTTCTATTGACACAATCGTCAAAGTTATGTATAATAACATTTGAATTTTGAAATATCCCTTATTTTAGATGGGAGGGAAACCCGATGGCAGAAGTTAGATTAAAAGAGAATGAATCTCTTGAGAATGCTTTAAGAAGATTTAAGAAGCAGTGTGCAAGAGCTGGCGTTATCGCTGAAGTTCGTAAGAGAGAAGCTTATGAGAAGCCCTCTGTAAAGCGCAAGAAGAAATCTGAAGCAGCTCGCAAGCGCAAGTATAAGTAATCTTTTAGGCGGACAGGATAATTTTATCTGTCCGCCTTTGATTTTATTTTGAGGTGATTAATTTGGATAACTTTAGCAAAAGACTCAGTGCAGTGCAGAGTATGCTCAAAGACAATCAGGCAGCTCTGGTTACTGATGAGATTTCGATTCTTTATTTTACAGGCTTCCCGCACAGCGAGGGATATTTGCTTATAACCCGTGATAACAGTTATCTTTTGGTAGATTTCAGATATATTGAGGCAGCAGAAAACACTGTTAAATCCTCAAAGGTGGTTATTTTTTCTAACGCCTTTGATACTGTTAATGAGTTGATTTCTGCTAATAATATAGGAGAGATCCTCCTTGAGTCAGACAAAATTACAGTTTCTACTTTTAAATCTATGCAGAGTAGTCTTAATGCTGACCTCAATGATAGCGATTTGCTTTCCGGTACAATTCAGCAGCTCAGAATTGTAAAGTCTTCTGATGAGATTGAAAAGCTTAAGGCTGCACAGAATATTGCAGAGAAAGCATATCTTGAAGTTCTTAACATTGTAAAGCTCGGCATTACCGAAAGACAGATTGCATTGGAACTTGAGTATCTGATGAAGAAAAATGGTGCTGAGAAGATAGCTTTTGACCTTATCACTGTTACTGGCAAAAAGACTTCCTTGCCACATGGTGTACCCGGTGATGTAGAGGTAAAAGACGGCGATTTTGTTACTTTTGATATTGGTGCTGTATATGAAGGGTATCATAGCGATATGACAAGAACTGTTGCAGTCGGCAATGTAAGTGATGAGCAAAGAGAGATTTATAATATTGTATTAAAAGCTCACCTTGCAGGTCTTGAGGCAGTTAAAGCAGGGGTAAGCGGTTTTGATGTTGACAAAGTTTGCCGAGATATTATTAAGGATGCTGGTTACGGTGATTTCTTTGGTCATGGTACAGGTCACGGCGTAGGTCTTGAGATTCACGAGGAACCCAGAGTAAGTCCAAAAGGCTCAACTATCCTTAAATCCGGAATGATAATTACGGTTGAACCGGGAATTTATCTTCCCGATAAGTTTGGTGTCAGAATTGAAGACACTGTTTTGGTAACAGAAGATGGCTACGAGACCTTTGCACATATTCCTAAAGAATTAATAATTCTTTAATTTGTATTGACAAGTTGTACCATTATTTTGTATAATAAGATGAATTAATAATAACTTTTTAAAGTTAATCAGGAGGAATTTAAAATGATTTCTGCAGGTGATTTCAGAAACGGCGTTACATTTGAAATGGACGGCCAGGTTGTTTCTATTGTTGAGTTCCAGCATGTTAAGCCCGGTAAAGGTGCTGCATTCGTTAGAACAAAGATCAGAAACGTTATCACTGGTTCCGTAGTTGAAAAGACATTCAACCCCAACGACAAGTACCCCACAGCTTTCATCGAGAGAAAGGACATGGAGTACAGCTACTCTGATGGTGACCTTTACTACTTTATGGATACAGAGACATGGGAGCAGGTTCCCATCAACAAGGACATCTTAAGCGACAGCTTTAAGTTTGTTAAGGAGAACATGGTTTGTAAGGTTCTTTCTTACAAGGGCAATGTATTCGGCGTTGAGCCCCCCAACTTTGTTGAGCTTATGGTTACTCAGACTGATCCCGGCTTTGCAGGCAACACAGCTACTAACGCTCTTAAGCCCGCAACTCTTGAGACAGGTGCAGAGGTTAAGGTTCCTCTCTTTATCGAAGAAGGCGAGATGCTCCAGATCGATACAAGAACAGGCGAGTACATCGGTAGAGCATAATTTTTGCTAAAGGAAGTAATTAACATGACTTTAACTGAAAAAATTTCTTATATCCGTGGTCTTGCAGATGGCTTAAAGCTTGATGAGACAAAGGACGAAGTAAAAGTTCTTAACGCTATTATTGAGCTTCTTGACGATATGGCTCTTGCAGTAACAGAAATGGAAGAGCTTTATGATGAGATGAGCGAGCAGCTTGATGCAGTAGATGAGGATTTAGCAGACCTCGAAGAGGACTTCTATGATGATATGGATTGCTGCGACTGTGATTGTTGCGACGACGATTGCGATTGTGATTGTTGCTGTGATGATGACTGCGATTGCGATATAGATGACGAAGTTTTCTATGAGGTTACATGCGGCAAGTGCGGCGAAACAATCTGTATTGATGAGGATACTCTCTTAGAGGGTGAGATTGTTTGTCCTGTATGCGGTGAGGTTCTTGAGTTTGACTTCTCTGACCTTGACTGCTGCTGTGATGATGACTGCGATTGTGGTTGCCACTGCGAAGAGTAATTAATCTTCACACATTGCACACCTTTGGTATAGAATACCAAGGGTGTGTTTTTTGTTACATAGAAGAAAAACGTCAAAACTTAAGCGTAGAGTAATTAGACTTTCGATTGTTGTTATTATAATTTCTGGTGCTATATTTGGATTATTTGAATTCAAAGCACGAGATTTGGTAGCAATCACAGTAGATAATGAATTAGAAATAATCGCTCAAAGCTCTATGGATGATGCGGTAAGCGAAGTTCTGAGGGAGTTCGTGACAGATTACAATGACCTTGTGATAACATCTTCGTCAGAAAACGAAAAAATCACTTCAATCAGAACAGATAGCAAGAAAATTAATCTGTTGAAGGCTGAAATATCTCGGGCTATAACAGAGAAAATTAAAGAAAGTAAAGTTGTAACTGTTTCTGTACCGTTGGGTGCTTTTACAGGTATCGTGCTTTTTTCATCATTGGGACCTGAGCTTCCTGTAAATCTTAATATGGGCGGAAGCTCCACAACAACTATTGAATCAGAATTTACTTCATCGGGAATCAATCAGACAATACATCATATTTATCTTTATGTTGAAGCAGATGTGAGTCTTACAAGCCCAATTATCGCTTATGAAACAACGGTTGTTTCTTGTTACGAACTGTGCCAGACCGTTATTGTCGGTAATACTCCCAATATGTATGCAGATTTCTACCAATGACCTCACAATATATTGTATAAAATTATATTGATAGGCTTGAAATGATAGAGATATTGTGGTATTATGTACTGTGAAATATCAGATTGGGGGAGTGTACCCTGAAAAGTAATTTATATCAGTATACGGATATGGACAATACTCAGAAAGAGTACCTTAATTTAATAGCTGAGATTATGGATGTACGCAAACGCGGTACTAAACCTTTGGCTTACATTCATACTTACGGATGTCAGCAGAACGTTGCCGACAGTGAAAAAATCAAAGGTATGCTTTATTTAGCGGGCTTTGATTTTACCGAAGCGGCCGAAGAAGCTGATTTCATTATGTTTAACACTTGTGCAGTAAGAGAGCATGCTGAAGACAGAGTTTTCGGCAATGTTGGGGCACTTAAGAATATCAAGCGACGCCATCCATCTGTTACCATAGCTCTTTGCGGTTGTATGATGGAGCAGGAACATGTAGCAGAAAGAATCAAGAGGAGTTATCCTTTTGTCAGTCTTGTGTTTGGCACACGTTCACTATTTCATTTTCCTCAGCTTCTTTACAATGTTCTTTTGACAGGTGACAGAACTTTTGAGAGAAACGTATCGGAAAAAACTGTTTGTGAAGGTTTGCCCGTATTAAGAGACGGCAGTTTCAAAGGCTGGCTTCCTATTATGTATGGTTGCGATAATTTCTGCTCATACTGTATAGTACCTTATGTCAGAGGCAGAGAGCGTTCTCGCTCCAGTGCTGCAATCATTGCTGAAGCAAAGGACATGATAGAAAAAGGCTATAAAGATATCACTCTACTTGGTCAGAATGTAAATTCTTATGGCAAAGGTCTTGACGAGGACATAAATTTTGCGAAGCTCTTAAAAGAAATTGATAAAATCCCCGGTGAATACAGACTTAGATTTATGACATCTCACCCTAAGGATTGTTCAAAGGAGCTTATTGATACCATTGCTGAAGGAACTCATATTTCCACTCATCTGCACCTGCCGTTCCAGTCGGGTTCGGACAGAATTTTAAAGCTTATGAACAGAAAATATGACCGACAGAAGTATCTTGATATCATTAACTATGCAAAAAAGAAAATCCCTGATATTTCTCTTACTAGTGATATTATTGTAGGCTTCCCGGGAGAAACTTATGAGGACTTCTCAGAGACAATTTCGCTTATCAAAGACGTTGAGTTTTCGTCCCTTTTCACCTTTATTTACTCCAGACGAAAAGGAACTCCTGCCGCCGAAATGGCGGATGTTGCAACTGATGCAGAAAAGTCTCAGTGGTTTACTGAGCTTCTCAAAACTCAGGAGGAGATTGCCGCCAGAAGATGTGCATCTATGGTGGGTGAAATTCACAGAGTATTGGTAGAAGAGCGCAACGAGAAGAATGGCTTGCTATCTTGCCGTACTTCAGGAAACATAATTGTAGAAGTTGAGGGAGATAACTCACTTATCGGCACCTTTATAGATGCTGAAATTACCGAAGCACGCAACTGGATACTCAGAGGCGTTTTAAAATAAATTTTCAAATTAAAGGAGAATAAAAATGGATATTATTGAACTTTCAAGAGAATTAGGCAGAAAAATTCAGCAGGAGCCTTCTTATGTAGCTATGCAGGAGGCAAATGTTGCTTGCGAAAACGATGAGAAGTTACAGTCTCTTATTGGTGAATTTAACCTCAAGAAACTTGCTCTCAACGAAAAGATTTCTGCACCCGAACAGGACAAAGACGCAGTCGCTGCTCTTAACACAGAGATGCGTAAAATTTATGCAGACATTATGGTTAACGAAAATATGATTAAGCTCAACGAGTCAAAAGCTGAGTTTGACACAATCATCAACAGAGTTTTTGCTATTGTTTCTAATTCTGCAAATGGCGAGGACCCCAACACAACCGACTATAAGGCATCTTGCTCCGGCAGCTGTAGCTCTTGTTCAGGTTGTCACTGATTAAATTTTAACGAAAGGAAGTGAGCTTGTGGCTGAGCTTTCTCCAATGATGAAGCAATACTTCGAAATTAAAGAGAATAATAAGGACAGCATTCTGTTTTTCAGACTCGGTGACTTTTACGAGATGTTCTTTGATGATGCCAAGCTCGCTTCCCGTGAACTTGACCTGACTTTGACCGGTCGCGATTGTGGTCAGGAGGAACGTGCACCAATGTGTGGTGTACCGTTTCATAGTTGTGAAGGATACATCCAGAAACTGGTTCAGAAGGGCTACAAAGTTGCTATTTGTGAGCAGACTCAGAACCCGGCAGAGGCCAAAGGACTTGTTAAACGCGATGTTATCCGTGTTATCACTCCCGGCACCGTTGTTGAATCCGGAATGCTCGACGAAAGCAAAAACAACTATATTGCCAGTGTTTATTCCGATGGAAAAGATGCTGGAATTTGTTTTTGTGATGTTTCTACAGGTCAGCTTTATGCTACAGAGCTTTCAGGTAAAACTGTAGCAGATGAAATCAAGAGTCAGCTTATCAGCTATAATCCCCATGAAATTCTTTTGGGCGGTACACTTTCTCAAAGTGTTGCTCTTGACAGTTTTATCAAGGACAAGCTGGTTGCAAGTATTGAAAGACCTGATGAAAGCGAGTACGCGTATCTAGATTGTCTTGATATTATCCTCAAGCAGTTTGGCACAAAAAAGAGCGAGAATATTAAAGAACTTAAGATGATTACATATTCTTTGGGTGCACTGCTTTCATATCTTTATAAAACTCAGATGACAGGTCTTGAGCGAATAAGCGATGTTGAGGTTTATTCAATCAATCAGTTTATGAAGCTCGATTTCAATACTCGTCGTAATCTTGAATTAACACAAACAATGCTCACAAAAGAAAAAAGAGGCTCTCTTTTGTGGGTGCTTGATAAAACAAGAACTGCTATGGGCAAGAGACTTATGCGTTCTTGGATTGAACAACCTCTTATGAATGCCGCTGCAATTATACGCAGGCATACTGCAGTTGAGGAGCTGCTTAATAATACAGTAAAACGTTTGGAGCTCACTGCGGCTTTAACAGGCATTCTGGATATCAGCCGTATTATGACTAAGATTGTTTTCGGTTCTGCTAATGCCCGTGAACTTCGTTCTCTGGCTGCAGCCTGCAGCGAACTTCCCAATATCAAGAACTTACTCTCAGACAGTAGTTCTGCTTATCTTAAAGAGCTTTATAATTCTCTTGATACACTTGAGGATATTTATAGCCTTATTGATAATGCTATTGTTGATGACCCACCTTTTACAGTGCGTGAAGGCGGTATGATAAAAGAGGGCTATAATTCAGAGCTCGATTCTGTCAGATTTGATATGACAGGATCTACATCTTTGCTTGCTCAGATTGAAGCAGGAGAAAGAGAAAAGACTGGTATCCCAAAGCTCAAAGTGGGATATAACCGTGTATTCGGATATTATATTGAGGTTACAAATTCCTATAAAGCTTCTGTACCTGATTCTTATATCCGTAAGCAAACACTTGCTAATTGTGAAAGATATATTACTCAGGAGCTCAAAGATTTAGAGGCACGTATTCTCGGCGCTAAGGATAAGTCTGTGGCAATGGAGTATGAGATTTTTACTTCTATCCGCAAAATCGTTTCTGAAAATTTAGCAAGAATTGAAATGACAACAACCGCTATCGCAACTCTGGATGTGCTTTGCTCACTTTCAAATGTTGCCAGCGATAATAATTATATAAGACCTGATATTACACTTTCTTCAACATTAAGACTCAAGAATTCCCGTCATCCTGTTGTTGAGGTGTTACTTAAAGACTCGATGTTTGTGCCTAATGATGTATTTCTTGATTGTGATGCAAACAGGGTTGCAATAATTACGGGCCCCAATATGGCAGGTAAATCTACATATATGCGTCAGACTGCGCTTATCGTCCTAATGGCTCAGATGGGTAGCTTTGTACCTTGTGAAAGCGCTGAGATAGGAATTGTTGATGCGATTTATACGCGAGTTGGTGCATCTGATGACCTTGCCGCAGGACAGTCAACATTTATGGTTGAGATGAATGAGGTTGCAAATATCGTAAAGAATGCCACTTCTAAAAGCTTGCTGGTATTTGACGAAATCGGCAGAGGTACTTCTACTTTTGATGGTATGAGTATCGCAAGGGCCGTTCTTGAGTATGTAGTCAATAAAAAGCATCTGGGTGCAAAAACCTTGTTTGCAACTCATTACCACGAGCTTACTGTGCTTGAAAGCCTTATGGAAGGCGTTAAGAATTATAATATTGCCGTGAAAAAACGCGGCGATGACATTACTTTTCTCAGAAAAATCGTCAAAGGCGGTGCTGACGAGAGTTATGGTATTGAGGTTGCCAAGCTTGCGGGTATTCCAGAAACAATTATCCGCAGAGCAAAAGCTATATTAAAGGAACTTACCATATCCACGCCACAGACTGAATTTGTGAGAGATGTTGTTTCAGAGGAAGACAGTCAGCTTTCGCTTTTGGCACCTGCTAATGATGCTATTGCCGAAAAGCTCAACAAGGTTGATATTAATACACTTACTCCCATTGAGGCTATCAATCTTATATACGAACTTAAGAAACTGCTTTAAATTTACCAAGGAGGTGCAGTGATGAGCAGAATTAATGTACTTGATAAACATGTAGCAGAGCTTATTGCTGCAGGTGAGGTTGTAGAGAGACCATCCTCCGTTATTAAGGAGCTTGTTGAAAATTCCATAGACGCAGGTTCAACAAAAATTACTGTCGAAATCAAAAACGGCGGTAAGACTTTTATCCGTATTGCTGATAACGGTTGCGGTATTGAGCGTGAAGACGTCAGAACCGCTTTCTTAAGACATGCAACAAGTAAAGTTAAGGTTCAGGACGACCTGGACAGTATTTCTACTTTAGGTTTCCGTGGCGAGGCTTTGGCATCCGTCAGCGCGGTTGCCAATGTCGAACTTATTACTTGTGCAGACAGTGAAGAAATCGGAACATTTTATTCGATTTCGGCAGGCGAGGAAGTTGAGCTCAGCGACACAGGATGTCCTAAGGGTACTACAATCATTGTAAGAGACCTTTTCTTCAATATTCCTGCTCGTCAGAAATTTCTTAAAAAAGATGTTTCTGAAGGTAACGCTATAGCTCAGGTTATAGACAGAATCGCTTTATCGCACCCCGAAATTGCTTTTACCTTTATCCGTGACTCAAAGGTTGCCTTGAAAACATCGGGAGACGGCAAACTTAATTCTGCAATTTATTCAGTATTTGGTAGAGATTTTGCTAGTTCTTTGATTGAGGTGGATTATAAACTTGGTCCTGTTGAGGTCAAAGGATACATCTCAAAGCCTGAATCGGCAAGACCCACCAGAAGTATGCAGACCTTCTTTGTAAACGGAAGATTTGTCAAAACCAGAACCGCCGCTGCAGCTGTTGATGAGGCTGCTAAAGGCAGTGTTATGGTTGGCAAATTCCTCTCTTGCGTACTTAATATTTCTATGTCTTATTCTGCAGTTGACGTTAATGTCCATCCTGCAAAAATTGAAGTTCGTTTTGTTAACGAAAGACCCATATTTGATGCAGTATACCACGCTGTAAAATCGGCTTTACTTTCTGTAAATGATAGAAAGAGAGCTGAGCTTTTTTCGGAGGCTGCAAATAAACCTAAGGTAGAGCCCTTTACATATTCTACCGTAAAATCAATTAAAAATGCAGAGAATCCTCAGACAACACCCGCTTCAACTATCAGTCAACAAAAGCCATTCAAGCCTCTTTACGAAAAAACAGTAGCTGTAAATGATTTCAAAGAGCGAAACGATGCTTTCTTAAAGTCTCTTGAGAGAATCTCAAAAGATGAAGAAGTCAGAAAATCTGATATTAATATCTTTGTTGAGGATGAATCTGAGGTTAATATACCAAGTGATACTAAGTCGTCTGATAAGTTAACTGATAATGTATTTGATATTTTTGATGATGTTTCTAAAACCGAAGAACAGGTCAGACCTTATGAAAATATCGTAACCGATGTTGAGGAAGATAAAGCAAATAAGGAACCTGAGAATTCTGTTTTGCTGGATGATGTATTCAGCAAGAAAGAAATTGAATTCAGATTTGTGGGAGAAGCGTTTTCCACCTACATAATTGTTGAGATAGACAAAAAGCTTCTTTTTGTGGACAAGCATGCTTTACATGAGCGTATTATTTACGAAAAACTCAAAAGTGAAAATAATACCTTCAGCCAGATGCTGTTGGTGCCTGTAACCGTCACTCTGCAGAAAGAGGAGTACAATGCTTCTATCGAAAATCTTGATTTATTTAAAGAGGCCTCTTTTGAGGTTGAAGATTTTGGCAATGGCACAATACTTGTCAGAAGCTGTCCACAGTTTCTGGATTCTGCAGATGTTGAATCAAGTATTGCAGAGATGGCCTTGTACATAAGTCAACACAAGCTTGATGTATATACAGAGAAGATGGATTGGATTTTCCATAATGTGGCTTGTCGTGCTGCAGTTAAAGCAGGCAACAAGTCAAGTGAGACCGAGCTTATAGATTTAGTTAAGAAGATGTTGGCTGATCCTCAGCTGAAAACTTGTCCCCACGGCAGACCTGTATGTATTGAGGTTACAAAGAATGACATTGAAAAGCAGTTTGGCAGGGTGTAAATATGAGTTTTGATAATAAACCTAAAGTAATAGCCATAGTTGGGCCTACTGCATCAGGAAAAACTGCACTTTCTGTAGAAATCGCCAAGAGATTCGGCGGAGAAATTGTTTCTGCTGACTCCATGCAGATTTATAAAGGCATGGATATAGCTACTGCGAAACCTACATTTTCTGAAATGCAGGGGATCAAACATCACTTGATTGATTTTTTGCCTGCTGATGAGGTTTTTTCTGTAGCATCTTATGTTTCTCTTGCAAAAGAAGCTATCAAAAGCATTGTCTCAGCAGATAAGCTTCCGATTATTGCAGGTGGTACAGGTCTTTATGTAGATAATCTTTTGTCGGGCACGGTTTTTGCCGAGGGTGATACTGACTTTGATTTAAGAGCTGAGCTTATCAAAAAATATGAGTCTGAAGGAATTGATGTTTTGCTTGAAGAGCTTAAGTCTGTAGACCCCAAAAGCTATGATAAGATTAAAGTGGAAAGGAATCCAAAGCGTATTATAAGAGCGCTTGAGATTTACAAGTCCACAGGAATCACTATGACTGAACAGAATATAAATTCAGTACCTCTTGAAAAACCCTATGATTCCATTAAAATAGGTCTTGATTTTAAAGATAGACAGAAATTATACGAAAGAATTAATTTAAGAGTAGATATAATGCTTGAAAACGGACTGTTAAGTGAGGCTGAGGAGTTTTTTAAGTCTGATGTAAGCTCTACTGCGGTGCAAGCGATCGGATATAAGGAGCTGGCTCCATATTTCAGCGGAGGTGCTGATCTTGAGTCTTGCATTGAGTCTTTAAAGCGAGCTACCCGAAGATACGCAAAACGCCAGCTTACATGGTTCAGACGTGATCAGTCTACAAATTGGTTCTTTGTTGACGATTATACTAACTCCGACGAATTGTTATCGTCGGTAGTAGCTTTTTTAAGTTCAAAAGGATTTGATTAAAATGAAAAAAGAAATCCTGAAAAGAATAGGTATTGTTGCTGTTATTTTTGCTATTGTAATTTATGTAGTTGTTATTGCAGTTAATGCAAATCTGAACAATTCCAATGAGCTTACAACTGAAATAGCAGTAAAATATAAATATAACGAGAGTATTGCTGCAGATGCTTTGATTGTTCGCGAAGAAACAGTTATATATAATAATATTTCTTCGGGAGTTGAGTATTATATCGTTGAGGATGGCGACAAGGTTGCAGTGGGAACTTCGGTTGCCAAGGTTTTCTCTGATGAGACAGATGCTTTGTTTTACAATAAAGTGCAGGAAATCGACAAAAAAATAGAAATTCTTGAAAGTCTTAACAAATCCTATGATAACGTAAGCAACGATGGTGCAGTTGATGCCCAGATATATCTTAACATCAAAGATCTTCTCAAGGCAGTTAACAACAATGATTATTCCGACAGAGAAAATTCCTCTCAGTCTCTTGTGTATTCTATCAATCAGCGACAGAGAATTGTAGGAACTGTGTCTGACTTTAATACTCAGATTCAGACTCTTAAACAGGAAAAGGCAAAGTATTCTGATGCAGGTTCTTCTTATGTTCATGATATAAAAGCTCCGAATGCTGGTTACTTTGTAGCAAATGTTGACGGATACGAAAATGTTTATGACTATGATACCGTAACTGAGCTTACTGTTGATGACCTTAACAGAGCATATATGCCTGAGAATGTAACAAATAACGCAGTAGGTAAAATTGTCAGCGGTCTTGATTGGTACATCGTATGCAAGCTTACATCTGACGAAGCGTTGTCCCTTTCTCATAGCGAAAGCTATCCTAAGATTGTGTTTTCATCTGCATCCGATGAGCCTGTTCCTGTAGAGCTTGTTGCACTTAATCAGTCGTCAAAGCAAAGCGATGCTGTAGCAATATTTAAGTGTAATTATATGAATAATTCTCTCAGTCACATGAGAAATGAAACGGTACAGATTCTCATTAATGATTTTGAGGGCGTACGTTTGTCAAAGTCAGCTTTGCATGATGATTATGTAGAGATTCTGGACGAAGAGGGTGAGCCTACTGGTGAGACCGCTCGCGTTCAGGGTGTATATATCTTACACGGTAGTGAGCTTTTGTTCAGAGAGGTATCGGTAATTTTTGCAGGTAAAGATTTTGTAATTGTTGATATCAATCCAGAATCTGCAATACTCAAAAGTGACAGAACTATTATTATCAATGATGAAGTTGTAATAGAAGGTGAAAATTTGTATGACGGCAAGATTATTAAGTGATATAGAATATAACTATAAAACTATCAGAGAGAATATATTTAACTCAGCTATCAAAGCAGGCAGAAACCCGGATGAGATTACGTTTCTCGCAGCAACCAAAACTGTTGAGCCTGAGTATATAAATTATGCTATTTCTCTTGGCCTTGATCATATCGGAGAAAACAGAGTTCAGGAGCTTTTGTCAAAGTATGACAGCTATAACCTGGATAAGACTAAGCTTCACATGATCGGTCACCTTCAGTCCAACAAAGTCAGACAGATTGTAGGCAAGGTCGATATGATAGAGTCTGTTGATTCTATAAAATTAGCTACAGAGATTTCTAATCAAAGCGTAAAGCACAATGTCGAAACTGATATTCTTGTTGAAGTTAACATTGGCGGGGAAGAGAGCAAGTCCGGAATTGCTCCCGAAAAGCTGGAAGAACTTCTCTATGAAATCGCTCAACTTAAGGCGATAAATGTCAAAGGACTGATGACAATACCGCCGATTTGTGATAATAAACAGAAAATTTGCAGATATTTTGAAAATATGCGTAAACTGTTTCTTGACATATCTGACAAAAAGATAGATAATATATCTATGAATGTCCTTTCTATGGGTATGTCTGATGATTATTGTGAAGCAATTGCAGAAGGTGCCACAATGGTTAGGATAGGATCTGCATTGTTTGGTGCAAGAAATTATAACATTTAAAATTACGGAGGTAATGAATTATGGCAGGTTTTGTTGATAAGTTTAAGCGTATGTGGGATGCTCCCGATGAAGAATATGAGTATGATGAGTACGGCTACGGTGATAACGAAGAAGAGGATGTAAGAGAGGACAGAGTTGAGTCCAGATCTTCTCAGAGAAATAAGGTTATCAATATCAATGCTACTGCTAAGCTTGCGGTTGCTCTTTTTAAGCCCGAAAGATTCGGCGAAGAAACAAGAGCTATCGCTGATGAGCTTTTAAAGACTCATACAGTTGTATTGAATCTTGAGAATACAAATCGTGATATGTCCAGAAGAATCATTGATTTTCTTTCCGGTGTTGCTTATGCTAACGGTGGTAAAATCAAAAAGGTTGCTTCCAGCACATTTATCATCATTCCCAATAATGTTGACCTTACTGGGGATGACTTGCTGGACGAGCTTGAGAACAACGGCGTATACTTCTGATAATGGACGAATCCCGTCTTTTGCTATCCAAAACCGATGATTTAGTCACGAAGTATTACTGTGGCGAGGTATCATCTTTGGGATTCCTTAATGAAATAGAAATTTCTCAGGTTCACAATTACTTATCCAATCAGTATTTAGATCATTATTTTTACGGCGGATATCCTTCAGCCACAAGAGTTTTGATGTATCTTGACGAGGATTATGATATTAGTGCCGATATAACAGCACTATGTATCACACCAAAGGGAGAGTCTGCTCTTACGCATAGGGACTATCTGGGATCCATAATGGGACTTGGTATAGAACGTCAATGTGTGGGCGATATCATAGTACTTGATAATCAAGCGGTTGTGTTTTTAAAAAGAGAAATTTCAGATTATGTCATGAGAAATCTCACGTCTGTCGGAAGACAATCCGTGGTTGTGGATTTGTATACAGGAGATCTGTCTGAACTCAGGACAGAGCTAACTGAAAGAGAATTTCTTGTTACTTCGTTGAGGATAGATAACTTTGTAGCATCGGTATGTAATTGTTCAAGACAAAAGGCGTTGGAATTTATTAATTGTGACAAGGTATTTGTAAATTATTCAGTTGTTGTTAAGCCTTCAAAATCCATTATTTGTGGCGATACTGTCAGTATCCGCGGATACGGCAAATTTATAATTGGTGAAGTTTTACGCACTACAAAGGGATCAAGATTGGTCTTGTCTGTAATGCAGTATGAATAAAGGGGATGAAAAGATGCTTACTATTGAAGACATCAAACAGGTCAGCTTCAGAAAAGCTGGATTCGGAGGATACAAGCCCGAAGATGTCGATTCTTTTATTGACCAGGTGCTTATTACAATGGAACAGCTTAAGAAGGAAAAGTCCGACCTCGTTAAGAAAATGGATATCCTTGCAACCAGAGTAGAGGAATATCGTGCTGATGAAGATGCAGTACGAAACGCTTTGCTCGCTTCTCAGCGTGTTGCTGATTCAACAATTAAAAGTGCAAAAGCAAAGGCTGCTCAGATTCTTGAAGAAGCAGATGCCGAAGCAAGAACCAAGTCCTTTGACCTTAATATGCAGATAAAAGAGCAGAAAAAACAGTATGCACTTCTTTTATCTGAATGCAACAAACTCAGAGAAGAACTCATCAATGTATGTAATAAACATATTATTTCTGCAAAAGAGTTGCCCTCAGCAACAAAGGTAGAAATCATCAATAAACAGATGGAAGAAAAGTTCCCAACAGAAGAAGTTGATGAAATCGAGCGTGCTGACGAAGTAATCAGAAACAAGATTTCTGTTGCTAATAGTCAGGAGCAGACAGCTGTTGCTGAAGAGGCTGAAGTGCAGAAAGCACCGGAATCTTCCTCTGAGATTACCTTTGACAATCCCCCTGTAGAAGAAACTGTTGACAGTATAAATGTTGCAGATTTTTTCAGCAATGATGTTAATCTCGTTAACGATATTAATGTCACTGAAGAAGATTCTGATGTAAAAGTTGCTGATAAAAAGAAAAAAGGCAAGCTTTTTTCAGGTTTAAAGTTCGGCGATGATTATAACATCGACGAAGATAACGATAATTAATTGGAGAGAACAAAATGGCACAGGATTATAATAAGACACTTAATCTTCCCAAAACCGACTTCCCTATGAGAGCAGGTCTTCCTCAGAGCGAGCCTGTTACCCTCAAAACTTGGGACGAAAAAGAAATCTACAAGAAATTAATGGAGAAAAACCAGGGCAAACCCCAGTTTATTCTTCACGATGGTCCTCCTTACGCTAATGGTAATATCCATCTCGGTACTGCTCTTAACAAGGTACTTAAGGATTTTATCGTCAGATATAAGAATATGTCAGGATTTAACGCACCTTTCGTTCCCGGATGGGATACTCACGGTCTTCCTACAGAGCTTAAGGCAAGAGCAAAAGCGGGTGTTTCCAGCTCTGATGCTATTTCTGATGTTGAGCTCAGAAAAATGTGCAGAGAGTTTGCTCTCGGTTATCTTGACGACCAGAGAAATCAGTTCAGACGTTTAGGTGTAATCGGCGAATGGGACAATCCCTATATCACTCTTACCAAAGATTTCGAAGCTACTCAGATCGAGATTTTCTCTGAAATGGCTCAGAAGGGTTACATTTACAAGGGTTTGAAGCCTGTTTATTGGTGCCCTGAGTGTAAGACAGCTCTTGCAGAGGCTGAAATTGAGTATATGGATGCAACTTGTTACTCCATTTACGTTAAATTCCCTGTTAAGGATGACCTTGGCAAGATCTCTGCTATGGGTATTGACCCTGCAAAGACTTTCTTCGTAATCTGGACAACAACAACTTGGACATTGCCCGGTAACGTAGCAATCTGCGTAGGTCCCGAGTTTAATTATAATATCATCAAGACAGGTGACCAGTACCTGATTATGGCTGAGGAGCTCTACAAGAGTGCATTTGAGGCAGCAGGTATTGAGGAATACGAGGTTGTCGGCGAAATCAAGGGTTCAGACCTTGAGTTTATGAAGGCAAGCCATCCTTTTCTCGACAGAGAGTCACTTGTTATTGTTGGTGATCATGTTACTTTAGAAAGCGGCACAGGTTGTGTTCATACTGCACCCGGTCACGGTGTAGAGGACTACGATGTATGCCGTAATTATGACAATATTCCCATCATCGTTCCTGTTGATGCAGACGGCAGACTTACTGAAGAAGCAGGTCAGTTCGCAGGTCTTTTAACTGACGACGCTAACAAGCCTATCGCTCAGCATCTTGAGGACCTTGGACTTCTCTTTGCTATCAAGAAGATTGTCCATCCTTATCCTCATTGCTGGAGATGTAAGAATCCCGTTCTTTTCAGAGCAACAAATCAGTGGTTCTGCTCTGTTGATG
Source organism: Oscillospiraceae bacterium (assembly GCA_015066245.1). Classification (GTDB taxonomy): domain Bacteria; phylum Bacillota; class Clostridia; order Oscillospirales; family Acutalibacteraceae; genus Ruminococcoides. The sequence goes on from SVOS01000009.1 coordinate 16,203, forward strand.
ACTTTAAAGAAGAAGCCGTTAAGGCTATCGAAACTGCCCAGTGGATTCCCGGTTGGGGTAAAGACAGAATTACCTCAATGGTAACTGAGCGTAAAGACTGGTGTATTTCTCGTCAGCGCAGATGGGGTATTCCTATTCCAATTTTCTTCTGTGCAGATTGTGGAGAGCCTTATATCGACAAGGATGCTATGAAGGCAGTTGCTGACCTCTTCAGAGAGGAAGGCAGTGATGCTTGGTATATTCACGCAGCCGAGGATATTCTTCCCGAGGGTGCGAAGTGTAAAAAGTGTGGTCACACCAAGTTTGAGAAAGAACGCGACATTATGGACGTTTGGTTTGACAGCGGTGTAACACACGCAGCAGTATGTAAGGCTAGAGATTACCTCAACTGGCCTGCAGACCTCTACCTTGAAGGTGCTGACCAGTACAGAGGCTGGTTCCAGTCCTCGCTTATCACATCAGTTGCTGCTTTCGGTCAGGCACCTTATAAGGCTGTTCTTACTCATGGTTGGGTTGTTGACGGCGAAGGCAGAAAGATGAGTAAGTCTCTCGGCAACGGTATCGATCCTCAGGAGGTTGTAGACCAGTATGGTGCTGATGTACTCCGTCTTTGGGTTGCATCTTCTGACTATCATGCTGACATCAGAATTTCTAAGGATATCTTAAAGCAGCTTTCTGAGGCTTACAGAAAAATCAGAAACACTGCACGTTATATCTTAGGTAATATTTCAGACTTTAACCCTGACACTGATTCTGTAGCTATTGATGAGCTTATGCCTATTGATAAGTGGGCTATCAACAAGCTCAATGAGCTTATGGCTAAGGTTAAAGCAGGTTATGATGCTTATGAATTCCATCAGGTGTACCATAGCATTCACAACTTCTGTGTTGTTGACATGTCTAACTTCTACCTTGATGTACTTAAGGACAGACTTTACACAGAAAAGGCTGATTCTAAGGAGCGTCGTGCCGCTCAGACTACAATCTATATCATCCTTGACGCAATGACAAGAATGATTTCTCCCATACTTGCATACACTTCTGACGAAATCTGGAAGTATATGCCTCATAGCTCTGATGCTGATGCCGAGTGCATCCTCTTTAATGAAATGCCCAAGGCAATCGAGCTTTCTCTTGAAGAGAACTTTATTTCTGATTGGGACAAGATTCATGAGCTTCGTGATGTTGTTAAGAAGCAGCTTGAAAATGCAGTTAAAGAAAAGCTCATCAAGGCTTCTTTAGAGGCTAAGATTACTCTTACTGCAAGCGGCGACGAGTATAAATTCATCAAGTCCGTAGAGGCAGAGCTTGCTGCTGCATTTATTGTATCTGCAGTAGAAGTTGCTGAGGGCGATGGTGAGCTTAAGGTTAGTGTTGAGAAAGCAATGGGCGATAAGTGCGAGCGTTGCTGGGCATTCAGCGAAACAGTTGGTGCTAATAGCGAACATCCCACACTTTGTGCAAGATGTGCAGAAGTTCTTAAATAATTGTGATTTACCTTTAAGCGGTGTATTTCCTATACACCGCTTGATGTGTATAAGGAGGTCATATAATGAAAAGCAAATCTAAAGGTAAACTGGGCGTAGTAGTTTCATTGCTTATTGCTTTTCTTATTGTTATTATTGATCAGGTTAGCAAGACACTTATAGTTGATAATCTTAAAATCGAGGGTAATTCCGTAACTGTTATCAATGGTTTGCTGAGTTTTACTTTAAGTTACAATGACGGCATGGCGTTTGGTATCGGTTCTTCTGCATTCAGATGGATATTTGTTGCTATTATGCTTGTTGTTGGGTGTTTCCTTGTATATTTGATGCTCAAGCCAAAGTATAACAGTAAATTGTTCTTTATTTCTTCAGCTTTGATTATCGGTGGTGGCATCGGTAATGCTATCGACAGAGTTATTAACGGTTATGTTGTAGATTTTCTTGCTTTGTCTTTCTTTCCGCCGATTTGTAACTTTGCTGATTATGCAATTACTTTCGGCACTGTATTATTGCTTATCTATGTGATTTTTGTATATGGAAAAGACGATAAGAAGAGCGTGGTAAGCGAACCGGTTGAGTTCATTTCAGATAAAGATGAATGAATATGTTTTTGTGGTAGATAACGATGCAGGACTCAGGGTGGACAAGTTTCTTTCTGAACAAATCAGTGACAGATCCCGCAGCTTTATTACTACCTTGATTAAAGACGGCAAAGTGTCGGTAAATGACAAAGTTGTCAGCAAGAGCTATGTTCTTAAGGACAATGATGTTGTAAAAGCGTGTGTGCCTGATGCAGTGGAGTATACTGCTGTGGCGGAGGATATTCCTATAGATGTTGTGTATGAAGATAACGATATTATCGTTGTGAACAAACCCAAAGGTATGGTTGTGCATCCTGCACACGGCAACTATTCAGGAACGCTTGTAAATGCGTTGCTACACCACTGTAAAGGTCAGCTTTCAGGAATTAACGGTGTGTTAAGGCCGGGTATTGTTCATCGTATAGACAAGAATACCAGCGGACTTTTAGTTGTTTCTAAGAACGATCTTGCTCACAATTCTTTAGCAGCCCAGCTTAAAGAGCATAGTGTTAAACGAGAGTACAGAGCCATAACGTATGGTAAATTTAAGGAAACTGTAGGCAGGGTAGACCAGCCTATCGGGCGAGATAAGAACGACCGCAAAAAAATGGCGGTAACTGCTATTAATTCAAAAAGGGCTGTTACAAATTATAAGGTGCTTGAAGAATTAAAGGGTTTCAGTTACATCAGTTGTGTTCTCGAAACCGGCAGAACCCATCAGATACGAGTTCATATGTCATATCTTGGGCATCCGCTGGCAGGCGATGATGTTTACGGACCCAAAAAAGTTATTGATTCCCTTAAAGGTCAATGCTTACACGCAAAAACTTTAGGTTTTATACATCCTGCAACAGGGGAATATATGGAGTTCGATTCGGAGTTGCCTGAATATTTCGTGAAATTCCTTGATAAGAACAGATAAATTCCTTAATTATTAAATAAAACACTTGCATTTTAGAAATGTTTGTGTTATTATATTAAAGCATTTGATTTCCGTCGTACTCAGCGACGAGACATTAGGAGGCAAATGCCAAATAATATGAGCAGTCCTCTGCCGAAAGGTTATGAATGTTCGAGAAAAATAAATGGAGGTCATTATAATGGACGCATTAAAATTAATCGCAGCAGAATCCGTAAAGGCAGAGAAACCCGCATTCTCAGTTGGTGATACAGTTAAAGTATCAGTTAACATCCGTGAAGGCGAGAGAGAAAGAATCCAGATGTTCGAAGGTACAGTTATCGCAAAGCGTGGTAGCGGTGTTTCAGAAACATTCACAGTAAGACGTGTTTCTTACGGTGTAGGCGTTGAGAGAGTATTCCCTGTAAACTCCCCCAATGTTAAGGATGTTCAGGTTGTTAGATACGGTAAGGTTCGCAGAAGCAAGCTTTACTATCTTCGTGACAGAGTGGGTAAGGCTGCCAAGGTTAAGGAAGCTATCCGCAAGTAATTTGCTAATGAGAGGGACAGCTTCGTGTTGTCCCTTTTTTTCATTTTAAGTGGTGTTAGTATGAAGAAAATTGATTTAGATGAATATGATATCGATATAAACGACGAGTCCTTTGGTTATGATGACAAGGATGTCGTTGAAGTAGAGGTAAATACCTCCAAAGCTGCCAATATCGGCTTTGAATGGGGTCACTGTATTATTTCTGCTATCGTAATCGTTGTAATACTTCTTACTTTTGTATTCAGATTAGTTAACATTGATGGTTCATCAATGCTACCTACACTTACAAATAGTGATAAGGTTATTATTACAAACTTTTTCTATGAGCCTGAGGTTGGCGATATTGTTGTTATTCCTGCCGGCAAGTATCATGATGAACCTATTATCAAGCGTATTATCGCTTTGGAAGGTCAGGATGTTTATATCAACTATGAAACCCATGAGGTTTATGTTGACGGAGTCCTTCTTAACGAAGATTACATCAAATGTCCTACCATCAATTCTATAGGTGAGAAAGAGCTGTCTCTTACTGTTCCCGAGGGAAAAGCGTTTATTCTTGGTGATAACCGCGGAGATTCTTATGATAGCCGTTATTTTGGCGCTTTCAACGACGGCTCAGCAGAGGACCTCGGTGAATCTAAATGTATCGATGTTAAAGATATTATCGGAAAAGCTCAGTTTGTAGTCTTTCCTTTTGAACATTTCGGTTATCTTTATTGATTTAAAAAGCTTACATCCAGGTGATGTAAGCTTTTCTTGTAGGTGATATTATGAATGAAATTAAAACCCAGAATATACAGTGGTTTCCCGGCCATATGACAAAAACAAAGCGTCTTATAGAGGCATCGCTAAAATTGGTTGATGCGGTTGTTGAGATTAAAGACGCACGAATTCCCATTTCTTCAAGTAATCCCGATATTGAGGATCTTATTGGATCAAAACCAAGACTTATCCTGCTTAATAAGTGTGATATGGCTGATAATCAGGTTACAGCGCAGTGGATTTCTTATTATAATTCCAAGGGTATTACTGCTCTTGCTATAGATTGTAAAAGCGGCAAAGGTCATAATAATTTTGTACCGACAACCCGAAAGCTTCTTCAGAGCTTTATTGAATCCAGACAAAAACGCGGTATTCCTAACCCGACAATCCGTGTCATGATTGTTGGCATTCCAAATGTAGGTAAATCTTCATTTATTAACAGAGTTGTCAAGAAAAATCGTGCTAAAGTAGAAGACAGACCCGGTGTAACCCGTGGCGGTCAGTGGTTTACCCTTGACAGAGGTTTTGAGCTTTTGGATACTCCCGGAGTATTGTGGCCTAAGTTTGAAGATGCAACCGTTGGTGAGCGTCTTGCATTTACAGGCGCAGTAAAGGACCAGATACTTGATACTGAGCTTCTGGCAGTACGTCTTCTTGATTTATTAAAGGATATAAAGCCCCCGGTTTTTATAGAGCGATTTAAGCTCAGTGATGATGATATGGAGCTTGAGTCCTATGATTTGCTTGGAGTAATTGCCAAACGCAGAGGTATGCTTATCTCTAAGGGTGAGCCTGATACAGAGAGAGCTTCAGTTATGCTTCTTGATGAATTCAGAGCAGCAAAATTAGGTAAAATCTCATTGGAATCTCCAAAGGAGCTTTAAGATGGAAATGGATTGGTTATTTTACGAAAAAGCCGCTTACGAAAAAGGCTACAAAGCGGTATGCGGTGTAGATGAAGCAGGCAGAGGACCTTTGGCGGGACCTGTATGCGCTGCTGCCGTGATTTTACCTGAGGGGCTCATTATTGAGGGAGTAAATGATTCTAAAAAACTGACAGAGAAGAAGAGAGAAGCACTTTTTGATGTAATATGTGAGTCTGCGTTAAGTTACTCAATTGTTTTTGCTGATGTAGCAGAAATCGAGGAGGTAAATATCCTCAGAGCTACTATGAACGCAATGCAAAGAGCTGTTGAAAGCCTTAGTATTAAGGCGGATTATGTGTATATTGATGGCAACACAATGCCTCCTGTCAGCATTGACGGAGAGTGTATTGTCAAAGGTGATGCAAAATCAATGTCTGTTGCCTGTGCATCCATCCTTGCAAAAGTCAGCCGAGACAGACTTATGCTAAAATATGCAGAAGAGTATCCTCAGTATGGTTTTGAAAAGCACAAGGGATACGGTACAAAATTACATACAGAAGCATTAAGAGAATTTGGCCCAAGTCCTATTCACAGACCAAGCTTTCTTAAGAAAATACTTAAATAATGAGCATACTATCTCCAAAATCAAAAGGTGACATCGGCGAGAAATTTGTCGTAAAGCACCTAAGACATAATGGGTACAAAATACTTCGCAAAAACATGCGTAATATATGCTCTGAGATTGACATAATTGCTTACAAGAGCGATATTTTAGCTTTTGTTGAAGTTAAAACCCGTACAGAAGGACAGAATATCCCTGCAGTGTATGCGGTGGATTTAAAGAAACAGAGAAAAATCATATCCGCTGCCTTTAAGTTTATATCAGATAATAAGCTGAAAAATCAACCTCGATTTGATGTTGCAGAGGTTTATCTCAACAAGATTACGCATAAAGTAGAGAGTATAAATTACATCGAAAATGCGTTTACACAAGGCGGTAATTATGGAGTATTTTGATTTGCACTTTGATACTTTGTATAGAATCAAGACAGAGAATCTTGCACCTTACAGTCAAGAACTATCTGTAACTCCCGATGAACTGAAAGCTTTTGATAAATTCAGCGGGTTCATGGCAGTCTGGGTGCCTGACTGTATTCGCAAAGATGATGCGTTCAGATTCTTTGAGGATTGTGCAAGTATTTATAATAAGTTTTTCAAATCTATCAACGACGATAGATATAAGTTTTATTTATCTGTTGAAAACGGTTCGGTAATAGGCGGAGATATAAGCAAAATTTCTGCTCTGAAAGAGTATGGTGTTAAAGCCGTAACCATTGTATACAACGAGGATAACGAGCTCGGCAGCGGTGCCTTTTCGGACTCTGAATTTGGATTGACTGCAAAGGGTATTGAGGCAGTCAAAGAGTTCGAAAGACAAGATATAGTCGTTGATCTTTCGCACTCAAGTGTCAGAACGTTTTATGATGTTGCAGAAAATTCAAGTAAGCCAATAATTGCAACCCACTCTAATTCCTATTCACTATGCCCTAATAGACGAAATCTTACTGATGAGCAGTTTAAAATTATCAGAGACAGTGGGGGAGTAGTTGGGGTGAATTTTTACCCTCCGTTTTTGTGTTCAGAACCTGAGTCGGCAACAATTTATGATGTTATTAAACATATATATCATTTCTTGTCACTTGATGGCGAAAATACAGTTTGTATCGGTTCTGATTTTGACGGATGCGATGCCCTTAAAACCCTTGACAGAGCCTCGAAAATCCCTGTTTTGTATGAAAGTTTGTTAAAACACGGATTTAATGAGCAACTTATACAAAAAATTCTATACTATAATGCACAGAATTTCATTACTCGATTTTGACTTTTGCTAAAGTTTAGTGTATAATAATATATTATTTTGGCAAAATAGGAGCTGAATAAAAATGCAGTACATAAGTACACGCGACAATTCTAAAAAAATATCTTCTGCCGAGGCAATCGCAAGAGGTATTTCTTCAGAAGGCGGTCTTTTTGTTCCCGAGTCTTTCCCTAAGTATGACGGTGTTACTTTTGAGGCACTTTTACTTATGGATTACAGAGGCAGAGCAAAAAAGATTATCGGTGATTATCTTACCGATTTTACAGCTGAAGAGATTGCTGATTGTGTTGATAAAGCATATACTGAGGAGAAGTTCAACGGATCAAATCCCGCACCCATCAGTATTGTTAACCACGGCGACAATAAACTTTGTCTTTTAGAGCTTTTCCATGGTCCTACATGTGCATTCAAGGATATGGCTCTTCAGATTTTACCTCATCTTCTTACTTGTTCCTTGAAGAAAACTGCTGATGGCAAAAAGGCAGTCATTCTTGTTGCTACAAGCGGTGACACAGGTAAGGCTGCACTTGAAGGTTTCTCCGGTGTTAAGGATACTGAGATTGTTGTTTTCTATCCCAGCGACGGCGTAAGCCCCATGCAGAAGCATCAGATGGATACAACTTTAGGTGATAACGTTAACGTTTGTGCTATCCGCGGCAACTTTGATGATGCTCAGACAGGCGTAAAAAAGATTTTCACAACTGATGAAATCATCAAGAAGCTTGAAGATAGCAACATGATGTTCTCCAGTGCCAACTCCATCAACTGGGGCAGACTTCTTCCTCAGATTGTTTACTATATTTCAGCTTACTGCGATATGGTTAATGCGGATGAAATTAAGCTTGGTGATAAAATCAACATTACTGTACCTACAGGTAACTTTGGTAACATCCTGGCAGCTTACTTTGCTAAGCAGATGGGTCTTCCTGTTAACAAGCTTATCTGTGCTTCCAACTCTAATAATGTTCTCACCGACTTTATCACAACAGGTACATACGATAAGAACAGACAGTTTATTACAACAGTTTCTCCTTCTATGGATATTCTTGTTTCCAGCAACCTGGAGAGACTTCTCTACATCTTAAGCGGCAGAGACGATAACCTTGATAAAGAGTATATGTCTTCTCTTAACAATGATGGCAAATACACAGTTAACGAAACTGTCAAGGCTGCAGTTCAGGCGGATTTTGCTGGCGGTTGCACAACAGAGGAAGAAACACTTGCTACTATTGCTTCTCTCTACAAAGATACAGGTTATCTCTGCGATACACATACTGCAGTAGCAGTAAATGTATACGAGAAATATGTTGAAGCTACCGGCGACAAAACTCCCAACATTATCGCATCTACTGCAAGCCCCTACAAGTTCTCTCGTGCAGTTCTTTCTGCAGTTACAGGTGAAGAAATTTCAGAGGAAGACGAGTTCAAGGTAGTTGACAGATTGTCAGAGCTTACAAATACAGAGATTCCTGCTCCTCTTGAGGCAACACGTACAATGGATGATAGATTCAAGAATCTTATCAATGTTGACGATATGCCTCAGTACGTTGTTAATTCTTTGGAGCTTTATTAAATGATTTATGCAATAGCTGATTTGCATTTGTCCCTTGGCACCGATAAGCCTATGGATATTTTTTCGGGTTGGAGCGACTACACAAAACGCCTTGAAGAAAACTGGAAGAAGATTATCACGGATGACGACACTGTTGTCATTGGAGGAGATATCTCCTGGGCTATGAAGCTTAATGAGTGTTATGATGATTTTTCTTTTATCCATAAGCTGCCCGGTAAAAAACTTTTTCTCAAAGGCAACCACGATTATTGGTGGGGGACTAAAAAGAAAATTGACGAATACCTTGAAGAAAATGGTTTTGACAGTATTAAAATTATTTTCAACAATGCTTATGCAGTTGAGGGCAAGGCTATCTGCGGTACCCGCGGTTGGATCAGCGAGCCCGGCGGCGAAAAAGATGCAAAGGTGTTGTCAAGAGAAGTCGGAAGACTTGAAATGTCAATTAACGAAGCAAAGAAGACCGGTCTTGAGCCTGTAGTCTTTCTTCATTATCCGCCGGTGTACGATACCGTTATTTGTGATGAGATATTGGAAGTCCTAAAAAAACACAGTATCAAACATTGTTACTATGGTCATCTTCACGGCGTATATACCCACAGACACGCAATTACCGGCGAGTATGAGGGGATTAACTTTCATTTGATTTCATGCGACTATACAGGTTTCTTTCCTGTGCCCGTCGTCTGAATATACCAAAATTTTCTATTTTATCGGAGGAATTTAAAATGAGTCTTAAATCTTGTAATCTTAAGGAAACAAATAAGTACGAAATTGAAGTTTTTGTTGATGCAGAAACTTTCGAAGCAGCAGTTCAGAAATCTTACAAGAAGAACATATCTAAAATCAATATGCCCGGTTTCCGTCGCGGCAAAGCACCCCGTCAGATGGTAGAGAAGATGTACGGCAAAGACGTATTCTACAACGATGCTATCGAAGAATGCTATCCTGCAGCTTTAGAGGCAGCAGTTAAAGAGGCTGACCTCAAGCTCGTAGCTACAGAGAGCCTTGAAGAAATCGACACAGAGAACGGATTTACATTCAAAGCTGTTGTAGTTGTTGAGCCTGAAGTTGAGATTGATGGCTACAAGGGCATCAAGGTAGAGACAAAGGCAGTAAGAGTTACTGAGAAGATGATCAACGAAGAGATCGACAAGGTAAGAGAGAGAAACAGCAGAATGATCACTGTTACTGACAGAGCTGCTGCTGATGGTGATACTGCCGTAATCGACTACGAAGGCTTTGTTGATGGTGTTGCATTTGATGGCGGCAAGGCTGAAAATCACAACCTCCAGCTCGGCAGCGGTATGTTTATCCCCGGTTTTGAGGAGCAGATCGTTGGTCACAATGCAGAGGAAGAGTTCTCTATCTTCGTAACTTTCCCCACAGAGTACCATGCTGAGAACCTTGCAGGCAAAGAGGCAGAGTTCAAGATTAAGCTCCACGAGATTAAGACTAAGGAACTTCCTGAGCTTGATGACGAATTTGTTAAGGATGTAAGCGATAAGGAAACAGTTGACGAGTATAAGAAGGAAATCAAAGAGACTCTTACAAAGCGTCTTAAGGACGAGAAAGAGGCTCAGATCAACAATGACCTTTCTGAGAAAGTGATCGAGCTTGTTCAGGGCGAAATTCCCACTCAGATGTATGACAACGAAGTTAACACAATGATTCGCGAGTTTGATATGCGTCTCCGCTCACAGGGTCTTGATGCTATGTCTTACCTCAAGTACACAGGTATGGATGTTGAGGGCCTTGCTAAGATGTACAGACCTGATGCTGAGAAGAGAGTAAAGCTCAGACTTGCTCTTGAAAAGATTGCAAAGCTTGAGAACATCGAGATTACAGAGGCTGATCTTGAGGCCGAGTACACAAAGATGGCTGAAGCTTACAACATGACTGTTGAGCAGATCAAGCCTATGTTTACTGACGGCGTTCTTAAGGCAGACCTTGCAGTTCAGAAGGCTATGGAGCTCGTAAGAAAAGAAGCAGTTACAAAGTAATTGAATAAAACCCGCATAATTTGTTAAGTATTAATTTGGAAGGAGATTTTACTATGAGTTCATTGGTACCATATGTTGTAGAACAGACAAGTCGTGGCGAGCGTTCTTATGATATTTTTTCTCGTCTTTTAAACGACAGAATCATTATGCTTAACGATGAAGTAAACAGTGCTTCAGCAAGCCTGGTTGTAGCTCAGCTTTTATATCTTGAGGGTCAGGATAGCTCCAAGGATATCAGCCTCTACATCAATAGCCCCGGTGGTTCTGTTACTGATGGCATGGCAATCTATGATACAATGCAGTATATCAAGTGTGATGTTTCTACTATCTGCATGGGTATGGCGGCTTCTATGGGTGCTTTTCTGCTTTCAGCAGGCACTAAGGGCAAGCGATATGCCCTTCCCAATGCTGATATCATGATTCATCAGCCCAGCGGCGGTGCTCGCGGTCAGGCAACTGACATCGAGATTCATGCTAACCACATCTTAAGAACAAAGAAGAAGCTTAATGAGATTCTTGCTGCCAATACCGGCCAGCCTTATGATGTTATTGCAAGAGACACAGAGCGTGATAATTTTATGACTGCTCAGCAGGCACTTGAGTACGGACTTATTGACAAGGTACTTGACAAAAGATAATAAAGAGGTTTAGTTATGCCTAATAATAAAGACAATAACGAAGTTTATTGTTCCTTTTGCGGCAAGCCACAGGGTATGGTTGGCAAGCTTATTGCAGGCAACGGAGTTTATATCTGTGATGGTTGCGTTGAGCTTTGCAAGTCAATTATTGACGAGGGATTAATGGAGCCTGAGGCAGTTAACATGGAAGTTGATGTTAACGAGCTTTTAAAGCCCCAGCAGATTAAAGCTATTCTTGACGAGTATGTTATCGGTCAGGATAAAGCCAAAGTTACACTGAGTGTTGCCGTTTATAATCACTATAAAAGAGTCTTCAACGAAGATGATGATATTGAGTTTACAAAGAGCAATGTTTTGCTTTTAGGCCCTACAGGTGTTGGTAAAACATTGCTTGCACAAACCCTTGCAAAGGCTCTTGATGTACCTTTTGCCATTGCGGATGCTACTACTCTTACTGAGGCGGGTTATGTGGGTGAGGATGTTGAAAATATCCTCTTAAAGCTTATTCAGGCTGCGGATTATGATATCGAAAAAGCCGAGCACGGTATTATCTATATCGACGAAATCGACAAGATTTCAAGAAAATCCGAGAATCCATCTATTACCCGTGATGTAAGCGGTGAGGGCGTTCAGCAGTCGCTCCTTAAGATGATTGAGGGTACCGTTGCTAACGTACCGCCTCAGGGTGGCAGAAAGCATCCTCAGCAGGAGTTTATCCAGATTGACACCACTAATATTCTTTTTATCTGTGGCGGTGCTTTTGACGGACTTGAAAAAGTTATCGAAAAGCGTCTCGGTTCCTCAACTCTTGGTTTTGAGGCAAATATCATTGATAAAAAGACTTTGGATACAACTTATTGGATGGAAAATGTTATAGCCAAGGATCTGGTTAAGTTTGGTCTTATTCCTGAGCTTGTGGGCAGACTTCCCGTAATAACTGCACTCAGCGGTCTTGATGAGGAGTCTCTGGTAAGAATTCTTACTGAGCCCAGAAATTCTCTTGTTAAGCAATACCAAAAGCTTTTTGCTTTCGATAATGTGCTCCTTAAGTTTGATGATGATGCTCTTAAGGCTGTTGCAAAGAGAGCTATTGAAGCACAGACAGGTGCTCGCGGACTCAGAGGTATTATGGAGAGTGTTCTTAACCAGCTTATGTTTGATGTGCCTTCTGACGAAACTATTTCAGAGGTTATTATTACAGAGGGCGCTGTAAATGGCGAAAAAGAGCCGGAAATTATCAGAAACAACAGGAAGAGATTAGAAGAATCTGCTTCCTGACTTAAGCGAGGCTGTGCGTATTTTTATGCACAGCCATGCTCATTTGAGGTAAAATATGACTAAGTTTGAAAATATGATTATTGATATTCCTGTGCTACCCCTTAGAGGCATTGTTGTTTTTCCTAAGATGATGCTTCATTTTGATGTAGTCAGAAAAAAATCAATAGCTGCTATAAATAAGGCTATGTCCTCAGATCAGCTAATTATGGCTGTTGCTCAGGAGGATGCCTCCAAAAGTTCTATAATTGCATCAGATTTATATCAGATTGGAACCGTATCAAAAGTTGTACAGGTTGTAAAGCAGCCTGATGGTTCTCTCAGGGTAGTTCTTGAAGGTTTATACAGAGCCGAGATTAAGTATATTTCAGAAACAAGAAATGGTTTTGTTGCAGATGTAACAAGAATAATTGAGGCTGATATAGATGATATACATACCGAGGAGGCTTTGGTTCGTTCTCTTAAATCATCTTTTGAGAGCTATGTAAAGCTTAACCCAAAGATGCCTTCTGATATTATGTTCAAGATTGGGCTGGCTGAGCATGCGGATGAGCTTTCTGACTATATTGCAAGCAATATAGTGCTTGATTACAGAAAAAAGCAGACTATTCTTGAGTTTACAGACCCTGCTGTCAGAGCTGAAATCCTCATCAGTACTATCAATGATGAGCTTGCTATTCTTGAGATTGAGCATCAGATCAGCGAGAGAACAAGAACAAATATCGAACGCAGCCAGCGTGATATGTATCTCAGAGAAGAACTCAGAGCTATCCGTGAAGAGCTTGGAGATTATGAAGATTCTGACGAGGAATCAGACAATATCAAGGAAAAAATCAAGGCTCTTAACCTTAAGCTTGAGGTTGAGGAAATTCTTCTCAAAGAATGCTCTAAAATGGAGCGTATGCCTTTTGGTTCTCAGGAAGCTGCTCTTATCAAAACATATCTTGATACTTGTCTTGAGCTTCCATGGAATACATATACTGAGGAGAATATCGACCTCGATAAAGTAAGAAAATCCCTAGATAAGAATCATTATGGTCTAACAAAAGTTAAGGAAAGAATTATAGAGTCTCTTGCAGTACGCAAGCTCAATCCTGACAGCAAGGGAAATATCATTTGTCTGGTTGGTCCTCCCGGAGTGGGTAAGACATCTATTGCTGTATCTGTAGGCGATGCTATCGGCAGAAATACCGCAAGAATATCCCTTGGCGGTGTTAAAGACGAAGCTGAAATCCGTGGCCACAGACGCACATACCTTGCATCAATGCCCGGCAGAATTATTGCAGGTATCAAACGCGCCAAGAGCTCAAATCCTCTCTTGGTTCTGGATGAAATCGACAAACTTTCAAACGACTATAAAGGTGATCCTACATCTGCACTTTTGGAAGTTCTCGACAGTGAGCAGAATTTTGAATTTCATGATCACTATCTTGATATACCCTATGATTTATCAAAAGTGATGTTTATTACTACTGCTAACGATATCCATGCTATCCCTGAGCCCTTGAAGGACAGAATGGACGTTATTGAGCTGCCTTCTTATACAAGAGAAGAAAAGTTTAATATTGCTAAAAAACATCTTGTTAAAAAGCAGATGCTTGAGAATGGTCTTGATTTTAAAGTCTTTAAAATTGCTGATTCTGCGATTTATTCTCTGATAGACTCCTATACTAAAGAAGCAGGCGTTCGTTCATTAGAGCGAATTATTGCAAGCGTAATGCGTAAATCTGCCGTTAAGCTTGTAGATGGTGTTGAGAGTATTAAAGTTGATAAGAACGATCTTGAGGGGTTGTTGGGACCTAAGAAGTATCAGCTTGATCTGGTTGAGAAAAAAGACATTGTCGGCGTTGTTAACGGACTAGCGTGGACAAGTGTCGGGGGAGAGCTTCTTCCCATAGAAATAGCTGTTAATGAAGGTTCGGGTAAAATCGAGCTTACAGGTTCTCTTGGCGATGTTATGAAGGAATCTGCAAAAACTGCAATTACCTGCATTCGAACTTTATCGAAATCTTATAATTTAGATTCTGATTTTTATAAGAATAAAGATATCCACATTCATGCTCCGGAGGGCGCGGTACCAAAAGATGGCCCTTCTGCAGGTGTTACTATGGCAACTGCACTTTATTCTGCGCTAAGCGGCCTTGCTGTTAAGCAAAGTGTGGCAATGACCGGTGAGATTACCTTAAGGGGTAGGGTTCTTCCCATTGGGGGACTTAAAGAAAAGTCCATGGCTGCATATAAAGCAGGTGTAAAAACAGTTATCATACCAATGAAAAATTTACCTGATGTTGCAGAAATAGATCCTGTAGTTAAAGAAAAGGTTGAGTTTATCCCTGTTGAGACTATTGATGAGGTTTTAAAAGTTGCAATAGCTTCTAAAACTGAGTCGACGAAGTCACATAAAAAGGGCAAATCTATATCTTCAAGCAATAAGACATCAGCCCTTAGAGCGAAATCATAATATAGGTGATTTTATGAATTATAATAATGCAAAATTTACAATGGCATGTGGCACTGCAAAGCAGCTGCCCAAGTCTGATTTGCCGGAGGTTGTGTTTTCAGGCAGATCAAATGTAGGTAAATCCTCGTTAATAAATAAAATAGTTAACAGAAAAGCTTTAGCTAGGGTCAGTGCAACTCCTGGCAAAACTGCTACTATTAATTTTTTTAATGTTGATAGCTTTAACCTTGTGGACTTGCCCGGTTATGGATATGCAAAGGTTTCTCATGCAGAAAAGCAGCGTTGGGCTGACCTAATGGAGGGTTACTTTGTTGATAATCGTAATTTTGCATTAGTTATTCAGATTTGTGATATGCGTCACAAGCCTACACAAGCTGATATTGATATGATTAACTTTCTTATTGATGCTGATTTGCCGATGATAATTGTTCTTACGAAGAAGGACAAGCTCAATAAAACAGAACAAGCCAAGCAGCTTGAGATGTACAACGAGCTTCTGAATGGTGAAACAGAGCTTTATCCTTTCTCTGCACTTAACGGAGAGGGCGCCGAAGAAATCAGAGAAGCAATAGAAAGATATGTAGAGGAGGCAAATACAAATGCTGACTAAAGGTTTAAAAATAGGGGAGAATGGACATCTTTTTATCGAAGGTTGCGATGCTGTTTCTCTTGCAAAGGAATATGGAACACCTTTATATGTTATGAATGAGAGCTTAATCAGAGATAACTGCAGAAGATACAAAAACTTCTTTTCAGATAATTTTTCTGAATTAAGTTTTCCTTGCTATGCAAGCAAGGCTCTTTCTTGTCTTGAAATTTACAGGATTATGAAAGAAGAAGGCATGGGAGTAGATGTGGTTTCGGGCGGAGAGCTTTATACTGCTCTGAATGCCGGTTTTCCTGCTGATAAAATATTTTTCCACGGCAACAACAAGACTGAAGCAGAGTTGAGAATGGCTATAAAGTATAGTGTTGGTCGAATTATTGTTGATAATCTTACAGAGCTTGAAGTTCTCAATGACCTTGCAGAAGAGCTTAACGCAAAGGTTAACATCGGCTTCAGAATCAAGCCCGGTATCGATGCTCATACTCACGATTATATCCGCACAGGTCAAATAGACTCAAAATTTGGTTTTGCACTTGAAAACGGCGAAGCAAAAGAAGCAGTAAAAAAAGCACTTGAATACAAAAATATTAATTTGTGTCAGGTACACTGCCATATAGGTTCTCAGATTTTTGATACAGAACCTTTTGCTGATGCTGCAAGAGTTATGCTTGGTTTTATTGCTGAGGTCAAGAATGAGTTTGGATATACTATCAAAGAGCTGAACCTTGGCGGCGGTTTAGGAGCTAAGTATACAGAGTCAGATGCTCCTCTTGAGATTGAAGATTATCTTGCACCCGTGGCTGAAGCTTTTCATAATACTTGCAAAGAGCTTGGTATTCATGAGCCTGAGTTTCATATTGAGCCCGGTCGCTCCATTGTTGGTGAATCCGGAACAACTCTCTATACAATCGGAAATGTGAAGAATATCAAAGATGTAAGAACGTATGTTTCGGTTGATGGCGGTATGTGTGATAACATCAGATATGCGCTATATAAGGCAGAGTATACAGTACTCAATGCATCCAAAAATGCTGGTGAGTTACTTAAAAATGTAACTGTGGCAGGAAAATGCTGCGAAAGCGGTGATCTTCTCAAAGAGGGTGCTGACATTATAGATCCACAAAGAGGAGATATTCTTGCTGTGCTAACTACCGGAGCATATAATTACTCAATGGCATCAAACTATAATAGAATTTTAAGACCTGCCATTGTAATGGTAAAGGATGGAAGATCCAGAGTGATTGTCCAGCGTGAGTCTTATGCTGACCTTCTTAATAATGACATTTAAAAAGAGAAAGCGTACTGCGATTTTGCAGTACGCTTATTTTTTTATCATAAAACATAGGGAAGAGCGCTCTAATTTTTGCTCTTTACATTTGATAAGGGGTTCTTATCAGAAGCTTTTTTAAGTTGTTCAGAGCTTATATGGGTATAAATCTGTGTAGTGCCCAAGTTTTCATGTCCTAATATATCTTTTAATACTCTTATGTCAACCTCGCCGTGCTGATACATCAAAGTAGCAGCTGTGTGACGTAACTTGTGGCATGAATAACCTTGCGAGTCTAAGCTGATTTTCTCTAAGTACTTCTGTACAAGTTTTTGAACAGATTCACGGCTCAAGCGTTTGTGGTGGCTGCTTACAAACAGAGCATCTCTATCTTTAAGTCCGTCATTTGGGCGAACTTTACGCCATTCGTTTAGAGCGTCAACACAAGCATTGTTCAGGTAAACTAATCGCTCTTTATTTCCTTTACCTGTAACAACCATTGTATTGTCACTTCTGATGCTGTTCATATTAAGGCTAACAAGCTCAGCGAGTCGTAAACCGCAGTTAAGAAATAATGTAATAATACAGTAGTCGCGTTCTTTGAATTTGCCGTCTATTGCATTAAGAAGCTCAAGTGACTGTTCAAGTGTAAGGTATTTTGGCAGTGATTTTTTACTCTTAGGTACTTCAAGTTCACTCATAGGGTCAGAATCAAGATAATGTTTCTTAACAGTAAGATAATTGAAAAATTGCTTTAGGGCAGAGCACTTACGAGCACGACTAACAGCATTGTTTTTGCGGTTTCTTGACAGAAAATTCATAAATTCATAAGCATCCATTAAAGAAACAGATTTTATGAGTTCAAGATCAACATCAGAAATTTCAATTTCTTCAAAAGGAGCATCAGTTAATTTTCTTTTAAGTTTTAAGAATCTGAAAAAAGTTCTTAAATCCAGAAAATACTCATCAACAGTTTTTTCTGAACGACCTTTGATTGTTTGTAAGTAAAACAGATATTCTTTAATGATGTCTGATGCCTCGTCAGCAAAATTAACAGCCACTAAAAATCACCTCGCTCTGAATTTTCTATATTATAACACATTAAATAGGGGGTATAATTCCTATTTAGAAATTACACAAAATGAATATTTTGTGTAATTTGGGGAAGGGAAAATTCTACGAATTGTAATAAATCGCTGGTTTTTATGGTTTTCATCACATTAGTATTCAATCGTAATTAATTTGATGAATTACCTACATTGATATATTATTCTATATTAAACGCTCGTATTATAAAATTTCTTGTTTTATGTTTTACATATTTCGATTTAAATTTACTGCAAATTAATCCAAATTATCCTTCAATACTATGTTATTATATTTATGTCGTTAATGACATATTCTTTTATGTCAGATTTGTTATACATTATATTCTGTGAGGTTTTTATGTCAAAGCCTGCGTATTGCTACAGATTAAAGAAACTCCGTGAAGCTAACGGTTATACACAATCAGATGTTGCGATTATTCTTGGAATTCGCCAAGAGCAATATTCTAAATATGAGTCCGGTATACATCAGTTGCCGATTCATCATCTTATAAAGCTTTCTAAAATTTATAAGGTTACATCAGATTATATATTAGATATATGATAAAACGAATGTTCGATGTATTTGACATAAAAATAGACAGACCGAGATAGTCTGTCTATAGTATTAACCTATGATAACGAGTCCACCCAAATCGACAAGATTGCTATTGGATATATTTATAAATTTTGTTGATTTACTATTTATAAAGGATATAATTTCATCCTTGTTTCTGTGGGTGTTGATATCACCGAAAAAGTATATGCAGTCCCCTATTTTTGCGCTTGCACCGCCAATAAACCCTTCGGCTTTACCATCAAGGTATATATCGCCTTTTTCGATCTCAAGAACATCAATACCGTGTTTAATTGCAACTCTTGCGATTGATTTATCATCGGTAATAATTGAATTATCATCTACTGTCAGTGTTGAGCAGTTAGCATATCCTTGTTTGGTATCAATGATATTAATACCTGTTTTTTCACAGTATGATTTTACTTTCGGATGCAATGCCTTATTATTGCATATAAGATTATTACCGACCAATGCTGCATTTAATGCAACATTATCAGGATATGCTGCTGATATGTTTTCACATAGAGTATACTTGATTTCGGATTCATTAAGCTTTTCGATGATTATTTTGCATTTATCATTTATAAATAACCTATCATTAATTCTAACTGCTTGTAAATCAGCGTGATATCTTTCATAACTTATATAATCCTTTAGATAATCACTTTGAATTATTTCATAGTCCTTTTCAAAATAACTTAATATATTACTGTCCGCCGGTGAAATTATTATTGTATTTTTCTTCATCAGGTCAATGCCTCAAATGCTTCTCTGAGATTTCTTACACCGATTATTTCTGCATCGGAATTAAATTTGATGTTTTTGAGGTTGTGATAAGGTACTATTATTTTGTTAAACCCTAACCTTATTGCTTCGTTGATTCTTTCCTGAGCATGAGATACACTTCTGATTTCGCCGGCAAGTCCTATCTCGCCAAATGCTACGGCATTATCAGCAATAGGAACATCCTTGAGGCTGCTTACTAACGCCATGGCTACCGCTAAATCTGTGGCAGGCTCATCAAGTCTGAGGCCACCAATAACATTGATGTAAGTGTCAGATCCATTGAAATAATAACCGGCTCTTTTTTCAAGAACTGCAATGATTAACATAAGTCTGTTAAAATCAAATCCAGTGGACATTCTTCTGGGATTGCCAAAGCTTGTTGATGATGCAAGTCCCTGCACCTCAGCCAGAATCGGACGTGTGCCCTCCATTGTACAAGCTACACAAGTTCCGGAAACGTTCTTTGGTCTGCCTGACAGAAGCATCAAAGAAGGATTCTCAACCTCTTCAAGACCTCTATCGGTCATCTGAAATACACCGATTTCATTTGTTGAGCCGTATCTGTTTTTAACTGCTCTGAGAATTCTGTAGGACATTTGCTTGTCGCCTTCGAAATAAAGCACCGCGTCAACAATATGCTCCAATACCTTCGGACCTGCTATAGAGCCCTCTTTGTTAACATGTCCAACTACGAAGGTCGGAATATCAAGACTTTTTGACACTCTCATAAACAGATTTGTACATTCTCGCACTTGAGTTACACTGCCTGCAGATGAACTAAGCTCAGAAAGACACATTGTTTGTATTGAGTCGATCATCACCATATCAGGCTTTTGCTGACGAATAACCTCAGCTACTATTTCTGCATCGGTTTCAGTAAGTACAAGGAGATTGTCACTTGAAACATCAAGTCGGTTTGCTCTGAGTTTCAGCTGACGTGCAGATTCCTCGCCGGATACATATAAAACTCTGAGACTTTCACAAAGCTTTTTGCAAATTTGCAGAATTATGGTTGATTTACCAATGCCGGGGTCACCGCCCAGAAGAATAAGGCTTCCTTTAACGATACCGCCGCCCAATACTCTGTCAAGCTCTTTAATATCTGTAACATAGCGGTGTTCGTCCTCGGCTGATATTTCGGTTACTTTTTTAGGTTCACTGTAAGATGAAATCCTAATAGCGGATTTTGTAGATACTTTTTCTTTAGCAACTACTTCTTCGGTCATAGTGTTCCATTCGCCACAAGAAGGACATTTTCCGTACCACTTTGGTGATTCGTATCCGCATTCACCGCAGATATATATGCTTTTTACTTTTGCCATATATTCACATCCTAATTATACAAATACACATATTCAAGTAATCCGAGATAAATACAGTATGCCATATTTTCTCGGTATTTTTCGTCAGATAACAAGGCAGCTTCCTCACTGTTGGATAAAAAGCCGCACTCAACAATAACAGCGGGAACTTTTACATTGTCCAGCAAGTATACACCGCTGGACTTTTTGCATTCACGCTTATTATCGTTTTGAATAAGATTGGTTACAGAAATTCTGATACATTCTGCAAGTTTTGCACTGTCAACTGTATTTTTGGAATAGAACACCTGAGTGCCTTTATATTCAGACTGGCTGAAATGATTCTGATGAATACTTATCAGTATGTTGTTGATGTCTGAATTAGCAATGTCAACTCTGTTGTATATGTCAGATACCTTTCTTTCTCTCACAGATTCGCCATTGTTGGTATGCACCGAAACATCTTCGGTTCGAATCATTACGGTATCGAATCCGCTTTGCTTAAGGAGTTTTTCAAGGGTGAGGCATATATCAAGGTTAACGTCTTTTTCTAAAAGTCCGTTATCTGATAAAGCGCCTGAGTCTTCTCCCCCATGCCCTGCGTCGATTATAAAGCAAGGCTTGTTTTCTCTTGCTTCAGCTGAAACTGCGATACTGCGATTATCGAAGCTGTCTGTTACTGTCAGTCCTAAAATTCCACATACGATAAATATGCATAATAGAAACACAAGGTATGTACGTTTCATAAATATCACCGTAACATTATATGTTTCTTTTTATAATTATATCATACTGAATTGTAAAGTAAAAGTATTTATTTTAACAATTGTTTTTCTCTATCATATAGTATAAAAGGTGATGCAATGTGGATTTAAGTGAAGTTCCTGTTGATGAAACAGTGAGGATTCTTGAGATAACTGATATGCCGTATATCTATGTTCAGAGATTGGTAGAATTAGGGTTTATTCGTGGTGCCAAA
The DNA here is from genome assembly GCA_015066245.1 of Oscillospiraceae bacterium. Lineage (GTDB taxonomy): Bacteria > Bacillota > Clostridia > Oscillospirales > Acutalibacteraceae > Ruminococcoides. Next base: position 37,775 of record SVOS01000009.1, read on the forward strand.
ATCAGACCTGTTCTTACAGGAATATTGCGAGGTATTCGTGCCTATAGAATTAAAAATACTACCATTGCACTTAGAACAGATACTGCAAAAAAGATAAAAGTATCTTATTTTTAAAGAGGTGGCGTATCATTCCTGAGCAAGATGTAGCATTGAATTTTGTGTTGGCGGGTAATCCTAATGTTGGCAAGAGCACAGTGTTCAACTCAATTACTGGTCTCAGACAACACACGGGCAACTGGACAGGAAAAACCGTAGATTTCAGTGTTGGGGAATTTGAATATAAAAGTATCAAGCATAAAATCACAGATTTGCCAGGCACATACTCCATATATGCGGATTCTATGGAAGAAACAGTATCAAAAGAATATCTTGAGAACAACTCGAGCGATTGTGTTATTATTGTAGCAGATGTTAACGCGCTTGAAAGAAATCTTTTGCTTACTATTCAGATTCTTATGAAAACCTCTCGTGCAGTCCTGTGTCTTAATATGAATGATATTGCAGATAAAAACGGTGTTTCGGTTGATGTTGATGAACTTTCTCTTTGTCTCGGGATTCCTGTAGTTAAGCTTACGGCAAATAAGAAGAAAGGCATTAATACTCTTATAGACACGGCAGTTGGTGTGGCTCAAGGGCGTATAAAAACTTATTGTGTGCGAAAATACAAGGAGCTAAATAGTATTACTGATACACTTGAGCAAGTATCAGAAATCAGAAGTATTTGTGCAGATATCGCAAAGTGTTGTATTATCGTAAAGAGTAAAAATCGTAAAAATCTCTCTCTATTAACAGATAGAATTATAACAAATAAAGTTTCAGGTACTGTTATAATGGTAATATTTATTGCAGGACTTTTTTGGTTAACTGCAGTTGGTGCCAATTATCCCAGTGAGGCGCTGCGAAACGCTTTTATGACATTAATAAAAAATATAAAAGATTTTTTGCTCACATTAAACTTAAATGAAAGTATAGTATCTTTGCTGTGTGATGGTGTGCTTACTACCGGATGTTGGGTTGTATCGGTTATGTTGCCGCCTGCGATAATTTTCTTCCCTCTTTTTTCTTTGCTTGAGGACTGGGGGTATTTACCCAGAGTTGCATTTAATCTTGACAGATTGTTTTGCAAATCCGGCACTAACGGCAAGCATTCATTAACGATGTTAATGGGTTTTGGGTGCAATTCCTGCGGTGTTACAGGATGCAGAATATTCAGTAATAAAGCTCAGCGTGATGCCGCAATTGTTACAAACAGTTTTGTACCGTGTAATGGCAGAATCCCTATGTTGATTACGCTTGCAAATGTGTTTGTTTCATACTCAGATAGAAAATTGTCAGATACTGTAGTCGTGTCGTTAGTAATTACTTTTATGATTATGCTATCATTTGCGATGACACTATTGGTATCAAAAGCAATGACGTTACATTCTCAGCATAAAACTCAAATGTTTACTCTTGAATTACCTGCATATAAGAAACCCCATTTTCTAAAAACTATTGGAATTTCCATGAAGGATAAGGTGCTATCCGTTCTTCTGAGAGCTTTGGCTGTTGCTTTGCCGGCAGGAGCTTTAATTTGGATTCTGGCAAATATAAGAATCGGAGATTCATCGTTACTTCATACTGTTGCCGATGCAATTGATCCTATTGGAAAAGTCTTTGGTATAGATGGCGTTATACTTTTAGGCTTTATTATGGGATTTCCAGCAAACGAGATAGTATTGCCGATAATATTCATGACTTACACATCATCGGGTGTATTGGCCGAAAGTAACTCTCAAGCCTTAATAAATGAGCTTTTAATTAATAACAATTGGACTCAGCTAACTGCAATATGTGCTATTGTTCTCTGCGTTTTCCATTTTCCATGTTCAACAACATGTATAACTATTTATAAAGAAACTAAGAGTAAGCTTCTTACTATGCTTTCGATTGTTGTACCGCTAATGATCGGCTTTACTCTATGTTTAGCTATAAATCTTCTTTCTCGTATCTTTTTCTGAGTGCTTGAAGTGATTTTTTCTCTAATCTTGATATATATGAACGAGAAATATGAAGTAAATCTGCAACCTCCTGCTGGGTTTTAGGTTTGCTGCCGTCTAATCCGTATCTCATATTAATTATTGTTTTTTCACGTTGACTGAGAGATTCATCTATAAAGTTATTAAGCTTAAGCAAGTATGTTTTTTTCTCTAAGTTTTTTGTAAAATCATCTTCCACAGACAGAATATCAATTAGTGTCAAGGGGTTGCCGTCTTTATCTGTATCGATTGAGTCATCAAGAGACATATCCTGAGCGGATTTTTTGTTGTTTCTGAAATACATGAGAATTTCGTTTTCGATACATCTTGACGCGTAGCTTGATAGTTTAATTGATTTTTGCGGATTAAAAGTATCCAATGCTTTTATAAGTCCGATTGTACCGATAGAAACAAGATCTTCGTGATCGGAATCCTTAGTGTAATACTTCTTTATGATATGTGCGACGAGTCTTAAATTGTGCTCTATCAGAATATTACGGGCGTTAATGTCACCCTCTTTGAATTTTTTCAGATATTCTTGTTCTTGTCGTTCGCTAAGGGGCTTCGGAAATGAATTTTGTCTCCAGATATGTAATATAAAAACGTAAAAATAATTAGCAAGCCATGATAAAAAACCAAACATAAAAGCACTCTCCTTGTATGATAATAAATCATATTCAGAGAGTGCTTAGATTTTGCAAGTCCGATTTAATTGTTATTACCGAATTCCTGCAGTCTTAATTCTTTGTTGTGTTCTAATGCCCAGTTTATACTCCATTCGCTTGTGAAAAGCAAGAGTTTGTTGCCTTTAAGATCCTGTATCCTTTTGGTGTCAGAGGCAAGGTCAAGCTGTTTTACATCAATGTCGTCATTGAGGATCCAGCGAATATACTGATATGGGAGAGTATTCATAATAATGTCGCAATTGTACTCGCCCTCAAGTCGGTGCTTGAGAACATCAAACTGAAGCACACCAACAACACCAACTATAACTTCTTCCATACCGGAATCAAGCTCCTGGAATATCTGGATAGCACCTTCCTGTGCAATCTGGTTGATACCTTTGATAAACTGTTTACGCTTCATTGTGTCTCTTTGTCTTACTGTGGCAAAATGCTCAGGTGCGAATGTAGGGATTCCTTTGAATTTGAATTTGCTTCCTAATGAGCAGATTGTGTCACCAATAGAGAACACACCTGGATCAAAAATACCAATAATATCGCCAGCGTATGCTTCTTCAACCATTTCTCTTTCAGATGCCATCATTTGCTGAGGCTGAAGAAGTTTGATTTTTCTTCCACCTTGTACGTGATAAAGCTCCATATCCTTTTCAAATCTGCCGGAACAGATTCTCATAAAAGCGATTCTGTCTCGATGCATTTTATTCATATTAGCTTGAATTTTAAATACAAAAGCAGACATAATGTCGGACGATGGTTCGATGATTCCCTCGTCAGATTCTCGTGCAAGAGGTGGAGTTGTAAATTCAAGGAAAGACTTCAGGAAGGGTTCAACACCGAAATTGTTAAGAGCCGAACCAAAGAACACAGGTGTCAGCTTACCTTCGCGGATTCGATCGAGGTCAAACTCGTCGCCTGCACCTTCAAGAAGCTCAACGTTATCCATTAAATCCTGCATCATATATGGGCCTAATCTTTCTTTAAGCTCATCTGAATCAAGAGCAAGGACATCCTGCTCTACTTCTTTTTGACCGTTGTTGGCGGTATATGCCAGGACATTCTGTGTAGCCATATCAAATACGCCTTTGAAATCGTTACCGGATCCGATAGGCCAGTTGACGGGACAGGTGTTGATTCCCAGTACATTTTCAATTTCTTCAAGAAGTTCGAATGGGTCTTTTGATTCGCGATCCATTTTGTTGATAAATGTAATGATAGGGATATTACGCATAACACAAACTTTAAAGAGCTTAACCGTCTGACGCTCAACACCTTTAGCAGCGTCGATTACCATTACTGCAGAGTCAGCAGCCATCAAAGTTCTGTATGTGTCCTCAGAGAAGTCCTGGTGACCGGGAGTATCAAGAATGTTAACACAATATCCGTCATATTTAAACTGCATTACAGACGATGTAACAGAAATACCTCTTTGTTTTTCAATTTCCATCCAGTCTGAAACAGCGTGTTTTGCAGTACGCTTGCCCTTAACAGAGCCTGCAAGATTAATTGCACCTCCGTATAAAAGCAGCTTTTCAGTAAGAGTTGTTTTACCTGCGTCAGGATGAGAAATAATCGCAAAAGTACGACGTTTCTCAATTTCATTCATTATGTTCGCCAAAACAATATCCTCACAATCAATTATAATCCTGAATAATTATACTTTTAACACATCTTTGTGTCAAGTGATTGTAAATATTAGTTTTACACAAGCGACGAGAATACTATTTTTGTAAACACTTTGTATTATTTTGTCACGATATTTTCAAAGAAAACTTGACAAATGGTCACAATTTTGTTACAATAAATGTACAAAAAATGATATTTCCTATTTTTCATATACCTTCCAAATTTGGGGCAGAAACTTCGGTTTCTGCCTCAACCCTTTATATGAGGCGGTGACGTTAATGAATGATAATTCTTTAGGGATTTATATCCATATCCCCTATTGTGACGGCAAGTGCAATTATTGTGATTTCTATAGCTTTAAATCTCATGAAACAGATTTTGATAATTATACTAATTATCTTGTCAATAAGATTTGGAGCGTTTCTGATTTGTATAAAGATAAAATTGTCGATACAATATATTTTGGCGGCGGTACTCCATCGGTCATAGGCTCTGAACGTATTATAAAAATACTTGAAAGTGTTTTTAAATCCTTCAGAATCGCCTCAGGTTGCGAGATTTCTGTTGAAGCGAATCCAGCGTCGGCTGATAATTTTGACTTTTCTCAGCTTAAATTTAACGGAGTAAACCGCATCTCCCTGGGAATGCAGTCCGCAAACGATGAAGAACTGAAACTCCTTGGCAGAAGACATGCAAAAACAGATGTTGTAAACACTGTTGAACGAATTATCGGCAGCGGAATTGACAATTTTTCATTGGATGTTATGATGGGTATACCTTTGCAAACCGAATCAAGCCTTATTGAAACACTTGATTTTTGTAATTCTCTGAACGCACCGCATATAAGTACTTATCTTCTGACAGTTGAACCCAATACTGTATTTGGCAAGAATTACTATAAGTATGAATTTGCTGATGATGATAAGCAAGCGGATTTGTATTCGCTGTGTTGTGAGCAGCTTTTGAGTATGGGTTATGAACATTATGAGGTATCTAATTTCTGCAAATATGATAAATTCAGCCGCCATAATATGCGATACTGGCAGCTTAAAGATTACTTAGGTCTCGGGCCGTCTGCTCATTCTCTGATTAATGGCAAAAGATATTATTATCCTCGTAATGTTAATGATTTTTACAATGATATTATTATTGAAGATGGTATCGGAAATACCTTAGAGGAGTATATAATGCTTAGCCTGAGAACATCAGAGGGTATTGATTTGAATGAGCTTAAGAGACGCACCAACAATAATATTTCCAGCAAATTTAGAAATAAGATTGGGCTGTTTGCGGATAAAGGTTATGTAAAATATGACGATAATCGCATAAGACTGACAGAAAAAGGTTTTCTGTTATCTAATGCGATTATCGCAGAACTGAATTAATAGAAAAATCTTATGAATTTAATATTATAAAAATCACAGGCGGTTATATCATCCGTGTCTACCTCATTGATTAAAATGTAATTTGAGCCGACACCTAAGATATAGCCGTCTTTTGTTACCATTCCTGATGTACCCAGGAGAAAGTCTATGCTGGCTCGCCGGCCTATCTGAGTACGTATGAGGCCATTGAGATATTCTATTCCTTCGGTATTTTCAGTGCCGATAGAAGGTGTTAACTGAGATAAATTGTTGTTGATAGGGATTGTGTCAAGTCTCTCCGGAGCAGGTTTGAGTCCGGCGACGGTATTCTGATTTTGCAGAATCTGAGGAACATCTATTATATTCTGGTTTAACGATTGTTGTTGATTGTTATATCCTGCTAACTCCTCAAGGGATGGTATCCGCTCGGACAAAGTATTTTGAAGCGTTTCACCAGGCAGCGGTCTGGGTGTATTTATTGGTACTCCGTAAATTTGAGATAAGTCATATTGATTATACATATTAGCCTCCGAATCAGGTGTTTTTGTATGCGTTTGTAGGAGTATAAAAACAATGGTCCCCTACCCTGTTATATATTGCACCAACTGACGATGGAAAATATCTTGGGCATGAGGAGCTGTAGGGATTAAAAAAGAAAATAGAATTTCCGACACTGCTGTCTGTGTTGCCTGCAAGTGCCCAGTCAGCTATATCATAATGCTCTTGGTCCGGTGTGATATTGTAAACATTTTGTCTGTTGTATTTTCCGTCTACTGTTTCTTTCATACATGTGAATTGACACTTTTGTGTGATTATCGCTCGTACATCACCGCCGTTGCTAACTCTTGAAAACTCACCGTAGGGAATTTCCGCTCTGTTAATTACAACGGATGCTACCGCTCTCATCCCGTTGTCGCCTTCTCCGCCGGCTTCACATTTAATAAGTCTTGCGAATAATTCCCGTGTGTCTAAAGCCAATCAAACACCTCCCCAAAAATGTATTCTGTATATTTTATGCCGATATAAATCTTTGGTGATTAAACTCTTGACAACAGTATTTTTTATCTGTAAAATAGATTTGTTCTATGGAGATGTATCGAAGCGGTCATAACGGGGCGCACTCGAAATGCGTTTGCCTTAACGGGCACGTGGGTTCGAATCCCACCATCTCCGCCATGCGGCGATCTTTTGATAAGGTTGCCGCTTTTCTTTTCAGTTTTAATGTGGACACATAATAATGGCTATGGTATAATCTGATAAAGGAGTGCATTCGTATGAAAATCTCAGTTTTAGCTGAAAATACATCTTCAGATGTCAACATTGGATGTGAACATGGTTTGTCTTTATATATCGAGACTTGTGACCACAAGATTTTATTTGATATGGGACAGACAGATTTGTTTTATGAGAATGCTAAGAAAATGAATATTGATCTTAGCGATGTTGATATAGCTGTTATTTCTCACGGCCATTATGATCATGGTGGCGGACTAAGGAAGTTTCTTGAGATTAACGATAAAGCAAATATATTTATCAACGAGCATGCCTTTGAGCCTCATTATAATGGTACCGAAAAATATATTGGTCTGGATATAAAACTATTTGACAATAAACGCATTGTATTTACAGGTGATCTGTTTTCAATAAATGAAAACCTTACTTTATATTCTTGCAATAATAAGGATAGATTTTTTAATCCAGGCAGTTTTGGACTTACTGTGTTTGAGGGTGATGATTTTAAGGATGACGATTTCAGACACGAGCAATATCTTAATATCAGCGAAAATGGCAAGAATGTGCTCATAAGCGGATGTTCACACAAAGGCATAATGAATATTGCACGATGGTTTAATTCTGACTATATTATTGGAGGGTTCCATTTTTCAAAACTGTTATTGGACAACACGCTGGCTGAATATGCAAAGCTTCTCAATAATTATCATACAAAATTCTATACATGTCATTGTACAGGTGTCGAACAGTATGAGTTTATGAGAGATTACATGGACCGACTGGAATATTTGTCAGCAGGAACGAAAATAGAAATTTAAATTGCTTATTTTACTTTATATAAAAATATTAAAGACGGACAGCATTTGGTACTGTCCGTCTTTCTTATGCCGAGAAAAGACAGCATAGCAATTTGCTATGCTGTCGGCCAAAACTATATTACCAGCTTATAAGTCCTGCAAGTTTTTTCTGAATGTTTGATACATCGGAAATTGTGATTCGTGTATCTTTATTTACATCAGAAGCATTAAGTGCGCGAGCGGAAAGCTCAAGAATTTTTGCAAGATGCTTCTGAATCGTTGTAGCATCTTTTATGTTTACTTTGCCATCAAGATTAGAATCACCCAAAAGATCTCCGTCAACAGGCTCTGTTACTATTGGTGTTGTAGTGATGACAGTAGGAATTTCTGAAGTATCAGCACCACTTGATGAGGGTACGGAAGTATATTCAGAAGGTACTGTTACCACTGTTGAAACCGGTTCATCAGGGTCGGTAGTACCCGGCTCTGTGGATGTGGATTCATCGGGAGTTGTTTCTGATGGTTCAGTTACTACCGTGGATATCTCGGTGTTTACCGGCTCGGAGGGTTCAGTAGAAACAATAGTATCGGGAGTGGTTGCAGGCGTTTCTTTATAAATAGAAAGTTCTACATTGTAGATATCGTACTTCATCTCGTTTGTTTCACCGGTTTTTGTAGATGTAACATAGTAGTTATAGTAATCATTAACTCCTACGTCAACGGTCTGCTCGCCATCTAAACCATTATTGAAAATGATAAAGTTGTAATCTTTTTCAAATGTTGCCTTGTAAACCTTTGTACCGTCAGCCTTTGTTTCTACGAGCTTTGCCTCAATGCCCGGCCATTTTGCCTTTGTGCTTGTAGTTGACCAAACATAGAAATGAACATTATCCCAATTAAGCTCAGTTGAGAAGTAGATGTTATTCTCTGTAGAGTCGTTGCCTACATTGTCATCATCGTTGTTGTTATCATCGTCGGTTCCTTCATTGAACATAGATGTCATCCATTTTGCTCTTTCTTCTGTCCAGTCTTTCAGGTACTGAATCTCACCCTCAACATCTTTTGAGTATGTTTTGGGAAGGCTCTTATTTTTCTGAGCAGAAAGCCACATGAAGTCCCACATAACATAGTTGATGTAAGTTGACTTTTCAATAGATGATGCATATTCGTCGATGCTCTTGAGCCTACCGGTTGCAGGAGCTTTACCGAGAATTACATCGATCATTGGTAAGAAATCTTCGTTCCAGATTTCCTTGCAGATTTCTTCAAAATTCTTGCCGTCAGCTGAAGTGCCTTTTACATTGAAAGCCTGACCAAGAGGATTTGTGGTTTTTTCATACTTACAAACTCGGGTTGTCCAGCCTTTGTGGTCGATAGTAGAAGTAGAACAACCATCGCGAGTAACGTCTACAGCACCAAGACAAGAGTCACAGTCCCACAGTGGTGATGCATAGAACTTTGATTCGGCGGCATTATATGTAAAGAATGTGCTTGTATATCCGCCGTCACAGTTTTTGCCAAGCTCTTGTAAGAGGTACTGTTTTGCAAGACTATCTAAGTCACATATTTTTTCTATGTCAGCAAGAGTACCGTTATAGAGTGCGTCCTCAAGTTTCTGATATGTGTTTTTGATATAATCGTATTTCGCCTTCATGGAAGGATCTGTTTCGTCATAGCCATCCAGATCAGGGGTTTTGAGAACAACGTGATAGCCTTTATCGGACACGAAGTATACATCCGATTTGTAGTTCCAAACGTCAACCTCTACAAGGAAGTTGAAGTCAGAATCTTTGTCATCGGACTCATCCTTAAGAGAAACAACAGAGTTTTTGCCTAAATCAATTTTCTGACAAGCTATGTAGCTGCCGCGATATACACCATTTACATAAAAATCAACGAAGCTCTGATCAGATGCATAAGGCGAGCCTACTGCATCGGCAAGATCATACATTACAGAGTTTCTAAGTAAGGTAGCATCCTTTGCATTGGAAACAAAAGAGAATTTTTTGTCTGTAGTATCGCCAATTGTTGTCTTATCATAAAATGTAAGGTTAAAGGGTTTTTTGTCAGTTTCTTTCCAGTTTGTGTTGCCTCTACCCTTAAGCTTTTTGAGAACTGTATCCTGAACTCCGTTTTCGCTGACAATAGTACAGTCAACATCTTTTACAGAATTTTCTTTGCTCTGGATAAGGAAGGACCATAAATCAGTGTTCTGGATCTTTCCGTTGTAATCTTCATAGGAGTTTGTGGTATCGTTAACATATACCGAGGCTTGTGCATCACTCTTGAGAACGACAAATGTGTAGTTTCTGGCATTTGTTGAACCTGCGTTTAGTGTTGCATTGATCTTTTCGCCTTCAGTATAGTCTATAATAGCGCTCGTATAGGGCTCTATCACAACATCGCCGATGGTAACTGCGCCTGTACCATAGTTATTGTAAATCTCAACCTTATTGTCGTCAGCAGTTTTAGGCAAAAAGAAATATCTTACGCCATCTTCAAAGTTAATACCCTCTATGTCTTTGTGCCAACGCTGCCAGTCTTCTGTGCTTGTACCCCCTAAGGTTGCATGAGCATACAATGCTCCGTAGGACAAATCGCAAAAATCGGGATAAGCCTCAGGATTGGGCTTTACAATTTCATCAGCAGCAAAAGCGCTGATAGAAAAGCTCGTTATCAATAATAGCAGTGATAATATTAAACTGAGTGTTCTTTTCATGGATATCCTCCTTTGTTAATATATATTAATAATAACATATAATTATATAATATTCTATCTGTATTTTTACTAAAATAACAGACGTTCTTTTGTATACATAATACTTGACAATTATTGGCGGATAATATAAAATTGATTTGTAAGAGGGAGTAGTCTGCGGAAATATCCGCGGTAAGGTTCGTCATCACGAAGAAATTCCGGACCTGCCCAAAACTATGTTTTGAAACGAGACTTTTACTGCATACGCAGTAGAAGTCTATTTTTTTTGGAGGAAACACTTATGGTACTGAATATTATTCTATTGCTGGTAGGCTTTGTGTTGCTTATTAAAGGTGCTGATTTCTTTGTTGACGGAAGCTCCTCAATTGCAAAGCTCCTGGGAATTCCCGGATTTGTAATCGGACTTACGGTTGTTGCTATGGGTACAAGTGCTCCCGAGGCGGCTGTCAGCATCACAGCAGGTTTGAGCGGTTCGAACGAAATTGCAGTAAGCAACGTTGTAGGCTCTAATATCTTTAATCTGCTTGTTGTAGCAGGAATGTCTGCTATAATCAAGCCATATAAGATTGAAAAGACCATGTTAAAGAGGGACTTCCCCATTAATGTCGGTGTAAGTGCTTTGCTTATACCCATGCTGATTATGAGTAATTTCCTCGGAAATATTGATGGTATAGCTCTTCTTGTGTTGTTCGTTGCTTATCTTGCATTTGTACTTATTATGGCTTTCAAGAACAGAGAAACTCAGGAAGAAGAAAATATCAAAACAATGTCCCCTGTTTTAAGTGTACTTTGTATTGTAGGAGGACTTGCTGCGGTTATCTTTGGCGGTGATCTGGTGGTTGATAATGCTGTTGCAATTGCTGAGGCACTTAATTGGAGTGAAACATTCATCGGTCTGACTATCATTGCTATAGGTACAAGCCTTCCTGAGCTTGTAACAAGCATTGTAGCTGCAAAGAAAGGCGAAAGCGGATTAGCTCTCGGAAATGTAATCGGTTCTAACCTTTTCAATATTATGTTTGTTCTCGGCCTTTCAACAGCCATCTCCCCTATTGCTACAGATTCAAGTATGGTTATCAACGCAATTATCCTCTGTGTAATCACTGCGATTGTTTACATTGTCAGCTTGATCAATAAAGGTTTGGGAAGAATAACCGGTAGTGTATGCGTTGTGGGTTATGTGGCGTATTCGGCATATCTGATTATGACAACAGTATAAAAAAAGAGGCATCCTGAATTACAGGATGCCTTATTTGTTAATTGTTGTTATCATCTACTACTGTTGCTTCTGCAACAGGCTCTTGTTTCTGGGTGTTGTTGGCAGATGCGTTATTATCATCCTCGTAGGCCCAATCTTCTATCTTCTGTGTGCCTGCTTTAACGGTTTTAACAACGGTTTTGCCTACTTTAGTGCCTAAATCTCTGAAGCCTCTTCCGATGTTTGCCCATTCATCTCTTGTTCCCATAATAATCTTCCTTTCTTAAATCAATTTGTTTTATTAAATACATATTTATTATCGGTAAATACGTTGGAATTAAGTATATAATCAACGTAAATATATGTTGGTGAGGTATTGTTGTTAATGAAGGTAATTGTGTCAGTTACTCCATGGTAAGATACACCTTTGAGCGCTGAAATGAAATCAGAGGATAATATCTCATCTGGCTTTGAAACAGCGGAAGTTTCTGTGGTAGAGGTGTTATTGAATATGGAGCTGTTATCAAACTTAGAAAAGCTTTTGAGAGACTCAAAAATCACCATATATGCATCGTAGCCGTACGCAGAAGCGGCCGACACATCTTCGCAAGATACACCGATGTGTTCGCTGAACTGGGTGTAGAATACCGTTGAGATGTTGTTGCTGATGTCATACTCACTCTTTGAAATAGCATAACAATTATTATATGTTTCTTTCAGATATAAGGATTTATCAAGCATCTCAGGCAGCATTATTGTACCGGAATAACCTTTCTTTTTAAGCTCTGAGATAACACTTTCCTGATTATTTCTGTCAGAAATAAAAATTAAATCATAGTTTCCTGCAAAAACAGCATCAGCAGTATAATTTTTACTATCTCCACTCAGATAATATACTGTAGGCTCTGAATCCAAATAAGCCTTATGGGTAGAGCTGTATGTGCGTTCGAAGGATTTATTATTCTCGCTGTCGGACTCAAGCAAAATGGCGGTTTTACTATATCCTTGTTCTTTTGCGTATGTAAGCGCACATGATGCGATATATTCGTCATTTAAATTAAGCTTGAATACATTATCTGATTCATATTCAAAAGGACTGATGGATATTACTGCTATGTTCTCTTTATCAAAGACTGAACAAGCAGAATCAAAAGCTGACTCATTTGCTGTATTGATTACAACTGCTGAGATATCTTCGTCAATGAGTTTGTTTGCACATTCTGATGCATCAGCCTCGGTATCAAGGGTAATCACAGAAGTTTGGATTTCAACAACTTCATCTATATTAACTTTATTTGCAAGAGAATTTGCATAAGTAAAGCCTTGCTCTGTTAATTTTGAAGTGTTGTCATCGTCTGTCAATAGTCCTATTCTGAATACTCCGCTATTTATTATAGACGGGTCTTTTGTTTCTTCTTGCTTTTCTTCCGTGCAGCCGAAAAGAAAACACGAAATAATGCATAGTATCAAAAATATAGTCAAATTTCTTAGTTTCATAAATGCCTCCATACAGATATTCTACTATACATTACTTAATTTTGCAATGATTTTTATTTATGTGTTGCAAGGCTTAGGTGATAAAGATATAATAATATCGGTGGTTATATGTATATAAATATGTTGTCTGATTATCTTAAGAATACATTTGGCGAAAAGCTTTACAGAATATCTCTCGACGGCAATATGACTTGCCCCAATCGTGATGGAAAAATTGATACAAGAGGATGTATATTCTGCAGCGATAAGGGTTCGGGTGAGTTTTCAAGCCCTGTTATTAATAATATAGATTTGCAGATAAATAAAGGCAAAGAGCTCGTAAGTCATAAGACAAAATCAAATCAATTTATCGGATATTTTCAGTCATTTACGAATACATACGCACCAGTCGAATATCTGAAACCTCTGTTTTATTCTGTTATTAACCGAGATGATATTGCGGTATTATCTATAGCGACAAGACCTGATTGTCTCGGGGATGATGTTCTTGATTTGTTGAAAGAGCTTAATGAAATTAAACCGGTTTGGGTTGAGCTGGGACTTCAGACATCTAATGATAATACGGCAGAGTTTATTCGCAGAGGATACAAAAGAGAGGTTTATGTTGAAGCTGCTAAAAATCTGAGAGCAATAGGCTGCAAAGTTATAACCCATCTAATTCTGGGCCTTCCATTTGAAAATAAGCAGGATATGGTAGAGTCTGCAAGATTTGCAGGAAAATTCAGCGATGGAATTAAATTTCATATGCTGTTTATTAATCATAACACCGACTTGGAAGCACTATATTACAATAATGAGATAACACTGTTGTCTCGTGAGGAATATATTGATATTCTTTGTGAATGCATACGAAACATCCCGCCAAATGTGGTGATTCACAGATTAACTGGTGACGGAGATAAAAGAAAGCTGATTGCTCCCCTATGGACCTCGTCAAAGAAAAAGGTTTTGAGAGAAATAAATAATGCTTTTGTTGACAGAAATATCATTCAAGGTGAAAAGCTGTGACGAATAGTCAAATCAAATGTTACACTTTTCTGTACTTGTTTTTGCAAACAAATCTGGTCAAATATGGTTTTTAATTTCTAAAATAATGTCCATTGGCGATTTTGCTTGAGTGAAATCATCTTTCCTTTTTGCTGGCTGATTTGTGTTTTCTCTTAAATACCATGTTGCTTGGATGGGGTGCATGCCTATCGCTTGTGCTGCTTCCAATTCAAAACTACCACCATCTCCTACATAAAGACATTCATCAGGATCGACTTCTAAAGCTTGCGTACATTTTTGGAAAATTACATAATCTGGCTTAGACAGACCTAATTCACAAGACATACAGACTGAATCAAAATAATCATATAGAACACTGCCCAGAATAACATTTCTTTCTTCAAAATAGCAATTTGTTATCAAACCGATTTTAAGATTCATTTTTTTGACGGTAGTAAGCATTGGGATTATTTGGGGGTGTATATGATTGAAGCATTCAATTTTCGACTGTTTCCGCTTTTTAATAATCATTTCAAACAATTCACGCGAATAACAACTATTTGCTAACAACACCATTTCAATAACATCTTCAAGCGTTTTTTTGCCTAACGTTCTATCCTCATCCGTGGCATCCCAAATCTCTCTAAATCTTGACTCGGTGATTCCAATGTCCGAACAAATTTGCTTAGCCATATATAAGGGGCTTTCAAAATGTGTCACCAATGTCTCAAACATATCGAATATTACCGCTTTAATCATATTTAGACACCTCACAAGATTTCATTACATTAAATTGATTATACTTCATCACACTTAAAATCTCAACAACCTCTCGTAAATCCCTAATATCGTTTTAATTGTGTTATTCGTTTCTGTTTTAATTATACGCAACTAAATACACGCTGGCAAAATGTGGGCTTTTATATCACTGAACATCACATAACAAAAGAACTCCCGACATTAAAATCGGGAGTTCTTCAGCTATAATATAATATTTTATTGAATAATTTTGTTTAGTAAATCCATACCTTTATCATAGGAATCGCTGACCTCTCTTTTCATATCTTCGTAAAAGGATACTGCGGTTTTCCAACGTTCTTTTGCAATTTCATTGCCTCTTGCAGTATAAAACCTTGAGTATAGCTTTTCAAGCTTATATTTATACTCTTGAAAAAAGGAAGGTCTTTCGTCGTTTGTACCGTCTGAAACTCTGCCATTAGGCAAAAGCGAATACAGAGGCTCGCATACATTTCCTTTGTAAAACAAAGTTCTTGCTATGCCGAGGGTTCCTGTTGCATCTATTTTGTCTGCATCAAATAAAATCTTTGCTTCAAGAGTTTGAGGCGGATTATTCTGCCTGAAGCGGTGTGTTACAATGCAATGCTTTACTTTATCTGCAAAGTCATTACTAAAGTTATTATCAAGCAAAAATTGATACGCTTTTTCTCCTCCTACCTGTGCATGACAAAGGCTTGGATTTTCAAACTGCTCTTTTCTGCCGATATCGTGAAGCAGACAAGCACATATAAGAACATCGTAATCTAAATTCTGCTCTGTTGAGGCTATATCCAAAGCGTTATACAGCACTCGGTATATATGGTCTTTGTCGTGAGCACTGTCACCCATACAACTAAGCATATAGTTTTCAATTAGTTTGAATGTTTCCGTATTCATAAAATCCTCCTAAACTTTAAATTAATTTACCTTTTTATTCTATCACAATAATTTATTTATCGCAATTGTATGATTTACCCGAACCGCACAAAAGAACTCCCGACATTAAAATCGGGAGTTCTGCTTTAGTACAAAATCAAATTCATTTATTCTGTTATTAGAACATGGGTGTTGTTATATACTGCAGTTTGCACGCCCATTACTTCGTTTACATTAACCTCTATAAGCACATACTGATAATTCATATCACAGAGGACTATATCTGGTTTATAAAGACTTCGGTGCAGGGTAAGTGTGTTTCCTGTTACTGAAATACCATCAATAGTCTGGTAACAGTTACTGCCGCCCACACAGCTAAGTGAAATCACAAGAGCATCACTCATAAAATATAAATCGTCATACTCGTCGCTTATAGTGGGCTTTTTATAATAATCACCAAAACTACCTTGAATAGTATCAAGCACTGCATTAAATTCAGCAACATTTCTTACGATGTAAAGCTTTGAGTCATCTGAGCCATAATACTCTACTCGGCATTCTTCTTTTACTGAGAAAGCAATTGGATTGTCGTAGTAGCCATTATCTTTTGGTACAGTTGTTTCAGGCACAGTTGCAGTTGTGACAACTTCATCAGGTTTGGTAGCAACAGTAGACTCTTCTTCGTTCTTGTCCTCAAAGATATAGCTATTTACATTCCATTTATTATTCGTAGTTTCGGTAGGATAGAAACCACAACCGTCTGAGATATCTGTAATTATATCAACTGTCTGAGGCATATTAGCCCCTGCCGAGAAAACTATGCCTGTGGTATCAGCAGGGATATAAGCTTTGTAAACATCCTGACCATAGGGGTTGTTTTCTACAAAATCCATCTCGGCACCGGGCCAGATTGTATCATACTCACCGCCCCAAAAATGTATATACACTTTAGACCAATTTTGAGTATTGGTGAAATATATAGCGATTTCTTCCTCGTATTTGTCGGGAACTGTAACATCATCACCTATTGTAGCATAAGTAGTGTTATCTTCAAGATTCTTTACATTTTTAACCGCATTTGCACTTACCTCAAGGAGAGCATAGCGATAATTCATGTCTGTAAGGACAATGTCGGGTTTATAAAGAGTTCTACAAACTGTAAGTGTATCGCCATCTAAATTAAGAGAGTCAATAGTCTGGTAGCAGTTGCTTCCGCCTACGCAGTTGAGGGAGATAATAAGTGCATTGTTTTCGAAAAATTCGTCATTGTATTTTTCGCTTATGGTAGGCGTTGTGTAAAGACTTGAGTATATGCTACTCTGAATCTTTGCAATAACACTTGCCATTTCCTCTCTGGACTTAACAAGGTAAAGCTCTGTTTTTTCTGAGCCGTAATACTCTACGCGAAATTCTTCTGCGAGGGTGAAGCTGATAACTCCATCAGCAACCTCTTCCTCATTTTCGGCAGGATCTGTATGAATAGATGTATCGGTTACTTCGGTATTTTCTGTAGCTTCCACAGTTGTAGCTTCGGTTACCTCTGTAACCTCGGTTGCGTCTGTTGGCAATACTTCCGCAGGCTCTGTTGTAATTACAGGTGCAGTTGTAGGTAAGCTTGCCTCTGTGGTAACATCAACCTTTTCGGTAGCATCTGTATTTAGTGTTGTAGCTTCTGTTTTTTGGGGCTTCGTAGCTTCTGTAAATTCAGGCTTTACTTCAATTTCTTCGCCGATAACATCACTGATTGTAAGTCCTGCAATAAATTTCTGGACTTCTGTGGCATCTTTGATGCTAAGCTTGCCATCACCGTTTGCATCAGCCAAAGCTACTCCGATTGATGATAGTGTAATTATGTTTGCCAAATGTTTCTGAATTGCTGTTGCATCTCTGACATTTACTTTAGAATCCTCGTTAACATCACCTGCAAGACGATAAATAGGTGCAGATACAGTTGTGGTTTCAATCTGTGCTGACAATGCATTGATTGCAGACTCAAGCTCGGCTTTGGCACTGTCTATCTCTTCCTGAGTATTGCCGTAAAACAAAACCTTCATAGCTTTGTCGTAAGCCTTTTGGTAAGATTCTAAACTTTCTTCGGTAAAATCGTATTCTTCTAAAAGCTTATCGCCTCTGTTCATTAAGGCAACAAGATTATATGTGGATACAGTTGCATCAGTTTCTTCATTTGTTTCTGCACTTACCGAAAGCATAGGCACAAACAATGAAACCGCCATTAATATAACAAGAACTAAAGATATAACTTTACGCATAATAACACTCCTTTGTAGTTTGATAGAAAAATATCTTTCTACCTTTAATACAAATAAGCCTTTCGAAACATCTCAAAAAATCAGTACAAAGAATCAATTATTTTTGCCACGAATTTCTGAATAATCGTTGCGTCCCTTATGGTGATTTTTCCGTCTGTGTTTACATCTGCATTTTTGTAGCTGAAATCTTTTGAGCTTTCGTCAATAATAAGTGCGATAAAACGCTGAATATGGGTTGCATCCTTGATATTTACTTTATTGTCGCAGTTAGTGTCCCCCAAGCTTCTTACGTTCCAAGCAAGAGATAAAAGCTCCTCTTTCCTTTCGCTTGCCAAGTTTTTTGCTGAAGATATTTTAGAACCTTCGTGAAGAAGGAAGCCGTCTGACTGACCGATAAAATACCCATCATCTGTTATTATGTCCTGAGGCTTTGTAGGTTCTGCCGTTGTTGTGACCTCGGTTGTAGTAACAGGCGGTTCACTTGTAGTTGTAGGGATAATAATAGCAGTTGAGGTTTCCGTAGGGTCGGTGGAAACAGTAGTAAAATCATCCCATCCGCTTGGTTTTGGTACATCTTCAATTCCCATAGAAGCCTGAGGATTATTATCCGTTGGCTCTATTGGCGGAGGCGGAAAGAACCCGGTAGTTTCTGTCGGGTCTGTGTTTACGGTAGTTATTTCAGTGGTTTGGGTAGGTGCAGTAGAGGTTATAGGTGCGGTGCTACTCTCGGTAGGCATTGTAGTTGCCATAGTAGTTTCCTTAAAATATGGGAACTTTGCAATACAATTATAAAAAGCGTCATCTGCAACAAACTCAAATTCTCTGTCGGCACCGCTGATTTCTGCAAGAGCTTTACTTTCAGCAAAGGCTCTTGTGTAAATATTCTCAAGGCTTTTCGGAAGTGCTATACTCTCAAGCCCTGAGCCATAAAAAGCATAGTCGTAAATGGTATTAAGATTTTCGGGCAGTGTGACATTTTTAAGGTTCTGGCAATAGCTGAAAGCACCAACAGGGATATTCTCTAAGCTCTTGGGAAGATTTACAGACTCCAATCGTGTACAGCCGTAAAACATATATTTACCCAGCACGCCTTTATCTTCAGCAAAGGTTACGGTCTTCAGATTAACGCAATCTCTGAACACACCCTGCCCGACTGTTTTAATAGTGGTAGGTAGTTTGGCTGACTCCAATAAAGAACTGTAAAAGAACGCTTCATCTTTAAGAGTGGTTATACCCTCAGATATATTAACTTCCTTTACGTTTGTGCCATAGAAAGCCAGTGACTCAACAGACACAACGGGCAAATCGTCAATTAAGCCGGGTACTGTTACTTCACTATCCGTACCTATATAGCAATGAATTGTTATAGTTTTATCCGATAAAACCTCATAT
>SVOS01000029.1 GCA_015066245.1 Oscillospiraceae bacterium
TACAACAATAGCGTCGATATCATCAAGGTCATTTAGGATTTCAAGGGCGATTGTGCCCTGACCTGCAATAACATTTTCGTCGTCAAAGGGGTGAACGAATGTATAACCCTCTTTTTCTTTAAGCTCTAAAGCTTTCTGATATGCGTCGTCATAGCAGCCTGCCACCAGACACACATCAGCACCAAATCCTTTTGTTGCCTCGATCTTGGATATGGGAGCAGAGTCAGGCAGACAGATAAGAGATTTAATACCGTTTTTGGTTGCTGCCAAAGCCACACCCTGAGCGTGGTTACCTGCCGAGCAAGCTATTACACCCTTTGACTTTTCTTCTTCTGATAGCATTGCAATTTTGTAAGCTGATCCCCTAACCTTAAAAGAACCTGTAATCTGTAAGTTTTCTGGTTTTAAATAAAGCTCAGAGTCTGGAGCAATTCCGTAGGCTCTTACCAGCTTTGTTTCACGAATAATGTTTTTTAGCATTGTTTGTGCATTGAACACCTTGTCAAGAGATAACATATTAATTCCGCCTTTCACATAAATACTTTATGCTTTAAGGCAAAAAATAAACCCGCCTCAAAGCAATAATCACTTTGAGACGGGTGAAAAATCAAACATCACTCGCGGTACCACTCAAATTGCGGATATAAAAATCCGCCACCTCTTCGAAGTCCTCTAACTTCTATACACTAACGTAGCAAACACGGGAAACGCCTACTGGGTGTTTGAACCTTTGGGGCTTCCGGCTCAGAAGGGATAGGAAATTCTAATGTGTTATATCGGGATCGCACCACCCCCGACTCTCTGGGAAAACAACTTATAGATTCCGTCTTCATCGACGCCTTTAAAAAATTTTTAAATTTGTTGTGTATTCTACTCTCGTTTTTCTCAGTTGTCAATAATTTTTCTGAAAAAAGTAAATTCATTATTTTGAATTATCATTATCGAAAATTTCGATAATAAATAAAATTACAGAAGATAATACTAATAAACAAGTGGGTAAAAATGCATCTTACCACTGAAAAATGCATCTTACCGACTGGAGTGTTGAAAATTTATAAAGAGTTCCATATAATAGCCACATCAAAGTTAAGAAAGGTGACTTATATGGGACTTTTATTTTTAATCTTATTTGCGGTTTTGGAAATCGGGCTTGTGGTGTTAACATTTATTAAGTGTAGTGAAAAGTCAAAATTCTTAAGAAACCTCTCAGCGAGGTTTTGATTGTAACTGTCACGGATATGATTTAGAATATATAGTTAATGATTATTTAAAATCTGCTGATAATCTTAAAGATATGTTAGAGTTGTTTTCGAAAGAAAATCCTGAGGTCGATATAAACATAATCACACCAAATGAGCGTTATATGCAAGAATTTCTCAGCTGGTTTGTGGAAAGTGAATTTGATAAAAGGTTTGTTGAAGATTAAGTGCATTTGAGCAAGTTTTGTGTTAAGACAAATGAATTCAATAATGATAGCCAGAGTTGGTCAATGAATATTTTGACAAAGTTATTGACAAGTTTAAATTTTTGGTGTATCATACAACAAACCCATGAGGGAGTAGCAAGCGAAATATCGTAGCAAGTCAACATCCTGGCAGTTTAAAAACTGTCTGGCTTGTTTTAAATTGCCAGACTCATGTATAGAATAAAGCTATACATTGAGTCCATTTATAAGAGTTAAAACCCAAGTATAGCTTTCGGCTGTGCTTGGGTTATTTTATTTGAGAGGAAAGATTTTTATGTTGTTAGTTTTAGAAGGATTTGTAATGTGCTTTGTATTGCTTTTAGTTTGCGTTGTTGCAATAGCAAACGGACCCGTAGGCGGAGTAGCACTTTATGAAAATGATGTTCAGAAAAGAGTTGTAGAGCTTGGGCTTACAACCAAAAAGAAAATAAAGAAAAGCTTTGTGTTGATGTCAGTTGCTTTGTATCTTCCGTTGTTTACATTAGTGCCGTTTATGGTGTATTATATAAACGGAGCCACAGGTTTTTGGGATGGCTTCTGGCAGATGTCCATTATAATGTGGATTATGGGTCTGTTTGACCGCTTGTTTATCGACTTCTATTGGGTAGGTCACACAAAGGCATGGCATATCGAAGGTACAGAAGATTTAAAGCCATATATCCCTGTGAAAGTAGCGGTAGTTAAGTGGATTTTTTCCATAATCGGTATGCCGATTATTTCAGCTATTATTGCTTGTGTTAATTTTTTGTTAGGAATGATACTATGAATAACGTAAACAAAACTTTATATATTCCTTTGTATGGTAAAGCTTATGTCAGCAAAAAAGGATTAATCCTCAAGGACAAAAAGGCAGAAGAAATCTGGGATAAAGAAGGTTTTAAGTTAAAGGGTAAATCAAAATCCAAATGGCTTGCATACTTTATGGGAATGAGGTCTTCGGTTTTTGACCTTTGGGTTAAAGAGAAAATGTCAGAGATGAAAGATGCAGTAATAATTCACATAGGTTGCGGAATGGACAGCCGTGTACTGAGAGTCGGAACACATAACCACAAGTGGTATGATGTAGACTTTCTTGAGGTTATATGTGAGCGTAAGCATCATTACGCTGAAACCGAAACCTACAAAATGCTTGAAGGTGACGCAAGAAAACCCCAGTGGATAAAAAGAATACCTGAGCAAAGCTCTGCCATTGTGATTATTGAGGGTGTGAGTATGTACCTTGAATCCCATGAAGTGAAAAATCTTATGATCGCTCTTAATAATCACTTTGATAATGTTTCTCTTATGATGGACTGCTACACCGAAATGTCTGCCAGAATCTCGAAATACAAAAATCCTATTAACGATGTGGGTGTTACCGAGGTTTACGGCACTGATAATCCCGAAATCTTTGAAACAGATGATTTCAGATTTATCAAAGAGCATAATATGACTCCCGATAATCTCATAAACGAGCTGAAGGGCATGGAAAAGCTTGTATTCAAAAAACTGTATGGCGGAAAAATTTCCAAAAAGATGTATCGCTTATTTGAGTATAAAAGCGTTTGATTTGTTATTAAGAGGTATGCCTCTTTAAGTTCTTAAGTATATTTATGTAAAGCAAAAGGCTGATGTAATCCGTAATGGAAAACATCAGCCTTTAATTTTGGTTTCAAAATTTTGTTTTACGACCCGAAACAAAATTTAAGGATTATTTAATAATTTAAGATTTATAATGTAGTCACTGAAGAAAAAAACAAGAAAATTTTTAAAGGAGCGTATTTTTATGTTAAAGTATTTTTTAATCGTATTGGTAGTTGTATTAGTGGTGGCGATGGTAGGATGTGTAAGTCAGCCTGCTGTTTTGGACAGCACAAAAACTTACAGCATAACAAAAGACATTCATTCTCTCAATGTTGAGATTAACGCTGCTGATTTTGTTATTGTGCAGGGAGATAACTTCTATGTTGAGAGCAACCTGAAGAACCTTTCTGTTACTGAAGAAGATGGAGTATTAAAGATTGTTGAGAAAACAAGATTCGCTCGTAACTATAACGGTGCTTCTCTTAAGCTGTGTATACCTGAGGGTATGACTTTTGATAATGCAAACATTAAGACAGGAGCAAGCAAGTTAACTTCCGAGTCTTTTTTAGTGAAAACTTTAGAGCTTAAAACAGGTGCAGGCAGAGTAGAGTTTGAGCGTCTTGAAGCCTCTGAAAATGCTAACATCAAGGGCGGAGCAGGTGAAATCAGCATTAAAGACGGCAGCCTTAACAACCTGACACTTGATTTAGGCGTAGGCGAGCTTAAAATGAAGGCTCAGCTCAAAGGCGAAAGCGACCTTAAATTTGGTGTTGGCGAATCTGACATTACACTTCTCGGCAATATAGCAGATTATAGCTTTGATATCAAGAACGGTGTCGGCAATATCACCGTTGACGGTGAAAACTCTGCTTTTTTTGCTAACAGCGCAAACGGCGAAAGCCTTGTAAAAATCAAAGGTGGCGTTGGTTCAACCAATATAACATTTCAGGAATAATATATTAGTTTTATTTGCTGGAAAAATCTCATTTGGTACTTTATAATATTTAATGATTATTTAATAATTTCTGATTTATAATGTGACCATCGTAAGAAATTGAGACAGAAAAGGAGTCACGCAAATGTATTTGAACATTCTTAAACGAGATTTAAAACGTAAAAAGACAATGAACGTAATTCTGCTTATATTTGTTATGCTCTCTGCTATGTTTATGGCAAGCAGTGTGAATAACATTATAGCGGTTACTAATGGTCTTGATTTCTTTTACGAAAAAGCAGGCATGTCAGACTTTTTCGTTATAGAAATGGCAACAGAAGACACAGGGCTTCAGAAAGCCGTTGAGAAGCTTGACAGCGTAAGCGATTGCCAAAAAGAACCGATGATCTCAGGCAGTGGTGATGATATAAAAATCGAAGGTAACCAAAAAGTAACTGTTGGCACCAGTCCTCTGTATATGTCTGTTGATGATGCTCAGCTTAACTACTTTGATCAGAACAACAATATAATCACAGAAGTAGAAAAAGGTAAGATTTATATCTCTGGCAGTTTTGCTGCCAACAATAATCTTGAAATCGGCGATAAAATCACTCTTGTGATTGGTGACACCCAAAAAGAGTTTGAGTATACAGGCAAAGCCAAGGACGCCCTTTTAGGTTCTAATTTTTTAGGAAATCCGAGATTCATTATGAATTATGAGGATTTTAAATGCTTATATAATGATGAAATGGCAAAAGAGAGATCAGGTTATATCTATTATATAGATACAACAGATATACCTGAGGTCAAGGCAACTATCGGTGAATTCAACGGAGTTACCTTAAATGAAACTGCGGCTACAATGAAAAACACCTACCTTCTGGATATGATTGTTGCAGCGTTGCTTTTGGTTGTATGTGTGTTCCTTATTATTGTTTCCTTTGTAGTTCTTAAACACACCATCGGTTTTACAATTGCCGAAGAATTCCGAGAAATCGGCGTTATGAAGGCAATCGGTATGAAAAACAGCTCTATCCGAACACTTTACCTTATCAAGTATTTTGCAATTACGGTTGTAGGCTCGGCTCTGGGCTTTGTGCTCAGCGTTCCTTTCTCTGATATGATGCTCAAGTCTGTAAGCGAATCAATGTATCTTGAAAGCGAAAATAACATCTTCGTAGGTTTGCTTTGCTCGCTCTTAGTGGTTGGACTTACCTTGATTTTCTGCTGGAGCAGTACAAGCAAGATTAAGAAACTCACACCCATTGATGCAGTAAGAAACGGCACAACAGGGGAGAGATTCAGAAAAAAGAGTCTTATGCACCTTTCAAAGAGCAAGCTCTCATCAGGCATTTTTCTTGCCGCTAACGACATCGTAAGTGCACCTAAAAAGTATTCTGTAATTACTACAGTTTTTGCTATCCTTATTATGCTTGTAATGGTGCTGGCAAATACAGCAAACACCTTAAAAAGTGAAAATACTCTTACGCTTATCGGTTGTATCCCCAGTGACGCATACATTCTCTCCGAGCCTAAAAGTACGGAAGAAGTGGAAGAGATTCTTGCTGAAAACAATATGCCCGGCTCAGTGCGTGAGGAAAAGGCTTATAGCCTTGGTGCAATCATCGGGGATGAAAAAACCACTCTTTCTTTCCAGCACAGCGCAGATACAAACGCCGCTGATTATGTTTATGGTAATGGTGTTGCTCCTGAAGATGAAAATGAAGTTTCCCTTTCATATCTGATCTCTGAAGAGTTTGGCGTTGGTATCGGCGATGAAATCACGCTGATAGTTGATGGCGAAGAAAAAATCTGTATGGTAACGGCTCTTCATCAGACGATGAATAGCATGGGTAAGGTTAACAGATTACATCAGGATTTTGATGTATCGTCCTTTGACTCGATATCTTCCTTGGGTTATCAGATTGATTTTGATGAGGCACTTACCAAAGAAGAGCTTAATGAGAGAATCGAAAAGCTCAAGGATATTTTCGGCGAAGAGGATGTAAAAAATTCTGCAGAGATGGCAAGAGATACCTTAGGCGCGGCGGAAACTATGGAAACCATAAAGAATCTCACCCTTGTGATAGTGCTCTTTATCGTTATACTTGTGGCGGTTTTAATGGAGCGTTCATTTATCTCAAGTGAAAAAGCAGAAATCGCATTTATGAAAGCTATGGGCTTTTCCAACAAGTCCATAATCTGGCACCACACACTGAGATTTGGTATTGTAGCACTTGTGGCGTCTATTATTGCTGCAGCTTTGTGCCTGCCTGCAACTCATCTTGCAATCGATCCTATTTTCAGAATGATGGGTGCAATTGCAGGTGTAAGCTATGAAATCGTACCTCTGGAAATCTTTTTGATTTACCCTGCTATCCTTGTAGCAGTAACAATTATCTCAGCATTTTTCACTTCAATCTATACAAACACAATCAAATCTTCGGACGCTTCCAATATAGAGTAATCAAGTAAGGAGAATTATTATGGATACAGTACTTAATGTTAAAGACCTTTGCAAAACATATATCACAAATAAAAGACAGAACAATGTTTTAAAGAACGTAAACTTTAAAGTAAACGAGGGCGAGATGGTGGCAATTATGGGCCCCTCAGGCTCGGGTAAATCCACACTTCTCTACACCGTTTCAGGTATGGACAGAATGACTGCTGGCGAGGTTGAGTTTGTGGGCAAAAATATCGAAAAACTTAATGACAAAGACCTTGCAAAGCTGAGACTTGACGATATGGGCTTTATCTTCCAGCAGATGTATATGCTCAAAAACCTAACTGTTCTCGATAATATCATTCTTCCTGCCGTAAAGTCCACTAAAGCAAAAGAGAGCAGAGCGGAAATCACCGAGCGAGCTTTAAAACTTATGAAAAAGCTGGGCATCGAAGAAATCGCCAATAACGACATCAACGAGGTTTCAGGCGGTCAGCTCCAGAGGGCTTGCATCTGCCGTAGTATGATAAATAACCCCAGTGTTATTTTTGCCGACGAGCCTACAGGTGCATTAAACCGTAAATCTTCCGATGAAGTTATGGAAGAGCTTTCAAAACTAAATCAAGATGGTACAACAATTATGCTTGTAACCCACGACGCAAAGGTTGCCGCAAAATGCTCAAGAGTCCTCTTTATCGTTGACGGTAACATCAAGGGCGAGTATAATGTTGATGTAACTGCTGCTCTCAGAGACAGAGAGCGAGCACTCAACAACTGGCTTATGGAAATGGGTTTTTAATATGGATATACTTATCGTTGAAGATAACAAAGAACTTTTAACACTTCTCACAGATTTTTTAAGGGCTGAGGGTTACACCGTCAGCACCGCAGAAAACGGAGAAAAAGCCTTGTCCCTGTACGAAAAGTACGGGGCAAGGCTTGTGTTGCTTGATATAAATTTGCCCGGTATGGACGGCTTTGCGGTTTGCGAAAAAATCCGCCAAAGCGGCAACACTCCTATCCTTATGCTTACAGCCCGTGTCAGCAAAGAGGATAAGCTCAACGGTCTTATCTTAGGTGCGGATGATTACATCGAAAAGCCCTACGACATTGACATTCTCCTTGCAAAAATCAAGGGTATTTTCAAACGCAGATTTGCCGAGGACAAGTTAACTGAGGGCGATTTGACATTGAATCTTGTAACCCAAAGTGTCACAAAAGGCGACAAAGCTATTGAGATGACCGCAAAGGAATTTGAGCTTTTAAAAATGCTTATAGAAAACAAGGGTCAGACTATGACCAAAGACAGGCTTTTTAACTCAATATGGGGTATAGACAGCGAGTCAGAAGCACAGACTCTTACAGTACATATAAAATGGCTGAGAGAAAAGATTGAATCAGACCCCAAAAATCCTGCCCATATCCTTACCGTCTGGGGCAAGGGCTACCGTTGGGAGGATTAAGATGAAAAGCTTTAATAAAGTCATAGCCGTAGCTCTTGCGGTTATTGTTCTTGCCTTTGCGGCTGTTAATCTTATCCCAAGATTTGAGAGAGAGTCGGCAAGTGTTTTAAATGTAGAAATCAACCGAGTTGTCCGTGAGATTGAAGAATCGAAAAGTATTCCCGATACAGAAAAATACACCACCATTTCAGGTGTATACAAGCAAAGCACAAATAAAGATTTTTTTATTTCTGACAACGAGTATGTAATCAGAGAAATTAACGGCTCACTTTACCGCATTGAGTATTTCGAGCATACCGAAAGCAAGGGCGGAATGCTTTATACAAATATTGCCTTGGGTGTGTTTTCACTCTTTGTAATTGCTGTGCTTTTTTACATCCGTCAAAATATCATAAAGCCTTTTTCACAGATTACAAATCTTCCTTACGAGCTTTCTAAAGGCAATCTTACTATACCTCTTAAAGAGAGCAAAAACCGATTTTTCGGTAAATTCCTGTGGGGACTTGATATGCTCAGAGAAAAGCTTGAGGAGTCAAAGAGGGCTGAGCTTGAGCTTAAAAAAGAGAAAAAGACGTTGCTTTTGTCACTTTCTCACGATATAAAGACGCCTCTTTCTGCAATCAAGCTTTACTCAAAGGCTCTCTCTGCAGGGATTTACAAAGAGCCAAATAAGCAACAGGAAGTATATGAAAGTATAAACACAAAGGCGGATGAAATCGAAAAGCTTGTATCAGAAATTATGCGAAACGAAACCGAAGATATCATTGCCTTTGACATCAAAAACGGCGAGTTTTATCTGTCTGAGGTTATTGATAACATCAAGGCATACTATAGCGACAAGCTTGAAAACACTGATTTTTTGGTTGCTCACTTTAGCGACTGCATTATAAATGGCGACTGTGACCGCTTTGTTGAGGTGCTTCAGAATATTATGGAGAATGCCATTAAATACGGCGATGGCAACAGTATAGCCATAAGCTTTTCTGACGAAGAGGATTGCCGTATTATAACAGTAAAAAACAGCGGTTGTACACTTGACAAAAGCGAGCTTGCCCATATCTTCGACAGCTTCTACCGAGGCTCAAACGTAGGTTCAAAAGCAGGCAACGGCCTTGGACTCTACATCTGCCGACAGTTAACAAGAGCCATGGGCGGCGATATCTTCGCAGAAATTGAAAACAGCAATATGTGCGTTTCAGTTGTTTGTAAAAAGAAGTAAAATAAACCGATAAATAAGAATTTTGGAGGTTTCTTATGAATGATAAAATACAAATTAAAGAAGAACGGATAGCAGCACAAGAATATATAGATTTTCTTAAAAGAACTGACTTGGGTTCTCAGTATCCTAAGGAAAGATTTGAGGAGAGAATCAAAAAACTGGTGAAGAATGTTTCTGTAAGCCTTGTTGCCAGAAATGAAAACAGAACGGTTGTCGGTGTTCTGTTTGGCTTGACTGATTTTGCCTATTGGCTTTATGTGACAGATTTAGGTGTTGATAGGGATTATGAGGGACAGGGTATCGGCAGACAGCTTATGAAAACTGCTCACGAAATTGCAGGCGGCGAAAAAGATATAGCAGTTTATCTGATTGCAAACGAGAACGTTATTCCTTTTTATGAAAAACTGGGAATGAAGAAAGCTGACGATGTAATGCAGTATAATAAAATTGAGTGGACTGATTTTGAAGTTAAATAGACAAATTTTGATATGTCGAACAATTAGATAAACTTGAATTTGATTGGGTGATAGCAATGGTTAATATTAGAGTAATGACCATATCTGATTATGATGGGGTATATCATTTATGGATTAACACTCCAGGAATGGGATTGAATTCAACAGATGATA
>SVOS01000010.1 GCA_015066245.1 Oscillospiraceae bacterium
AGATGATCCTCGACGGTCCTCACAGAAAGGGCGACCTCAGAAGAGCAAGAGCTGGCGCTGTTAACATCGTTCCCAACTCCACAGGTGCTGCTAAGGCTATCGGTCTTGTTATTCCCGAGCTCAACGGCAAGCTCATCGGTGCTGCACAGAGAGTTCCTGTTCCCACAGGTTCTACAACAATCCTCACAGCAGTTGTTAAGGGCAACGTAACAAAAGAGCAGATCAACGCTGCTATGAAGGCTGCTTCTTCTGCTTCCTTCGGTTACAACGAGGATGAGATCGTTTCTTCCGATATCATCGGTATCACATACGGCTCTCTCTTCGATGCTACTCAGACAATGGCAACTTACATGCCTGAGACAGATACAACTCAGGTTCAGGTTGTTTCCTGGTACGACAACGAGAACTCTTACACATCTCAGATGGTAAGAACTATCAAGTACTTCGCAGAGCTTTAATTTAAATTTTATTATAAGTCTATATGCATTTTGCAGGCAATCCTTCGGGGTTGCCTGTTTCTTTTTGATGCATAATCGTTACACAAAATACCTGTTTTTTATCTTTCACAAAAAATCGCCATATTCTCCAAAATAACCAAAAATTGACAACTTTTTTCTCATTCGTGGATTTTTACTAATTTTACATCTAATTTTGCCCTCTCTTGGTTAATATTACCAAAGAAACAGGGTGATTTTCGTCAACATTATTTCACAATAAGGTTGAAAATAAATTGTATATTTGGTAAAATAATAAGCGTGAAATAGTATATCTTATTTTGCAAATATATTGCATAAAGGAGAAGATAGAAATGATTTATCAACTTAACGAAGAAAGAGACCACATTCAGCTTTACTATGACGGTGACGCCGTAAGAGCATACGACTTTTTCGGTGCACACATGGAAAACTGGAACGGCAAAGACGGCGTTGTGTTCAGAGTATGGGCACCTAACGCAAAGAGCGTTTCTGTTGTGGGCGATTTCAACGGCTGGAACCAGGAAGCTAACTTCATGTACAAAATCAACGAAGGCGGCATCTGGGAAGTATTTATCGAAGGCATCGGTGCTTTTACTATCTACAAGTTCTGCGTTGAGACTCCCTGGGGTGAAAAGCTCTTAAAATCTGACCCCTATGCATTCCACACACAGACAAGACCCGACAATGCTTCTGTTGTTTATTCTTACAACAACCACATCTGGAGAGACGAGCCCTGGTACATCAAGAAGGCTGAGAAGCATCACTTTGAGAAGCCCCTCAACATCTACGAAGTACACGCAGGCTCCTGGAGAAAATATCAGGACGGTAACACATTCTCCTACGCAAAAATGGCTGAGGAGCTTATCCCCTACGTTAAGGATATGGGCTACACTCACATTGAGTTCATGCCTATGACAGAGTATCCCTTTGACGGCTCCTGGGGTTATCAGGTAACAGGTTACTTTGCTCCCACATCCCGTTACGGCTCTCCCGATGATTTCATGGAATTCATCGACAAGTGCCATGAAAACGAAATCGGCGTTATCATCGACTGGGTACCTGCTCACTTCCCCAAGGACGCTCACGGCTTAGGTCGTTTTGACGGCATCCACTGCTATGAGTACGAAGACAGCCGCAAGGGCGAGCACAAAGAATGGGGTACATACGTATTCGACTATGCAAGAAACGAGGTTGTAAGCTTCCTTATTTCTTCTGCAATGTTCTGGATTGACAAATACCACATCGACGGCATCCGTGTTGACGCTGTTGCATCTATGCTTTACCTCGACTACAATCGTAAGGACGGCGAGTGGGTTGCTAACTGCTTCGGCGGTAAAGAGCATCTTGAGGCTGTTGAGTTCTTAAAGAGACTTAACACTGCTGTTCACCTCCACCACCCCGGCATCATGATGATTGCTGAGGAAAGCACAAGCTGGCCTATGGTTACACGTCCTGTTTATGACGGCGGTCTAGGCTTTGACTACAAGTGGAACATGGGCTGGATGAACGACATGCTTCATTACATGTCTCTTGATCCCCTCTGGAGACCTTTCCACCACGATAACCTTACTTTCAGCTTCCTTTATGCATTCTCTGAGAAGTTCTTACTTCCCATCTCTCACGATGAGGTTGTTTACGGCAAGGGCTCTCTCATCAACAAGATGCCCGGCGACTACGATATGAAGTTCGCAGGTGTAAGAGTGTTCTACTCCTACATGATGGCACATCCCGGTAAGAAGCTCACATTCATGGGCAGTGAAATCGGTCAGTTTGACGAGTGGCAGTGCGAGAACGAGATTCAGTGGGGTCTCTTACAGTACGAAAAGCACCAGAAGCTCAATCACTTCTTCGCTGACATCAACAAGTTCTACAAAGACAATGCTCCCATGCATACTGTTGACTTCAACTGGGAAGGCTTCAACTGGATTCACCACGATGACTACAACCAGTCAGTTATCGCATTCCGCAGAATAGATACAGAGGGCAATGATATTGTTGTTGTTTGTAACTTCCAGCCTATGTACCGTGAGAACTACAGCATCGGTGTTCCCAGGTACGGTGTATACTCCGAGGTATTCAACTCTGATGACAATCAGTATGGCGGTAACGGCATCACCAACGGCACTGAAATCAAAACTTCCGAAAACGGCTTACACGGTCTTGATCAGTCCATTACACTTAACCTGCCTCCTATGAGTGCTATTTACCTCAAGTGTACTGCTGAGGCTGAGAATCCCCGTGTTAAGAGAGAAGCTGAAGAGGCTGCTGCTCGTGCAGAGGCTGAGAAAAAGGCTCAGGAAGAAGCCGCTAAGAAGAAGGCTGCTAAGAAGAAGGCTCCTGCTAAGAAGGCAACAACCAAGAAGGCTGCTACAACAAAGAAAACTGCTGAGAAGGCAGAAGATAAGAAGGCTACTACAAAGAAGGCTGCTGAAAAAGCAGAGGAAAAGAAGCCTGCTGCAAAGAAAACAACTGCTAAGAAGGCAACTGCTGAAAAAGCAGAAAAGCCCGCAGCAGAGAAAAAGCCCGCAGCAGAGAAAAAGCCCGCAGCAAAGAAGACAGCAACAAAGAAGGCTGCAACAACAACTAAAACCACAAAGGCTAAGAAGGAAACAAAATCCGACAAAGAATAAGCCTTAGTGATAGTAAAATTAACGGGCGAAGTATAACAGATATGCTTCGCCCTGTTATTTGATTTTATCAGATACCATTAGCAACTACGTAAGAAGGTGTAACTATGTATCCCAAACAAGAAGTCGTAGCCATGCTGCTTGCAGGCGGTCAGGGCTCAAGACTTGGTGTGCTTACCAAAAAGCTCGCAAAGCCTGCCGTTCCCTTCGGCGGTAAGTACAGAATTATCGACTTTCCCCTTTCTAACTGTGCAAATTCCGGCATAGAGGCAGTTGGTGTGCTTACACAGTATCAGCCTTTAGTGCTTAATGAATATATTGGCAACGGCCAGCCCTGGGACCTTGACGGCATGCACGCAGGTGTTACCTGTCTTTCTCCCTATCAGGCAGTGGACGGTGCCGAGTGGTATTCGGGTACTGCCAATGCTATTTATCAGAATATCGCTTTTATTGACAGATATCATCCCGACTATGTTGTAATCCTTTCGGGCGACCATATTTACAAGATGGACTACTCCGAGATGATTGCATACCACAAAGAAAAAGGCGCTGACTGCACAATCGCAGTTATTGACGTTTCTTTGGAAGAAGCAAGCCGATTCGGTATCCTCAACACTAACCCCGACGGCTCTATCTACGAGTTTGACGAAAAGCCCAAGCATCCCAAAAGCACAAACGCCTCTATGGGCATTTATGTGTTCAGCTGGGATAAACTGAGAAAATATCTTATCGAGGATGACGCAAAGGAAGACTCTGACCATGACTTTGGCAAAAATGTGCTTCCTACCATGCTTGAGGCAGGCGAAAAGATGTTTGCCTATCCTTTTGAGGGTTACTGGAAGGATGTAGGTACTATCGACAGCCTCTGGGACGCCAATATGGATATCCTCAACCCCCATATTTCTCTTAACCTTAAGAACGTATACTCCAGAAACCCCATGATGCCACCCCATTATCTGGGCGAGCATGCTGCTATTCAGAATTCAATGCTTGCAGACGGATGCGACGTAAACGGTAAGCTTGAGTTTTCGATTTTATTCTCAGGTGTTACTATCGGCAAGGATGCCGAAATCAACTCCTCAATCATTATGCCCGGTGCAGTTATTGAGGACGGCGCCAAAGTGCTGTACTCCATTGTTGCAGAAAATGCTCATATCGGCAAAAACGCCGTTGTAGGCGGATATCCCGAGGATTATCCAAACCGCGATGACTGGGGTGTAGCCGTTATTGGTGCAGGCGTTAAGATTGCTGACGGTGCGGTTGTTGCACCCAAAGCAATGATAGACCAGGATGTGGAGGTGTAAGCTATGGCAGTTAACAAATTAGCCGGTATTATCTTTACAAACTTAGGCGACGAAAAGCTTCCTGAGCTTACCGCAAAGAGAAGTCTCGGAAGTGTCCCCTTTGGCGGAAAGTACAGACTTATCGACTTCGCACTTTCCAATATGTCAAACTCCGGCATCAACAATATCGGCATTGTTGTAAAAAACAATTTCCACTCTCTTATGGACCATATCGGCTCAGGCAGTGCATGGGATTTATCCAAGAGAAGAAGCGGTATCACCATTTTGCCCCCTTATAACGGTATTTCCTTTGAAAACCGAGTAATGGCACTTTATCAGCTTCACGGATATTTCGAGCATCTCAAAGAGGATCACATTGTTATCGCATCCTGTGAATGCATCCAGAATTTTGACTTTGACAAGCTCTTTAAATATCACCTCAAGAAAAATGCAGACATTACCGTAACATACAAAAAGATGACTATTCCCGAGGGTGAGACTGCACCCATGGCACTTACTATCAACGATGACGGTAAGGTTACTGATATGCTCATTAAGTTCAACAGCGGCGAAGAGTGCAATATGGCAGTAAGCTCTGTTGTTATCAAAAAAGACCTGCTGATGAATCTTGTTAAGAAGTGTGTAAGCGCAAACACCCTTAACTTCAGACAGAATATCCTTCAGGATAACATCCACAAGCTTAATATTTACGCCTATGAAGTAAAGGGATTCTGCGAGCATATTGCCTCTATCTCTGATTATTACAGAGTTAACATGGCTCTCATGTCCAAGGATGTAAGAAAAGAGCTCTTTGACGTTGACAAGCCTATTTACACCAAAGTTCGAGACGACATCCCCAGCCGCTATGGTCTTACAAGCAAGGTTACAGGTTCTCTGGTAGCCCAGGGCTGTAAAATTGACGGCGAGGTTGAGGGTTCTATACTCTCAAAAGGTGTTACTGTTGGCAAGGGCTCTGTGCTTAAGAACTGTATCGTCATGCAGGACACTCACATTGGCGAGAATTGTCACTTAAGCTATGCTATTATTGACAAGGATGTTGTTATACAGAACGATCGCTCTCTTATGGGCTATGAGACATATCCTATTTACATAGCAAAGCAGACTCAGATTTAACCCAAAACATTCAGGAAGGAATGATATTATATGAGAATACTTTATTGTACCTCTGAGGCAAACCCCTTTGCAGGAAGCGGCGGACTTGCTGATGTTGCAGGCAGCCTCCCTCCTACCCTTTGCAGAAAAGGTCAGGACTGCAGAATTGTAATGCCTCTTTACGGCACTATCCCCTACGAGCTTAAATGCTCTATGAATTTTATCACAAACTTTACTGTACCCGTTGCATGGAGACATCAGTATTGTGGTCTTTTCTGGGCAAGACATAATGACTGCACCTACTACTTCATCGACAACGAGTATTACTTCCAGAGAGATAAGCTTTACGGATTCTATGACGATGCAGAGAGATTTGCTTTCTTCTCAAGAGCTGTTCTTGAGATGCTCCCCTACATCGACTTCCATCCCGACATTATCCACTCCAACGACTGGCAGACTGCTCTGATTCCTACTTACTACTATCTTTTCTACTCCAAGAATCCTTGGTATCACAACATCAAGAACATCTTTACAATCCATAATATCCAGTATCAGGGTATGTACGGCTGGGAGGTTAACACCGAGTGCGTAGGTATCCCCGAGAACGAGCAGTGGATTTTAGAGCATGATGGCAAGCTTAATATGGTTAAGGGTGCTATCCAGACATCTGTACGTGTTACCACAGTTTCTCCCGAATATGCTATGGAGATTAAAGACCCCTGGTTCTCTCACGGTCTGCATACTGCACTTAACAATCACCACTACAAGCTTTGCGGTATCTTAAACGGTATCGAACCTCTTGACTGGGACCCTGCTACTGACTATCACCTTTACAGAAACTACACTATGGACGATATGAGCGGCAAGGGCGAATGTAAGCGTGCTTTACAGGAGAGACTTGGCCTTGAGCAGAGATGGGATGTTCCCCTTGTTGCTATGGTAACAAGACTTGTTTCTCACAAGGGTCTTGACCTGGTTCGCGATAGCCTTGAGAATCTCTTAAACTCCGAGAACATGCAGTTTATCATCCTCGGTACAGGCGACAAAGAGTACGAGGACTTCTTCAGAGCAATGCAGAATAAATATCCCGGCAGAGTATGCTTCTGCAACGGCTTTATTCCTGAACTTGCAAGAAAGTTCTACTCAGGTGCTGACATCTTCCTGATGCCCAGTAAGAGTGAACCCTGCGGTCTTGCACAGATGATTGCTTTACGCTATGGTACAATTCCTGTTGTAAGAGAAGTTGGCGGTCTTAAGAACTCTGTATTTGACAGTGCTTCGGGCCACGGCAACGGCTTCACATTTGCTAACTACACCGCTGACGATATGGCTCACGCAGTAAGACGTGCACTCTGGGGTATTCAGGACGAGCACGGCTGGAAGAGCCTTATGTGGAGAGCTATGATGAGCAACAACTCCTGGGACAGAAGTGCCAACGACTACATCGTAGTTTACGAAGACACCCTCAACTGGGCATAAGTGGGTCAGCCACCCACGGGGCGATTCCGCCCGTTAGCCACGGTGGGCTTTTCCGCCTTTTGAAAGGGACATTTAAAAATGAACTCCGATTAACGGCGGGTATAAAACAACATACAAATAATTAAGCACTTACGGTTTTAATAAACTGTAAGTGCTTATTTTTTTATGTTCATAACCTATTTTAATCCCGCCGTTAATGAAAAGCTGAAAATTGTATCAACCTATACAAAGTCGGAACTGCCCTCGGGTGGCTAACCCGTAACTCACGGCAAAAATAACGGGAGGGCACAGAGACCCTCCCCTACAATGTACGTTATTTTTAATCGACACGCCGTTGAAGATAGGTTTTCTCTATATTACACCTATCCGTAGGCGAAACGCCCTCGGGTGGCTAACCCGTGGCTAACCCACTTACCAGTGCTCGCCAAGGATAAAGTTTACGCCTTCTTCTTTAAGCTTTGTAAGGCGTAAGTTATAGGCATCCATTGCTTCTTTTTCAAAGGCTACATCGCCCTTAAATCCTGCCAGAGAAAGTATATGCTTTGTAAGCTTGGGGTTAAGGGGCAAAATCGGCCCTAACACATAAGTAGCAAAGAAGTTCTTGTAGTGAATTCCCTCAGACTCATCCTCAGGATTGTTACCTATACCGCCCTTTACCTTCATAAAGGGAGTATCGCATTTACTGTAGATATAAGCAAACTGTGAGCGACAACCCACAACCTCTATATCCTCAAAATCACCTAAAAACATAGAGTTGTGACGAAAATACTCGGAGCTTCGCTTTGAGTAGAAGGGAAAAATCCCCAGAGCCTCCCACTTTTCGTCATCCTCAGCGATATATTCGCCAAAAAGTTCCATAGAATTGCCTGTGCAGAGGAAAACCACCCCTGCCTCGATTAATTCCTTGATGCGATTAACGTAAGGTTTCAGAGCATTTATGGCGAAAAGCTGGCTTTTCTCGGTCATAGAGCCTAAAAGAATCAACTCAACATCGTTATCAACGAAATAAGGCTTTTTCTGCAAAGGTGTTTCAATAAACTCAGCATCCTTGCAGGATTTTTTTAAATACAGTGCATTGCCTGCATCACCGTAAACGGTAGAAAGCTCAGGGTAAAGAAGTTCTATTTTCATTTTGACTCTCCCCTTTCCTTTCTGATTCTTTCGGTAATCTCTGCGGTTACCTTACGCATCTCGGCAGATGTATAAATATCATATACAATGTAGACACTTTCTACATCCTTAAGGTCTGCGTAATTTAAGACATCAAGATGCTTGGGAATGCAGACAATCTTGCTCTCGTCAATGCCTGCCAGAAGCATTCTGAGCTTATGGTCAAGGTATCTGTCACCGCCCAGAACAATCTTTGTAACACTGTCGTCCTGCAAGAATTCATAGTCTGTATCATAAAACCAAGCCACAGTTTCGCTTTTCTTGGGATTCTCGAAAATCTCATCCAGCACCATAAGCAGAAGTTTTTTAGACTTGTCCTTTTTAATATTCTCAAAAACAGTTGACACTGCAGTGGGGTTGTGAGTTTTTGCAAGCTTGCGGTGGATGTTAACACCACAAACCACCTCACTGCCTTCTCTGGATGCAGGCGGCTTAATGCTCTCAAGTGCTTTTGCAATATCCTCGGGCTTTTCGCCGATATCTCTGAGGATAGACACCATCGCAGCAGTGTTATAGATATTGTGAATAGCTGAGTTCGGTATAGGATAAGTAAAGGTGCCGTCTTTTTCTCGAACAGTCATAGAAGTATCATTATGAGACTTAACAAGATAATCTCTGTGAGGAGTTTTAAATCCACAGTTTGTGCATTTATATTCGCCGATATTTCTATAGTTTCTGTAGCTGTACTCAGGCTTGCCGCCACACTTAAGACAAACCGCATAGTCGTCTATCATAGTGTCCATGGGATTTGTACCAAGATACTCGGCGCCAAACACAACGCGTCTGTTGTTCTCACCCACAAGGGAGCTTACGGGATCATCACCGCACATAACAACCACGCTTTCAGGTGAACCCTCTGCGGCTCGTCTGAGTCTGTCGGCAATATACTCGGGGTTGCCGTTACGAAGCATAGAGTCACGGGAAACATTGTTGACAATAAGATACGCAGGCTTAAGGCGAGGCACATTTGTAGGAGAAATAAGCTCGTCAGCCTCAATAATAGCAACGTCCTTAGTGGGCTTATTGAAGATGCTTACAGCATCTAAAAGACAACGAGCCTGACCTGCATTATGATTAGCACCCCAGTCATTATAGGCAACTTTGTAGCCAAGTTTCTTAAGGGTTTCAGCAAGCATATTTGATATTGTGGTTTTTCCGTTGGTACCGGTGACAACGATTGTGAGCTTAGGCTTTGCAACTCGTGAGAGAAAATCCTCACAAAGTCTGACAGACACCATACCCGGGCGATCATCACGCTCGGCGCGGAAAAGCTTCCATAAAAACAAGAAGGTCTTGCCGCCCCATAAGCCTAACCAGAATCTTAATTTACTCATAATAATACCTCACTTTTTTAAGTGGAGTTTTCTCAAAAGACCGTTGATTTTGTCCTTGCCCATAACATCGGTCACCGCACCAAATGCATAAGCAAGCACACCATAAACAACAGCACCGATTAATGCAAACACACCCATCTGAACAACAAGCATGAGACCCCTGTCCTCGATAACAGGCCAGAAATACTTAAGAAGAAGTACCACACCTGCCATAGCTCCAACAGGAATAATAATCTTCAGCAGGATTTTAAGAGAAGGTGTATAGCCGATTTTGTGTTTTTTGTAAAGAGAAATCAAAAGCAGTGTAAGGGTTGAGAGCTCGCCCACAATACTTGCGGCAGTAGCGCCAAGATATGCGGGAATGCCGATGTTATTGAAGAGGTAAATCAGCGGCAGGTCAAGACAAGCATTGATAACAATACCAACCAGAGTGAAGATAATAACCTGCTTGCCACAGTCAATACTCTGCATTGCCATACTTACAACTGCAACAACCGATGCAATTACATTGAGGATAATTGCCAACATCAGAATATTTCCGCCGTGCTGGCTTTCACCGTAAAAGAGGTTGTATACAGGCTCAGAAAGCAGCGCAATACCGGTAGCCATAGGCACAGAAACAACTAAAATTGTGCCGATACCCTGATTTAGCTTGAAAGAAACCTCTTTCATTTTGCCCTGAGAAAAGCTCTCTGCCATGTGGGGAGCAATACTGTTGGTAAGTCCCATAGAAAGGGCAACAACAATCATACAGATTTTAGGAATCCATGTAGATGCAATACTTGTGATGGACTGAGTTTCGTAGGCACTAAAGCCGATATTCTGAAGTCCCACAAGCAAAAGCTTCATGTCAACTATACTGTAAAGGCTTGTGGAAACCGAAACAAGCACAATAGACACGCAATAGGTAGCGATTTTCTTGAGGATATTCTTGGTGCTATCTTCTTTTTCTTCAACTTCGCACAGGAAAAGTTCTTTGCTGTTGCGACTTTTTATCATCAGATAAACAAGGGCAGCACCTGCACCAACAGATGTACCAAAAAGTGCAACACATGCGCCTACGGTTGTGCCTAAGCTGAAGGCGTAAATCACAACAGATGCACCACCCAGCACAAACACAATGCGTACAATCTGCTCGATAACCTGGCTTGTAGAGGATGCACCAAGACACTTGTGGCCCTGAAGGTATCCACGTTTCATACTGAGGAAAGGCACAATCAAGAGACATACCGAAACAACTCTTATAGCCATGGCAACCTCATTTACCGTAACACCGTCGGTCATATCCGAAATATAAAAACCTGCGATGCCCTCGGCAAAAATCATCAGTATTGCAAAAGCCGCCAACGACACGCCAACCACAATACGCATACCCAGCTTGTATGCTTTTTCTTTGGATTTATACATTCCTTTGGTGGCATATTCGCTGAGGACGATGCTTATAGCAATTGGAATACCCGATGTTGAAATATCCAGAAACAGAACATAAATATTATAAGCAAATGAATATATAATACTTCCTCTGTCGCCAATAATTCCGTAAAAAGGTATATTGTAAAAGGCACCGAGGATTTTGGTAATCACTATGGCAATATATGCAATTACGGCACCTTCAACAAAACCGTTCTTTTTCATTTTTCCCGCCAAATATATCTCTCCTTCTCGATGATTAATCTGTAAGGATTCATTGAATTCTAATATAATATTTTACCACATACAGTGCTGATTTTCAATGTAAAATAAGAAAAGAATAAAAAATATACAGCCCCTGTAAACAGAAGCTGTATGAAAAATCTTATCCAAAGAGATTTCTATCATAAAAATCGGCATATTTCAATGACGCTCGGCTAACGCCGATATGATGATATGCTCCGCATAATGAGGTGCTACACTTCGTTTCGCATTAGAGCGAGGTTTGCCATAAAATATGGCGAAGCCACGCATCAATGGTGGGAATCGGCGTGTGCTCAAGCACACTTATGGCTCGGCTACCCAATGCTACGCATTCGGTACCAGCCTCACCGCTCTGAGCTAAAAATGATACACTGTATCATTTTCTTCACGCTCATACCCTCTCGGGTTCGATTCCCACATGAAAAAAAACAACAGCACGGCACAAATGCCATACTGTTGTTTTTGGTGGAGATGGTGGGAATCGAACCCACGTCCGAAAGTCGCTTGCCACGGCTTTCTACGGGTGTAGTTGATGTTTTAGAAGTCCCCTTTAGTACTCCCAACAACAGGATTACTATCGGGCAAGCCTCTTGTTGATGACAAGGGTCGAGACACTCCCCTGTTCACCTTTACCGCTAGTCGACGCCTTATCCTATGTCGCGGTGGTCATAGGTAAGACGAGCTGCATCAAGCAGCTAAGGCAACTTTATTGTTGTCGTTTATTTTTAAGTTTGCAGTTTTTTAAGCGTGACCTGCGACCGCTACCCGCTTACCGAGGGTTACAACCCCCGTCGAAACCATTGCACCCCCATATAGGGCAATGCTGTATTTACAGCATTGCAATGATGTATTATCTTAGATAAAATGATGTTCACCTAAAGGTGAATGATGTTTTGCCTCTGGCAAAATGATATATTTGTGGTGCAAATATTATGGTTTGTAAACTAAAAAATTAATATTATCTTTGGTTTTCCTTTATCGCTCTTTCGATATCACGTTTTGCACTTTTCTTTGCGGCATCTTCGCGCTTATCGTAGAGCTTTTTGCCCTTACAGAGGCCCACCTCTATTTTTACCTTGCTGCCCTTGAAATATACAGACAAAGGTATGAGAGTATAGCTTTGCTGCTTAATAAGAGCAAAAAGTTTGTCTATCTCTTTCTTGTGCATGAGAAGCTTACGGACTCTTAAGGGGTCTTTGTTATAGATATTGCCCTGCTCGTAAGGAGAAACATGCATACCGTTAACAAAAATCTCGCCTTTTACAATAGAGCACCAGCTATCCTTCAGGTTTAGTGTGCCCTTGCGGATGGACTTGACCTCTGTGCCGAAAAGCTCAATACCTGCTTCGTATTTTTCTTCAACAAAATAATCGTGGTAGGCTTTTTTGTTCTGGGCAACAATTTTTACGCTTTCTTTTGTCACATTTCACTCCTGCCTTCCAAGGCTTTTGTAAGTGTTACACCGTCCGTATACTCAAGGTCGCTGCCTACGGGAATACCGAAAGCAAGCCTTGTCACCTTAATGCCCAGCGGCTTTAAAAGCTTAGAGAGGTACATACCCGTTGCCTCGCCCTCAACAGTTGAGTTGGTGGCAATAATAACCTCGCTGATATCGCCCTTTGCCACCCTTGCCAAAAGCTCTTTGATATAAAGCTCGTTGGGACCGATGCCGTTCAATGGCGAAATTGCACCATGAAGTACGTGATATGTGCCTTTATACTCACGGGTATTCTCAATCGCTATAGCGTCTCTGGGATTTTCAACTACGCAGACCTGAGTAAAATCACGGTTGTCGCTTCGGCACACGGGACAAAGCTCACCGTCAGAAAAATTACAACAAACTGAGCAGTATTTAATCTTTTCGTGGGCATCAATAATGGCAGATGCAAAGTCCTCTGCCTCGGATTTTGAAAGTCCCAGCACGTGATACGCAAGCCTCTGAGCGGTTTTGCTACCTATACCGGGCAGTGACTCAAACTTCTCAACAAGCTTTGTCAGCGGTACTACGTTGTATGCGTCCATCAGAACAAACCGGGAATGTTAAGACCGCCAAGACCGCCGGAGATTGCGCCTAACTTCTCTTCTTTCTCCTGGTTTGCAGCTCTTAATGCTTCGTTAACTGCTGCAATAACAAGGTCAGAGAGCATCTCTACATCTTCGGGGTCAACTACATCGGGAGAAATCTCGATAGACTTAACTTCCATTTTGCCTGTTGCAACTACCTTTACTGCGTTGCCGCCTGCAGTTGCTGTATATTCTTTTTCTTCGAGCTCGGCAGTGGTAGCTTCGATATCATTCTGCATCTTCTGAGCCTGCTTTGCAAGGTGCTGAAGATTTGTTGCTCCGCCTGAGCCGTAGCCCTGAGGTAATCTTGCTTTCATAATTAAAATCTCC
Organism: Oscillospiraceae bacterium; assembly: GCA_015066245.1. Lineage (GTDB taxonomy): Bacteria > Bacillota > Clostridia > Oscillospirales > Acutalibacteraceae > Ruminococcoides. Next base: position 13,551 of record SVOS01000010.1, read on the forward strand.
TTTATGTTAAGTTTCTATAATTTCTACGTTGCTATCTTTAAGGTCAGAGATAAGCTCCTCAAGAGGGTCGTCCTCTTTTTCTTTTTTCTCAGCTTTTTTATAGGGACCCAAGATATATCTTTTGCCTGTGATTTCCTGAACGGCATTTCGCAGATTCTCACGCTGGTCAGACTTCTGCAAAAGCTTGAAGGGAATATCACTTCTGGCATCAATAAGCAGATAATCGCCGCTTTCATAGGCGGTTGTGCCCTCAAATGAGGATGCAATAACCCTTGAATACTGCTTAAGATTTGCAACAACCTCGGGCCAACTGCGAAGGGGCTTTGCATCATTCATAATAGCCTCCATGTCCACAGGCTCTCGTCTGAGAACTTTCTTCTCAGTAGCTTCACGCACCTGCTGAGGTCTTATGACTTCTGCGGGCTTTTCTTCACGCTTTGGTGCAGGAGCGACCTGAGTCTCTGCTTTTGGCTCCTCTTTGGCTTTTACTTCCTCTGTTTTGGCAGGAGAAGTCACCACTGGTTTATTATTCTCAGCCTTAGTCTCAAAATGCTGAGGCTGAGGATTTGCACTTAAAAGCTTAACCGTCTTTTCCAAAGCTGCAATTCGAGAAAGCAAAGCTTCGTTAGAGGCATCAAGCTCAGGAGAGCTAAGCTTTACAAGAGCAATCTCCAGCTCTGTGCGGTTGTCGTTACCTTTGCCCATTCGCTCAAAGGCACGTCCTAACACATCCATGGCATATACAATATCAGAAAGAGTAAGAATCTGAGCCTGGTCAAAGGCAATCTCGTACTCGCTATCGGAAAGAACCACCATTTCTCTTGGATTCCTCACGGATTTAATCATCATAAGTGAGCGATAGTGGCTTATAATCTCATCACAAAGCCGCATCATGTCCTTGCTTTCGCGATGGAGCTTGTTGAGAGTAGAGAGTGCTCGCTCGGTATTTTTGTTAACGCAGGAGCTTACAATGTCAAGGAGATTTTCCTTGCCTGCAAGACCTGCGGCGCGTCTGACAATTTCAGCATCAACATCTGAGGATATGCCGATACATCTGTCAAAAAGCGACAACGCATCACGCATAGCACCGTCAGAAATAACCGCAACCAGCAGAGCCGCCTCATCTGTAACAGTGGTATTCTCGCACTTAGCGACATATTTGATACGCTCTGCCACTGCCTGGGGCTTGATTCTGTGAAAATCAAAACGCTGGCACCTTGACATAATGGTGGCAGGAAGCTTGTGAACTTCTGTAGTTGCAAGAATAAAAATAACGTGAGCAGGTGGTTCCTCAAGGGTTTTCAGCAGTGCATTGAATGCCTCGTTTGTGAGCATATGCACCTCATCAATTATAAACACCCTGTATTTACCACGCTCAGGAGTGAAAGATACCTTCTCAATAACATCTCTAATATCATCAAGTCGGCGGTTTGAGGCAGCGTCCATCTCCACAACATCGAAGATTTCGCCATTCTCAATTCCTTTGCAAATCTCGCACTGACAGCAAGGGTCGCCATCAACGGGACTAAGGCAGTTAACCGCCTTTGAAAGGATTTTTGCACAGGTGGTTTTGCCTGTACCACGGGTGCCCGTAAAAAGATAGGCATGGTTTACTCTGCCGTTTTTAAGCTCGTTTTTAAGCGTAACCGTAACCTGAGGCTGACCCACAACATCGTCAAACACCTTTGGTCGGTATTTTCTGTATAAAACTTTGTAAGTAGACAAAACTTCACCGCCTTTTTGCAGATATAAGAAAATGCAAGCCTTGAAATCATTTACATAAGTGAACGACAGACTTACTGTATCGCAACAAGAGAACTGCTTAATGCTGCTCGGTTCCCCGCCTGACATGGTTCACAGACCTTGATCGTACAGGGCCTGCCGCTCGCTTATATAAACGAAAGCAAAGAGCTTGCATTTATGCGGATTTGATATATTGCGTTTCAAATCTTAAACATTATACCACATCCCCCCAGCAAAAGCAATAGGATTTTTAAGGAGTTTTTGTAAAAGAATTTATTTTTTCTATATGATTTTGACTTAAAATATGCTATAATTGATACATATATAAAACTTGGAGCAAATTATGAGAGAAATATCCGCAGAACAAATTACCAAAACCGTTAAAAAGCTTTGTATCGAGGCTAACTGCAGACTGCCTCAGGACATTAAGTGTTCAATAGAGCAAAGCTTAGAGTCAGAACCCTTTGACACTGCCAAAGGTATACTGTCAAAGATTATCGAAAACTACAACATAGCCGAAAATGAGTATAAGCCCATTTGTCAGGACACAGGTGCGGCTTGTGTGTTTATCAATATCGGTCAGGATGTCCATGTTATCGGAAATCTCACTGAAGCAATCAACGAAGGTGTGCGTCAGGGATACAAAGACGGATTTCTGAGAAAAAGCATGGTCAAAGACCCCCTTCACAGAGAAAACACAAAAGACAACACCCCTGCTATGATTTACTATGACATTGTAGAGGGCGACAAAATTGACATAACTCTGGCACCAAAGGGCTTTGGCAGTGAAAATATGAGCAGAATCAAAATGCTCAAGCCTTCTGACGGCGTTGAGGGCGTAATCGACTTTGTGCTTCAGACGGTGGAGCTGGCAGGCTCTAACCCCTGCCCCCCTATTGTTGTAGGTGTGGGTATTGGCGGCACCTTTGACAAATGTGCGTATCTTGCAAAGAAAGCCTTGACGCGAAGTGCTGACAGTGAAAACCCAAACCCATACTATGGAGAGCTTGAGAAAACCCTTCTGGAAAAAATCAACAAGCTTGGCATCGGTCCTCAGGGCTTTGGCGGAAAAACCACCGCTCTCGCCGTAAACATTGAGACTATGCCGACACATATTGCAGGTCTGCCCGTGGCGGTTAACATCAACTGCCATGTAACCCGACATGTAAGGGAGGTTATTTAAGTGGAAATCAAGATTAACCTGCCGCTTACCAAAGATAAGCTCAAAACTCTTAAAGCAGGTGACAGTTGTCTTTTATCGGGTGTTATGTACACAGGCAGAGATGCCGCCCACAAAAGACTTTTTGAACTTATAAACGAAGGCAAGGACCTGCCCGTGGATATTAAGGACAGCACCTTTTACTTTGTGGGACCTACTCCGAAAAAAGACGGTGAACCAATCGGCAGCGCAGGCCCCACCACATCCTACAGAATGGACGCATACAGCCCGTCTCTCATTGCTATGGGACAGACAGGCATGATCGGTAAAGGAATCCGTAATGACGATGTAATCAACGCCATGAAAACCTATGGCGCGGTTTATTTCGGTGCCATTGGCGGATGCGGAGCTTTGCTATCAAAATGTATCAAAAAATGTGAGGTTGTTGCCTACGAGGACTTAGGCACCGAGGCGATTCACAGATTAGAGGTTGAGGACTTCCCCGTTGTGGTGATTATTGACTCAGAAGGTAACAATCTATACAAAACCGGTCGAGAGGCTTATCTTAAGAGTCTCAGGGAGGATATATAAATGGACTACAGAAAAGAATCACTCAGACTACACTCTGAGTGGAAGGGCAAAATTGAGGTCAAGGCAACAGTACCCGTATCGAACAAAGAGGAGCTTTCTCTTGCATATACGCCCGGTGTCGCTGAGCCTTGTCTTGAAATTCAGAAAGACATCTCAAAAAGCTACGAGCTTACAAGACGTCACAACCTTTGTGCTGTAATTACAGACGGCAGTGCGGTTCTGGGGCTTGGTAATATCGGCCCCGAGGCCGGTATGCCCGTTATGGAGGGCAAATGTGCACTTTTTAAGGCATTCGGCGATGTTGACGCCTTCCCTCTTTGCGTAAAAAGTCAGGATGTTGACGAATTTGTAAAAGCCGTTGAGCTTATTTCACCTTCCTTCGGCGGTATTAACCTTGAGGATATTTCGGCTCCCCGTTGCTTTGAAATTGAGCGAAAGCTCAAGGAAAAATGTGATATTCCCATTTTTCACGATGATCAGCACGGTACTGCGGTGGTAATTCTTGCGGGACTTCTCAACGCACTTAAGGTTGTGGGAAAGAACAAAGAAGATGTTAAAATCGTCACCGTGGGTGCAGGTGCAGCGGGCATCGCCATTGTAAAGCTGTTACTTGCGGTAGGATTCAAAAACATCACCATGTGCGACAGACAAGGTGCATTATACAAAGGCTGCGAAGGAATGAACTGGGCTCAGGCCGAGATGGCAGAGCTTACAAACCCTGAGCAGACAGGCGGTACTCTTGCAGAAAAGCTTATGGGTGCTGACGTATTTATCGGCACATCTGCTCCCGGAATTGTGACAAAAGAAATGGTTGCAACCATGAACAAAGATGCGATTATCTTTGCTTGTGCAAATCCCACCCCTGAGATTTTCCCCGACGAAGCAAAGCTTGGCGGTGCAAGGATAATCTCCACAGGTCGCTCGGATTTTCCCAATCAGATCAACAATGTTCTTGCTTTCCCGGGTATTTTCAGAGGAGCCTTCGATGTTCGTGCTTCTGACATCAACGAAGAAATGAAGCTTGCTGCTGCTTATGCCCTTGCAGACCTTGTGCCGGAGAATGAGCTTTCAGAAAATTATATTATGCCTGCTGCTTTTGGCAGCCGTGTTGGCAAGGCTGTGGCTGATGCCGTAGCAAAGGCCGCAAAAAATTCAGGCGTGGCAAGAATTTGAAAGGAGATTTGAAGTTATGATAGTAAGCAAACAGTGTCCCAAGTGTTATGAGTTTATTGAAATTGATGATAGCAGAGAGTTTATGTTCTGCCGATATTGCGGCGAAAAAATCATAAACGAAAATTTCACAAAACCTCAACAGCCCGAAAATGTTAATTCTGCACCTGCTCAGGAGGCTCCACCCACAGGGAATCCTTATCAGCAGCCTCAGAACCCGGGCTTTGCCACTGCTCCTCCAAAAACTGCTCCAAACCCCGGCTTTGCCACTGCTCCCCCAAAAACTGCTCCAAACCCCGGCTTTGCCACTGCTCCCCCAAAAACCGCTCCAAACCCCGGCTTCGCCACTGCTCCCCCAATAGGCCAGCCCGCCAATTTCACCGTACAAAACGAAAATCCCAACCTTTTTATCAATTTCAGAACAGTTAACATCAGATATGTTCTTCAGACTTCTATTGATAACGGAATGATTACTCAGTACACAAACGGTGATTGCATAGGTTTCTCCCTTACTCCAGGCAAGCATTTTGTAAAATTCAGACTTGGCTCAAGGCGTTATATGCGTCCCATTATGATTACAGACGCAAACACAAAAATTTATATAGACTATGTTTTCGACGGTTCAAACCGCATCGACATTCACTTCTAAAAATTTTAAAAGCTCGGATGAAATACATCCGAGCTTTTGTCTATGTAAAATAATTATCTGTTGTTGATGATTTTTGTAAGCTCAACGGGATCAACGATCTTGCCGTCCTTGTAAACTCTCATGTTACCGGAAGCGATTTCGTCAATAAGGATAACTTCGTTGTTGTTATAGCCAAACTCAAACTTGATATCCCAGAGGTCAAGACCAAGAGTCTTAAGGTCGTCAGCAACGATCTTAGTGATAGCAAGAGTCTGAGCCTTCATGCTCTCGAACATTTCGGGAGACATAACGCCAAGTGCAGCAAGGCCTTCGCCTGTTACAAGGGGATCGCCGAGAGCGTCGTTTTTGAATGTGCACTCAACATAACCGCCCTCGAGAACTGTGCCGTCCTCGATGTACTCACCATAGCGACGGATAAAGCTGCCTGTTGCAACAAGACGGCAGATAACCTCTAAGCCGTGACCGAATACGGTTGCAGGAAGAACTTCCATAGTTGCATCCTCAAGGTTAGCAGAAACATAGTGAGTCTTGATGCCTGCCTCTTTTAAAAGCTCGAAGTAATGGATAGAAGACTGAAGGTTAGCCTTGCCGATGCCGTCGATTGTAAGACCTACAGCATTCTCACCGGGATCGAAAACGCCGTCTTTGCCTGTGCAGTCGTCCTTGAACTTGAGCATTACATTGCCGTTGTCAAGTGAGTAAACATCTTTTGTTTTGCCCTGATAAACTAATTTCATTGGAAGCACTCCTTTAAGTAAAGTATATTTAAAAAATATGCTACTATTTTACCATATTATTTTCGTTTTGTATAGATAAAATTTGATGATTGATTTTTGTGTTTTCTTTTTTACTTTTATATAAATATTACAAAATATGAGATTATTTTTCTTCTGTGTAATTAAAATCAATAATAAAAACCCCGCCGAAAAGCGGGGTTTAATGAAATTCGTGAATTACTGTTCTTTCTCGATACCAAGGATGTAGTAGTAAACAGGCTGACCACCGTTAACAAGATTGATGTCAACATCGTTGCCGTACTTCTCCTCTAACATTGCAAGAGCTTCCTCTGCATCTGCATCAGAAATGCCCTCACCGTAAATAAGAGTAACGAAAGTAGAATCCTTGTCGATCATGTTCTTTGCAAGCTTCATAAGAGCCTTGAGAGGAGTCTTCTCACTTACTGTGAGCTTGCCGTTATCAAGAGCAATGATATCGCCCTCTTTGATTTTCTTCATGCCGAACTCAGAATCACGAGCAGCAAAGGTAACCTGACCTGTGCTTACTGTTCTGAAAGCATCACGCATAGCACCGCGGTTAATAACTGCATCAGAATCGGGGTCAAAAGCAAGCATTGCTGTGATACCCTGAGGAATTGTTTTTGTGGGGAGGATAACAACCTCTCTGTCCTCAACGATTTTAGCAGTCTGCTCAGCAGCCATGATGATGTTTTTGTTGTTGGGAAGAACGAAAACTGTCTTTGCGGGAGTAGCCATAACTGCAGCATAGATATCGTCTGTGCTGGGGTTCATGGTCTGACCGCCGGATACAACAGTGTTGCAACCAAGGTCTTTGAAGAGTGCCTCAAGACCGTCGCCTGCTGCAACTGCAACAAATCCCATCTCTTCTGTGGGCTCCTGGGGCTTGAGCTTCTTAGCCTTTTTCTTATTATTCTCAGCCTTAGCATTTTCATGCTGCTGCTTCATATTCTCAACCTTAACAGTAAGGAGCTGACCGTAGCCCAGACCCTTCTGAAGTGCGTTACCGGGGTCCTCTGTATGAACGTGAACCTTGATGATCTCTTCATCGTCAACTACAACTACGCAGTCACCGATTGTCTCAAGATATGCACGCAAATCCTCAACAGGAGTTGCAATCTCTGCGTCTCTGCCAACGATAAACTCTGTACAATATGTGAAGTTGATAACCTCATCAAACTCGGCAGCTGCACTTCTGAAAGCATCCTCAGACTCAGTATTTTCATTGATTTCTTTGCCTGTATTCTCAATAACCTTGCCGTCACGGATAACAGAAAGCATACCCTCAAAGATAACAAGCAAGCCCTTGCCGCCTGCATCAACTACGCCTGCCTTCTTAAGAACAGGAAGGAGCTCGGGAGTTCTGTTAAGAGAGTCCTCAGCAGCTTCGCAGATATACTCAAAAATCTGAGCAGGGTCAGATATACGCTTTACAACCTTTGCACTTTCTTCGAAAGCCTCTCTTGCTACTGTGAGGATTGTACCCTCTGTAGGCTTCATAACAGCCTTATATGCAGCATCTACACCAAGACCCAATGCCTTGACAAAATCCTTGGCAGATGCCTCTTCTTTGCCCTCGAGGCCCTTTGCAAAGCCTCTGAAAAGAAGTGAAAGAATAACACCTGAGTTACCACGTGCACCTCTGAGCATAGCTGAAGCAGTAGCCTTTGCAACCTCGCCAACTGTAGCCTTGGAGTCAAGAGCCTCTAAAGCAGTAACAGCCGCAGAAATTGTCATAGACATATTTGTGCCTGTATCGCCATCGGGAACGGGGAAAATGTTAAGGTCATTGATTCTGTCGCACTGAGAGCAAATATTATTTGCACCGGAGATTATAGCCTGTTTTAATACTGAACCGTTTACCATAATTTCGCACATCCTTTATATTCTGCGCAGGTTTGCACATTTTAATTCAAATACATTATAAACACAAAGAAGAGTCGAATCAAGTTGTAAAATGAAAAATTGGTTGTTTGCATAATTTAACCAAAATCCAATCACAACATTTGTTAAGTATTACCTTTTACTTTACGCTGATTCTTTCTACTCCTGTGCACTTGCCGCTTGTGTTGTCAATATCAAAAATAACGCCGTCAAGCTTGTATGGCTCCTCTGATATCTCAAATCTGACGGGCAGCTTATCCTTGAGTTTTTCGATAATAATCTCACTTTTTACACCAAGGACAGAGTTTGTGGCACCTGTCATACCTACATCAGTGATATAGCCTGTGCCGGAGGGCAGAATCTGCTCGTCAGCAGTCTGTACATGAGTGTGTGTACCAAAAATCGCCGACACTCTGCCGTCGAGATAATGAGCAAGAGCCAGCTTCTCACCCGTTGCCTCAGCATGAAAATCTACGATTACTATTTTAGTATCCGCTTCTTTGAGGATTCTATCCATGGTCTTAAAGGGACAATCCAGTGCGTCCTGAGAATATACATTGCCGCAAAGATTAACCACAGTCATTCTGAATCTTCCCATATCCAGTACACATTTTCCTGAACCTGGGGTAGTAGAATCGGGGTAGTTAGCAGGTCTTATGATAAAGGGACTTTCGTCAAGATAAGAGTAAATCTCCCTACGTCTGAAGGCATGATTGCCCAGAGTGATTACATCTACTCCCGACGCAAAGAGGCTGTCGGCAGACACAGGCAGTATGCCGTTGCCGTCTGCTGAATTTTCTCCGTTACAGATAACCGCATCAATACTATAGAATTTTTTGAGCTGGGGCAGTTTTTCGCGGACAAAGTTGCATCCGCGGCTGCCGACAACATCGCCAATACACAACACTCTCATCTTAACGCCTTCTTTCTGAATTTTTATTATACCACACTTAAGTTTAGTTTACAACGAGATTTTCTTTTACCCCGATTTCTTCTATGCACTTATGTTGTGCGGTGAGGATATATCCTCTATCCTCTGACGTAAACTCCTGAATTTCAGTATAGCTTTTGACGTCACTGAATTTAAAGAGCTTATAAAGAGCCAGCTTTTCACAAAGGATGGTTTTTGCTTCTGCTTCAGTTATCTCTCTGACGGTTTTATCAAAAATTGTTATCTGTTCCCTGCTTAATGTAACAGGTACAACTTCCCTGCCGATTTTAAGACTGTAGTGCTGATTAAGAAGGCTGAAATCACCGTATGATTTGCCGAAGGTAATGGGAATATCCAACCCGAAAAAACCTAAAGCGTACCTTCTTTTGAAATCAACAGGTCTTATAATCTCTGTTTCTTTTGGAATATAGAAAGAGCTCTGATAGCAGGTTTCGGCAATAATGTCAGCTTCGGCATCAACAAAATGCGTAGCGCCGAAGGCGTTTTCATAGGTGCCTGCCACAAGAATCTGTCCCTTGCTGACACCTGAGCCTGCCTTCACCATAGCCGTGCCTCGTTTTACATTAATACTTTTAACAATTCCGTCTTTGTCTGCGAAAATGTTGAAGAATTTATCAGAATATTCCGACTTTGGCACCGAGTCTTTTTCTTTTATCTCTATTTCTGCCCTTGTGCCTATGATATTCACCGACATCCAGCCTATTTTTTCATACTCAAGCTGGATGCTTCTCTCTATTCTATGGATATCAACAGAATTTTTGAAAACCCCCTCATATATTCCTGCACTCCTGAGAGAGTCTCTGATTTCGGCTCGGCTCAGAGTTTTGACTCCGTTGATTTCTACGCTCCACACAAAATTCTGCATAACCATAATAATTATCATGGCCAATACTGAGCCTAAAAGCAACCCATAGCGGTGGCGGTGTTTTCTCAGTATAAATGGAAATCCGTGTTTTTTGATTATCCTGAGTTTTACACCTGCCCGACGGGCAACATCTCTGATATAGCGATAATCCGAAACAACAAGAGAAGCTCTGAGCTCATTTTCACAAGGGAGTATATTGAAAATTCCCACACCGTTTTTAAGGCAAAGATTGATAAATCGCTCTGGGAATTTTCCCATAATCTTAAAATCCACAAATCCACGAAGGTACCTCAAAATACTTATCAGCAAATTATCACCTAATCCGAAAACTCCACCGACAGAATAGCTCCCTCTATAGTAAGCGATGTGGGAGAAATGCACTTAAGCTTGAGGTTTCTCCCCGAAAACGACACCACAAACTCCCTGAGGGCGATTCGTATGGTGGTTTCACTGTACTCAAGCACACCTTTGCTGCCTTCTATCATTGCTTCTCTGTTGCTTCTCAGCTCGATAAAAGATTCCTTTGATATAAAATCCAACGGGCTGAACCTAAGTCCTGCTTTGGCGTATATATTATCGTCCTGCTTGGTTTTTCCCATAAAGCACCTCCAGTGGTTTTTGTTAATTTTTATGCAAAAGCTTTCATATATATTATTCGGTGATAGTAATGAAGCTCTACAAATGTATATCAAAAACCAAGGCTCTCTTAATATGGACTTTGCTGCTTTTGTCCTCGGCAGGTCTTTTTGTATTTGCACAAGAATGTAAAGCAGGAGCTGTCAGCGGAATTTTTCTGTGTGCAGGGGTGTTGGTGCCGTCTCTCTTTCCGTTCTGTATAATCTCGTCTTTTATGGGCGAAAGCTCTCTTGCAGAATGCCTCTCCCCTTTATTTAATCCTGTGGGCAAGATTCTTCTTAACAGACGCGGAATCTGCGTAATCCCCCTTGTAATGTCCCTTGCAGGCGGATATCCCATAGGAGCGAGAACAATAGCGGCACTTTACAAAAAAGGGCTTATGACAAAATCTGAGGCTTCTGATATCTCGCTGATAGCAGTAGGTGCAGGTCCGGGATTTCTCATAACTTTTGTGGGGATTTCTCTGCTGGGGTCTAAAGAATCGGGAATTATCCTGCTATCTTCGCAGATAATAAGTATGGTTGTGCTCTGTCTTATTCTGAGATTCACAAGAAAGCCCGACACAACTCCCGACAGTGAAATCTCACCTGTTACTACCCTTTCTGCCTCTGAGGCCCTTGTAAATGCAGTAAGCGATTCTGTAAAAGCTATGGGTGCGATGTGCGGATTTGTGATACTTTTCTCGGTGCTTTGCAGCGTTCTGACAGAGGGCCTTAATATCAAAGGAATCTTTGCAGATATACTTCTGTCTCTTCTTGAGGTAACAACAGGCGTCACTACACTTAGCGGAAAGCAAAGTCTTATTTACATTTCAATGCTGACGGGTTTCGGCGGACTTTGTGTGCATCTTCAGATTTTCCGAGAGCTTAAGGGAATCCCGTTTTCTAAAAAGAGATTCTATCTCTACAGAATTTACCAGAGCATATCAAGCCTTTTTGCCACAAAGATATTGCTTCTTATTTTTCCTGTTAAAGAGGCGGTATTCTCAAGCATTGACTATAAACCCCAGGTAAATCTGTACTCGACGATTATCGCTTTTGGTGCGTTGGCGGTTACATCTGTGTTTTTTATACTATCACTTCACAAAAAAGCTTAACTACTAAAAGGAGGATTACTATGTGCGGTATTGCAGGACTCATCAGCTCACAAAAAACTATTGAACACAAAGAAAAAATAGCTCCTCTTATGATAAACACTCTGAAGAGACGCGGTCCCGACGAAGGCGGCGTGTACATGGACGAAAATGCCCTTTTGCTTCATCGCAGACTGGCGGTAGTGGATATAGAAAACGGCAGGCAGCCTATGGAATTTAAGACAAAAGATGAGCATTATATCCTTGTTTACAACGGAGAGCTTTATAATACAGAAGAAGTAAAAAAGGAGCTTATAGCGAAGGGATACAGCTTTTCGGGACATTCGGACACCGAGGTTGTGCTTAAGGCTTATGCAGAATTTGGCGAAAAATGTGCCGAAAAATTTAACGGTATCTTCGCTTTTGCGGTTTTTGAGTGCCTAAGAAAACGGCTTTTTCTTTGCAGAGACAGAATCGGCGTCAAGCCTTTGTTTTATGCACTTAAAGACCATGAGCTTATATTCGGCTCGGAGATTAAGACAATTCTCAAATCAGGTCTTATAAAGCCCGAAATCAACAAAGAAGGACTTTTTGAGCTGTTCTTTCTGGGGCCTGCAAGGAGTCAGGGTGTGGGCGTTTTCAAGGGAATTTCTGAGCTTAAACCGGGTGAATACGCATACTTTGAAAACGGCAATCTGATAAAGAAAAAGTACTTTGAAATCACGGCACAACCCCATACCGAGAGCGAAGCACAAACCCTTGAGCATACAAAATGGCTTATTGAAGATGCTATAAAACGCCAGCTTGTGTCAGATGTGCCCCTTTGTACCTTTTTGTCGGGAGGACTTGATTCAAGCATAATCACAAACTGTGCATCAAAAAATGCGAAAGCAGAAAATCGGCAGATTTGCTCTTATTCGGTGGAATACAGAGACAACGACAAGTATTTTGAGAAAACCCTCTTTCAGCCAAACCGCGATGCCGACTTTATCGACCTTATGGTAAGACACGCGGACACAAAACATTTTGAGGTTATTATCGAAAATGAGGTGCTGGCAGAATACCTCAGAGATGCAACACTGGCTCGGGATTTGCCGGGTATGGCGGATGTGGACTCCTCTCTCCTGCTTTTTTGCAAAGAAGTGAAAAAGAATTTTACTGTGGCTTTGTCGGGAGAATGTGCCGACGAGATTTTTGGGGGATATCCATGGTATCACAGAGAAGAAATACTCTTTGAGGACACTTTTCCATGGTCCAGAAGCCTTGACATAAGGCGAAGTATACTTAAGGACGGAATACTGAAAAGCGGAGAAGAATATGTTAGAGGAAGGTATCTTGACACAGTAAATTCTGCCTCTAAGCTTTCGACGGACTCAAAGCTTGAAAGCAGAATGAGAGAGATGTTTATGCTTAATTTCAACTGGTTTATGCAGTGTCTTCTGGACCGCAAAGACAGAATGAGCATGTACTCGGGACTTGAGGTAAGAGTGCCCTTCTGCGACTACAGAATTGTAGAATACGCCTACAATATGCCATGGAATCTCAAGGCACTTATGGGCAGAGAAAAAGGCATCGTCCGAAAAGCTTTTGAGGATGATTTGCCGAGAGAGATAGTATACCGCAAAAAAAGCCCCTATCCCAAAACCCACAACCCCTTCTACTTTAAGACCGTCAGCGAAAAGGTCAGAAAAATCCTCGAGAAAAAATCGCCTCTAACGGATATGCTCTGCAAAAGCAATATTGAAAACATTATGGAAAACCCCGACAGCATCTCCGACCCCTGGTATGGTCAGCTGATGCGTGCTCCTCAGATTCTGGCGTATATTGTCCAGCTTGACACGTGGTTTGAGGAATATAACGTTGATATTATAAACTGATTTTTAGTATTGGAATCTCATAATAAGGAGCAAAAAAGGGAGTGAATTTATCACTCCCTTTTCACTGTATTTATGCTTTAACTCTATCGCAATTAGGACATCTTCCCTCAATAAGATAAAAACCGCAAGTACCGCAAGCTTCTTTCGGAAAAGGCTTCTTTCCGTCGTTAAGAGACTTGATTACATACTTCAGTTCTTCTCTTGCTGCTATGTACTGACTGAGAGCAAGTTTTATCTCACGTCTGTCATTCATAACAATAAGGATATTATACAATGCTTTATCGCTGTTTTTGATACTGATAACAACGTCCTTACCCGTATTAAGAGCTACCAGAATTTTCTGATGTGACTTTTTGTTCAAGTCCTCATCCATTGTATATATAACACTGATATCCTCAAATTTTTCTTCGAACTCAATATTTCTGTTCTTTTCATCAAGTGCTACACCTGCAATTTTATCGTCGTAAATATCAAGTCTGCAGTTGCCAGTGGCTCTGAGGATAGCTTCATATTTAAAAGAACGGATTACATTAACAAGTAAAACAGCAATATTAATTATCAAAACTACTGCCAATACAGAATCAACTATAAGTGCTGGATAATTTAAACCAACAAACATAGAAAGAATTGTAAACACTACACCCGCTGATAAAACAGAACAACACAAGAAGTTATAAATACCCATAAAAATCATAGAGGGTTTTACGCCAAAAGTATACCTCTTAGTGCACTGAATTATAAAAAGCACAAGCAATACGGCAAACACACCTAAAAAGCTGAATCGCAAAACAACGTCAGTAAAAAACAAAACGAAATAAACAACACTTGCCAGTAACGGAAGTATAGCCTGCTTTAAAGATGCACTTTTTATGTACTCGTAACCATATTTGCGAGACACCGCATCAATTGAACCAGAAAAAGAATACCTCATAGAATCCTCCATAAAATAAAAAAATGCGCAGCCGTAGCTACGCACGAAAAACACATAGCTCCAACTGTCGCCAAACAAAATCCAACATTCCAAGCATATGCATGTGTATGAAGAAATAGAGCATCTGTATTTTTACCAATAAAGCAAAAAATACACATACTACGCTTAGAATAATATTCGATTTTGTTTGGCTTCTTTATTATATCCCAAAACATCTCAAAAATCAATATTAAATATATAGGTTGTAAAAGATTATAATTGGTGCTAAAATATATCAAGGTGAGAATTTATGACAAAAGAAACCTACATAAAAATGACTGCCTTTTTCAAAGATAGCAAAAGCAGATTAGCTTTGCTTGAGCTTTTGTATTCTTTTTTGCCTGTGGTTATGTTTTCAGCATATTCCACAATGCTTTTATACAAATTTTTCAAAGGGATAAACCTTGACTTTCTCATAAGTTTAGCAGTACCTGCCGCAGCATATATGACAAGCCGCATTATACGAAGTATGATAAACCGCGAAAGACCCTATGAAAAATTCAGGGTACCTTCGGCTATCTTCAAGGACAGAAAAGGCAAAAGCCTGCCGTCAAACCATAGTGTGTGTGCCTTTGTAATCGCTATGGTGGCATTTAACATAAGCGTTTATCTGTGGGCAGTGCTTATGATTCTGGCGCTGGCGATTGCTCTCACAAGAATTCTGGCAGGAGTTCACTTTATAAGCGACGTGCTTTTGGGCGGAGCATTTGGAATTCTGGCAGGTTTAGTATTTATATTTATATAAAAATAAGCATCGGCAAAATAAATGCCGATGCTTTTGCTTTTTACTTATGAATATCTGCAATATCCTTGATAACCTCTGACGCAATTACAAGACCTGCTGCTGAAGGCACAAAGGCGATGCTTGCGAGAACCCTTGAGCCGTCGGGGTTAAGCCCTACCTTAGGTTCTTCCTTTGAGTACACAACTTTTACGTTCTCCACTCCTGCATCCTTAAGCCGCTTTCTCATGGTACGAGCCAAAGGGCAGACTGAGGTTTTCTTGATATCCGACACCTCAATTTTAAGCGGGTCCAGCTTGTTGCCGAATCCCATACTGCTGATTAGAGGTACCTTTGCTTCTTTGCATTTAACTGCGATTATGGTCTTAGCTCTGACGTCATCAATGGCATCCACCACATAATCAAACTGAGAAAAATCAATATTGTCCTTTGTATCTTCGCCGTAAAAGAAATTATGCTCCAGAATTTTTACATCAGGGTTAATAAGGAGCATTCTCTCCTTAGCGGCTGTTGTCTTGGGCATACCTACGGTATTATCTGTGGCGATAATCTGGCGGTTGATGTTTGAGAGATTGACTGAGTCTCCGTCCACAACATCCACTGCACCCACACCTGAGCGTACCAGTGCCTCAAGGACATATCCCCCAACACCGCCAACACCGAAAAGCGCCACTCTTGAATTTTTAAGCTTATCCATAGCACCTTCGCCCAGAAGCGCCTGTGTGCGTACAAATCTTTCCATTACTTATCCTCCGACATAAGCTTTAAAAGCTCCTGCTCGCTGAGAAATCCTCGGCAAGCAGAGGTGTCTCCTATTTTATAGGATGCAAAATATGTAGCCGCCTTAAGAGAAAATTGTGCATCCTTTGTTTTGGCATAAAAATGGATAAAGCAAGAGAAAAGACTGTCTCCAGCCCCCACTGTATTAACAACAGGTCGGGTATAAACACCCGGAAAAACCTCAAAAGTATCGGTGTCACGCATATAAAGTAAGGCACCTTTTTTGCCCATTCCAACCACAATAATCTGTGCATCGGTGACGGTTTTAAGCTCGTTTACAAACTCTGTTTCTCTGTCTGTGATGCTTTCATTGCTGAGAAAGAGAATGTCCGCAGCTTTGATAAAGTCTGAGTTATATTCATCGTGAATATCAGAGAGGCAGTGAACATCTGTAGCAACCAACGCACCTGTCTCTTTGGCAAAAGGAATCATAGTACGTGCAAAATTAATATTGCACAAAACGATAACATCGCTATCCTTTGCATTAGCCTTAAAAACTTCTGCATCGTAAGAAATATCCTGCATATCCGTCAGGTCGCAGTAAATACTACGCTTGCCTTCACTGTCATAAAGCACCACCGACTGAGCGGTAGACTTTGAATTTTTAAGGATGTACCCACTGTCAATGCCTGAGTCTTTCAGAAAGCTTCTGACAGACTCCCCTGCAGAATCATTACCGCAAAGAGACATAAGTCTGACGTCATCGCCCAGCACAGTAAGTGCCGATGCAAGATTCAGCCCAACTCCCGAGGGATGAGAGTTGATACCGAAAAATCTGTAGTTTATAGGATTGTAATTGATGGGAAATCCCTCAACGGAAACCGTTGTCTCAACGTTGACAAGACCGCAAATAGAAATTTTACTCATATTATCACCATAGTTAATTTTATTACACAAAGAAAATTTAGTCAACCAATAAATACATCGCCGTATCTCGGGGACAATAACCTTGGAGGCGACTGTGATGAAAAGAAAATTAAAAGAAATTTCTACAACTATCTCAAAAGCCATAACAAAAGGCGTCAACTACATTGTTCCCTTTGCGGTAAGCGGAGGAGTGCTCATATCTTTCTCTTATATTATCGACATAATTTTCGGTGCAGATTCCATATATGGTCTGGGCAGCTCCCTGCCCTTTGCCACAATTCTAAAATCCATAGGCACAGTAGCCTTCAGCCTTATGCTGCCTGTTCTCAGCGGTGTAATAGCCGCAAATATATATGACAAAGGTGCCTTCACTGCAGGAATCGTGGGCGGATTTCTGGCACAAAACGGTGCAAGCCTCAGCTTGCCCTTTGGCGACACAAGGTCGTCATCAGGGGTAATAGGCGCTATTATTGCAGGAGTTGCCGCAGGCTATATCTATAAGCTCCTCAAGAGATTTTTTAACGGTGAAGGAATTGGTATTTCCTTAAGCTATCTGTTTTTACCCATAATCTCGGTTACATTAATAAGTCTTGTGATATTGCTTATAAATCCTGCCACGGGGCTTTTAAACACGATTTTGTCGCTGATGCTCCTTAATGTAAGCAAACTGAGCCCGGTGATTTTCGGCATTATACTGGGACTGATGACCGCCTTGGATATGGGCGGAGCCTTTATGAAATCTGCTTTTATCTTTGCTACTGCAGCCATAGCATCGGGAGAATTTACGGCAATGGCGGCAGTAATGGCAGCGAATGTAAGCATCCCCTTAAGCGTGTTTCTTGCATCAATGATTTTTAAGACCAAATTTACGTCCCGCGAAGCAGAAATATGTAAAACAAATCTTGTTTTCGGAATTTGCGGAATTACAGAGGGCACCATACCCATACTTGCAAAAAGCCCTTTCAGGGTAATTCCCGGATGTGCAATTGCGGCAGGAATCAGTGCAGGCATGAGCGCCGGCTTCGGGTGCACGTTGATTTCTCCCTTTGGCGGGTTGCTGGTATTGCCTGTGGTCGGGCGGCCGCTGATGTTTTTGCTATCTGTATTTACGGGTGTGCTGGGGGGATGCGTAGCAATAGGCTTAGCCAAAAAAGAATGCAGAAAGTTTGCAGCAAAAGTATTATAACAAATAAGCCTTCCCTTATTAGTTAAGGCAAGATGCGGCTATAATCTGCAAAACCACATCGAAAAATAACGGGAGGGCTCAGAGACCCTCCCCTACATTATTTTATATATAAGTTTTCCATAGGAGGATATGCCTTGCGGTGGCTAACCGCCCCGCTGTCTGCTAACAGATTATTCCTCCACCGATTACTTTGTCACCACTGTAAATTACAAGTGACTGACCCGGGCTTGGGGCTCGCTGAGGATTTTTGAACTGGGCTTTTATGTCGCCGTTTTCAAGAAGATATACGGTAACCTCCTGAGGTGCCTGATTGTAACGAATCATCGCCTCGCCAACAATGGGAAAGCTTTGGTTTTTGCTGATGATATTCACATTCTTTGCAAAAACTATGGTACAAAAAAGCTCCTCGTGCTTGCCCAGAGTAACGGTGTTGCTCTTGATATTTTTTGAAACAACATATCTGGGCGAGTCAAAAGAAAGCCCAAGACCCTTTCGCTGGCCTACTGTGTAGCGGATAATGCCCTTGTGTTTACCGAGGATGTTGCCGTCTTTGTCCACAAAATTACCCTCGGGAAAATCCCTTTGGCAATACTCGGAGATAAAGTCAAAATAATCGCCGTTAATAAAGCAGATATCCTGACTGTCGGCTTTGTCGTAGTTAACAAGTCCTGCTTTTCTGGCGAATTCTCGGACCTGAGGCTTTGAGTAACTGCCCAGCGGCAGAAGAAGCTTTGAAAGCTCCTGAGATGATAAATTATAGAGAACATAACTCTGGTCTTTGGATTTATCTGCGGCTTTTCTAAGCTCGTATTCTCCACTCTCGGGATTTAACACCACCTGAGCATAATGGCCCGTAGCAATGTAGTCAAAGCCGTTTTTCTCGGCATAATCAAAGACATACTTGAATTTTACTGTGCGGTTGCACTGAACACAAGGGTTGGGAGTTTTGCCGTTTATATATTCCTTAACAAAGGTGTCTATAACATCTTTTTTAAATTCATCGCGGTAATCGGCATAGACAAAATGCACATCCATATCCTTGCAGATTTTCTCAGCACATTCTTTGTCATAAGTGATAATGTTACCACAGTCATCGGTTTTGTCAAAAAGCCTCAGCATGATTCCCGTAACATCGTAGCCCGATTCTTTGAGAAGATACACCGCCGCACTGCTGTCAACGCCGCCGCTGATGGCCACTAAAACTTTTTTTCTTAACATAAAAGTTCAACCTTTATATATTTATAATTTTTATATCTTCATATCCTTCGCTTAAAGCAAAGTTTTTGCTGATATTTTCCGTAACAAACACAGAGTCCTCTGTAAGCACCACAAAATCAAGCTCAGGATAAAGTCCTGCAATCTCCTTGACACTGCTGCTGCCCTTTACAAAGACCGCAGTAGAAAGTGCGTCGCAAACAGTGCCGTTTTCTCCGATTACTGTTGAGGATAAAACATCAGTTTTTGCAGGCGAAGCAGTATGAGGGTCCATTATATGGTGATAAATTTCGCCATTTTCCTCAAAGTACCTCTCGTATCCTCCTGCGGTGGAGATAGTTTTGTCTGCAACAGACACAGTGGCAAAATATCCATCGGCAAAAGGAGCCTTAATGCCGATATTCCAGAGACTTTTGTCAGGCTTTGAGCCGATAAGGCAGATATTCCCTCCGAAGTTGAGCATTGCAGAGCTTACACCCTCTTCTCTGAGAAAATCAGCCACATAATCAGCCACATATCCCTTGGCAATTCCTCCTAAATCTATGGAGAAGCTCTCGCCTATTCGCACGCTTTCGGTACTATCGTCAAACTCAAGGGTTTTGTAATCAATATACTCAAGAGCTGAGGCAATATCGTGCTCTTCGGGTATCGTGTATTTATTTGAGTCAAATCCCCAAATAGAAACTGCGGGAGATATGGTAATATCAAAAGCGCCCTTTGTGTTTTCAGAAACCTCATAAGCAGTCTTAAGCACCTCATAGGCAGAATCCTCTATCTCAACCCAATCTCCTGAATTTTCATTGATTCTGCTTATGTCACTGCCTTCAATTGTTTTGGAGAAAATCCCCTCAAGCCAATGAATCTCACCACCACAGAGACTAAGGGTTTCTTGGTCACAGTTATAAACCGTAAGCTCGATAATAGTATCAAGACCATATATTTCTTTGGTGAGAGCTTTCGGGTTATCCTTTGCCGAGCAACCCGACACCAAAGCCATAGTTATTATTATAACCAAAGCTATAAATTTCTTCATAAAATCACCTAAAATAAGTAATTTTGAAAAAGACGGCTTATAAAAAGCCGTCTTATGTTAATTTTGGTTTACCGCTGAGGGTATTATAGCAAAGCTCAACCGCCTCAAAGCTTTTGGTACAGTTAAGCTTATATACGGGCACCTGAGAAAGAGTTTTGTCCAGCACATCCAGCAGAGCCATAATCTTCTCAGGCTCTTCGGGACGCAGGGTCTGCTCCATAATAACTGTCATAGCTTCACTGCTTTGAAGCCTTGAGATAGAATTTTCGGGTGCCTGATTCATCACGCATATTCCCTTAAGGGGTACACTGATATTTGCATTTATATCATTTTTGCCCGAAAAAGGAGTACCGCATACAAAGGCTTTGCCATCTATAAATTTCACCACAGGCTTGTCGTCGTTTATTGCGATAGCCTTTGTACCGAAATACTGACGCCAAAGTGCCGAATGAGTAGACTTACCTGCACCGCAAGGGCCTGTAAAAGCAAAGCCCGAGCCATCCACCGCAACCGCAGATGAATGCAGGAAAAACGCATCCTTACCCAATATCTCTTTGTAAAATTTAGCACCCATAAGCACATACTCCGCAAGGTCGCGGGTTGCAACATACTTTATGAGGTGTTCGTCAATTTCTTCTTCGGATACCGAAAGAGAAATCTCGGGTGTCAGGTTTTGATTTTCGGCAAGATATTTCTCCGACCTTGACATAAGTCGCTCATATCGGGGAGAATATTCAACTAAAAAATCAGCTATGGAATAAATCATAAATTTAAGCCTTTCGGTTATTTAAGTTGCCAGGATTTGATATCCTTAAGCTCGTCATACATCAGAAGATAGCTTGCATGGCGGGACTTTGCAATCACGCCTTCGCTTACAGCATCTAATACTGCACAGCCTTTTTCAACTGTATGAGAGCAAGAGGTAAACCTGCAGTCACAGATATATTCCTCAAATTCAGGGAAGCAATGAACAAGCTCGTCCTTATCGTTAAGACTGTAGCGGATAAGGTCTACCGTAGAAAAGCCCGGTGTGTCGGCTATATATCCCTCTCCCGATTTATAAAGCTCCACCGTGCGTGTGGTGTGTCTGCCTCTGCCCAGCTTGTCGCTGATGTCAGCAGTCTTAAGCCCTAAGTCGGGAAGCAGGTTATTAAGCAGGGTGCTTTTGCCAACGCCGGAGTTACCGATAAAAGCCGCAAGCTTGCCGTCTATAAGTGAGCGTACCTTGTCCACACCCTCTTTTTTAATATCGGAATAATGGACGCAGGTAAAGCCTGCATTTGTATAAGTTTCAAACAGCGACTTGCAGTCGCCGATGTCGGTCTTGGAGAAAACTATCACAGGCTCAACGTCAATAGCCATAGCCGCCGCAGTAAGCTTGTCTATAACAAGGGTGTTGGGCTCGGGCTTTGTGGCTGACACAACAATAAAAAGTCTGTCAAGATTTGCAAGTGGCGGACGTGTCAGCAGGTTTTTGCGGGGATTGATGGAGCAAAGACTATGATATCCGTCTTTTTTGAGCTCCACCACAACCTCATCACCTGCAACGGGAGTATCGCCGTTTTTGCGGAATACTCCCCTTGCCTTACACTCGTAAATCTCGCCTTGGCTTTCTACATAATAGAAGCCGCCTGTGACCTTTATGATTATACCGTTTATGATATTATCCTTACTCAATTGATTCACCTGTTGCGGGCTGTGCAGAAGGCACAGGAATTGTAACCTCCTGGGTGGGAGCTACTGTTGTGGGCTCCTCAACAGGATAATAGGCTACAAGGTCGGATGTTTTCTTGGTAAAGTTTACGTTGTAAACGATATAGAGCTGGTCATTAAGCGTAACCTCAGCAGTCTTGATACCTGTACCTGTAACGGTTACGGCAATCTGCTTGGGTGTATCGGGGCCGATTGTAGCAGGAGTTGCAGTGCCGTCGCAGCGAACAACAAGTCTTGTGTCCGGGGCAACATACTTA
The DNA here is from genome assembly GCA_015066245.1 of Oscillospiraceae bacterium. GTDB lineage: Bacteria > Bacillota > Clostridia > Oscillospirales > Acutalibacteraceae > Ruminococcoides. The sequence goes on from SVOS01000010.1 coordinate 35,667, forward strand.
GGAAGCTCTACAATAATCTGAACACTGTTTATGGGCTCACCATCGCTTACGCTGATTTTTATAGTGGACTTTTTGCTGAGCTTGCCGCCGATTGGTGACTGAGAAACAACAGTGTCCTTGGGCTTGTCGCTTTTGACAACCTTTTTCTCAACTGTAAAGCCTGCATCGGTAAGCTTACTCTCTGCATCCTCTGCAGAATAACCGATTACATAAGGAACACTTATTCTTGAATCATTTGTGTCAGCTACAACATAGAGATAAATCTTCTCTGTGTAGTCGGCAGTGGTGTTCTGAGGAGGATAGGTGTTCTTTACTGTGCCGGGAGTGAGGCTGTCGTCCTGAACCATGAAAACATCATAGTATACAAAGTTAGCTTCTTTGAGCTTTGCAATAGCCTCGCTCTGGGTGTCGCCATAAACGTAAGGAATCTCTCCCTCGCCCTGCTTGCTGTTGACAGTAAGAGTGATTGTGGCATTTTCCTTGACCTTTTTCTTTGCACTGGGTAAAGGAAGCTGGTCCACAACCTCGTTGAGCTCTTTATCCTTGTTGTAAATATACTCATACTCAAATTTAAAGCCGTAGTCGGGGTTGCCTGTTACCTCGTTTACATTCATTCCGATGAAATTGGGCACCTCAACCTCCAGAAGCTCCTCAGTGGCAGTTTGTCGGGTAAGACCGATGATAAAGCAAACTGTAAAGGCAATAAACGCAGCAATAACCACACCCAGTATAATAGCAAAGCCTGAACTATGGCGTACATTGTCGTCGTCTTTAACCTCGTCTGCATTATTTTCGCTGCGGTTTGAGCGAACCTTGTTGATAGCATCAACGTACTTGGTAGGCTGTTTATCGTAGAAATATTTATACTCAAATTTAACAGAAGGATTAAGACGGAATCTCTCAATATCTGAGAGCATCTCCTGGGCAGACTGATAACGGTCTGTGGGCTGTTTCTGCATAGCCTTGAGGGTGATTTCCTCAAGACCTTCGGGAATGTCGGGATTAATCCGACTGGGTGAATCAGGAGTAAGCTGAAGGTGCATCAGTGCAACGCTTACTGCGTTATCGCCGTCATAAGGAAGCTTGCCCGTAAGCATTTCGTACATCATAACGCCAAGAGAATAGATATCTGTTCTGCCGTCAGTGATGTCACCCTTAGCCTGCTCGGGTGCGATATAGTGAACAGAGCCGATTGCCTGCTCTGTCATAGTTTTTGTGTTGTTGGAAAAACGAGCAATACCAAAGTCAGTTACTTTGATTGTGCCGTCAGAAAGCAGCATCATGTTCTGAGGCTTGATGTCACGGTGGACAACGCCCTTGGAGTGTGCATGAGAAAGAGCCGCCAGAACCTGGCTTATAAGGTGGACGGTTTCTTTCCAGCTTAAAACGCCCTGCTGCTGGATGTATTCCTTAAGTGTAATACCGTCAATGTACTCCATAACGATGTACTGAATCATATCACCGAAGGAAACATCAAAAACCTTAACGATATTGGGGTGAGAAAGCACCGCAATCGCCTTGGACTCGTTTTTGAAACGGCGGATAAACTCAAGATTATTAAGATATTCGTCCTTAAGTATTTTGATAGCTACTTCTCGGTCATCGATAGTATCATAGCAACGATATACGTTAGCCATACCGCCGATACCGATAAGCTCACGGATATCATATCGGCCGTCAAGCTTTTTGCCTACGTATTTATCCATATCGGACTACTCCTCTCAATAAATTACTGTAACGGTAATGTTGTCGGTACCGCCGCCGTCCTTAGCTCTCTGAACCAGAGTATTCACAAGACTCTCTCCGCGGTTTTCGTGGACTGTCTTTACAATATCACCGTTTGATACACAGTTTGTAAGTCCGTCGCTGCAGCTGAGGATTACGTCACCATAGGTAAAGTTTGCCTCGATATAGTCAATGGTTACATCAGGACGGATACCTAATGCACGGGTAATTATGTTTTTATTGGGGTGATTCTGAGCCTGCTCGGGTGTAAGCTCACCGCGTCTCACCATTTCCTGCACAACAGAGTGGTCCTCTGTAAGCTGCTTGATTTTACCGCCGCGGATAGAATAAGTGCGGCTGTCACCAACGTGGACAACGTGAACAGTTCTGTCCTTGACAAAAACAAGCTCACAAGTTGTACCCATACCCTCAAGCTCGGGCTCGGTAATTGAAATGTCAAAAAGATGTGAGTTAGCTCTGCGGACAATGTCAGTAAGCAGAGTTGCAAGCTGGTCTTTTGTAAGAGTTTCGTCATAGAGCTGCTCAATCTGCTCTGAGATAAGCTCAACTGCAGAAGCAGAAGCTACATTGCCGCCTGCTGCACCGCCCATTCCATCGCAAACTACAGCCCATGCACAACTCGGGGATACAACTCCGAACCTGCAATCATCCTGATTCTGGCTTCTGACTAATCCGATATCGCTTTTGCTGAAAACCTCCAAGTTGTATACCTCCTTTTACTTTTTATTTTTACCTCTCAGCTGACCGCAGGATGCGTTGATGTCGGCACCCAGCGTACGCCTTACGGTAGAATTCACTTTGTATTCAGAAAGAATCTTCTGAAAATTAATAATACCCTTATCCTCTGAGGGTTTGTATCCCGTACCGTCAACGGGGTTTACGGGAATAAGGTTAACATGGCACAACGTACCCTTAATAAGCTCGCCCAAAGTGCGTGCACAGTATGGTGTGTCGTTAACTCCTTTAATCATTGCGTATTCGTATGTAATACGCCTGCCTGTTTTGTCTGCATAATATTTGCAGGCTTTAATAGCCTCATCTACAGGATATTTGCGGTTAACAGGCATGGTCTTTGACCTTAATTCATCATAGGGTGCGTGAAGCGACAAAGACAAAGTAACCCCAAATCCCTCGTCGGCAAAATCATAGATTTTTGGCACAAGACCGCAGGTAGACAGGGTGATGTGTCGGGTGCCGATGTTGAGAAATTTTTCGTTTGACACAAGTCTTATAAATTTAACCACGTTGTCGTAATTGTCAAGAGGCTCACCCATGCCCATAAGCACAATATTTGAAATACGGATGCCAAGGTCTCTCTGGGCTGCCTCAATCTGCGATAGCATCTCCGAAGGCTTGAGCTGGCGAGTAAAACCGCCCATACCCGTTGCACAGAAGGTACATCCCATCTTGCAACCCACCTGAGTGGAGATACACATTGAGTAGCCGTGGTTGTATTTCATCACAACCGCCTCAACGCATTCTTTGTCCTCAAAAGAGAACAGATATTTAACAGTTCCATCATATCGCGAAACAAGCTTTTTTTCAATATTTGCAACAGAAATGTAACATATTGAATTTAAGGTTTCCACAATATTTTTGGGAAGATTCTTCATATCCTCAAATTTTGTAACACCTTTGGAGAGCCAGTCCATAATCTGGTTGGCTCTGAACTTGGGAGCCTTAAGCTCTTTTACGGTAAATTCAAGAATCTCCTCGGGGAGCATAGACTTAATATCAATCATCACAGTCCCCTACCTTCTCAAACGCGGACACAAAGAATCCGTCTGTATTATTGATGTGAGGAAAAAGCGTAAGATGGTTTTCGGGCTCAACTATTCCTCTTTTAATATTTTCATTGAGCTTTAAATGCAAAGCTCTGAAGTTTTTATTCTCAGAAAGAAATTTATCCGCAATTTTGCCGTTTTCCTCGGGATTAAGAGTGCAGGTTGAGTATATCAGCCTGCCGCCTTTTTTTACAAGTTTTGCGGTATTTGCTAAAATTTTATACTGAAGCTCAGGGAGACTCTGCATCTCCTCAAAGCTTTTATATCTTATCTCGGGTTTTCTGCCGATTACACCAAGTCCGCTGCAAGGAGCATCACAAAGCACCGCATCAAACTTGCCCTCAAGCTCCTCAGAGCTGCTGAGTGCATCACGGACATTTGCGTTTATTGATGTAATGGAAAGTCTTTCGGCGGATTTTCTGATAAGCTCCACCTTGTGGGGATAAAGGTCGAAAGACGAAATCTCTGCCTTATCCTCAGCAAGCAACGCCATCGAAAAGCTCTTTGAACCGGGAGCCGCACATACGTCAGCAACCTTCTCTCCAGCTTTGGGGTGTACTGCCTCACTTGCGATGATTGAGGAAATATCCTGCACGTACATTTTGCCGTCTTTAAAAGCCTTCAAGCTCTCGATAGAGCCTGTTGATGACACATTTATGGCATTTTCGCTCAGAATTGATTTTTTAGCTTTAACTCCACTGTCTGAAAGCTCGGCTATAAGCTCATCTCTGCTTGCTTTAAGGGTGTTTACTCTTAGTGTAAGCTCAGGCCTGCCCATAAAGGACTCAAGCATATCTTCAACTATTTTTTCGGGATAAGAGTTAAGCCAGAACTTAACAATCTCCTCGGGACATGAAAACTTTACAGATAAGAATTTTACCTTATCTTTTTCGTCGGGCATTTTATAAGCCAAATCCGCCCTGACAAAGGAGCGTAACAGTCCGTTGATAAAGCCCGAAGCCTTGTGAAGCTTAAGCTTTTTTGCAAGGTTGACGCTTTCGTTGACTGCGGCACCTGCGTGGACAGAATCCATATAAAGAAGCTGGTACACGCCCATTCTCAGGATAATCAAGGCTTTTGGCTCGATTTTCTTGAGTCTTAATGAGGAGTACTGTCTGATTATATAATCTAAGGTAAGCTGTCGCTCAAGTACACCATAAGTCAGAGCTGTGCAAAAGGCGGCATCCTTGCCCGATAAGTTATTCTCTTTTTGGACCTTATCAAGGGTCAGATTTGAATAGGATGAATCCGAGTGAATTCTGTAAAGAATCTCGAAAGCCGCCTCTCTTGGACTTTTCATAAAATTATCTCCAATTTATCGTCTGCGTCTGTTCTGTGCCATGGTTATGATACGCAAAAGCTGCAAAAGTGCGGTTACTGCAGATGCCACATAGGTCATAGCCGCTGCCGTAAGGGTCTTTTTGGCACCTGAATATTCCTCACCCTGAAGCATACCTGTGTTTTTGATAATATTAAGTGCTCGTTTTGATGCGTTAAACTCTACAGGCAAAGTCACAAGTGTAAACAAAAGCGAGGTACTGTAGAGAATTATACCTATAACAAGAATCACATCGCCGATACCATAGCTTGTGCTTACGGTTGATGAATATGAATAGTAACTATAGCCCGAAAAGGCAAAGCCTATAATAATGAGAATCCAGCCGATGCGTGAGCCGAAGTTTGTGATAGGCACCAGCACCGAGCGAAGCTTGTTGGGAAAATATCCCTCTGCATGCTGAAGTGCGTGACCTGCCTCGTGACAAGCAACGCCTACTGCGGCAACGGTTGCTCTGTCATAAACGCCCTCAGAAAGTCTTATCACATTGCTTCTGGGGTCAAAATGGTCAGTAAGCTTGCCCCCCACGGGTACAATCTGAACATTTGTCACACCGCCTGCCGAAAGCACACGCCTTGCAGCCTCGGCACCTGTGATGCCAAGACGATTGATAACCCTTGAATATTTAGAGTATGTGGATTTGACTTTAACCTGAGCAATCAGAGAAATAATGATTGCAGGCAGCATCCACAACAGATACTGATAATATCCGTAAAAATATCCTCCTAAAAATCCCATATATCCTCCAAATTTGTTACTCTCCAAAGACAGTGCCAAGTTCGATGCTATGACCCATCATATAGTCACTTGCAGTCATGGCACGCTTGCCCTCGGGCTGAAGTCTTACAATCTCCACTGAGCCCTCACCACAGGCAACTGTCAGGGGATTTGTGGCAATAACCTTGCCTGCTTCGCCTGATTTGTGAGATACTCTTGTCTCAAGTACCTTGAGTCTTTTGCCGAAAAGCTTTGTCTGCGCACTGGGCCAGGGAGAAAGACCTCTGACTTTATTATGCACATCTTTTGCCGATTTCTTAAAATCAATTTCGCTGAGCTCTTTGCTGAGCATAGATGCGTAGGTAGCCTCATCGTTATTCTGAGGGATTCTGGGAGCAGTGCCCTCTTTGATGGCATCAATAGTCTTGCTCAGAAGCTCTGCACCGTCAACACAAAGTCTGTCAAAAAGCTCACCCGATGTTTCGTTCTCGCCCACCTTGACCTTGTGAGTAAAAATCATATCGCCTGTGTCCAGGCCCTCGTTCATATACATTGTAGTAACTCCACCGTACTCGTCCCCCGAAAGTACCGTCCACTGAATAGGTGCGGCACCACGCCACTTAGGGAGTATTGAGCCGTGAACATTTACACAACCGTACTTGGGGATATCAAGGACACTTTTGGGCAAGAGCTTGCCGTAAGCCACAACAACTATAAGGTCGGGGTTAAGAGCCTTAAGACGCTCTACCTCTGCCTCGTCCTTGAAGGTGTCGGGAGTATATACCGTAAGGTTATGCTCTAAAGCACAGACCTTGACGTCGCTGGGAGTAAGCACCATTTTTCTGCCTTTGGGTGCATCAGCCTTGGTGTAAACAGCCAATACATTATGGCCGTCTTTGATAATCTGCTCAAGGCTTTTTACCGCAAAATCAGGTGTACCCATAAAAACTACATTCATATCTTATTCCTCGTCAAATTCAAGCTCAGCGGGGTCAAGCATCCTCAAAGCTACCTGCTTGTAGATAATACCCTCAAGGTGGTCAATCTCATGACAGAAAGCCTTTGCCAGAAGCTCCTCGCCTTCAATCTCGAAGAACTCACCAAATCTGTCCTGAGCCTTTACCTTAACATAGTAGGGACGGCGTGTAATACCGTACTCACCGGGACAAGAAAGACAACCTTCCACAGACTCCTGCTCGCCGTCTTTCTCGATAATTTCGGGGTTTACAAGCTCGATAAGACCCTCACCGATGTCGATAACAACAACACGTCTTAAGGTACCTACCTGATTGCCTGCAAGACCTACACCGCCTGACTCATACATAGTATCTGCCATATCGTCAAGAAGTGTGTGAAGTCTCTCGTTAAATTCTGTGACAGGTCTTGCCTTTTTTGCAAGTACCTCGTCACCTTCTTTTACTATATTTCTGATAGCCATATTTATATCTCCAAATCAAAATCTTAAAGGGTCGGCATCTGCATAGACGGTTATGTCCTTATATTCCCTCTGCTTGCCAAACTCAGCAAGAAGTGAGCTTATAACAGAGCGAAAATGCGGATTTGTGCGACACTTTACGATAATTTTATATCTGTATTTGTTGCTGACCTTTGACACAAGAGCAGGAGAAGGCCCCAGCACCCTTATGGGAAGGTCAGGTAAATTCCTGGAAAGCTCATCCCTGAGCCTTAAGAAGAAAGCCTTTGCACAGGCGGCAGTCTTGTACTTATCATCACCCACAAAGCCCAAAAGCAGCAAATCTGCAAAGGGCGGATAGATAAGAGCACGCCTCATGGCAATTTCACTTTCATAAAAGCTCAGATAATCCTGAGATGCCGCCAGCTCTATGGTGGGATTTTCGGGGGTGAAGGTCTGGATAACCGCCAAGCCCTCGCTGTCTCCTCTGCCGCTTCTGCCTACAACCTGAGTAAGCATGGAAAACGCCTGCTCAAAGCTGCGATAGTCGTCAGAATAAAGCATCTGGTCAGCATTAATGACACCAACCAAGGTTACATTGGGAAAGTCAAGTCCCTTTGCTACCATCTGAGTGCCGATGAGAATATCATACTCACCTCTGCCAAAGGCGGAAAGGTGCTTTTCGTGAGCATTTTTTGCCATAACCGTATCCGCATCAAGGCGAAGAATACGAGCATCCGGCAGTAAATCCTCAAGGATATTTTCTGCCTTCTGGGTACCTGTGCCCGAAAGCCTTAATCCCTTAGAGCCGCAAGTGGGACACTTGTCGGAATAAGGCACCGAATGGCCGCAATAATGACACATAAGACGGTTATTCTTGCTGTGATAGGTCATGGAAATCGAGCAGTTGGGACAGGTCACAACCTCTTTGCAAGACTTACATGCCGCAAAGGTATTGAAGCCGCGTCTGTTCAGAAGAAGTATCGCCTGCTTGCCCTTTGACAAAGTTTCCTCAAGCTTTTCAATAAGAAAATCGGAAAATCCCGTGGTATTACCGCGGCTTAATTCCTCGTTCATATCAACAATCTCAACATCGGGGAGCTTTGCCGAGCCATATCGCTCCTTTAATGTAAAAAGCGAATACCTGCCGCTCTCCGAGTAGAAATAAGAGCGTATGTCGGGGGTAGCCGAGCTTAACAGCAGGGTACATTTATTGTAATTGCATCTGAATTTAGCAAGCTCAGTAGCATGAAAACGAGGCTTGTTCTCTGCCTTGTAGGTATGCTCCTGCTCCTCGTCCATAATAATAAGCCCCAAGTCCTCAAAGGGTGCAAAAACCGCACTGCGGGTACCAACGGCAATTTTAGCCAAGCCTTTTTTTACACGTTTGTACTCGTCAAGCCGCTCACCAAGAGAAAGACCGCTGTGAAAAACCGCAACCTTACTTCCAAAAAGTGCAGTGAATTTTCCCACAAGCTGAGGTGTCAGGGCAATCTCGGGCACCATAAGGATAACCCCCTTGCCCTTCTCCACAGTTCTTTTGATAAGGTGCATAAAGACTGAGGTCTTGCCTGAGCCCGTTACACCATAAAGCAGGGACACATTTGGCTCATTCTTATCAGAAAGCTCTGCTATACCCTCAAATACGTTTTTCTGCTCCTCGCTTAAGGTAGGAAGCTTAATGGGCACATTTGCCTGAGGAGTTGCATTTCTGAAAACCTCGGCATCAAAATACTCGGCAATACCTTTTTTTACAAGGGCGTCAGCCACCGCAGGAGTAACTCCCGTGTAGTAGCAAACTTCCTTGACGCTTGCCTCGCCAATAGATACCAGAAGCTCGCAGACACTCTCTTGCTTGGGGGTAAGACTGATTGAAGAAAGGTCGGTTTCTTCCTTAAGGCGAATCATCTTAACAGATGCGTCCCCCATTTTGCGGAAGGCATCGTCACTTTTGAAGATGTATCCATGACGCACCATCTCCTCGAAAACCTCATAGTCATCAAAGCCGAAAACATCGCTGAGCTTTTCTCGCTTTACGGGAGACTTTGACTTAAGCAGATAGTCATAAATCCTCTGCTGCTCTGAGTCAAGTTTTGCGGTGTCAGCATCCGAGTTTGCTGAATATACAGTTGTAATTTTAAAGTTAAGACCTGCAGGAAGCATGGCTTTGACAGCATCAAAATACGTGCAGAAGTAATGTTTCTGCATAAACTCTGCCATCTTAATAAGCTCATCATTCAGTACAGGCTCTGTGTCAAGCACTGCCGACACAGACTTAAGTCCTTCGCTGCTGCCTTCACTCAAAGATACAATCAAACCCTGGCGGGAGCGGTTGCCACCGCCAAAAGGCACCTTTACCCTTAAGCCGACTTTAGCCACGGGCTTTAAATCCTCGGGAACAACGTAGCTGAAGGTCTTATCAAAGTGGAAGACTGTATCTTCCACCCAAACACCGGCTAAAAGGGTGTTATTATTCATCAGTTTCGGGCTCGATGATATTGAACTTGTGGCTCTTGAATTCCTCTACTGCCAGAAGCACAGGCTTGTCATCGGTAACAATACCCTCGTCCTCAAATTTCTGAGCAATCTGTCTTGCTCTCTTTGCTACACCGATTACCAGTGCGTAACGGCTCTCCTTGCCGCTTAACATATCGTCGATAGATGATCTGATCATTTTAATTCACTCCTGAAAAATTTTAAAAATATATAAATTTAATGTAAAACTATTTATGCTCAGCAGGTTTCCTTGCTGACGATATCAAGCACATCATTGATAGCCTTATCAAGGTCATCGTTTATTACTGTGTACTGATACATTTTTGCGTGGTCCATCTCAACCTTTGCCTGAGAAAGCCTCTTTTCGATGGCGTCTTCGGTTTCGGTGCCGCGGTCTCTGAGTCTTCTCTCAAGCTCATCAAGTGTGGGAGGAAGAATAAAGATGCTTACTGCGTCGGGACGCATGTTAAGAACATTCTTGGAACCCTGAAGCTCAATCTCAAGGAAAACGTTGTAGCCTTTATTAAGCTGCTCATCAACATAGTCCTTGGGAGTGCCGTAGTAATTGTCACAATACTGTGCATACTCCAGAAATCCGCCTTTGGATATCATATCCTCAAACTTGTCTTTGGTAACAAAGAAATACTCTCTGCCGTCCACTTCACCCTCACGAGGGTCGCGGGTTGTGGCAGAAACCGAAAGCCTGATGCTCTCGTTTCGCTTAAGAAGCTCTTTCATAATTGTGCCTTTGCCTACGCCGGATGCACCTGCGTACACAAAAAGCTTGCCTTTTTTAGCCTCAGCCATTGTTAGGGTCCTCCTCTGCTCGGTTTGCAATGGTTTCGGGAGAAACCGCCGATAAAATTATATGGTCGGTATCGGTAATAATAACCGCCTTGCATCGTCTGCCGTAGGTTGCATCAACAAGCATCCCCTTGCTCTTTGCGTCCTGCACAATTCGCTTGATGGGAGCTGAGTCGGGACTTACAACGGCAACAAGTCGGTTGGAAAAAACCACATTACCAAAACCGATATTGATAAGTTTCATTAAAAATCACCTTACTCGATGTTCTGAATCTGCTCGCGGATTTTCTCAAGCTCGGCTTTGATGTCCACAACTCTGTGGGCAAGCTCTGCGTCGGTTACCTTGGAGCCGATTGTGTTTGCCTCTCGGTTCATTTCCTGCATAATGAAGTCAAGCTTTCTGCCTACTGCCTCTGAGCTTTGCATAATAAGCTCCATCTGCTCAAAGTGGCTTCTGAGTCTTACTGTCTCCTCTGCAACTGCTACCTTGTCGGCAAAAATCGCAGCCTCAGTGAGAATTCTCTGCTGGTCGATGGTGGTGGACTCCAAAAGCTCACAAATTCTGTCATAGAGGCGTTTTTCGTATTCTTTGACAGTTTCGGGAGAACGCTCCTCAATAAGAGATACAATATCAAGGATTGTCTTGGCTCTGCCCATAACATCCTCAGAGAGCTTCTTGCCCTCAACCTCACGCATGGCGATAAATTTATTCACAGCTTCTTCGGCTACAGGCTTAACGATATCGAAAATCTCGTTTTCGTCCTCCTGCACCTTGCGTACATTGAGAACATCGGGAAGTCTTGCAAGAATAGAGGATGTCAGGTCATTCTCTACATTATATGTGTCTGCAAGCTCAGAAAAAGCCTTTGCATAGCCAGATGCCAGAGAGTGATTGACCACAACCTCAACGTCGCTGTCCTCAACAGATGTGATGGAAACAAACATATCAATCTTACCTCTGGAAACACGGGTGCTGAGGTAAGATTTAAGCTTTTCTTCCAAAAAAGCATAACCGCGTGATGTTCTGCAGTTGAACTCAAAATAGCGGTGATTAACACTTTTAAGCTCTACGGCAATAAGCTTGCCCGAAACCGTTGCCTCGGCTCTGCCGAAGCCTGTCATTGAACGAATCATCTCAAAAAAATCCTTTCATTAAAATTTCAAAAAAACCTGTGTAAATGCCTTGTCCTCGACCTCTCATTTACCCTGATATTATACCACTTTTGTAAAGGCAAAACAATAGATTTGTAACCTATTTGTAATCTTTGAAAAAATATTTGCAAAGTAAGATTAAGTATGATATAATATTTGAGAATTTTTTATAAGGGAATGAATTTTATGTCAGGACATAATAAATGGAGTACCATTAAGCAGAAAAAAGGTAAGAACGACGCTGCAAGAGCTAAGATTTTTACCAAAATCGGCAGAGAGATTATCGTAGCAGTTAAGGAAGGCGGCAGTGCTGACCCTACTGTTAACTCTAAGCTCAGAGACTGTATCGCAAAGGCTAAGGCAAACAACGTGCCCAACGATAACATCGAAAGAGTTATCAAGAAGGCTGCAGGCGACTCTGACTCCTCTAACTACGAGGCAGTTACATACGAAGGCTACGGTCCCTCAGGTGTTGCAGTTATTGTTGAGGCTCTTACAGACAACCGCAACCGTACTGCAGGCGATGTTCGTCATTACTTTGACAAATACGGCGGAAACATGGGCCAGCAGGGCTGTGTTAGCTTTATGTTTGAGAGAAAAGGTGTTCTCGTAATTGAGCGTGAGGACCTTGAGAAAACTGAGGACGAGGTTATGGAGGCTGCTCTTGAGGCAGGTGCCGCAGACTTTGAGGCTGACGACGATATCTTCACAATCTACACAGAGCCCTCTGATTTAGGTGCAGTTCGCGACGATTTGGCTGCTCAGGGATATGAGTTTGCATCTGCTGAGGTTGAGCAGGTGCCCAACACATACACAAAGCTCCCCGACCAGGAAACCTGCGACAAGATGCAGAAGATGCTGGATATGTTCGAGGATAACGACGATATCCAGAACGTATGGCACAACTGGGAAATGGTTGAAGACTGATAAATAAGCACAAACAGGTGTCGGAAAAAATCCGACACCTGCTTTTTTATTTATCTGTAAGTTTTCCAAAGGCGGACTTGTCCTGCGGTGGCTAACCGCCCCGCCGTTAAGCGAGGTTTCTGTTTGATAAAAGTTTTCCGAAGGCGGAATCGCCCTCGGGTGGCTAACCCGTGGCTAACCGCCCCGCCGTTGATGATAGGCTTTCTCTACATCTCACCTATCCGTAGGCGATATGCCCGCCGTGGCTAACGGGCTAACAGTTTCTCCATAATCTGGAACTTGCCTTTGCGCCAATGTGCAAAGCCTATGACTTTAAAGCCTAAGCTCTCGTACAAAGCAACACCGAAGGGATTCTGGCAGAAAGTGTCAAGGCGGATTGTCTTTGCACCGTTTTTTATAGCCTCAGCCTCTACAAACTCCATAGCCTGACGAGCAATGCCCTGGCGCTGAAATTTAGGATTTACTGCCAGACGATGCACCACCACATAAGGCTCATCGGGATACTTCCAGGGGCAGGCATCGTATTCTTCTTCGCAATCGGTATTAACCGCAAAGGTGCAGAGAAGCTCTGAGTCACCTTCAGCTATCCACAAATCACCTCTGTCTATGTCAGCAGCAATAACGGCAGCATTGGGATAAATCTCGTCCCACTGTTCAATGCCGTTTGCCCTCATATTGTCAACCACTCTGACATAGTGCCTGTAAATTTTATATACCTCGTCGAGGGTGGGTTTTCTGTAGGTTATTTTCATAAAAACCTCCGTTATTGATTTATGATAATCAACTTGTTGCTTTCTAATTCTGCAGAGAAAAGCTCTGCTTTTTTCGGTGTAAAATCAAAATAGGTCTGATAGTAATACTCTCCTGTGGCAGTATTGCAGCAGCAGGAGTAACGTGTGTACTCAAAATCACCGTTTAAAGCTTTTACACAGCCGTAAGGCATAGCCACACTTTGTAAAAGTCTGAAAAAGTGAGCCACACTCTCTGTATCCCCAAGATTTTTGGGAGTTTTCTCTTTGACAAAAACCGCCTTTACAAATCTGCTGACACTTGAGAAATCCCCCGGAAGCCCCATTGCCCCCAACCCGAGACTTGTGTTCACAAGATGCAAATCGGAGCTGAGATTATTGCTTGCCGGGTTTTCGGAGAGCATCATATATCGGTTGATGTTCTCAAGGTGAAACTCAAAAGGCGGATTGTTGGTGAGAATCCCCATTGGATTTTGAAACACCTTCATCCCCTCTTTTGTGCACTCAAGAGTAATGGATTTATCTTTATCCGAAATAATCCAGTGCAAGGGTGACACAGGAAAATCCCGGCTGAAATTTACGTTAACTACATTTATTCTTTCAAGAAGCCTCTGTGCATCCTCTGTGCTTTGACAAAGAGAAAGTACATAGGGTATCAGCTCAAAAGGAGCGATGTTGGTTTTTCCACTGACAAAAGGGCGATATTGAGCGTTGTCGGGGAAGTTAAGCCCTGCCATACTCAGCCCCTTCTCATTGGTTGCCTCAAAGTAAAGAGGGTAATTATGGACATCAATACCCATGCCGATTAAAGCATAGTGGCTTGATATCTGCTTTTCCATACGGAAATCAAAGGTATAATTTCGCGGAGTGATTATGACCTTTTCGCCAAAATCTCGCTCCAAATCCAGATTTCTGCCGAAATAATGATTCTGAGTATTTAAGCTTATTGCTGTACACATATCTGTCACCCTATTTTAGATTTATGTATACTTTTATCTGCTTAATTTCACAACACTCTCAACATGATGAGTTCTGGGGAACATATCAACGGGTGTAACTTCGTGAGCTACAAACCCAAGCTCGGCAAATATAGCCAAATCACGAGCCAATGTTGCAGGGTCGCAGGATACATAGACAACCCTTTTTGGAGTCATATCCGAGATAGTTTTTATCAGAGATTTGTCACATCCCTTGCGGGGTGGGTCTATTATAATAACATCAGGTGTAAGCCCCTCGAACTTAAGGGTTTCGGCAGCTTTTGCGGCATCACCGCAGATAAACCGTGCGTTATCAATGCCGTTTAATTGTGCGTTTTCTTTGGCATCTTCAATGGCTTTTGGCACAATCTCAACACCAATAAGGCTCTTTGCCTTATGAGCCATAGAAAGTCCGATAGTACCTGTGCCGCAGTAAAGGTCTAAAAGAACTTCACCGCCCGAAAGACCTGCGTACTCAGCGGCCTTTGAGTAGAGAAGCTGGGCACCTTTGCGGTTTACCTGATAGAAAGACTGAGGTGAAATCTTAAAACTTAGTGAACAAAGCTCATCGATGATATATCCGTCACCGAAAAGCACCCTGCTTTTCTTGCCCAGAACCACGTTGGTATCCTCGCAGTTGGTGTTTAAAACCACGGACTTAAGGTTAGGAAGCTCTGCTTTGAAGCTTTCTACAAGTTTCTGAGAAGAAGGAAGCTCTTTGCCGTTAATAACCAGAGTTATCATGAGCTGGTCGGTTTTCTCGGCAATTCTTAAGTAAAGATGTCTGAAAAGCCCCTTGCGGGTTGTTTCGTTATAAATCGAAATGTTGTTATCCTTAAGGAAATCCTTTAAAATTTCAGCGGCTTTCAGAAAGCACTGAGGCTGAAGCGTACAGTCGTCACACTCTACGATTCTGTGGCTGTGCTTTGAGTAAAAGCCCATTATAATATTTCCCTCTTTGTCAAGGCTTGCAGGTATCATGGCTTTGTTGCGGTATCTTGACACCCGACCTGCGGAGACAATAGGTTTTACGGGAATACTGAGCTTTGCAATACGCTCTATGGCGTCCTTTACTCTTTGCTCCTTTGCCTTAAGCTCGGCATCATAAGAAAGATGACAATAAACACAACCGCCGCATTTGGTGCCCACATTACAAGTAGGTGTAATCCTATCGGGCGAAGGGGATAAAATCTCCTCAATTTTGCCGAAGGCATAGGTTTTCTGCACCTTGAGGATACGCACCAAAAGCTCATCCCCCACTGCGGTGTCAGGGACAAATACAGTAATTCCATCCTGAGTTTTGCCTACTCCGCTGCCCTCGGAAGAAAGAGAAATTATATTAAGTTTTACGATATCATTCTTTTTTAAATTCATAATCCACCAAAAATTCAGAAATATATATTATTTTATCATTTCAGGAGGGGTTTTACAACAGTAATATTGCTAAAAAAGTGTAACAATACTGATATAGGTATTTATTTTTTGGGAAGAATGAAATATAATAAGAGAAGGAGTTGATATAAAATGAAATATGACCATATTCTTGAAAAAGTTAAAAAAATACATTTTATCGGCATCGGCGGCAGCGGTATGTGCCCTTTGGCAGAGATTCTCTATAGCGAAGGTTTTACTCTTACGGGCTCTGACAGTGCCGAATCCGACACCCTTGAGCGTATCAAGGCAATGGGCATCAAAGTCTACAGCGGTCACTTTGCAGAGAATGTAAAGGACACAGAGCTTGTGGTTTATACCGCAGCAGTCAAAAGCGACAACCCTGAGCTTGTGGCGGCAAAAGAGCTTGGTATTCCCTGCCTTGAGCGAAGTGTGATGCTGGGCATTGTCACAAGAAGATACAACCGCTCTGTAGCAGTTGCAGGTACTCACGGCAAAACCTCCACAACAGCTATGATAAGCCAGATTCTCATCGGCTCAGGCTTTGACCCCTCGGCAATTATCGGTGGCAAGCTCAACGCAATCGGTGGCAACAGCTATGTTGGCGAAAGCGACATTATTGTGTGCGAGGCATGCGAGTATGTGGACACCTTCCTTGAGCTTAACCCCTATCTCTCAGTTGTACTTAATATTGATGCCGACCATCTTGACTACTTCAAAAACCTTGATAACATAAAGAAGTCTTTTCTTAAATTTGCAAACCAGACAACTCACGGAATTATCTACTGCGGTGATGACGAAAACTCCATTGACACCTTCAAGGATTTAGACCTTCTCAAAATCACCTTTGGTATCGGCAAAAACTGCGACTACAGAGCAGACAACATCGTATCTAACGGTATGAATCAGAGCTTTGATTTGTATTTTAAAGACGAGTTTGTTACCAACATCAAGCTTATTGTTCCCGGCAAGCATAACATTATGAATGCATTGGCAGCCTCTGCGGCTGCTCATCACCTTGGTGCTACAGGTCGAGAAATTGCCGAAAATCTTGAAAAATTCGCAGGCGTTCACAGACGTTTTGAGGTGCTGGGTGTATCCCGAGGTGTTACTGTGGCTGATGACTTTGCTCATCATCCCACAGAGCTTGAGGCGGTGCTCACTTCTGCTATGAATATGGGCTTCAGAAAGGTCTGGGCAATCTTCCAGCCTCACACCTACTCCCGTACTGCAATTCTTCTGGATGATTTTGCAAAAGCTCTGAGCATCCCCGACGAAATTATTATCTCCGAGATTCTGGCGGTAAGAGAAACCAACACCTACAACATTTACTCCACAGATTTAGGTGCAAAAATCGAGGGTAGCCACTGCATCGACACCTTTGAGGAAATCACCGACTTCATTTTAGAAAATGCAGAAGAAGGCGATCTGGTGCTGACTATGGGTGGCGGCAACGTTTATCGCTGTGCAAATATGATTTACTCCGCTCTGGAGCATAAAGAGTAATAGAAAAACAACAAACCGACTCACGAGATGTGGGTCGGTTTTTCTCAGCTTTCTTTTCTTTTTTCTAAATAAGAATAATACAAAACTCCGCCAATAACCAGCACTGCACCTGCAATCTGGATAAGATTGGGGATTTCTGCAAATATAGCCATGGCAAACAACGCCGAAACCACAGGCTCACAAAGCTTAGACGCCGATACAAATGAGGGCGAAAAATACTTAAGGCAAAAACTGAAGATACTGTGGCCCAGAATGGTGGAAAACAAACTCAGAAGGAATCCCACCACAGGGGCGCTGAATCCGTAGGATATCATATTGTAGCCCTGCACAAGACAAGTGCCCAGAAGCACAACTGCACAAGACACATAAACTATGTAGGTATATGCGGTGGTGCTGACTTCTTTGCGTACAACACCGCCGATAAGGGTGTAGACCGCTACGGCTATTGCCGCCAGAAGTGCCAGTATATCGCCATAAATTCCTGCCTCGCCCGAAAAATCGGAGTAAGCAATAAGTCCGCTGCCTGCAAGGGTAACGGCTATGGCAACAACCGCCCTTATGGAAAGCCTGCCCTTAAGAACTATAAAATATCCCAAGGCTACCCAAATAACTTCGGTACATACAATGGTGGTGGAGCTTGCAACGGTTGTGTGGCTCAAGGACTCAAACCAAAGTACAAAATGTATTGCCAGAAACACACCGCTTACGATGCTTAGGACAACGTTCTTTGCCGAAAGAGTCTTAAGCTCTTTTCGGGTTTCTCTTTTTGAGAAAACAACAGGAGTCAGAATCAGCACTGTCCAGAGAAGTCTGTATGCCGCAGTTACCGCCGAGGGTGCCGTGGAAAACTTGACAAAGATTGAAGAAAGAGATATGCCCAGCACACCTGCCACAATCATTATCATGGGATTTTTCTCGATAAATTTCATATATTAAGCCTCAAATTCCTCTGCCGCTTCTTTTAAAAGCTCTCTGATTTTAAGATGCTGAGGACAGGCAGCTTCGCACATCCCGCACAGGATGCAATCTGAGGCTTTGCCCTTGTCCCCTACTGCTTTAAGATAATCAGAGGAAGTTGAGTTTTCTTTAAGTTGCTTTTTGCCGTTATACACCTTGAAAATGTGGGGTATAGGAATATTTGCGGGACATCCCTCAATGCAGTATTTGCAATCTGTGCAAGGAATTGTGTCCTGATTTTTGAGGATCTCACAGACCTTGCTTATAGCCGATTTTTCTTCACTGTTAAGAGGAGAGAAATCCGTCATAAAGCTCAGGTTATCCTCCATCATGCTCATATTGCCCATTCCCGAAAGCACCATAAACACGCCTTCAAAGCCTGCGGCAAAGCGGATTGCGTAGCTTGCGTTGGAGCCGCCCTTCAAATTTCTGAGGATTTCGTCAGCCTTGTGAGGAAGGTTAACAAGGGCACCGCCCTTCACGGGCTCCATAACAATTATGGGTTTATTAAACTCACGACAAACCTCGTAGCACTTGCGGCTTTCGATGTTTTCATCCTCAAAATCTGCGTAATTAAACTGAATCTGTACCGCCTCTATCTGAGGATACTCTGTGAGAATCTGCCTTAATACCTCGGCCTTGTCATGAAAAGAAATACCCAGATGCCTGATTTTGCCTTCTTCTTTAAGCTCAAGGACAGTCTCAAAGGCACGGCACTTTTTGTACTTATCAAAAAGCTCAGTGTTCATTGCATGCATAAGCCAGAAATCAAAATACTCTACACCGCATGCCTCAAGCTGCAAATCCAGCAGAGGTCTTATTTCTTCATTAGAATTAAAATTACTTGGGCTCAGCTTGTTTGTCAAAACGTAGCTTTCTCTCGGATATCTTGATGTAAGGCATTTTTTGAGGGCGGTTTCGCTTTTGCCGTTTATGTAAACGTGAGCAGTATCAAAATAGTTGAATCCTGCATCCATAAAAGCATCTATCATCTTTGTAAATTCGCTGTGGTCAACTTCGTCTCCCACCATCTGCATACGCATACATCCGAATCCAAAGTTTTTCTTTGCACCAAACATGGTTTGCCTCCTTTTTGAAGGTTTTATGCAAGATTAATCCTGTGCTCTGAAATCAATAGTGCCGGCCTCTGCATCCATAGCATCAATAATGGCAAGGGACTCAACGCGATAGCCCATATTGCGGATAACTCTGCCGCCAATCTGAAATCCCTTTTCGATAACTATGCCGCAACCCTCAACCTTTGCGCCTGCTGACTCTGCAATGCTGATAAGTCCCTGCAAGGCACAGCCGTTTGCAAGAAAATCGTCAATAATGAGGATATGCTCACCCTCGTGCAAAAACTTCTTTGACACGATAACCTGATTTTTATTTTTGTGGGTAAAGGATTCTACCTCTGCCACAAACATTTCGCCATCCACGTTGATGGACTTTGACTTCTTGGCAAATACAAGAGGCACACCGAATTCTTTTGCCACAAATGCCGCAATACCGATGCCCGATGCCTCGATTGTCATAACCTTGGAAACGCATACATCAGAAAATCTGCGTTTGAATTCTCTGCCGATTTCTTCCATAAGATTTATGTCCATCTGGTGATTGAGAAAACTGTCAACCTTAAGAACATTGCCTGATTTGATAATGCCGTCTTTTACAATTCTTTCTTCTATAAAATTCATAGCCTTAGCTCTCCCCTGATTTCTGATTACTTTGCAATATCCCTTGCAACATACACACCGCTTGCCGATGCGTGTGACAATGAATGAGTGATTCCGCTGCCGTCACCGATAATATAAAGTCCGGGATAGCAGGTCTGAAGGTGCTTGTCCACCTTAACTTCCATATTATAGAACTTGACCTCAACACCGTAAAGCAGGGTAT
Source organism: Oscillospiraceae bacterium (assembly GCA_015066245.1). Lineage (GTDB taxonomy): Bacteria > Bacillota > Clostridia > Oscillospirales > Acutalibacteraceae > Ruminococcoides. Next base: position 55,523 of record SVOS01000010.1, read on the forward strand.
CGTCGTTTGCGGTACCGGGAGCGATCTTATCCAGC
>SVOS01000011.1 GCA_015066245.1 Oscillospiraceae bacterium
AACTTGACCTCAACACCATAAAGCAGGGTATCGTCGTTTGCGGTACCCGGCGCTACCTTATCAAGTGCATAAATCATATCAATAATTGCGTCCATAATACGCTTTGGCAGCACAAGGCTCAAATCTCCGGGTGTGGCATTGAGTGTAGGAGTGATAAATGCATCATCCATTCTGCCGGGAGTGGAGCGTCTGCCTCGTATCAAATCACCGAAACGCTGCACAATAACACCGCCGCCAAGCATGTTGCTGAGTCTTGCAATAGACTCACCGTAGCCGTTGGAATCTCTGAAGGGCTCTGAAAAATGCTGAGCCACCAGAAGTGCAAAATTAGTATTCTCGGTTTGCTTTGAGGGGTCCTCGTAGCTATGACCGTTAACGGTGATAATACCGTTGGTGTTTTCGTTAACCACGGCACCCTTAGGATTCATACAGAAGGTACGCACCTTGTCGCCGTACTTTTCTGTGCGGTATACAATCTTGCTCTCATAAAGCTCGTCGGTAAGATGAGCAAACACATTGGCAGGAAGCTCAACCCTTACGCCGATATCCACGCGGTTTGAATTTGTAGGAATATCAAGGTCCTTGCAGACCTTTTCCATCCATTTGCTGCCGCTTCTGCCAACAGAAACAATACACTTGTAGCAGGAGAAAATACCCTGCTTGCATTTGATACCGTAGCCACCTGCGATAATCTTGATGCTCTCAACAGGTGTATCAAAGAAGAAATCCACCTTCTCCTTGAGATAAGCATAAATGTTCTCAAGAACGATATAGTTGATATCTGTACCCAAGTGACGTACAGATGCATCCAGAAGATGAAGGTCGTGCTGGATACAAAGAGTCTTGAAACGGCTGCCTGCAGTGGAGTAGAGCTTGGTGCCCTCTCCGCCGAATTTAAGATTTATGTCATCGACATACCGCATCAGGTCCAGAGCCTGCTTTTTGCCGATATACTCATATAGTGTACCACCAAAATCGTTGGTGATATTATACTTTCCGTCAGAAAAAGCACCTGCACCGCCAAAGCCGCTCATAATAGAACAGCTCTTGCAACCAATACAGGATTTAATTTTGTCTCCGTCTATGGGGCAATTTCGTTTGCTGAGCTCGTGACCTGCCTCAAAAACCGCAATCTTAAGCTCAGGCTTCTTCTGCAACAATTCGAACGCTGCAAAAATGCCACCGGGACCTGCACCGATAATCACAACATCATAATTCATTAAGATTACCTCCCTGAAAGAGTTATCATTAAGTTTATGTTATCACATTTAGTCCTTAATGTAAACAACTTTAACATCTTAACAGGAATTTCTACGAAAGTATCAATAGAAACACAAAAGACGTGAAGTCCTGTGAGCCTTCACGCCTTAGCTTTTAGTTATAATTTGACCACCAGTAGGAGTAATCGTTAAGAGAACCGTTATTGTCGAAGAAATTGTCACTGCCGGTATCAGGCACATATTCTTCAAGCTTAAAAGAAACTTTCTCTATTCTTCCATTGGTATTTTCAACTTTAAATGTAACTTTCTCGCCTACATTACATTTTTCGATAATGCTTTCGACCTCATCGCTGGAATTAACCTCAATATCATTAACAGAAATAACTCTGTCGCCGCTTGAAAGCCCAGCCTTCATAGCATTGGTGTTCTTATCAACACTATAGATGTAACAGCCTGTCTTATTAAGTCCGTACATCCAAGCAAGCTGCTCTGAGTCAACGTTGATAAATTCCATGCCCAGGTCTACCCTACCTCGTACATAGCCAAACTCTGACAAATCACCCACAACATTGATAACATCGTTAATGGGAATCGCAAAGCCCAGGCCGTCAATTTCAGAGCCTGTGGACTTGGCATTGACGATACCGATAAGGTTGCCCTCTGCGTCAAAGAGACCGCCTCCTGAGTTGCCGGGGTTAATGGCGGTGTCGGTCTGCATCAGCTTCATGGTCTGACCGTCAATAACCACATCTCGGTTCAGCGCACTGATGATACCTTCTGTTACGGTGCCGCCAAGCTGACCCAAGGGGTTGCCGATTGCAACTGTACGCTGACCTACCCTAAGATTATCGGAGTCGCCAAAAGTAGCTGCAGTAAGCGGTGAGTCTGCGCTTATCTCAAGCAAAGCAATGTCGATTTCTGCATCACTGCCCAGAAGCTTTGCCTCGTAAGATTCACCATTTCTGAGTGTAACTGTGATTCTTGAGGCACCGTCAATTACATGATGATTGGTGACGATATAGCCCTTTGTGTCAATAATAACACCTGAGCCTGCACCGGAATCGATATACTGCTGAGCAAAAACACCTGTTTTTACGATTTCGGTTGTAATCTCAACTACGCTGTCGGCGGATTTTTCCACAATATCAACTGTAGAAAGTCCGCCATCAGAATATGCGGTTTCATTTCCACTCTGGTCTACTTTATTGATTGTGAGATTGTCCCCTGAATTTGTATTTGTGGGTTTGTTAAGATATCCGTACACCCATGTGCCTGCAAAACCTGCAAGGAAGGAAAGACACAGACAAATGGCAATACCTACTACAAACGCACCGCGGCTGACACCTTTACGCTCTTTCTGAGGTTTTGGCTCAACCTTTTGAGGCTGCTGATTATAGGGCTTAGTGCTATTGTATCCTGCTGCACCACCGTACCACTCATAAGTATGAGGCGGCTGATTCTGGGGCGCATACTGAGCGGACGGATTCTGATATGGTGGGTTTTTATAGGGATTATTATAGCCGTTATATGGATTTTGCTGAGGGATTTGAGGCTGAGAGGGTGCATAAACAGGCTCTTGGGGTGTTTCATTAAAGCTTGCATCTGCAGGCTCAACTACTTCCCTTGCAGCAATATCTGCTGTATTATCTGAAACATCAGCATCATCCTCATCCAGAACTTCAATTTCATAATCTTTTACAGAATCAGCTATATCTTCGGGCTCAACATTCTTGTTATATCCGACTTCAAAATCAAGGTCATCATCAGATAAGCCGTAGTTATTATCAAACTCATTTTCTGCCATATATATACCTCCTTGAGTTTATGCATAGAGTATAAACCTTTACTGTGATAATTATATGATACGCTGATGAAAAGTAAAAATACTAAAAACAGCCCGCAAAATCACGGGCTGATTTTTATTCTTCAGTATCATCAAGACCAAGAATAATATCTCCAAATTCTTGCTCTCTTGCTCCTTCAATGCTTTGGCTCTGTCTGAAATCTTCGATATTATTATGCTTACCGTCAATATCCTCGGGCTGATGCCTCATACGGAACTTTTTAATCAAAGAAACTATATCTTTGTGATAAATTATGAAAAGCACAATTACCAAAGCCAGCATGCCGTACCATGCGGTAAGAAAATCATAAACTGTTCCCAAAAAAGGAACCTTGTATATAACCTTGCCCCTTAACTCATATTCAGAAAATTCAATGCTATCAACAGAATTTGGTCTGAGTCCTCGGGTAGTAAAATAATAAACACCATCTTTTTCGTAGGGCTCTTTGGAAACCTGCTGGATGATAAAGTCATTTTTGCGGACATCCTTATAAATAACCACATCGCCATATTTGATGTCCTCAGGTGCGTATTCTTTGATGATTACAACCTCACCTGCGGAAATCTCAGGCTCCATATCCTCGTAAGGAGTTCGGTACATGCTCATTCCGAAAATCAAGGGTGCTTTGTCTGTTGTCTTCATAACTACAACGTACACAAGGGACACCAGAACACAAACAATCAGAACAATTCCAAAAACAATCTTCAGTTTTTTAAGCATAATTGCACCTCCCTATCATATTAGTATACCACATTATACTAATGGTTTCAATGATTTTTCACATATTATCGGAACTCTTGTCATCGGGTTCGCTGTTTTCACTGTCCTCGGTCTTGATTTTTTCGATAATCTGGTTTATATCTGCAGGCTCGACCTCTTCAGTGGTACCCTTAAGCCCTCTTATCAGGGCAATTACCTCGTCAATAAACACAAGAATAATCAGAAATACTATAGTCAGCAGTCCCCAGGGAGACAAGAAAAATGAGTAAAAAGTTGTCAAAAACGGAACCTCGGTTACCATAACCGACACAACCGAATCGGCTCTTATGGGGGAATCAGGGTCAGAATTTGCAGTACCTTTTGTCTGAAGCATCAAAACTCCGTCTTCTTCCATCGGCGGAACAATAACCTCATGAGTTATGAATTTGCCCTCATAAACGCCTTTTCCTTTAAATGTTACGATATCGCCGACTTTGATTTCATCGGGATTATCAATCATTTTACCAATGATAACATCTCCAACCTCAAGCTGAGGCCGCATGCTCTCGCTGGATACACGATAGATAGTGTATCCAAAAGCAGATGGTATTGAACCGTTGGCGTGTGCTATAAATGAGAATACTATTGAGATTATAAGTACACCAATTATTATCCAACACAATACGTCAAATACTATTTTTGCCACATTAACAAACTTCTTCATAAAAACCTCTTGGGTAAAAAATAAAGACGACAAAAAACTCTGTCGTCTTTAATATTAATATATTTATCTTATTCTGTCAAATCTGTTTTTTCTGCATTATCATCAGACAATAATTTTCCTGAATCATCAGCATCATCAGAGTCCCTGTCCGAAGTCTCTACCTCATCTTTTGGGGGTTCTTTGATGATTTTTCTTAGATTCAAAACCTCGCTGAAGAAAAGCAACGCAAGAATTATCAGCAGAACCGCCAGTCCCCAAGGAGACATAAAGAAATTATAAAGTGCGGCAATAACGGGCAAAGATGCTACCATCTTACCTACCACCTGAGATTCTCTGACCTCGGGATCGGTAAAATCATTGGCAATACCCTGCGTCTGCAGAAAGTACTTATCGCCTCGCTTATACGGCTCAACTATAACCTTGTGGGTTACCAGCTTGCCGTTATAAGAACCTGATTCGCCGTTATATGTGATAATATCGTCAACCTTGATTTGGGTGATATCATCCACACGTTTAGTAAGAATTATGTCCCCCACCTTAAGCTCGGGCTCCATACTGGGGGTTACTACCCTCAGAATCTGGTATCCGAAAAGCTCAGGGGTTTTGCCCTGAACACGGGTTATTACAAAGAAAACTATAAGCAAAAATGTAACAACCAACAGCAGGACAGTGATAATGGTCTTAAGTTTTTTCAAAGTGATATTCCTTAGGAAAATTAGTTGTAGAAATAATAGAAGTTGCCAATCTGAAGTTCGGTGGTGCCGGTATAATTAATAAACCAATATACCTCAACCGAACCGTTAGACTCAACTATAATATTGTCCTCGATGCAGATATCACTAGCATATCCCGAAGCTACGGGGTACGCTTTGTAGGTTTTTTCGGGACCTGTAAGACCAATCTGAATAGTAGCAGTAGATGCCTTGATACTGTCAACATAAAGAGATACGGGAGCAGCACCGCCATTACCACTCTCTGTGATAACTGTCTTGAAGTAATAAATATTCTCGTCATTATGAGGAATAACGCGATTGCTTGCAGAGAGCACCTCATCGTAAGTAACATGGCCGTTATCATTAGCACCAATATAAGTGGTGATTTCCTTCTTGCCGTGACCTACAACAGTCAAACTTCTTCTGTCTCTGAATATACGCATTTCATCGGTCTCACTGGAAGTACGGGGATACCACGCAAAAGTGGATGTAACCGCCATAATAACAGTCAGCAACAATATTGCAATGATAGATAAAAGTCTTACAAAGCTAATTTCTTTTTTCATGGTATCACCGCCTTTCGTTAAAATTTAATTAGTGTAAGAAATAACCCCAAGAACCGCCGTTACAGTTACTGTTAATTGTATAAAGATCAGAAGTTCCGCTGAAGGAAATAGAACCGAATGTATTCCAAGGACTACCATTTGAATTCCATCTACCAACATTGAACTTAGTAACAGTATTAGCAAAATTGTAGTAGTAGTAAGTCTTACCGCCATAAGAAACGGTACTTGTCTTATAATAACTACCGGTTGCATTAGGCTGAACGGCTGCTACTGCACCTGCCTCGGTAAACCAAGTACAAGATGAAGCTTCGAAGAATATCAATCTAGCACCAGGAGTATACGATACTTTGCAAGCTCCGGTATGACCGGCGTTGATAATAGCAAGGTTTTCTCCACTGCTGAAGCTTACATCAAATGCATTATGATACAGATTCTTACTGGACTGATATCTTGCAACCTTAATAGTAGATGTACCAGTGGGTAAAGAAACCTTCCAGTACTTAGTACCATTATAAGTTACTGTTGTTGCTTCTGTATATGAAGTACCACCATCAGTCGATACAGCCAACGTACAGCCATCATTTTCATGCCAGCTGTTAGCAGTAGCATCGAAGTAATAATCACTCAACGCTACATTGCTGAAGCTTGCGTAGTAGGTTACTGTTGAACCACCTGCACCGCTGGGAGTTACAGTCTGGGATGCTGTCTTGTAGCTTGAACCGATTGTTGTAGTGTAAGATCCGTTAGCATACCAGCCGAGGAATCCGTATCCGGACTTGGGAGTAGCTACAATCTTAACAGACTGACCGGGTCTGAGCTTCACAGAAGTTGTACCGCTGGAGTTGATATAAACTGTACCTGCAGAAGTGTTGGAAGACTGAACCTTGAAGGTAAACATTGAGCTGGGATCAAATTCTTCAAGCTTATTATCGGCGGTGAAGATATATGTACCGCCAAGCTCACCACTTAAGCCGGGTAAGCCGTCTGCAGGATATCTGTTGGTTACAACACCGTCATTAAGAATTGCGAAGAATTCGCCTGTGTCGGTAGTATCGAAGGTCATCTTGTAGTAGCCTGTTGCACTGTCAAGAGTTGCCTTGGTTCCTTCCCAGTCACCTGCATAATGCTCGGTGGTCATGTCGATACTTGTTGCCTTGAAGGTCTGATTGTATCCAACATGGAGTGTGTAGAAGTTCTTAGCTGCCTGAGCTGCATCACCTAAAGGTATCTGGGTTCCGCTATTGTTATTAACAATTGCGTAGTATGTCTTGCCTGGTGTCAAGCCAGATACATCGAGGTAATAGTTGCCGTTTGAATCCTTGCTTGAAAGCTTGGTTCCCGGCCATGCAGCACCTACTGCTGTGTCATTTTCATAGATATAAATATAAGTGTTACTGTGGTTAAAGCTATTCTTATCAACTGTAATTCTTGTCTTACCGTCTGTTCGCTTATCAGCACCGTAAGCATAGATATAATAGTTGGAGTAGCCTGAGCGAGGCTCGATGTAAATTGTTGTAGTGTTGGTGTTAAGCTCCTCAAAGAGTGCGTAATAAACACTTGTATCGTTTTCGGGAGTTTTTTCTATGGATAACTCTGTAGAGTCAAGAACGCTATAGTTAGCATCCTTGTACCAGCCCTTGAACTCATATCCGTCTTTAGGCACTGCAGTGAGAGTAATGCTCTCGCCCTCCACACAAGTGAGTTGTGATTGTGCTGATGAATAGGTAGCTGAACCAATCTTAATTGAGCCGCCTGTAAATCCGTTGGTAGCAGGCGTACCGGCTTTGGTAATTGTCTTTGCGCTTATACCATAGAAGTACTTGGGAGTACCAACTATAAAGTTAACATTTACTGAAACTGCTTCGCCATAAAGATTTTCGGGCACACTTGCACCGTCAACCCAGATAGCAATATCAATGGTCTTTGTCTTATCTTTTTCAATAAGAAACAACCTATTTTTAGTTGATGTGGAATCGTTAAGGTAGTTGCTTACAATCTGAGTTGTAAGAGGGGTTGTGCCACCGTTTAAGTTAGTAACTACATTACTGGATTGTGCAACATCAGGATTACCGGAGAATATATACTTTGTTTCTCCATCAGTAACCATGATTCTGAAATTATTCTCAGCATCACCGATTGCAGTTACAATAGCAGCGGTATTAAAAGCTACATAGCATTTCTCAGTTGCTTTTACATCAAAGTTATAATGAATAAATTTTGTACCGATATCATTGGTAGTTGCATTTCTGTAAGAAACTACACTGCCGTCTTCACCGTAATTGGGAAGAATAAAATTCTCACCATCAACACTGTAAGCAGGTGTTAAATACAAATCCTGATAATCAGATGTCAAATAGTCAAGAGAAGATATCTCGTAAGTACCGCCGCTTGTCTCGGGTGTTAAGAGAATTGTCTTTCTGTCAAGAGAATCATCCAACGCACCTGTTTTAACATCGTCTTCGTTTTCGGTCTGAATCGAGTAGGTTGTACCGCCTTCAATCCAGCTGTAGGTGGTACCCAGACCTATGCAGAAAATAAGCAGAAGTGCCGCTAATGACATTAATATTTTAACTTTATTCTGTTTGAAAATACTCATAAGAGGCACCTCCTGTCTTAAGAATTTTATAAATTAGGATAAATCAAACTATCTTTTTCATCTGTATAAACATAGAAACCTTTGTTGGTAGGAGATTTATACCACATTACTGCACCGTTATAAATATAATTATCAAACTCGGTTCCCTGAACGCTGTAGGGCTCAGCAAGAACGCTCAAGGTCAAATTGTTATTACTGAACCTAAGCACTCTGCCAGTTGTACCGCTTGCACCGCTGGAACCTGACGGAGGATACTGATTGCTACCTCTGTCGTTGGCAATTATATTGAATGGCTTGCTATCATTATTAGATGAAGTAGTAAAGTCAACCCAATAATGACCTGTAGTATTGGTGTTATCATAATCAGCAGTTGTACCCGGCCAATCGCCTAAAGGATGCTTTTCGGCACCTGTTTCGGCATCATTGAAATAGGCATAAGCCGAAGTAGTGGAGCTGTAGTTAAATCCATCGAGATAAACACGGGTTTCGCCACCGTTGTTAAACTCAATTCCGTCTACTTTTTCGGATTCTCTAAGCTCAATATAATAAAGAACGCCATTGTCGGTATTCTTTACAAAAGTCATACCCTTGCCGGGCCATGTTCCTGTAGAAGCACAAGCTTTGCCCGATGTATCCCATGCATAGCAATGAAGATTGCTGAAGGGTGCCTGCATCTCAAAGTACACGCGGAATGTTCCGTATGCATCTTTCCAATATCCGTAACATCCTCTTAAATTAGTACCGTCGCCTACTTCTTCACCGGCAATTGCAATGAATGTACGCTCGTTATTAATTGTGGGAATATTGCCCATCTCAGGCTCCCACTCGTTCCACCACTCGTCAATATCAATTGAATAACGGCGGAAGTAGAAGTTGTTTATGGTCTTGGGGATGTATCCTACCCAAGTATTGGAACCTGTACCCTGACTATCCAGAGCATAGTATCTGTGAGCGGTGTTGTCATAAAGATACATCATTGTATCGTATTTTACACCCTCATATTCCATATTATCATCAACCCAGTGATTAACTGCACCACTGTTTCGGCTGTGACAATTATCAATAAATGTGTACTTGATAAGGTCATCAACAGTTGTTGTAAAGTCGATATAGATATCAAGATTTGAGTTAGCAATATCGGCAGAAGTAAACTCTGTGCCCTCAAGCCAGATTGCAAGAGAAAGGTGAATACACTCTTCTTTTTCAAGTGTAAAGAGAGGTGTACTCTTATCATCGCCCTTATAGTAGTAGCTACCGAAGGACTCTGTTATAACAGGAGTTGTAACAAGAGTAGGAGTACCGCTTACAGGTTCTATTGTTGCGATGGGAGAATAACTCATCTCGATACCGGGCATCTGATTAGGCTTAAAAATAAGAGGGTCGGTGCCATCGTTATAATAGAAAGCTAATCTCAATGCACTTAAAAGCTCTTTATTTTCGCACTGAATAATAGTACCTGCACCCAGATATACATCAACAGGCTTATCGCCTGATTCAAGCTCAAAGTCAACGCTGATGTAGCTATTGTTAACATCAGAAGGAACGCCTTCTCTGAAGGTCATCTCCATAGTCTCGCTCTTGGTATTGTCAGCAAGAGGGAAAAAGAAATTTCTGCCGTCTTTACTTGAGGTTTCTCTCAAGGTACAAGCAGGAATAATGATAGAGGAAGTAATCTTATCATCCTGGCGCATTGTAAGGTTGCTGCCAGTGGTGATAGTAATGTCGTTGCCATCCACATATCCCCTGTCGCCGCCTTCGGACCAACCAAAAGTAATGCCGACAGCCATCGAGAAAATCAGCATAAGTGCTGTTAAAGATGTAAATATTCTGAAGTTTTTACTTGATTTCATAATAACAGCACCTCCCTGCCGTAATAATTAAAATTTAGTCTACACCGTATGTATCAAATACAAGTGACAGATTGAACTTACCGTCAACCAATGCACGTCTTGCCTCGGTATCACAACCTGCAATCCATACCTTGAAGGTTACAGAGTCTGTGTAGTAACCATCGGCATCCTGAGTAGTTGTAAGAGAAGCTAAGTGAGTAGCTCCGCCTATGCCGGGATTGGTTGTAACGGTTTCGGGTAATGCCGAAAGCTTATTAGCAAACTTTGTAACTGTGTTGGATGTGTTGTAGTAGTAATGTTCTTTGGGGTTGTTCCAACGGAAGTTACCGCCCTCTGCACCTGTGCCGTCAGAATAAGTGGTGGCACCTGCGTTTATATCCATAGTATACTTGTCATCACCAACAAGGTTATTAAGATGGAACTCGGGGTTTGTAATCCATATATAGTTAGCATTTGCGTTGTTTGTAAAACCAACTCTCAAAGCACCGACAACACAGTCTTTGGAGAAAGCGTCATCACCGCTGGCATAAGTGCTGGGGTTACCGCAATTGCCGCCTACAACCTCTGTAGAAACAGGGGCTGCAAAGGAATCAGAGCTTAAATAAACATTCATCTTGTCCTTAGAACGCATATAAACTGTAAACTCAAGGTAATCCTGATTCTCGTTAGCAACAGACCATTCAGCAGATGTATTAACCTCGGCATAGTTTGTCTTCTGAGTAAGCTGAGGAATGCGGAATGTTGTATTGTCGCTGTCAACCTCAACAAATTTGATGTTATTCATTACATACTCATCGCCGATTTTGTAATCAGCAAGGTTGAGAGCACCGCCCCATGTAACCTCATCAAAAGAAAGCTCAAGGGCATTGTCAGCCTCAACGATAATTTCATAAGCATCAACTCTGTTATCAACCTGAGAAGCAAACCAGGCATAAACAGAAACTGTCATCAATGTAACTATGAGGAACAAGTTGATGATGATAATAAATTTTTTGCTGAGTTTAAAATTTAACTTTTTCAACTTAATCCCTCCTTACAGTGATGTAAAGTTCAAAGACACATCGAATACACCGTCAGCAAGAGGAGTTTTTGCTTCTCTGTCTGTGCCTTCAACCCACAAACGTATAACGATGTGTGCTGTGTAGTATTCGTCATCTTCATTTTCTTTAGTTAAAGTAGCGATTTTTGTATCGCCGACTCTTGTTGCGGGAGCAACGTTTGTGTCAGTAGCAAAAAGCTTAGGAGTTGTGCTTGCATTGAGCTCAACTTCTGTGTTGGTGTTGAAGTGGTCATAGAACTTGTAGGTTTCTATGTCCGTCTGATTGTGGAGAAGGTTGAAGCTTGTACCTGTGTAAACGGTTACAACCTCAGAAGCATCAAGCTCGCCTCTCTGGATAGACTTCATAACACCATTCTGTACCGCCAGGAAGTAGTCCCCGGATTTCAGCACCGGTCCGTCAACCTCGCTCCAGTAATAGAGCGAAAATTCAGAACCTGTGTTTGTAAATGATACTGTGCCATTGTCAATGGACAGGTACTTGTTATTCTGAGTATTGAGGAATTTGTAGGTTGCGCTGTAGCCATCGCCTGTTTTCTTGGCGGTGAACTGCTCAGCAGTTGTGATACTCAGAGGAAGTACATTAAGCTTTGAATCGTTCTTGAACTGAACGGGCTTTTTGTAATTGGTAGCAGTGGAAAATGCTACGGAATCTGTGGGGTTAACCAATGCACATGTTACATCACCTTGTAAGGGATAATATGTAACTTCTGTAGTGATATCGGTAGATTCACCCGCAAGGTCGAAGGAACCACCGTCAGATGATGTATAAGAAAGAACTACCAGGAGCTTGTTATAAGGGTCATAAGCAAGCTTCATTTCGATTCTTGAACCGATGGCAATCTTTCTGTTGAGGATATTCATAGCGTTGGAGCAAATTGCATTACCAACGTTGAAGTCTGTATTTGTAACGCCGTAGTACTGACCTAAATCATCGCGTACTTTGTTCTTACTGCTTGCACCATCGATGTAAGCATTGTACTGATTGAAGTTAGAAGTATTGGCGCTTGCGGATTCATTGATAAAGATAGGAATTGAGGGGTTGTCGCCGCCATAGGTGGGGATATACATTGTAACATCTGTTACGAAGTATCTCAGGTCACTATCATAAACAAACTGGCGTGCTTCAAACATTGAAAGGTCATTTGGATACTGACCAACAGCATTGTCGTCCCAGAATGTCCAGAAGTAGTAGGTTTTTCCGTTATCCTCTACACCGCCGTCAATATCGATGGAGCCGCCGCCAGAGATTGTAACCTCTTCGGTTAAAGTCTCGTTATAAAGCTGGTAGCCGGACTCGTTCTCCTCAAGGAGTGTGTCGGCATTGGGAGCCCAGATAAAACTGCACTGGTCTTTCTCTTCGTTTAAAAAAGCAATTCTTGTTGCAGCAGAGATATAGTCTCTTGAGAAATGACCGAACTCGCTCCAGTTGCCCTGAGAACTTCTGGGAGAAACGGTGCTGTCCGTAGAGAGGTAAACATCTCTCTCAACAGTAGAACGGAAGTAAAGCTCCATATCCACATATCTGCCCTGAGAATTATTGTTATCCACCTCTATTCCCTGCCATGAACCATCAGAGTTCAGAAGTGTAAGACCTGTTCTGCGGTTTATGTAGGGCTCAAAGAAGTTAAGTCCGTCACCGGTAATAAGGTTGAGAGATAGAGGACTGCCGTCAACACCGCAAAGATTTTTCGCAGGACCTGTCTGGCCTTTGACAATGCCTGTGTCGTCACGGGCAGTAAGATTATCATAATAACTCAAGCCGTCCCATGAAACCTGAACACCGTCGCCCTTGGCTCTGATGTTGATACCGTTTGCATGTGAGGTCTGACCCCATGTGAGCCAGCTCCATACTCCGAAAGTGCAAACTGCAACGAGAACAACGAGAACTATTATGTTTTTAGCAATAAATCTCACGGATTTACCTTTTGAACGTTTCAAAAAGTTCTTCATTGCAGCTCCTTTCTGAGGATTAATCCTCTATATCGGTGAGTTCTTCTTCAGTAAATAAATTCTTTCTTGCCTTTTTCTTAGCAAGCTTAACTTCTGCCTTGGCATCACGCTTGATTATGCGCATTTCTTCCTTAAGCTTACGCTTAAGCTCTGCCATTTCTTTCTCATGCTGAGCGTTGAGCTCTTTAACCTTGGCGTTGTAGCCCTTCTCAGCTTCTTTTCTGGCAGCCTCTACGCACTTGTCAACAGACTTCTGAACCTTGCGGATTTCAGAAGCATGCTTGGCATTGGCAGCCTCTGTTGCATCTGCGTTAGCTTTCTTAACGTTGGCAAGATTTGTCTCAAACTCAGCCTGCTTCTCGGCAAGCTCTTTGAGGCGCTTGCTCTCTGCCTTGCTTGCCTTTTCGGCAAACTCTGCGTTGAGCTTTGCAACATAAGATGTGTGCTTTGCCTCAGCACTATCGAGTGTAGCCTCAAGCTTCTTAACCTCAGCCTTATGCTTTTCTTTGGCGGCAAAGGTCTTCTTCTCGAAGTCTTCGTTCATCTTCTGAACTGTTGCATCGTGCTCAGAATTAAGCTTATCAACTGTGTTCTTATGCTCGTTAGTCATACGCTCAACAGTGTCGTTATAATCACGAGTCATCTTCTCAACAGTTGCTTTGTGCTCCTGACGCTCATTATTAAGAGTATCGGTGAGCACTTCATTTTTATGTGTAAGGTCTGTAATCTGCTGAGTTTTCTCGGCGATTTCAGCCTCGCATCTTTCAAGATGTTCAGTAAGAGCAGTGATTTTTGCAAGCTGCTCAGCAACCTGCTTCTCCAAAGCAGCGATTTTCTCGGTCTGCTGCTCAATAATAAGCTGCTGCTCTTTGATGATAACCTTCTGACGAGCATTTTCTTCCTCAAGCTCAGCAATTCTGGCTTTGAGGGAGTCGATCTCGGCATTAAGTTCATCAATTTTGTTGTTAAGCTCTACGATTGTAGCCTTAAGCTCGGCAATCTCAGCCTTGAGAGCTGCATTTTCTTCTTTGAGTCTTTCGATTTCTTTTTCTGCCTCCAGGAGTTTGAGCTTAGTTTCCTGAAGCTCTGCCTTAAGCTCGGCAATCTCATCCTGCAATGCTGAAACCTGACCTTTAAGTGTGAGAATCTGCTGCTCTTTCTGGTCTAAGGTAACTTTTAAGTTTTTAACTTCGTTAGTAAGGTCGAGGATCTTCTTCTCACGCTCACGGATTTCCTTGAGGCGGATTTCCATTTCCTCTTTTCTTACTTCGTCGATTCTCGCCTGAATCTGTGCAGCTTTAAGCTTTTCGGGCTTTGCATTTTCCTCGGCGATACGGATATTTTCTTCTTCATACTTATCATGAAGAATTCTTCTCAAACCGGGGTTTGTGGCGATGCTCATCATGAAGTGCTGGAATGTCATTGAAAGGTAAACATCCTCTTTAACTTCTTCAGTCATCTCGCCTGAAAACTCTTCACCAACGATTTCAAAGCCGGGACGCTTGTAGGAATCTAAGAAGTTCCAAAGCTCCATAGCCTTTTTAAAGTTGGGGTTTTTCTTAAGAAGGTTAGTCTGAGTAATGGGTGGATGAACCTCGGGCTCTTTGGCGATTTCACGCATGAGCTGAGTATTAAGAAACTCATTGAGAGTTGTTCTGATACGTCTGATACGGTCAAAGTCAGAAAGCTCGGATACATCAAGAACATCAAGGTCATCAGCAAGGCTTTCATGAGATTCGTTGATGTAATTAAAGGCAAAATCTACCTTTTTATCATCAAGCTCGGCATGACGGATAACCTTAATATTGTTATAAGAATCGTTGGGCACACCCTTCATCTTGGAATATTTATCGTCAACAAAGTGAAGTGCACGACGGATAAGTGTCATAAGAACACGGTTTTCGTAAATTGCAAAGGATTCTTCCTGCTCAGTAACAAGAATCTTGTTGGGGGTAACCATATCCCCTTCAACCTTAGCAATAAAGTTGGTATGCTGAGACAGGTGCTTAACAGAGTCGGGACCTGTCTTTCTGGCAAGCTCGATACGAACAACGTTTTCTATCTGTTTGATAAAACGGCGCTGTTCATCGATAGCCTTCTGGATGTAAGGGAGTGCTTCTTCAATGGCTTCTACCCAGTCCATATCAATAACTTTTTCGTTAGTCTTACCGGTCAGAGAGTCTTTGCCCTTATCTCCGTCCTTAAGGCTTGCAGTTATGTAATTGTAAGTAAAGTCATTCTGCAGAAGTTCCTGCATATACATGTAGGCTCTGTAAAATTTACCAAAGTCAGCCATAAGTACTTCTCCTTACAGATTTTACGTCTGTGTAATAAAACTCATTATAAGGGCGAACAAGAGTCCGCCCTTATTAACGCTAAATTATACAAGCTTCTTGAGCATACGGAGATAGCTCTTGCACTCCTCCATATTTTCCTCACCAAAGAGCTCATCAATATAAGCGCACAAACCGTCAATTTCGTCTCTGATGTAAGAAAGGTTAAGTGATTCAAACTTTCTGAACACCTTTCTTGCCAGAACATAGTCGAGACCGTCAATTTCTGTACCGCCGCAACCTACATAAGCAGGAACGAAATCACGAAGCTGCTTAACAATACGGTTACCGAAAGCTATACGGAAATGCTCGATTACATAGTCATCAAGGAGGTTGATCTTCTTGAGGTTTTCCTCAGAAACAATGTTGTTAGCCTTAGCAACATTTAAGAGCTCCTCGAAGTAGTTGTAATTGATATTGATAGACTCGGTGTAAGGTGCATCGAAGGCAACACCCTTTGTATCAATATTGATGGGCATTGCACGGTCGTATACCTTATCAGTAATAGCAAATGTAGAGTCGTCGTTGTTAGCTGTACCGATGTACCACATGTTGCCGGGAATCTGAATCTGTCCGTTAACGATGTGTTTGGGGTCGGATTTCCATGCATTGGGAACAACGTCTACTACCCACTCATCACGAGAAGGCATTTCAAGGATTGAAAGCATCTCAGCAAAGTAGTACTCAACACGGGCGATGTTCATTTCGTCCAGGATTACTGCGTAGATGTTCTCATTATAGGATGCTTCGTACATAGCACGAAGAAGTTCTGTTTCGTTGAATTTCTTGGTAAACTCGTTGAAGTAACCGAAAAGCTCAGAACGGTCACGCCATGAAGGCTGAACAGATGCGATAATAGCAGGGTTGTTGATAAACTTACCGAATGCATAAGGAAGTGAAGTTTTACCAGTACCGGAAATACCCTGTAAGATAATAAGTCTTGTTGATGCAAAGGATGCAATAAACAGACGGATAATCTTGATATCGTAGTAAAGACCAAGCTGTGAGCAAGCGAAAAGTCTGAAGCGATCGCAGAACTCGGGAAGTGTGATCTCGTTATCATATACGGGAGGTACATAATCTGCCCAGAGCTCGTCGATTTCTGCAAGCTTGTAGAAACGCTTGTCGCCAAGGTTCTGCTCTTCTTCGCCATTGAGAGTAGCCATCTCGTCGCCTGTAAGCTCGGAAATCTCGTTGGGGTTAAGACCAATCTGAGAAACCTTCATGGAGAGAATCTTGTCCTTCTCAAGGTTAAGACGCATTACTTCTTTATTAAGAGCCTGAACCTCTTTAACAAGAGAGTCGGCATCCTTTCTTCTTCTATGGCCTTTGATAAACTTTTTTACAGCGACGATAATAAGCCATACAAGTAAGCCTAAAACTGCTGCAAGAAGTACAATCGCAACAATAGCGATAAACCATGCAAGACCGCCAAGCTCGGTTGTATAAGCATAAATGATATTTACATATTCGGGAATGTTAAAGGCGTTGCCAATTCCTGTAAATATGCCGGAAATTATTGACCACAATGAGCCAAAAAACTGACCGAGAAACTCAAACAGAAACTTAAATATTGTATCCACGGTACATCGTCTCCTTAAAAAAATCTACCCGTTAGCCACGGGAGGGCATTTCGCCCGTTTGCCACGGTGGGCGGATCCGCCTTTGGAATGGTTATATGTAGAGGTTAGCTTAAATTTACGGCGTGTTGATTTAATTATACAAAACACACCGTTAATAAGCGGCTGCCTCAAAAACAGTTCTATCCGTAGGTGAATTGCCCTGCAGGTGGCTAACCTGCAACGGCGGGTTGGTTTATTGTAGGGGAGCCGTTATGGCACCCGAGATGTTTTCATATATCGAAAACCTTTCAGGAGGATATCTCCTCCCCTACATATTAACCATGGTTAATATTATAACCGTTACTATTAAGCACCCCTGTGCTTTTAGGGACAAAATTAATGTTTTTTAAAAAATGGCTTTACTCATCCAACTTGGATTCATCATCTGATGCAGGTGTTTGTACATCAGGCTGACTTCCCTTGTCTGAGCTTTGTCCAAGGCTCCTGAGGTATTCCTCAATAGCCCTTTGCTTCTGCTCTTCGGTAAGTTCAGCATTCTGAACAGCCGCCTGAGCTTCGGCAAGTGCTTTCTCTTTGTTATAGGCAACTATGTTAATAACAACACGGATAGCTTCATAAATAAAGAAGATAATCATTGGAAGCAGAACGCAGAGGAAAAATCCGAGCTGAGTTCTGATAAAGCCGACTACATGACCGATGCCGCCAATTTTGTTGCCTGTGTATTTGGCAACAATGGTAGAAGATGTCTGCATCTCCTCATCGGCAACGGGGTTTGTGTCTTTGTTATCACCCTGAGTTCTGTAGTATGTGATGCCATCGTCCTCAATTACCTCAATAATTCTATGGGTATTGAAGGTCTGAACACCGTCAATCTCTATGGGAAAGGTTACAATGTCATCAACCTTGTACTCAATGCCGATATCATTTGTAACTTCACAGAAAATAAGGTCGCCCTGATTTAATGTGGGCTCCATAGAGTAAGACTCTACGCTCATGGGTGCATAACCGAAGATATTGGGGACCCCCTGTGATTTAGAGGTAAGTGACAGTGTAACCACAAGGATTGATACTATCAGCACCAAAACTACAAGGACATCAATTATTACATTGAATACTTTTTTTAGTTTTTTCATAAGGGGTCTCCAATTCTCGAATTAGTTTAAATTAAAAAATTAAGTAAGCTAAATTAAATAAAGCTATTATTACTCAACCTTTGTGTCACCAGTTACTGTGAACTCGATGTCAGATACTGTTACACCAGCATTAGCATCCTTACAGTCAACGTCCTGACCCTCGAACCATACATAGAGGTTGTAGTATACAACGTCATCCTTCTCGAGTGTACCAACTTCGATTGTGTACTCGTTCTTAGGTGTGATGGAATTACCAGTACCGTCTGTAGCTGTAAGACCTACGTAAGCTGTTGTATCGTCAGCATATACGCCGTTTGCAAATGTACCTTTAAGAGCCTTACCAGTACCGCCCTCAGTAGCCTCTACGAGAGCTACACGGAGGTAGTTGTTGGGAACGGAGAACTTGATCTCTACGTTCTCTACAGTAGCTTCACCAGCGTTGTGGATGTTGAGCTGATCCATAACAACATAGTTGCCAAGATCACCAGCAGCGATAGAAGCGATTGTATCAGTCTTAGCTGTGAAAGCGCTCTTATCAGCAGCGTCAGCCTTGAACCATGCTGTACCGTTACCGGAAGATGCGGGAAGTAAGAGCTTGTTGTCTACATCGTAATCAACGAGTGTGCCCCATGCGAGGTCAGACTTGGAGATTTCGAGCTTAGAAGCCTTAGCTGTTCTAACGTTGATACCGTTAGCTGTTGCAACTGTGCTGGATGTGAACCATGCGTATGTAGCTGTGCCGAGAGCAACGATAGCTACGAGAAGCATAGCGAGTGAAGAGATAAGAACTCTTCTTCTTGAATTTGCTTTCATGAGAAATTCCTCCTAAAATAATTTTTTGCCCCTAAAACACCATAGGGTTTTTTGAATTTTTATATCAGTGCTTTCGCACTAAATACCATAAATAAAACGAATTTTGCAGAGGCGATTTGTTTATCGCCTGCCGTGGTTGACAAATTAGTTGAACACGCCTGCACCGAAGGGCTTTTCGTCATCTTCGTCGTCAACCTCGAAGAGCATACGCAATCTTACGTGACCACCGCGGATATCGTCGATACACTCGGGGTCGTTGCCCTCTGCCCAGATAACAATTGTGTACTTGTCAACCTGGTCAACCTCGAAACCTTCGCTTCTTGTTGTCATAACACGTTTGTCGGTTTCGAACATTGTGCAGTCAGTCTCGGCAGTGTTGCGGTCGTCAAATGCTGCCTTGCCATAGATAGCAGGCTCGCCGTTCTTGTAGACCATAACTCGTACTGCTTCGTCGGCAGACTTAGCAACACCTGTAACCTCAAGGTAAGCCTCGTAGTCAAGAGCCTCCTGACCGTTGTTCTTACAATAGAAGGTGTAGGCAACGTAGTTCTTGCCGTTGTGAGAGCCGTTAGCACTTGTATCCAGATCTGTGGGCAGCCAGGTGTAGGTGATGTTGGTAACATCCTTAACCTGCTGAGCCGACAGCTTGTGGGTGTATGTATTGAACTCGGGATCTTCACTGATGATAATGCCCTTTTTGCCTGCGTAGGAGTCAACACTGATAATAAGGTCACCCCACTGGGTAAGGAGCATTGAGATAATCCAGAGAACCAGAAGTACAAATACAACAGAGGCGATTATGATACTTAAAAGTCTCTTACGCTTTTTGTACTTGATAATCTCAATTGAATCATTCTTGACGTGAAAGCGTTTTATGTCCGGATCGGACACTTGCTTGTCCGTATATCGGCTAAACTCCTCCGGAGTCATGGGCTGTTCAATTTTAGGTTTCTTTTTGAAGAACATTGGTATCAACTCCGTTTAGGATTTAGTAGTATATCCCTTCACCGCTTCGCGGTACCCTCACTTTAGTCAAGGGAGGCGATGAGACAACCTTATCAGAATTTAGGAAATGGGGATATTGTTTTCGTCACAACCGATAAAGCCAAGCTGAACTGCAAGGTGTGCATCCTGAACATCATCGTCACACTGGGGATCCTCACCATCAATCCAGAGGCTGATGGTAACCTCGGTAGGCTCCATAGCATTTAAGTGGAAGAGACGAGTGTTGTCGGAATAAACCATTGTGCCGTAAGGAAGGTCGAAAGTTGCAAGGCTTGTGGAAGGAGCACCTGCGTTGGGCTCGTACACGGCACCGTCACCGTTTTCGCTTAAGAAGCCGACTCTGGGACAGTTGATAACGTCAGCCTTGGCACCGGTAGAGTTTGTGGAAACTCTTGTACCATCGTCCATCTCCTGGTCGGTGCTCTCGGTGGTCAGGTGAACCCACATATCTTCAGTAGCGATAAAGAAGCACTTGAACTGAAGGTAGCTTCTGTCGTTGGGCTGCTTAACGGCACCACGCTGAGTAGTAAAGGTAACACCGTCAGAAGTAGTTACGGGGTCGAGGATAATCTCCTCAAGGCTTGTATTATAACCTGCGAGATAACCGTCAACCATCTCGTTGGTAATAACCTTAACATATTTATCAAGGTCTTTTCCGTGGTCTTCCATAGATACCTTGAGCTGAGCACTTACGCTGATGTGAAGGTCGAGACTGTCAACACCTGCGAAAGTATTGATCTTAAACCAAGCATAAGTTGATGTAGTCATAGCAAGAAGTGTAATAATGGCAATAAAGAGAATTAAGGTTTTACGCTTTCTGCGGGGAACTTTCTCTTTGACCATATCATCAACAATTTTGCTGAAAAAGCCCATTGGTAACACTCCTTTGAATAGTATCGTAAGATAAATGTTCTATACTATATATAGTATACAAACCAAGATTCATTATATATATGTATACGAACAGATTAATGGCATAATATAACCAATACTTTTAATTACTACATAATTATATTACAGAATTGTTAAAATTGCAATAATATTTAGCCTTCTTTTGGTAAAAATAGTACACAATTTTGCCTTTTGTTTTTATACGATTACGATAACATAAAAGTTATTTTTCGGTGTTTTTCATAATGTTGAGATATCAAAATTAGCAGTTAGTGCCAAATCGTGCCTTTTTCCCCACTTTTCAGATTTGTAATATCTTGTATTTGTGCACAAAATTACATTATAAATATAAAAAGCTCACCCCTTTTTCATTGGGGTGAGGCTTAAAATCAGAGTATACTCCCGATATATTCGGTCAAATCGTCAAAATTGCCGTGGGGATAAAGGGATATATCCTTACTTTCCTTGTTAATAATACAGTCAGTGAGGAGAAATACCCTCATTCCAAGGTTTTCGGCAATCATATCCTCTGCCACATCGTTGCCAACCATGAGACAATCCTCAGCCTTAAGGTCTGCGCGTCTCAATATCTCTTTGTAATACTCGGGATTGGGCTTTGCAAAGCCGATGTTTTCGTAAGATGTGATAAGCTCAAAGTCGGTTGTATCCAGACCTGCGAATTTTGTGCGTTTTTCAGTAGCTATGTACGGAAAAATGGGGTTTGTAGCCAGAATTCTTCGCACTCCCCTATCCTTGAGCATTTTCACAACCTCAGCAGCTTTTGGATTATATCCGCAGGCAGTTCTGAGGTCATCGAAATTTTCTTCGTAAAACTTATCGAAGTACGGTGTGTCTTCAAGGCATTTTTCGCCGTAAATTTTTTCAAACTCGCCCCAGAAGGCTTCTTCGTTGGTTTTTGAGCCGTTATTTTTAATCATCGCACCTGTTCCTTGCCAGATAGCCGCCACAAGCTCCTGAGGATTGTAGCCGTAAGGAGCCAGCTTGGCGGAGATGCCTTTGAAGTAGGCTCTGATGAATGTGTCCTGGTCCATTGGCAGAAGTGTGCCGTCCAGGTCGAAAAGCACTGCTTTTAATGACATAATATCGCTTCTTTCTGATAATATAGAGGATATTTTACATCATAGATGTTGATTTGTCAACAACCTGCCGTTGATGGAAGGTTGCCTCAAAATTCAACCTATCCAAAGGCGAAATGCCCACCGTGGCTAACGGGCGGAACTGCCCTCGGGTGGCTAACGGGACAGCACAAAAACCCTCCCCTATATTATTATATATCATACGTTTTATTGTAGGGGCGGTTCACAAACCGCCCTAAAAGCCTTGCTATAGATGCAACGTGACGGGCGATTCGTGAATCGCCCCTACAGTAGAAGCTACATTAAACATTAAACCCCGCCGTTAAGCGGGGTTTTGGTTTATCTGTAAGTTTTCCATAGGCGGACTTGCCCACCGTGGCTATCGGGCGGACTTGCCCTCGGGTGGCTAACCCGCTAACGGTTGTATAAAAAACAGCTCCCCTTTAATAAGGGGAGCCGTACAGATGTTTAAATTTAAATTCAGTTATCAGTTAGAGTAAGAGTTGCCGAGAACAAGGTCGAACTCGCCGGATTCAGGACCGCCGAGACCGCCGTTGAACTTAACCTTTGTGTGGCTGCCGTCAACCATTGCACGGTACTTGCCGTCTACAAACTCCATCTGTGTGCCGGGCCATACTGTTGTGCCGCCATCCATATTCCATGTGTGGCAGTAAACTGTGCCCCAGTTCTGATTGTCTGTGAAGTAGATGTAATCGCCGGAAACGATGATGTCGTCTCCGCCACCGCCGCCACCGCCATTGTCTGTATAAGCAGACCATGAACCTGTAGCGAGGTCATACATCTGACCGTCACCTGCAATAGTTACGTCAGTTGTCTGGTTGCCGCTGTTATCGTTGAATACGATACCTGTGAAGGAAGCGTCAATCTGAGCCTTGTAGATGCCGTTACCGACATTCTCCATGGGGTCACCGGGCCATGCAGTGTTTGTTGCGCCTGCATCATTCCATGCATGCCAGTAAACATTACCCCAACCGTTGTTGCAGTTTACATAAATTGTAATTGTGCCGGGTGCGGGAGGATCAGTAGGAGCCTCTGTGGGAATCTCGGGAGCTTCTGTGGGAATCTCGGGAGCTTCTGTGGGAACCTCAGGAGCTTCTGTGGGAACCTCGGGAGCCTCTGTGGGAACCTCAGGAGCATCTGTGGGAGCTGCTGTAGGTGCCTGAGTAGGTGCCTGTGTAGGAGCCTGTGTAGGGGCCTGAGTAGGAGCTACTGTAGGTGCTTCTGTAGGCTCAACAACTGTTGTTGTGGGAGCTACTGTGGGAACTGCGATTGTGGGCTCGATAACAGGATCATCTGTACCTGCCATAGGCTGGCCGATTGCAAAGCCTGTATCCATCTTAGCAAGATACTTCTGGATAAGTGTAGCATCCTTGATGTTGATGTTGTTGTTTGCATCAACGTCTGCCAATACCTGAGCCTGAGTATTTAATGTTGTAATCTTAGCAAGGTGCTTCTGGATAAGAGTTGCATCCTTGATTGTAACACTCTTGTTTTCGTCTGCGTCACCAAGAATACCGCCGGAAACTACGGGGTTTGTGGGCTTGATAACGGGAGGTGTGTTGCCCTCTGTGGGATTTGTCTCCACAGGCTTTGTGTCTGCGGGAGTTGTGGGGGGAAGAATTACGGGGATAGAAGGCTCTGTGGGCTTCTCTGTGGGAGTCTCTGTGGGCTCCTGAGTGGGAGCCTGTGTGGGTGCCTGTGTGGGAGCCTGAGTGGGAGCCTGTGTGGGGGCCTGAGTAGGTGCCTGTGTGGGAGCCTGAGTAGGTGCCTGAGTAGGAGCCTGTGTGGGTGCCTGAGTAGGTGCCTCTGTAGGCTGTTCAACAGGAGGTGTTACTGTGCCTGAACCAAGCTTACCGATACGAGCAAAAGGAGCAGTGATGAAGTCCTCGTCGCTCTTCTCAAAGCTGTTGTTCTCCTGAGAGTTAGCTGCGTCGTCTTTGTCAGCCTGGTCTGTCATAACGGGGTCGCCGGGGAGACAGTCCATAGCAGACATACCCATTGTAGCAACAACCATAACACCTACGCCGTTTGCCTCAACGTCAGCCTTTGTAATGCCGAGCTCTGAGAAAGGAATTGACATCTCGTAGAAGAAGTCCATTGTAGAGCTGCTGTGGCCGAGAGTATTGAAGTCAACCCATGCAGCACTCTCGTCGCATACGTCACCGGGAACACGGCCGTTGTACTCGCCGTATGCCTTGTCGATACCATATACGTTATCGCTTAAGATACCTAAGCCGTAACCCATCTTAACCTTGGATGTGGAAGCATCGAGGAGCTCCTTGGGGTTAAGACCTGTGCTGTCACCGCCGTAAACCCAAGGACCGTTGAAGCCCTTTGTGTTGATAGCGATGAGCTTATTGAAGCTGTTCTGAACTGTCATACCTGAGCCCCAGATGTGGCCTGCGCCGCCCTGGAGTGCACCATTGTTGCCGATAGCAGTGTCAGCTTTGCCTGTGTCAACCATAATAAAGAAGGGGAATTCCTGAGTCTGCCAGAGAACACCCTGAGAGAGAGGATAGTTGTCGCTGGGAGCAACTACGTCCTGAACGTTTGTCATTTCCCACATGATGTAGAGGTTGCTGTCATCGTATGCACCGTAAAGAGCATAGAGGTCAACACCTAATTCATACATGGAGTTGGGACGGTATACACGGGGGTCATCATTAGCTGTGCCCTGTGCAATAAGCATGGAGCTGTCCCAGTCGGAAAGAGAACCGTCAATAGAAATTGTCTTGTTTGCACCAACCTGTCCGTTGGGGTTGGTTTTGTAATAGCTTGCAAGTGTACCTGCAGCAGATGTGCTGATGATAGAAACAGACATAACTGCTGTCATCACAACCAAAACTGCAAGCAAAAGGGATAAGAAACGCTTACTTCTGTTCATATTAATTTCCTCCTTATAAATTTCAATTACATAATATCAGCTATTTCCCGATTTTACAATACCAAAAAGATAATTTTGTTACATTGGTTAATTTTCTGCCATAGGTTTTGTACCTTTTTATTATGATAAAAGAAAAAGAACAGGGTTTCCCCTGCTCTTAAGCTAATTTTTATACCTGTTGCGGCTTTTGTTTCTTGATTTTGTAGATTTTTCTCAGCAAAAAGGATATGAATCTGGGATTTTCGATAAGTACTACTTTCAACACCGACGCCTCCTGAAAATAAAGCATATTATTATAATGGTTATGGCGGCAACCACCACAACAAACTCACAAGGCAAAAGACTTGCAACCAAAAGTCCTGTGGCAAAGCTTACTATGCACCCTGAGCTTCTGTGTTTCATCTGTCTCCCCCCTATACCACATACTACACAGGACATAAAAAAACGTTCCAAAATTTTTTAAGGCAGATATTGACATTTTCGAACGCGTGTTCTATAATATCTTTACAAGAACATTTGTTTGCGTTTGTTCGAAGATTGATTGAGGTTAATTATGAGGTATATTCTCCATTCTGACTGTAACAGCTTCTTTGCCAGTGTTGAGTGTCTTTACAATCCCCAAATCCGTCACTTGCCCGTGGCGGTTTGCGGTGATACCGATGCTCGTCACGGCATTGTGCTGGCGAAAAACGAAATCGCTAAAAAATTCAACATCAAAACCGGAGAGGCTATCTGGCAGGCTATGGAAAAATGCCCGAATCTTGTGACGGTAAAGCCGAATTACGACAGATATGTGAGGTTTTCGAAAGAAGCCTTCAGGATTTACAGCGACTACACCGACCGCATCGAGCCCTTTGGTATAGACGAATCATGGCTTGACCTGACGGGCTGTGTCCAAAGCTTCGAAAAGGCTAAAGTTATCGCCGAAGAAATCCGCCGCAGAGTCCGCTACGAGCTTGGCATCACCGTCAGCATCGGCGTAAGCTTCAATAAGATTTTCGCAAAGCTGGGCTCCGACTACAAAAAGCCCGATGCCGTCACCCTTATTACTGACGAGAATTTCAGAGATATGGTGTGGCCGCTGCCTGCCGAGGATTTGCTGGGTGTAGGCGGTGCCACCAAAAGAAGGCTCAACTCTCTGGGGATTTTCACTATCGGCGACCTTGCCGCCTTTCCCGATTATCTTATAAGGTCCAACTTAGGCAAAAACGGCGAAATGCTCAAGCTCTTTGCAGAAGGGCTGGATATGTCCTCGGTAAAGCCCGCAGGATATGTAAATCTCCCCAAGTCCATCGGCAACTCCACCACCTCACCCAGAGACCTCAGACGCTTTGAGGACGCAAAAATCGTGATGAACGTCCTTGCTGACAGTGTTTGCAGGCGGATGAGGGAGCTATCCCTCACATCCCGCACCGTAACCGTCAGCCTCAGAGACACAAACCTCTGCACCATTACACGGCAAGCCAAAACCGACCCCACCGACCTAAGCTCTGAGATTCTTGCCTGCGCTTTGAAGCTCATCAAGGCAAACTGCAGCTTTTCAAAGCCCTTAAGAAGCATCGGCATAAGTCTGTCGGATTTCAGACCGTCCTTTGAGCCTTGTCAGCTGAGCCTTCTGAAAAACGAAAAAGAGCGTTCCCGACAGAACGCTCTGGACAAGTCCCTTGATATTCTCAAAAAAAGGTTCGGAAGTTACTGTGTGCGGCCTGCGGTGTTGCTTTGCGACAGGGCTTTGTCGGGATTTTCGCCCAAAGAAGAACACACCATCCACCCCGTATCCTTCCGTTAGCCCGTTAGCCACGGTGGGCAGGTCCGCCTTTGGATAGGTACATATATAGAATAACTATCATCAACGGCGGGTTGTTAAAATATAATCGCACACGCAGTGTGCCACCAAAATATTTGCGAATGCAAATACATCATTTTGCCAAAGCAAAACATCATTAGTGAAACGACATCATATCGCGAAGCGATGCATCATTTCGGACATAATTAAAGCCTCCCTTGCCCTAAAGGGAGGGGGACCGCTTGCGGTGGAGGGATATATCCTCTATATATAACTTTCATATAAACTCGTATCCCCCTGTTTTTATTTCATAAAAACATCCCCCTTTAGGCAAGGGGGACGTGTAGACGTTTGATATAATTTTTATAAACCCGCCGTTATGCATAGGTTTTCTCTATATGAAACCTGTCCGTAGGCGGAACTGCCCTCGGGTGGCTAACCCGTGGCTAACGGTTGCCACCAAAATATTTGCGAATGCAAATACATCATTTTGCCAAAGCAAAACATCATTAGTGAAACGACATCATATCACCGTAGGTGATACATCATCAATTCGTCCGCCGTTAGCCACGGTGGTTAGCCGCTTTTATGATTATTATGAAACAATACATTGGAGTAACAGCAAAATTTGACCCTGACGGAGACATCCTGCCCCTCAAAATCCACTGGAATGACGGCAGGACCTTTGAAATTGACAGGGTTACAGACGTAAGATACGCCGCCTCACTGAAAGCGGGCGGCGCTGGTCTCAGATATACCTGCCGTATCGGCGGTCATATCAAATATATTTTTATGGAAGACTATCGCTGGTTTGTCGAAACCAAGGATTAATCGGCCAAAACGAAGGTAACAACTATATCGTCCATAGGCACGTCAATGGATGTTACATCCTTGCCGTCCAAGGTAAAGCTTGCAGTTGTTACGTCGGAGTTGTCAAACTTAAGCTCGATTTCTGTCATGGATACAAAGCCGTACTCGCCCTTTGAGGAGTCGGAGTTTGCCGACACGCCCATATCAAGGGTGAAGCGGTGTCCCTCAAAATTAAGGTGTCCGCCGTAAGATGCAAAGCCCGAGCCGAAATAAGCCCTGAGGTCTACCTTCTCGCCATTTGCGTCTACTGCGCCCTTTGCCTTGTAAGAGGGTGCCACAATAAAGCTTGCGTTGGCAACGGCATCGTTTTTGTCGGGAGTACCTGTAGTAGCAGGCGCAGAGGTGTCGGGCTCAGAGTCTGCAGGTGTGCCGGCTGCGGCAGTGCTATCAACCTCGCTTTCAGTGATTTCGTCAACCTCTGCCATAATCTCTTTGCTTAAAGTACCTGTGCAAACTGCATACACAAAGCAGGCACAAGCACCTGCAAACAGAACAATAATCAGAATCGTAAGCACCTTTGCGCTAAGGGTGCTTTTTCTTTTTTCACTCATTTTCCCTTTCCTCCACTTCTTTAAGCCTGTTGATGATAACAGACTTCTTAATCATTCTACCGCCATAAAACACATAGTCGCCTTCGCTTTTTTCAAGAGAGCTTATGTCAAAATCGCTGTAGTCCTCAAAATCCTTGGTGTCATCCGCAAACTCGTCCTTCTCAGAGGCTTTCTCAACCTCAAACTCCTGTACCTCGGCTCTTGCCTCGCCTGTAATAACCTCTTTGAGGTTAGGATAAAGAGTAGATGTGATAACCGTACTGACTGCGGCAGGCAAAACAAAAATCATCAGAATTCCAAGATAAACCATGGTGATTATTGCACTTACAAAGCCGCCCCAGACATAAGAAAGATAAAAAACAAACATCAGCGGCAAAGTAAGCACCAGCACCAGACCGATAATACCCACAGTGGCAAAAAAGTTCTTCTTAAGCTCACCAAAAGTCATGAGAGCACTGTTTTTGTATACGTCCTTAAGCTTAAGGTCAAAGAAAGCGCTCATCATAAAAGCTCCGTAAAACAGGAAAAGCAGAAACAGAGCAATCAGCACCGAGAAGAAAAGCATTCCGTAAAAAATCCAGCTTGTCTTGGCAAGTGCCAGATAAATGATAATGCCGTGATAACACCCCACAAAGGCTATATATGCCAGCACACCGTGAAGAAGATATGCCTTGAAGTTTTCTTTGACGGCTTTCATAAACTTTTTGAAAACACTCTCGTTAAGCTCATCAAAGTAGATTGCCTTGCCCACTACCACAAGTCCTGCCACAAAGGGCGAAACCGGTACAAAGGCAAAGGGCAGTATAACCGCCGACAAATTCGGCAGCCAAAGCCTGCATACCGCAAAGCAGATACCGCAGGCGATACACAATGGCACCGCAAAAATAATATTAAGTAAAGTAAATTTCAAAAAATTAGAGGTATAGCCTGAAATAAATTTTTCAAACCCCATTTTTTTACGTTCGCTGTTCATTTTACACATCCTCACAAGTTCAAGCGTCAGAACCAGATTTTTGCCACAAAAGTCCTGAAAAAGACATCACACAAGGCACAAAGAAAAGTCAGAATCAGATATTTGCCCGAAAGTCTGAGAAACCCTTTGGCATAATGCGGCAGAGAGTTTTCTGACGAATTTCGCGAAAAAAGCGAATATCCTATTCTTACAGACATTGCCATAGACCTGACAGAGTAAAACAAAAGGCAAAGAGAAAACAAAAAGGCACCCGGCAAAACCACCGTCAGGTAAAATCCAAAACCCTTAAGCCCCATTGTGCATATAAGCATCGCACCTGCAAAGCCTGTGCCGAAGCCCTTGAAGCCATAGACAAAAGGCACCGCCACACTTCCCCATGGAGAAAGTCCGCAAAGCAAAGACATCGAAAAAAACAGAAAATCCGACCCGAAAAATGCCACAAAGGACCTTGGGATACTCATATAGTCAAAGACCGAAGGAAAGATAAAGTCCATATCCGCCCAAAAAGCCTTGTCGCCTGCACTGAATGCCGCCGAGCCTGAGATAACCCCTGCTGTAAAGAACAGCACCAGCACCCCAACAGGCAGATACCTTCTGAGGTCAGCCTTGAAATCTCTTTTGTATTCTTTTTTTACTGTTATGCTCTTTTTATTTCTGACAGGTAAAGATAAAATTACACCTTTCATGCTTAGACTCCTTCCTTGGACAAGGGATATTAGAGTCTATGCACAAAGAGGAAAATATATGAATTATGCTTCTTTTGCAAGCTCCTCTGCACGTTTTGTGCAGGCGTTCATGGCGTCATCCACCATTTCCACAAAGCCGTGAGCATAAAAACGCTCTAAGGCTGCAATGGTGGTACCGCCCTTGGAGCTTACCTTCTGAATAAGAGTGTCGGGGTCATCGCCCGATGAGCGGAGCATCTCGGCACTGCCCTCAAGAACCGCCGCAAAAAGCTTCATGGCAACATCTCTGTCTATGCCCTGCTTTTCGGCACTGTCGCAGACAGCCTTGGCAAAGAGATAGATGTATGCAGGGCTTGAGCCGTTGACGCTGATTACTGCATTCATAAGGCTTTCGGGGAGAATTTCGATAACGCCCGAAGACTCAAACATAGACTTTACAACCTCAAAGACCTGAGGGTCTACGTTGTCTGTGGGAGAAAGCGCAGTAGCACCCTTGGAAAGAAGCAAGGGAGTATTGGGCATAACCCTTACTACGGGAGCATTAAGGTTAAGCTTTGTGCGTACAAAGTCCACGGTAATACCTGCGGCAATAGACACAAAGGTCTTGTCCTCAGTCGCAAAGGGAGCAATACCCTCAATAACCTCGCCGTACTGCTGGGGTTTAACCGCCAGCACGATGATGTCGCTATTTTCGGTAAGCTTGTTGGCATCCCCCAACACTGAAAGCCCCTGCTGAGAAAAAGCAGTGAGCTTATCTGCAAAGATATCATACACAAGGATATCCTCAGCCTTTGTGCCTGAGCGTAAAAGTCCGCCGATAATGGCAGTAGCCATATTTCCTGCACCGATAAATCCTATTTTCATAGTTGCCTCCAAATTATTATAGTCTTACGGAACTGTCCAGCTTGCACACAAAGGAGTATCCGTATTTATTGTCATCGCCGTCACGGGTGTAGTCACCAAAGTAGAAAAGGTCAAGCTCGTCAACCCTACGCCACAAAAGTCCCGTGATACAGTAAGAGCCTGCGTGGTGATACTCAAGAACCACCCTTGTAAACTCCGACTTGTCAATAAGGCTTAAGTAAATCTCGCCTTCGGTATCAACCTTGCCCAAAGTCACATAATCTTTATATACATAGCCTTCTCTGCCCTGAGAATCCTTGATGTGATACCAGCTTGAGTTAACAAGCTTTTCTTCAAGAAGTGTAACCTCCTCGGGAGCATTTAAAAGCCCGAGGCTATCAAAGCTTGTACCTGCACCGCTTCTGAAATTTACGTTGGTGCCGTTTATGTAGCCCTTAAGCTTGTCCTCAGGATTTGCGGGCTTTTTCTCTTTTGCCGAGAGAATCAGAGCACGGATTTCGGTGTCGCTCTTTAGTCCGTAGTAGCCGATATTATAGGCAAAACTTACCAGAGAATCAAACTGCTGCTGGTTATAGTTTGCACCCAGAGACTCAAGATAGGTGTTAACGTTATCCGAATATCCGCCGTTGTTGACGGTATCGTAAAGCTGAGCCAGAGCCTCGGTACGGGTCATGTTGTTGTAGAAGGTGTCGCCTGGATACACAACCTTGCCAAAGCCAAGGGTAGGAATTCCACCTGCCAGGTCGTCGTAATACACACTGCTGATAAATCCTTCGAAAGATGCAATGAGATTTATAAGCCGGTCGCTGGCACGGCGGTATTCTTTGGTTTCTTTTGTAAGGTCCTTGTTTTCTCTGACAAAGACCGTGGTCTTGCCACCCTTTGAGGTGGTATATTCGTTACCCAGTGCCGAGTATGCGGTTACGCTGAAGGTACCGATTTCGTTGATTTTTGTTGTGGCAGTCCACACATAGGTGTCACCGTCTGCCTTTTTGGTGGCATTGTCGACAGTTGTGGTGGTGCCGTTTATGTTAATCTTGAAGTCAACATCCTTGCGGGTTTTATCGGTAATTGCCACAAGGGTGATTTCTTCGCCCTTATAGGCTGAGTTGGGATAAGCATAAGAAAACCTTATGGGTTCTGCCTTGGTAACATTGACAAAGCAGGTCTTTGTGCCCTTTGACGAGGTAGCAGTAATAACCGCAACACCTGTATTCTTTGCAGTGATAAAGCCGTTATCCACTTCTGCAATATTCTCGTCAGAGCTTGTCCATGTGATTTTTGCCGATGAGCCGGCTGAGTTGTAGAAGGTCTTGCCCTTCTCAAGGTCGATATCGTTGTACTCAATGCTGAGCCCTGTGCTTGCTTTAGTGCAGGTAATTTCGCAGGTGCCCTGCTTGCCGTCAATTGAGGCGGTAATTTTACATTTGCCCTGAGAAAGTGCGGTTACGATACCGTCCTCAACGGTAGCAACAGAGTTATTGTCGCTCTTCCACACCACGTCACTGTAGGGAGCACCCAGAACATAGAGGTTGCCGACTTCAACCGTTGCACTTGATGCAGAAAGGCTGAAGGTTTTGTTTTCCTCGGGCTTGGTTGCAGGCTCTGTGGGGGTAATAGGCTCCGAAGGCTCTGTGGGCGTTGTGGGAACCTCGGGAGTATAGGGACTGCCCGACACCTTGACGGTAACACTCTGCTCAAATCCCCTGAAGGTGGCACGGATTATGGTCTCGCCTTCGGTAAGTCCCAGAACAACTCCGCCTTTGTCTACTTTTGCAACCTTGGGTGCGTCACTTCTGAACTTCACACTGTTATCAAGGCTTCCGCCCAAAGAAATCACGTGGATGTTATAGCTTTCTCCCGTATTTATGGAGATTTCTGTGTCGCTTAAGTAAAATTCGCCTCTTAAGGGGGCGATATCGGGATTGTAGTCCTCGCCCATTATGGAAACCTTGTACCAATCGGGAGAGTTGTGAGGAATTTCGGGCACTTCCTCAGGCTGAGGCTCGCTTGCCTCGGGCTCGGTAGCCTCAGTGCTCTCGGGAGCAGTTGTGGCAGGCGGCTCTTCTTCCGCAGGGCTTAGTGTAAGACTTGTGTAGGCTCTGTAGACGAAGCCCGATTTTGTGCCGACCTGCACCTTAACCCAATATTCGTCAGAATTGTCCAGTACCTCAAAGGCAGTACCTTTTTCAAGAAGCTCAAGAGAGTCATAATCCGAAGACGCACCTTTTCTCAGGTTTGCCTCTTCGGTGGTAACACCGGTAAACTCAACGGCAGAGCCGCTCTCAACATCAAGATAATCAACAGAGCAGTATCCCTTGGTGCCGTTGCTGCGTTTTACATTTGCCCAGCCGTCAACACTCTCGGCAAGAAGGGAAAGCTCCTCGCCTATTTCCAGCGTTGTGATGATGTTGTCATCCTCAATCTTTGCCGAGCTTCTGAGCCTTACGGCATCGGTGGTGACTACTGTGTAATCGGCGGCATAAACGCTGACGCCCATAACCGCACAAAGAGACACAACTGTCGCAATTACAAGAACAACAGAAACAAATTTTGAAAACATATTCTTCTTCACGTTTATACCTCCTTAATTCTAATATAGAAACAAAAAAGAGGCGGAAAGCTCCGCCTCTCAAAAAGCAAAACATTCTTATGATAATTATATCATAAAATGCGTTTATAATCAACAAAGATTTTAAAATTTAAACCTGTGTCGCCAGATATTGAGATAATTTGCTATAAGCCTTGTGGCACAAATGTCGTAAATCACAAACACCACATTTCCTACCCCCAAAAATAGAAGGGGCAGATTGTAGCCGAAAAGGCTGAAGCTCTCCTGAGGAATACCCAAAAGCTTTATGCTTATGAAGAAAGCCGCCACCGCCATAGCGTTAAAGTAGAGGATTTTCACCCCAAAGCTGAGCCACTTAAGGCGAATCCGCTCAAAGAGGCTCTTAAGTACAGGATAAATGCCTAAAATAAGAACATAGTAAAGCACTGCCTCTTTGTCGGTGCAGATTAAAAACGAAAGCACCGAAACCGCAAAGTAAACTCCCAGTGCCCACCACAGAGAAAACTCGATAACAATTACCGCCAGCAAAATTCCCGCAAAGCAAGGAAGTGCATAGGTGCCGAAGGGCAGCACACCCGTCAGCAGCATCAGCACAAGGGACAAAGCCGCAATAAGCGCACCCATTGCAATTTTCTTGGATTTCATCTCAACCTCTCAGCAACAACGTATACAGTCTCCGCCCATGCACTCACAGCAGCAGTCTGCACACAAAAGTCCCTGGCAGATATCACAGGTAGAGCAGCCACCGCCGTGAGTCTGCTGATACTGAGTGCCGGAGTAAGCCCTCTGCTGGTTGCAGGCGTTGAACGCTTGTCTGAATTCGGGGTTCTGGGGGTCTTTTTCGCAGGCTACCCTGAAGTTATTGTATGCTCTGTCAGTCCAGCCGCGACGATAGTCAATCATACCCGACAGAAAGTACCACTCGGCATCTCTGCGCTCAACGGGCACACCGTTAAGGAGAGTCTGAGCATCGTCAAGTCTGCCTGAGTTGATATAATTTCTAACGTCGGGATAGTTGGTGTGGGTGTATCCGTTTGCGTAGTTGTATCCGCCGTTATAGTTATTATATCCGCCACTGCCCGTACCTGTACCGTAGGCATTGTAACGCTTGCCCTCACGTCTTAATTTCTGAATCTCGTCGTATGCTTCGTTGACCTCTTTCATCTTTTCTGAGGCAACATCAGCCAAAGGCGAGTCCTGATAGTTGTCGGGATGATATTTCTTGGCAAGCTCTCGGTATGCTTTTTTAATTTCTGCGTCTGTGGCGTTTTCGCTGACGCCTAAGACGGTATATGGATTTTTATTCATTTAACTTTTCCTTTCAGGGTTCAATGAATCAATAATACTCTTTTGTCTTGCGGCAAGTCCGCTGAGGATAATATTATCAAGAATATCCTTATAGCGGTCAAAGCTTAAAAGCTCATAGGCTTTTGAAAGCCTGAAATATGACAAAGATAAAATTCCGTCGATTTCCTTTATATCCGCATCTTCAAGGCTTTTGAATTTAAGGAGAAAGGGATTGAAGCTGCGGCTTTTTGCATCATCTCTCAGGTCACAGGCTCCGTCCATAAGGTATATCCATCTGCCTAAATGATAACCGAATTCGGATAATATCTTCTCCTCCTGCCTGTCCTTTGCCTCAGCCTTAAACACCGCCTGAAGCATCTTAGCCGTTGGCTCTGCCGCCAGATCCAGAAAAGCATCCTCACTTTTCTCTATCTCAAGCTGGGAGGTAAACATTTCCTTCAGGATTTCTTCGTACCGCGGGAAACTCCTCTTAGCTTTTTTGTGCCAGCTTGCAAAGAAGGGCCTTATGAGGGTGCATCCCACTTTTTTGAAAAAACCGCCATCGGCTATGCTATCTAATAATTTATAATAAGATGAAATAATTGTCAATGCCGCACCTTTATTAAGTGCAGAATCTGCATTTTTAAGGTAGCTGCATCTTTTCATGGGATTAAACCTGCATCTGCCCTGTTTAAAGCCGTGGCAGGTGCTTTCTCTTGAGAGAATAAAAAGAGAGAGAAAGGTACAGTCGTAGTTGAGGATAAACCGCGCAAAGACCGAGTAGTTTTTGCCCAGAGCCTTGCAAAGGCTGCAGTAAACACCACGATAAACCTCATAATCCTTGAACTTAAGCTCAGGTTTATCTATGGTAACAAAACCAAACACATCCTCACTCCCTGCTTTTATAAAATCAAACACAAACACATATTTATTATATCATATACCTTTTTTATACGATAATAATTAACAAGCTGTAAATTTTCTTGAATATCTGAAAAATTCGTAGTATTATGTTGATATAAAAAACATGGAGAATGCTATGAACGCTTACGATTTTGACAAAACAATCTACAAAAAAGACAGTTCTACGGATTTTTTGATCTACTGCATCCTGAAGCATCCCAAAGCTTTGTGCAGGCTTCCCTCAATTTTTGCAGGCTTTGTAAAATTCTTTGTCCTTAAAAAAGGCAGAAAAGAAGATTTTAAAGAAAAAGCCTTCAGCGTCCTTAAATACTGCAATTCTGAGGCAGATATAAAAGCATTCTGGGAGAAGAACTCAAGTAAAATCAAGAAGTTTTACTTAAGTCAGAAAAGAGAAGACGATGTTATCATCTCTGCCTCTCCCCGCTTTTTGCTGGAGCCAATCTGCACAGACCTTGGGCTTAAGCACCTTATCTGCACCGAGGTTGACATAAACACCGGCAAGTTTTTCTCTCAGAATTGCTGGGGCGAAGAAAAGGTAGTAAGATTCAGAGAGATTTTCGGGGACATTTCTCCCGATGAATTTTATTCCGACAGTTTAAGCGACACACCAATGGCAAAAATTTCAAAAACCGCCTTTATTGTTAAGGGCGAAGAAATATTGCCGTGGAAATAAACATTTTTAAGGAGTTTTTGATATGAAAAGCAAATTTACAAAAGCTATTGCTGCTTTGATGTGCCTTTTGATGATTATATCCGTTTTTGCAGGTTGTCAGCAGCAAAGCTCAGAAAATACCGATAATAAAGCGGATATTGTCACAACCCCTGCCACTGAGGCTACAATTCCTGCACCCCAAAAGGACGTGCTTTCCTTTGTTCCCTTTAAGGAGTACAACTTAGAGGAAGATGTCGATGTCAAGAATATCATCCTTATGATTGGCGACGGTATGGGCGAAAATATCATCACTAACGCCGAAATCGTAAAGGGCGACAAGCTTGCCATGAGCGGTATGGATACCAAGTGTTATGTCACCACAGACTCTCTATCAGGCACCACCGACTCTGCGGCGGCTTCTACTGCTTTAAGTTGCGGAGTCAAAACCCACAACTCCTATGTAGGTGTTGACGGTGACCGCAACGCAGTGGAGACTATTGTTGAGTTTGCCAAGGCAAGAGGTCTTAAGACAGGTCTTGTTGATACTCAGGTTATCCCCCATGCAACACCTGCAGGTATGGTTGCTCATGTTGATTACAGAGGTGTTTACAACGTAATCTTAAAGCAGATGCTCAACGCAGGCGTTGATGTGCTTTACGGTGGCGGCAGCGAGTACACAGGCACCACAAAAATGATTAAAAGAATGGAAAATGCAGGTTACACCTACATAACAACCCCCGAGGAACTGTATGCAGGCGGCTTTGAGACTCCTGTTGTTGGTTCCTTCTACTGGAACGGTATGTACGCAGGCAACCTTCCTTCTCTTACAGATATGACAGCCTCTGCTCTGGAGCTTTTAGAGGGTGACGAGGGCTTCTTCCTTATGGTTGAAGAAAGCTACATTGACATCACCGAGGCAGACCTTGATATGGAAGGAACTATCAAGGAGATGCAGGTGTTTGACAAGTGCATCGACTATGTTCTCAGCTGGGCTGAGGACCACCCCGGTACTCTGGTTATCGTTACTGCTGACCACGAGACAGGCGGTGTTATTGTCCCCGAGGACAAAAAGCCCGAGAATGTTAACAACGACTGCTTTACTTCAGGCGGCGAGCATACAAGCACAAACGTTGCACTTTTTGCATCAGGTGCAAGAGCAAGTGAGCTCTTCTCCGAGGAGTTAATCGACAACACCGATGTTGCAAAAATCATGCGTAAAGCCCTCAACGATACCTACGGCGAAGCACCCGTTAACATCTTAAACGAAGTCGGCCAATAAACCGCCAGCCGCGGTGGGCAGTTCGCCTTTGGATAGGTATAATATAGAGAATACCTGTCATCAACGGCGGGCGGTTAGCCCGTTAGCCACGGTGGGCAGTTCGCCTTCGGACAGGTTAAATTTTGAGGTAAACTTCTATCAACGGCGGGCGGTTAGCCACAAGGTAGCCCCTTGAGGCATTTCGCCTTCGAACAGGTTTCATATAGAGAATACCTATCATCAACGGCGGGCTGTTAAAATATTAAATATACATCATCGTAGGGGCGGTTCACGAACCGCCCTAAAAGCCTTACTATAGATGCAACGTGACGGGCGATTCGTGAATCGCCCCTACAGTAAAAGCTACATTAAACATTAAACCCCGCCGTTAAGCGGGGTTTTGATTTTATCTGTAAGCTTTCCGAAGGCGGACTTGCCAACCGTGGCTAACGGTTGCCACCAACATTTTTGCGAAAGCAAATACATCATTTTGCATAGCAAAACATCATTAGTGAAACGACATCATATCGCGAAGCGATGCATCATTTCGGACATAATTATAGCCTCCCTTGCCCTAAAGGGAGGGGGACCGCTTGCGGTGGAGGGATATATCCTCTATATATAACTTTCATATAAACTAATATCCCCCTGTCTTTTTGCAAACAAAAAAACATCCCCCTTTAGGCAAGGGGGACGTGTAGACGTTTGATATAATTTTTATAAATCCGCCGTTAATGGAAGTCTTCCTAAAATTCAACCTATCCAAAGGCGATATGCCCTCGGGTGGCTAACCCGTGGCTAACGGGGGCTAACGGTTGCAGCCACAGCCGAAATTAAACCCGGCGGAATTAGTGTCACAGATATTGGGTGGGAAAAACTGGTCTTTGGGGAAATCAAGGCGTGAGAAAACCTCGCAAGGGTTATCGGTGGTGTTGGTGCATTCTTTCTTAGGAATACAGAAATCATAGGACTTCACCTTTAGCTGGACATTTCGCTCTATCTGCACAATGGAGAAAAGTCCCAGAGTAACGCTTACGCAACGCTGGCCGTCTTCTGTGGGGGTGCCTCCTACACAATTGCACACGCACTGTGGCACAGAGCAAGGGAAGCGGTTGATATCAGAGCAAAGTCCGACTTTAGCCGACAGAGCAACGGGCTTTGCCACCTGAACAGTTACCCTGGGCAAGCTCAGGTTATCTGAATCAGCAGGATCAGAGCCATACTCTGAGGTAAATACCTTTACACTGCCGTCAGAGCCGAAAAGAATCACCTTTTTGTTGAAGGTAGCGGTACCCTGAACCTGAGTAGGTGTGCCGCCTGCTGTCTGATAAAGGTCAAGAGCAAGACTAAAGAAGAATGTAATATCAACCGAATAAAAACCTTTGTTAAAGGGCACAGGCTCCAAATCCGTAGTAACCGTCACAACCTCGGCATCCCTAAGGCGGACATTTACAGCGGTTTCAACCTGAGCCTGAACATCCTCGGTAAAGAAAACCCTGAGATTTTTGATACAGTCCTTGTCAGAACAACTGTCATAAATCCGCATTGCGTCAATACAGACAGCATTGGAACAATCATCGCGAACATCCGCATTGTCGCACATCGAAACATTTGCATGCTCATCCATAAACATACCTCCGTATAGTTTTTACTCTATATTATGGAAGAACGAGAAATTTGTGAGAAGATTTGAGCAGATATATATAACGAGAAATTTTTACTCTATACTTTTCGAACGTCCCCTACATTATTTTATATCATACGTTTTATTAAACATTAAACCCCGCCGTTAAGCGGGGTTTTGGTTTATTGTTAAGTTTTCCGAAGGCGGACTTGCCCACCGTGGCTAACGGTTATAGCTTTTCCATTTTGCTGAAGTTTGCCATGAGGGTTTTGGTGCCAACGGAATCGAAGGAAATCTCCATCATGGTGTCCTTGCCCATGGGCTCGGCTTTGATAACAAGACCAATACCGAACACCTTGTGTCTGACCCTGTCGCCTACCTTGTAGGAGTTACCGCTTGATGCAGCAGTTGCAGAAGCGGCCTGCTTTTTGACGCCGTAAGGATTGTAGGCAGTTTTTGGAGCAGTGCCGATGCCGATTTTGGCTGCAGAAGATGCACCCATATCAGCAGAGCCGAACGCCTTGGTAACACCCGTACGCTCAAGGTAATTCTCGCTTATTTCCTCAACAAAGCGGCTGAGCTTGTTGTGCTGGGTAGAGCCGAAAAGCATACGGCTCTTGGTGCAGGTAAGATAGAGCTTTTTCTTTGCTCTTGTAATACCAACATAAGCAAGTCGATGCTCCTCGTCGAGCTCCTCGCCTGACATAAGTGCCGCAATAGAGGGGAAAATTCCCTCCTCCATACCGATGAGGAAAACTGTAGGAAACTCCAGACCCTTTGAGGAGTGGAGTGTCATCATAACCGCACAGTCTGCAGAGCTGTCGTAATTATCAATATCGGTCTGCAGAGAAATCTCCTCCAAAAATGCCGAGAGGCTTGCCTCGTCCTCGTAGTCCTTCTCGAAGGTGTTGATGTTGGAGAGCAATTCGTCGATGTTCTCGATTCGCTCGTCAGCATTTTCTTTCTCGGCTTTGAGGTAGTTTTTGTAGTCGGTATGCTCTAAAATAAGATTATATAATTCTCCAAGAGAAACATCATCATTGTTAGCTGCCTCAATAAAGCCCGAAATCAGACTGTGGAAGTCCATAAGCTTTTTAGAAGCTCTGGAAAGCTCAGGAAAATCCGAGGCATGGCCGATAACCTCAAAAAGACTTTCGCCAATACCTGCACCGATGTCCAGTGCCTTGCCCACGGTGGTGTCACCGATGCCGCGTTTGGGCTTGTTGATGATTCGGCTGAGTCTGAGGCTGTCATCGGGGTTGTTGATAACCTGCAGATAAGCGGTCATATCCTTGATTTCTTCTCTGTCATAGAAGCGGTGGCCACCGATAATGCGGTGAGGCACACCTGCACGTGCTAATGCCTGCTCAACTGCGTTGGACTGGGCATTCATACGATAGAGAATAGCAAAATCCGAGAAGCTTGCACCCTTTGCAACCTCCTCAAGAATTGTATCGGCAATAAACTTAGCTTCCTCTCGCTCACCGTAGGCGGTGTGCAGAGTAATCTTGTCGCCTTCTTCGTTCTGAGTCCAGAGAGTCTTGCCCTTTCGCTGTTTGTTGTTCTGGATAACGTCGTTGGCGGCGGCTAAGATATTCTTTGTGCTGCGGTAATTCTGCTCAAGGCGGATAACCGAGGAGCTTTTGAAGGTATCCTCAAAGGAGAGGATGTTCTCAATTGTAGCTCCGCGGAATTTATAAATACTCTGGTCATCATCACCAACAACGCAGATATTGCCATATCCCCCTGCAAGCAAGCTTACAAAGCGGTACTGAACGCGGTTGGTGTCCTGATATTCGTCAACCATAATGTACTTGAACTGTCGCTGATAAAGCTCTAAGACGTCTTTGTTTTCTTCGAAAAGCACAACAGTGTTAAGGAGCATATCGTCAAAATCCATGGCGTTGGCATCCTTGAGCTTTTTCTGATAGATGCCGTATGCCTTGGCGATAGTCTGCTGACGAACATCAAAGCTTGACTCAGCCTTCATCTGCTCAGGAGTTTTCATCTCGTCCTTTGCCGAGGAAATTGCGGCTAAGACCTTGCGGTGAGGAAGCATCTTTTCGTCAACATTAAGCTCCTTGAGGATGTCCTTCATGAGACGTCGCTGGTCGTCGGTATCGTAAATTGTAAAGTGAGAGCCGTAGCCGATTCTGTCGCCGAATCTGCGGAGAATCCTTGCACAAGTCGAGTGAAAGGTGGATGCCCATATATCGGCACCGCCCTCGGGCACAGACCTGCAGATTCGCTCCTTAAGCTCAGAGGCGGCTTTGTTGGTAAAAGTAATGGCTAAAATCTCCCAGGGCTTGCAAAGTCCGCACTGAAGGATGTAGGCAATTCTGTTGACAAGAACCGTCGTCTTGCCCGAGCCTGCACCTGCAAGAATAAGCAAGGGCCCTTCGGTATGAAAAACAGCCTTTTGCTGCATATCATTCATTTTTGAGAAATGTTTTCTGATTTCCTTTGTATCCATATTCTAAAAAATCCCTTCGAAAATGTCATTTGATTATACCACAAATATGTATACTTAGCAACAAAGAATTTAACAAAGGTAGCCATCCCCTACAATGAAGTTACATTTAATATCCCACATCCATCGTAGGGGCGAATCACGATTCGCCCAAAAAACCTTGATACAAATGAAACGTCACGGGCGGTTCGTGAACCGCCCCTACGGTAGATGTAACATATATTATTTACTAATCTGCCGTTGGTAACAGCTAACCTCTATACAAAAAACAGCTCCCCGAAACGGAGAGCTGCACAACGCTTTATAAATTTTATCAGCCGAAAAGAACTTCGTCGCAGATGGAGATTGCCTTCTGATAATTGTCACAGACAATGAGAGTTACAAGCACATCTTTTGTACGGACCTCGCATTTTTCGGCAACGGCTAAAAGCTCGGCAGAGTAGCTTGCGCAAAGGTCTTTCTGAGACTGAAGTCTCAGCTCAAGCTTCTCGGCAACACGCTTTGCAGCATCTGCATCAGTAGCTTTGATGATCACAGCCTCGTTGATTTCTGTTGCGGAATTTTTAGCGATTTCTGCCGCAAACTCTGCCACATCCGCAGGAGCTATATCATAGTAAAGCTCAAGCTTGTCGAGACTGTCCACAGTCTTCATACTGTCTTTGTCAAAAATTTCTTCGTTCAGCTTTTCCATAGCGGTGCTGAGAGCCACATCCTTAAGAGCAGCATTGCCCGTATCAGCGGTATTACCCTCACCACATCCGAAAAGCATAAGTGCACACATCATAATAAGCAGTGCTGATGCCATAATTTTTTTCATAACCATACCCCCTGAATTTTGTAAATTCATTTTAACACATAGTTTTTGGTTTGTATATATAATTTGTAAAATAATGTCGGAATTTACATAATATTTTTCTCATCACCCCAAAAATATTGACATTATTTCAAGGAATAAATATAATTTTGGTTATACAAAGTTATATTTATTTGAGAGGTTGTGTATTACCAGATGAAATACAGTATCTCCGACAACAACAAGTTCGCATATCTTCAGATTTACGAGCAAATAAAGAAGGATATCGTAAGCTCAAAGCTCACTTTCGGCTCAAAGCTTCCGTCAAAGCGGCTTATGGCAGAAGAAACCGACACCAGCATCATCACTGTAGAGCATGCCTACTCTATCCTCAGCGACGAGGGATATATCGAGGCAAAGGAACGCAGCGGCTACTATGTAATTTACAAAGAAAGCGATTTTTTAAGCACCGCGGACTCTCATTTTGAGCCATCAAAAACGCCCCCTGCCCAAAATAGAAAAGAAAGCGATTTTCCTATTTCTGTATACAAAAAGACCGTGCGAAAGGTGCTTTCTGACAGAGAAAACGAGCTTCTGGGCAGGTCTCCTAATCAGGGACTTGAGGAGCTGAGAGAGGAAATCGCCCACTACCTGAGA
The DNA here is from genome assembly GCA_015066245.1 of Oscillospiraceae bacterium. Taxonomy (GTDB): domain Bacteria; phylum Bacillota; class Clostridia; order Oscillospirales; family Acutalibacteraceae; genus Ruminococcoides. The sequence continues at coordinate 42,950 of SVOS01000011.1, forward strand.
CGCAGTGCTGACATGAACGTCACCTCGGAGCAAATTATCATCGGTGCAGGTGCAGAGTACCTCTACAGTCTCGCCCTGCAGCTTTTGGGCAAGAGTCGGATTTTCGCACTGGAGAATCCTTCCTACGAAAAAATCCGCAAGGTCTATACCGCCAACGGAGTTAAAACCCAGATGCTCGCCTTGGGCAAAAACGGCATCAAAACCTCTGAGCTGCAACGGACTTCTGCCACTGTGCTGCACATAACCCCCTTCAACAGCTTTCCCTCAGAGGTCACCGCCAACGTCAGCAAACGCCTTGAGTATCTCAAATGGGCCGAAAACCGCGACGGCTACATCATCGAGGACAACTATGCCTCGGAGCTGACAGTGTCAAAGAAAAACGAGGATACTGTGTTTTCTCTGAGCTCAGGGGGCAGGGTTATTTATATCAACACCTTCTCCCACACCATTGCACCCTCTATCCGAGCAGGTTACATGGCACTGCCTCAGAATCTCTTGGAACAGTTCAAAGAAAAGCTGGGATTTTATGCCTGCACCGTGCCTGTGCTGGACCAGTTTGTCCTTTGTGAGCTTATTAAAAGCGGTGATTTCGAACGCCATATCAATAAAGTAAGACGTACAAAACGCAAGGCAGCCCCTTGTGGCTAACCCGTCTGGTCTTATATTTTTATAAGATTTTGGATATTTTTATATTATCAGAACGTGGTATAATAATTCTCACGAAAGGCAGATGAGTAAAATGGATTACAAAAGAATACTTACAATTCAGGACATTTCCTGCGTGGGACAATGCTCTCTTACGGTGGCACTTCCTGTAATCTCAGCCTGCGGTGTTGAGTGCAGTGTGCTCCCCTCTGCGGTGCTTTCTACCCATACAGCAGGATTTTCGGGCTACACCTTCAGAGATTTAACTGAGGATATGCCCGCAATCAACGACCACTGGACAAAGGAGAACATCAAATTTGATGCAATTTACACAGGCTATCTTGGCAGCACAAAACAGATTGACTATGTAAAGGCTATCATGAGCTCGGCTCTTAAAGAGGGTGCAAAGGCTATTGTTGACCCTGCAATGGCAGACGGCGGCAAGCTGTACCCCGGCTTTGACATGGAGTTTGTTGAGGCTATGAAGGGACTTTGTGCAAGTGCTGACTACATTATCCCCAATCTTACCGAGGCTTGCCTGCTGACTGATACCGAGTATAAGGAAAGCTATGACAAAGAATACATCGACACAATTATCTCCAAGCTTGTTGACCTTGGATGCAAAAACGTGATTTTCACTGGTGTTTCCTACAGAGAAGGTTACACAGGCGTTGTGGTTATGGAAAACGGCAGCGAAAGCTACTACGAGCATGAGCTTCTGCCCAACAGTTGTCACGGCACAGGCGACATTTATGCCTCAGCTTTTGTTGGTGCACTTACAAGAGGAAAGTCGGCATTTGACTCTGCCAGAATTGCTGCCGATTACTGTCTTGAATGCATCAAGGAATCCGCAAAAGACAAAGACCACTGGTACGGCGCACGTTTTGAGCCTGTTTTAGGCAAGCTCATTGAAATGATTAACGACTAATAAATTGATAAATATAGCAACACCGAGGTTATCCTTTTCAGATACCTCGGTGTTTTTTATATAGCTAAACTCTGATACCACATCATAAAGGCTGTCATAACCGCCAGAAAGCCGAAGTTAAAGAAAGAAAACTCCAGAACATACTTAAGGGTTTTGCCGGGACAGACGCGGTTATACTCTCTGAAGGTAATAAGGCTTGCAAGGGATGCAATCAGCGTACCCGTGCCGCCGATATTAACACCCACCAGAAGTTCGCGGTAATTATCCGTAAACTGCGAAAGCAGGATTGCCGAAGGAACGTTGGAAATCACCTGACAAGAAAGGGTGGAAAATAACAAGGTACTCTTTTCAAGAGCGAAGGAAAACATCTCTCTCACCGCTTCAATCCTTGCCATATTGCCCGAAAAGATAAAGAAGAACACAAAGGTAAACAAAAGTCCGTAGTCCACACTTTTTAGTGCCTTAAAGTCAAGGATTCCGATAGCAACAGGGATAACTATAAGCCCTATCCAGAAGGGAATGCTCCTGAAAACAATGAGGATTGACAAAGCAAAAAGTGCAAGATACACAGCCGTTCTCCTGGGGCTTAAGTAGGCTCTTTTGCCTTTGAGCCTCAAGGGTTCGGGCTTGACAAAAACAATGCAACAAAGAGTGATAAGAGCCACCGCAAGCAAAAAGGGCGGCAGCATAATAAGCATAAACTCCCCTGTCGGGATGTTGAATTTTGAGTAGAGATAAAGGTTCTGAGGATTGCCGAAGGGCGTGAGCATTCCGCCCAAATTTGCCGCAATATTCTGCATAATAAAGGTAAACGCCATATATTTTTCTTTGCTTGTGCGTGTAAGCACAAAGTATCCCAAGGGCAAAAAGGTAAGCAGAGCCATATCGTTGGCTATAAGCATTGAGCCGATAAAGGTTATGTAAACAATGGCAAGAATTGCAAGCCGTGCATTTCTGAAAAGCTCGACGATTTTGCGTGCAAGTATGTAGAAGAAGTTGATATTTTTAAGAGCACACACCACCGCCAGCACACAGAAAAGGCAGGTAAGAGTTTTTACGTCAAAATACCCAAGGTATTCCTTATCAACCGGCACAAAAAAGCAGGTGACAACTGCCGCCAGAAAGGCGATGCACAATACCGGATTTTTCTTTATGAACAAAAAAATATTCGAAAAAACATTTTTGACTTTCGCCATATTTATACCCCATTTCAAACCGCTTAATATTTTATAACTTTATTCGGGTTTATTCAATAAGCGAATTCTCAGAAATATAGTATAAAATCTTGAAGGTTTCTGTCGATTATGATATAATTAAAAAGTTTTGAAAGGAAACAGGTGAAAATCCTGTACGAGCCCGTCGCCGTAAGGTGCAAAAATGCGGTTTTTCTATCTTGTGCCGCAAACAAGAGACACGCCATTGGCAAAAAGCTGAGAAGGCGAAGAACTGCGTACCAAGTCGAAATATTTTCAGGACAAAATCCTCTTATTTTAAGTTGCGAGTGCCGACTTCGAGGAAATAATATTATATAGGAGAAAAATATGAAGATGACAAATTTCAAAAAAAGTTTGTCGCTTTGCCTTCTCTTGGTGCTGATTGCGGCTATGGCACTTTTTGCAGTTGGTTGCAGCGACAACAGTAATCATGAAACCCCAAAAACCGACTCTATAGCCGACACCACGGCTGAAGTCACTGTTTTGGGCGAAGGACAAAATGTCTTTGACTTTAAAGTCACCGACTTTGACGGCAAAGTAACCGCCTTTGAAATCCACACCGACAAAGAAATTGTGGGCGATGCTCTTGTGGAGCTTGGACTTGTTGAGGGCGACGAGGGTCCCTTCGGACTTTATGTAAAGACCGTCAACGGCATTACCGCCGACTATGACAAAGACGGCAAATACTGGGCTTTTTATGTAGACGGAGGCTACGCACCTCAGGGTGTTGACTCCACCGAAATCGAAAGTGGCAAAACCTATGCCTTCAAGGTTGAGTGATGAAGCTTAATATCAGAGAAATCGCAGTTTTCGGCATGCTGGGTGCGTTGATGTTTGCATCCAAAAAGCTTATGGAATTTCTGCCCAACGTCCATTTGCTGGGGGTATTTATCATCGCCTTCACGGTGGTTTATCGCCTGAAAGCCCTCTACCCCATTTACATTTACGTTGTGCTGGACGGTATTTTCTCGGGCTTTAACCTCTGGTGGATTCCCTATCTTTACATCTGGACACTTCTCTGGGGTGCAGTGATGCTCTTGCCCAAGAAGCTCCCAAAGAAAGCCAAGCCCTTTGTGTATATGGCTCTCTGCGGTCTGCACGGATTTTTGTTCGGCATACTGTACGCACCTGCCCAAGCGATATTTTTCAGGCTGAGCTTTGACGCAACTCTGACGTGGATTGCCGCAGGCCTGCCCTTTGATATTGTTCACGGAATAAGCAACCTTGTGTGCGGCATGCTTATCTGCCCCATTATCGCCCTGCTGAGAAAATCAGAAAAATTCACCATCTGAGCAACTCATCATAAATAAACAAAGCTTAAATATAAAGAGCACCTCAACTCTATAAAGTTGAGGTGCTCTTTCGTTAATTATTGCACGGAATTTTGGTATCGCTCTTAAAATAATCAAGGCAACTTGTGTTCTTTAAGTACAATTTCAGTGTCGCTGAATTTCCAGTTTTCTTTTATCCACAAGTTATCAGAGACACTTGCCCATTTTGAAGGAAGGAATGTATAGCCGTTATTCTCACCGATACTGTATGCATCAGAAAGGATAACAAACTGTTCGTGTGAGAATTTTTCAGAATTATTAATTTCTTTTCCGGTAAATGGATTCACAGGATTATCAATTATTCCTTCAACGGCTTTAGACGGTACATCCGCATTAGTCATAAACTCCTCCGATGTAGTAAAGCCGGTGGCATCAAAATCTTTTATAAGTAACAACGGATAATAATACTCGACATCTTTAAAAACATCGCTGCCATTATCTACAACAAGTTCGTCACACTGATAAGTTGCACGTCCATGATCAGAAACAATAATTATTCTTGTATTATTATAAACATCGTTAGCTCGTAAGTAATCCAACCAATCACCAATTTCGGTTATTGCTGCCATATTTGCATGGTACAACCCCATCTGTAGCGCGTCTGTCATTTTAAGCTCTTTGCCATTCAATAAAAATCTATCGCTATTCTTGGCATCATACTCGGTGTTATCTACCTCATACGCCGGAACATATTCGGGAGCTTTTAAAATCATACCTTCGTGTGTTGTGTTATTTGATAGGAACAAGAAGGTATTATTAGCTTCATCAGTAACGTTCGTCATATTTTCCATATTTATCAAAACGTTATAAGCATCCATAAAACTCTTCTTGTAGCCGGTAGCAACAGATTGGCTTTTATCGGTTTGAACCGAATAAGTTGTTTCGTTGTTTGATACAGGCTCAAAATAAGCTCCTCGGTCATACAATACCGGCTGTATACCAACAGGCATACATTTCATTATACTTAAGCAGAATAAATTTCTGTGATTGCTTTCAGCCGAAGAGTTTTTCTGATTTTCATCCAAAAATTTTCCTTCGGTTATAAAAGTATTGATGTTTTCGTACTCGCTATAAATTGATAAGTCAGGAATCTCTCTGTATCCTGCATACGGTGGGTCACAAACAGTAACATCATATCCTTCTTTATCAAATATAACCGGCATAACTTTCAATGCTTCGTTATGCTTTTCTTTAAGTAACTCATCATCTCGCTTATTCATCTCAACAGGTGTATATTCATAACCACCTACAAGAGCCGGAACACCAAAATTAGTATGGCCTCCAAAAGAAACGGTATTTGCGTAGTACGTAAAGCCGTCATACTTTTCTATTAACTCTTCGTTTTCGTTAATTATATACGGAAAATACTCGCCCATCGCTCTGTCCAACATTATTACAACAACGTTTTTACCATTTTTGCTTAAATTGTAATTTGGGATATTGGCAAGATCATCCTTTGAAATTTCACCAACAGATTTTGTAATTGAAACAACATTGACTCCCGACATTACAAATACAGCGATAACTGCAGTTATTAATACAGGTACAACAATTTTATTAAACTTCTTAACAACAAAGTAAAATACAATCATAACAGCCAGAATTACGATAACATTAATGATTTTTTCCATAGAAGAAAAATACATACCATTCTCATATTGCAATTCTGCAGACATGGTTCCCAGATTAGTACCAAAGAACATATAATTTATTGTCATTACACCGCAAAGTATCCATGTCAGTCTTTCAAAAATCACTTTGCCTTTGGGGCTTGCAAGCCAATAAAACACACGCATCCACACCAAAAAAGTTCCCATCGCCAAACTTACAGCACTCAAGACATAAAGCAAAGGATGGCTAAAATCAGAAAGATTAATAAACTCCTGTGGAGAAGCAGAAATAATCGATGAAGGTATAAGTAAACCTACTAATATTGTTAAGAAAACAGAACTTATGGTAAATAACTTTTTATTAGGATTATAGGTCTTTTCTTTGTGGTTGACTTTAATCTTTGATTTCAGCAGCATTACCACTAAAGGAACGAACATCAAAACACCAATTAATACAACAAAAAGCTTTTTGGGTGCAGTTCCTTTAAATATCAGCAAACCAAATGCAACTATAAACACGCCGATTACAGATAACAGTACGGAAAGAACTTTCTTTGGGTTTTTGATTTTATAAAATATGGTTTTAACAAGTGAAAACAAGTTGTTTAGTGTCCAATAAAATACAAGACCTGAAGGAGAGGTATAAAGAAATACAAGGAAAAATAGTGCCATACCATAAAGTTGAATCTTGGTTTTCAAAGGAAATCCCTTTAAATATATAGCACTGGAAATAACATTGATAAGCGTCATAAGTATCGGTAATATATTAATCGCCATTCCGCCTATTACCAAAAGACCATCAGGCGAACCCAAATCCCGGATAGGGCCCAAATGAGCACCATTTAAAATATCCAGATTCGATAAAAACTGATACGCTGCCATAAAAAATGGAATTTCCAAAAGTAAAGAAACCGAACCCTTTAAAGCATCTGTGGGCTTATAGTGGTTTTGTCTGTAATAGGTCTGGAGAATCATCATCTTCTCATCGCCTGAGAAAGACTTTTTGATATGAGCCACACCTTTATGAAGTTTATTCTCTATATCCCTTGCTTCTTCCTGCATTGCATCTGCACGTCTGTACAAGGGCAGCACAAGGATATTCATAAGTAAGCTCAAGAAAATAATCGACAAACCCGGATTATATGTAAAAGAATAAGCGATTTCAAAAATATATTCAAACAAAATTTTCAGAGGCCCTATAAAAACATTACTTAATATAGATAAAAAATCCACTTTAATCCTCCTTATCCTTTTTGTTTAACTCGTCAAGCTTTGCGATCAAGTATTCTGCTACCCTTGATGCACTTTCACCGGGATAAGCCCAGGTTTCTGACTTAACCTCTGCTCGACTCTTTGTATATTTCGAATCCTCAATACAACTATCAATAAGTTCCTTAAGGTTCTCCATATTATCATCTGTTAATTCTTTACCGATTCTCGGAAGAGCCGAGGCTGTCCATAAAGGTTTATCAAGCCACCATGCATCATAAACACTGACATCAATTTTGGGATCTGTGTAAATAATCGGTTTATTATAAACCAACGAAAAATCAAAAGTAACACCTGAAAAGTCAGAAATAAGAATATCTGAACGCTTCAAGACTTCAAAATTGTCGTTGTCCCGATTCCACTCAAGCTGCTCACTCTCCGGATATTCGCTCATAAATTTGTCCATAAGTTCTTTTTCAGAAGTGAAAGACTGAGGATGAGGACGAATAATAATGTGATAGCCTGTTTTTAGCAATGTGTCTATAATTTTGCTTCCATACACTCCAAATATAGCACTTGGACCCCATGAAGGTGCTAAAAGCACCGTGCGAGGATGAGAGGCTGTATCCGGATTTTCCTCAAGTCGCTTTGCCATTTCGTCCATATAAGGAATACCAACTTTTAAAAGCTCTTTTTCAGGTAATTCTCTTGATTTCTCCAAAGATCTGATATCTTCAATCTGATAATCACCGGACAAAAGGATAGCGTCATAATAGTCTATTCCAAACATCCTGTAAAGAGTTATGTCATTTGCAGCATGAGGAATATGCACATAATACTTGACCTCTTTAGAACGTTTCCACTGATAAACATCAAGACCCGGTGTAGTAGACAGAACTATAGCAGCATTAAGAAAATTTAATCTTGTAAAAAGCTTATTCTGATTCTCAATACATTCAGCTTTTACATTGGGATATTTACAACTTAATGCAGGATCATCCGGCGATGCGGTAATGTATACGATCTCTTTTCCTCTTTTGTGCATTTCACGACAAATCGGCTCAAAAATAGACCAATATCTTTTGCTGTCGGAAAAAATTACATAGGGTATTTTTTGGTTTGCTGCATCCACCTTGCCGCCACTCATTTTAAACTTAAGCTTTATAAACAACATTCTAAGCGAATACACAGCTGCACCTATAACTCCGATGAGAATGGTAAACAACATGCTACCCGTGCCGGGATCAATATAAGCCTTCATAGACACTTCCCCTTATATATAATTATAAATATATTAACACAAGCATACTGAGAATTCAATATTATAGAACCAAATCCGACAAAAAAAGCAAAAAGCCATCGGTCAAAACAGACCGATGGCTTAACTTATGCTATGGATTTTATCAGAGGTCGTCGTCGGGAAGCACTACGCCGCCACCGCCGCCTGTGATTTTTGTTGATGATGTGCTTGCAGTACAAACATCATCGTCAGCAAAACGTGTTACATTCATTTCAGGGGTAGTATAACTGTTCATGATAATCTGCCCTCCTAAATAAGCTTATAAAGATTATAACTTCTAATAAAGATAATGTCAAGAAAGAAATTAAAATGTAGATTTTAAAAATGTATATATTTAACCTTGCTTCACAAATATTACCGTTAGCCACAAGTCAGCCCCTTGAGGGCAATTTGCAATTTGGCAATAAAGTCAGGCTTTCCGTGTGCATAATTTGCCTCATGGATATTTGCACCAAATTAATGAAATATTGCTACGCAATATGAAATAATCCTTTGGATTATGAAATATTTTGCCTTAGCGGCAAAATGTGAAATAAAATAAATCCCTCATACGCCGTAGCGTATTTCATAGCGTCAGCTATTTCATAACGCGAAGCGTTATTTCACAAATCCCGCAAGGGATTTATTTCATTGAAAAGAACCCACACTTGTCGTAGACAAATGTGAGTTCTTTTCTGGTCGGGATAACAAGACACTGCCCTATTTCAGACACTTTAAAGGGTATTTGTTAGCTATATGTAAGTTATTGATAGTATTCTAACGAGTTCCAGAGAACTTCATTAACATAAAAGTGCCGCTCAGAATCTTTATCTGAGCGGCATCTTCTTAATCAGCAGGCTCAGTATAGCTTAGGCAAATCCAGCCTGGCAGATTGGCGAGCTTACCGAAACCTTTACGTGTTACTGTAATATCATAAACACCTTTGTCCCTAATAACACCGA
>SVOS01000012.1 GCA_015066245.1 Oscillospiraceae bacterium
AGGAGCTTCTGTGGGCTCTGTAACTACAGGAGCATCTGTAACTACGGGAGCATCTGTAACTACAGGAGCATCTGTAACTACAGGAGCATCTGTAACTACGGGAGCATCTGTAACTACAGGAGCATCACCGTACTCTTCCCAAACATAAACTGTCTTTGTCTCGCCGAACTCGCCAACCTCTGTACCCTCGCCGAGCTTAGCAATGTAGCCGCCGCCCTGGTTTACAAGGTTGTTAGTCTGGGGACCACCGTTACCACCGTTGAAAATAACATTTGTGCAATCATCGGGGATGTCTGCAGACCAAACATTACCATCTACGAGTGTGCAGGGAGAACCGGGCCATGTGCCGAGCTCCTCGCCGCCAAGACCGCCCCAAACGTAAGCATAAACTTCGCTCCAGCCTTCGCTGTTCTCGAAGTAAACAGTTGTAGCAGCAGAAGCAGAAATCATAGCAACTGTTGCCATAGCCATAACCAGAGTTGCAACAAGAACAACGCTGATTATCTTCTTTGTTTTGGACATGATAATTTTCCTCCTTTTAATTTTATGCTTTTATAAGCGTATTAATTATAATACACCAAACATCAAAAATCAAGTGGTTTTTCACAAAAAATTGAATATAATCTCCAATATTTTGCGGTTTTTTTCGGTAATGATGACAAAATATAGATTTTTTCAAATTTTGTAATCTTGATGTAACCCTTTGATTAACAAAATGTTACTTTTTACGTGCTTTTGCCCTCTGTTTAGCCTTGATTTTCTGAAGTCTCTTCTTCTGTTTTTCATATTGGTTTTCAAAATCCAGCTTTACGGTCTCGGGTTTTTCTTCAAGGAGCTGAGGATTTTTGAGGAGCTCGCGGAAACGTCTGAACGCCTTTGAGTAAATGACACCTGTTGCCACTCTGTCATCCATTACAATACCAACGGGAATGGTACGCTCAAACACCTGCTCCCCATTTTTTATTACCGGCACATATCGCATATTGCCCATGGTCATAGTCAGGCTTGTTGTACCAAAGTCGTAGGCGTGATGATAGATGTGATTTGCACGGATGCTGGCAAGGTTGGAGATAAGCAATGACTCGTGAAAGGGGCTCATATCCAGCACAGCCTTGGGAAGCATTCCGTATCTGTCAAGAAGCTTGAAGAATTTAATGGCAAAGCCGCACAAAAAAGGAATCCTCAGCAGCACTTTAAGAATCCCGTCAGTGGAGTTGGTGTCACCTGCCTGACGATTTTCATCTACATACTCCTGAATTTTACGCTCAACTTCAAACACGTTGTCATCAACGTCAAAATACATCTTAGACATAGTTTCGTCAGAAGAATCCCCCGACTTAAGAACAACCATACCTACCGCAATCTCATTTCTTGAGTAAATCTTGCGGTTTACAACAAAACGATTGATTTCGGGATATTCGCTGAGTGTACGCACATAAGCTGCCAGGAAAAGTCCCATATGTGATAGACGTATGCCCTCTTTTTTCTTAGCATTAAGATAGTTCTTGATGGGTTCAAGAGGAATATCTATGGTCAGCATATTCTGAGCATCGCTTCGTCTGCTCATAAAATGTGTTGCAACTTCATATAAAGGTAAAATGTTTCTGGTTCGTCGTCCGTCTGCACGCATTGCGAGCACCTCCGAGGTTATTAACAGTTTGTTAATATTATCATACGATACTTTGTCGAAAAATGCAATAACAGGAAGAAAAAATATAAAGCCTTCCGCAATTTACGGAAGGCTTTGTGAATTATACGGGATAAATCTTCTGCTCACTATCAAGCATATCGGGGTTTACACCAAGCTCAGTGGCTCTGCGCTTTTTGAAGAAGTCAGCAGCTACCTTGGGGAACATTGCATAAGAGAGCACGTCTTCTTCCTGAACTGTGTACTGAGCAGCCTCTTCCTTGAGCTTATCAAGCTCAGGAGCAATGAGGTCAGCAGGACGACAGTCAACAGGCTGCATATCGCCGATAATCTTCTTTCTGAAGTCGGGGTCAATGGGCATGGGAGTTGTGCCGTACTTGCCGGCAACCATATCCTTGAACTCGTTTGTGCACATCTTGTATCTCTCGCCTGTGATTACATTGAATACTGCCTGAGTACCAACAATCTGAGATGTGGGAGTAACAAGAGGAGGATAACCTGAGTCCTCGCGAACTCTGGGAACTTCCATAAGCACCTCGGTGAGCTGGTCTTCTTTGCCTGCCTGCTTAAGCTGAGAAAGAAGATTTGAGAGCATACCACCGGGCACCTGATAGATAAGTGCGTTTGCGTCTGTTGCGAGCATCTTGGGGTCTAAGAGACCACTCTTTATGTACTTCTCTCTGAGAGTCATAAAGTAATCTCTTACCTTTGTGAGAGCAACAAGGTCGATGCCAGTGTCATACTCAGAGCCTGCAAGTGCTGCTACCATTGACTCTGTAGGAGCATGAGATGTACCGAGAGCCAAGGGACTTATGGCGGTATCAATCATATCTGCACCGGCTTCGATACCCTTTAAGAGACACATGGATGCGAGACCGGATGTGTAGTGAGTGTGAACCTGCAAAGGAAGGTCAACTTCCTTTTTGATAGCTTTTACAAGCTTTTCTGTGTTATAGGGAGTAAGGAGAGCAGCCATATCCTTGATACAGATTGTGTCAGCACCTGCATCAGCAATACGCTTTGCGTACTCTACATAATACTCATCGGTGAAAACAGGGCCTGTGGTGTAGCTGATAGCAACCTGAACCTCTGCTTTTTCCTTTTTGGCGGCATTAATAGCACTCTTAAGATTCTTGATGTCGTTTAATGCATCGAAAATTCTTAAGATATCGATACCGTTTGCAACAGAGCGCTGTACGAAATACTCAAGAACATCATCAGCATAATGACGATAGCCGAGCATATTCTGACCACGAAACAGCATCTGAAGCTTTGTGTTAGGGCAGTTATCGCGGATTGTGCGAAGTCTCTGCCAGGGGTCTTCGTTTAAGAATCTGAGACAAGAGTCAAATGTTGCACCACCCCAGCACTCAAGAGAGTAAAAGCCGATTTTGTCAAGCTCTGGAAGGATGGGAAGCATCTCCTCGGTTGTCATACGTGTAGCCAGAAGAGACTGATGTGCATCTCTTAAGGCGGTTTCGGTAATTTTAATCTTTTTTGCCATAATGTACTCCTTATGCCAGAGTTACAAGTGTAGCACCTGTCTCTACTGTTGCACCATTTGAAACATCAACGCTGGAAACTGTGCCGTCCTGAGGAGCAGGAATCTCATTTTCCATCTTCATAGCCTCTAAAACTGCAACTGTGTCGCCCTTCTTAACCTGCTGACCAACAGAAACCTTAACAGAAAGGATTGTGCCGGGCATAGGAGCCTGAACCTTTACAGAGCCCTGTGTACCTGCAGGCTTAGCAGCAGGAGCAGGAGCTGCAGCAGGTGCTGCTGCGGGAGCGGCAGGAGCAGCGGGAGCAGCTGCAGGAGCAGGAACGGCTGCACGAGGAGCAGCAGAACCGCTTACTTCTTCAACCTGAACATCATAAGAAACACCGTTAACTGTGATAATAAGATTTTTCATTTTATTTACCTCCGTAAGAGTTAAGTTTAATTAAACTGTTGTATGCTTTTTGGGAATAGCAGCTTCACGCTTTGAGGAAAGGATATCAAGAGCTGATACCATTCTTGCTCTTAAATCATCAACTGCTACTACGTCATTGATATATCCGCTCTTTGCGGCATTGAGTGCAGACAGGTCGTTTGCTATAAACTCAGCGATGAGCTTGTCCTGCTCTGCAACAGGGATGCTTAATTTATCACCAAGCATAATGTAAGCTGCAGCTTCGGGCTTGATGGGAGAAACAGTAGCACCCTCCAAAGCAACAGTAAAATCAGAATTACCTACAACACTGAGGTAAACCGCACCAACGGCCTTGCCTGTAATAACGCTTAACTTAGCAGTTGTTGCCTCGCTATAAGCCGAAAGCACCTTTTTGGCACCGCCGAGGCACTTGAAGCCTTCGCAGTCAACTGCAGTAACAACAGGAATTGAGAAAGCATCGCAGAATTTTACGAACTTTGTGATTTTCTTTATGTCGTCCTTTTCAAGAGCCTTGCCGGTGGTATTTACTACACCAACCACATTGCCCTCAAGACGAGCAAGATATGTTGCGCTTGCCTCAGAGCCTTTGTAAAGCTCTAATGTAGTGTTAGCATCAAATGCAGACATAAAATCAGATGCAGCATTAACTTCAACATCGAGAGCCGCAGGAGACAAAGCAAGGTTATTTGAGGGAAGGTATGTAATAAGAGCCTTTGCAGCATCAATTGCCTCTGCCTCATCTTTTGCGTTGATTGCAGCACAGTTGCAGGATTTTGCATTTGCATCAAGTGCAAGCACTGCATCCTCAGACTTGATAACAAAATCTGCATTGGAAGCAAGCAGTGCGGTTGTACCCACACATTTGCCTAAAACAACAGAAATCTGAGAAACCACTCCTGAAAGCTTGGAAGAAAGTGAAAGAAGCTTTGAAAGTGCATCCAAAAGCACATTGCCCTCAGAAATTCTTGCACCCTTACTGTTGTAGAATCCTACCACGGGAGCACCGATTTTAAGGGCAAGCTCATAAATATAAGTTAATTTTTTTGCCTGAGCGGTGCTCATTGCGCCGTCTGACTCTGAAATATCCTGACAGAAAGCACAAACTGCCATACCGTCAACATATCCGTAACCGCAAACCGCCTCAGCAAGATTACCCTCAGCAAAAGCGGAGTTAACCTCGGTAAAAACGCCGTTGTCAAAGAACTGCTCAAGGGTTGCTTTTGCTTTATTGTCTGCAGAGCGTACCTTGATGTCATTATTATTGCTCATTAAGAAACCTCCTTGGAATAAGTCGATTTTATCCAAATTATATTATACTATTAAAATTTTGTCTTTACAAGTAACTTTACGCGAATTTTACAATCATTTTGAATCTTTTTGCGAATTGCAACAGCATGTATTGGAGAAAAGCTTATTGAGATAAAGAACCAAAAATTCGCCTGAAGAAATAAACTCGAATTTTTTAAGCAAATCAAAATAAGACTTGTCCCTGACAGAAAGAGACCAGCAATCTTTATTAAAAGCAAAAGAACCTGCTGCTCTGATTAAAATTTCAACCAATCCAAGCTCATTTGCATTCAAAGGAGCATACTCTCTGCCCTCTTCCCTCTTCAAAGGTTTGCTGATGCTGAGGCTCATATCCAGAATCTCATAAGTTGACTTGAAGGGAGCTATACAGATATAGCCTATCTCCTTGTCTTCTTCACGCATAATAAGATATGCGGCATCTTCTCTGCCGTATTTATTAATCAGCTCTGAATTATCTGTGGGTTTAACTGTAATCATAACTGCCTCACTTTACATGTCTTGAAGGGTTGGGGTCGGCAGTAAGCTTCTTGACTTCTTCGGGTGTCAGGTCACGCCATGAGCCCTGCTTAAGCATTCCAAGCTTAACCTGTCCGATAGCAGTTCTCTTAAGTCTTGCAACTTCAAGTCCCAGCATTTCGCACATACGGCGAATCTGACGATTTCTGCCTTCTCTCAAAACTATCTCAAGGACAGTTCTTCCTTCTTCTTTCTTGACAACACGAACCTCTGCAGGAGCGGTTTTTCTGCCGTCAAGCATCATACCTGTTTCAAATGTAACAATCTGTTCTTCGGTTATTCCGGGACGGATGGTTACTCGGTAAACCTTATAAATATCCTTTTTGGGGTGTGTGATAAGATTTGCAAACTCGCCGTCATTGGTAAAAAGGAGCATACCTTCGCTATCCTTATCAAGTCTGCCTACAGGATATACACGCTCAGGTATATCCTTAATAAGCTCAGCCACACATCTTCTGCCGCGTTCGTCACTCATTGTTGTGATAAAACCTCTGGGCTTATGCAGCATTATGTAACGGTGCTTAGGCTTTGCAGCAGCGGTAACACGTTTTCCGTTTACAAAAACTTTATCCTTATAAGGGTCCACCTTATCACCAATCTGTGCAATTTTTCCATTTACCTTTACAGACCCTGCGTTAATAAGCTCCTCGCTTTTACGTCTTGAGGCAACTCCGCAGTCTGCAAGCATTTTCTGAAGTCGTACTAAAGCCATTTTTGTCATTCCCTATTAAATATTAGCGAAAAAAGTCGGTAGAAAAATCCCCTCTGCTTTTTTTCCATAACGGTAGAGTTGGCTCTTATGAAAGTTTTCGCAAGCTCTCTGCCGTCCAGTGTATATGTAATCTTGCCTACAATATCCCCTTCATTAACAGGAGCGAATACAAACTGAGGCAAAAAAATATTCTTTTCAATGTCTTTGATTCGGTTTGCCGGTACCTTAAACGCCATCACTTCATCAACAGATGCAGTAACAAAACTCTCTTCTGCTCCTGTCAAGGGTATCTCAAACACCATATTTCTATCGTCAAAGTCTGCGGTTAAATACGAGGAAAAGCCATATTCATAAAGAGAAATATGGTCATTCCAATCGTCAGGTGCATTTAAGGTCACTGCTATAAGGCGTATTCCGTCCTCCTCGGCAGAAGTCACAAGGCATCTGCCTGCGGCTTTTGTATAGCCTGTTTTGCCGCCTGTGCAGCTCTTATACATCTTTAGTAATCTATTATGATTCTGATAGACCGACACTTTATCTTCGGGGTAAACAAAGTTTACTGTCTTTTCCGAAGCTGATGTAAGAGATAAAAAACTCTGGTTATTCATAGCCTCAGCCATAAGGAGAGCCATATCGAAAGCCGTTGAATAATGATTATCGTCATCCAGACCGCTGGGTGTAACAAAATTGGTGTTTTTCATGCCTATTTTGTCAGCACGCTCATTCATAAGCTCGGCAAACTCCTCAAAGCTGCCGCTTATAGTCAAAGCTATAGCATTGGCGGCATCGTTGCCCGACGCCATCATCATACCTGCCGCAAGGTCAGTAAGCTTTACTCTGTCACCAATACGCAGATACATAGAGCTGCCCTCTGCCACCATATCTTTTGTGAAAGTAACTGTCTTGTTATCCTTAGCAGCATACTCAAGAGCTATGAGAGCTGTCATAATTTTTGTAGTGCTTGCCATTTTCATTTTCTTGTCTTTATTATTCTCAGAAAGAACAATGCCGTTATCTGCATCCAGAAGAACATGAGCCTCTGCAGATGTGCCCAAAGCCTCTGTCTTGAGCACACCTATTCCTACAAATATAACCGAACAAAGAAATACTGACAAAACACGTTTCATAAAAACACCCCGTAATAATTATGTTCGGGGATGGTTTTTAATGATTAAAAAATTTCATCGTCAGCAATTTCTGCTGCTTCTTTGTTATCTTTCTTGTCCTTTGAGAAAAGGTCCTTTACCTTGTCGAACATTTCGGGCACCATGCCGACAATGCGGTCAACAGGACCATCATACTTATCAACAGAGATAAACTTTACATCGCCCTTGTAGATAGAAAGAAAACCTACAGGCTTGATGGTTACACCTGCACCTGAGCCGCCGCCAAAAGCAGGCTGTGCATTAGTGTTCTTGGGGCGGATATCAGAGCCGCCTGATGCAAAGCCGTAGCTTACCTTGGATACAGGGATAATAACAGTACCGTCAGGTGAAGAAATAGGATTGCCGATGATAGTATTAACATCTACCATCTGCTTAATTTTTTCTAAAGTTGTGTCCATAAGACCATTAATAGGATGTTCGCTCATAATCAATTCTCCTTCGCATGTTTGGGATTTTTACCCAAGGTAATAAGCAGGTTTTCAGCCTCAACGCCATGCTCGGCAATTACCATTACCGCCTTTGTAATCTTCACTGATGCCAGAATGCTGATATCAATGGAAGAATCCGCGCCTTCGCTGAAATCTGCGTTTAAATTTACATTATATTTTTTCACATCATTGGCGTTGCTTAATACTGCGCCTACAATGGGATAAATAACGGAATTTGCATATCCATAGATAATGGCTGTATCGGCTGCATCTTCGCCGACTATATTCATTTTTACCTGAAGGTCTTTAATAGTCGCTATTTCAATAAAACTCTTAAGAAGATTCCAGGTGTTCTTGATGCTCACCTTAACTACATCAATAAAACCAGCAATACCTTTACTTTTATAGATACCCTCCAGAGTAGCGTCCTCATCATACTTAAGCTTTTTGCCTTTTTTCAGAAGCTTTTCTTCCTTGAGGTATTTATTGGATTCCTCGTCAGGCATAAGTACATATCTGAACCACAGATAATGAATCGAAAGCCTTACTTTATTGTCAGAATCACTGTAAGAACCTTTGATAATAAGGGGTATATTTAAAAGCCCTACCACCAGAGCAATAAAGGCGATTACCCCTAAAATAATATATAAAGCTGTCAAGGTAATCACACTCCATTGACTTAATCAGCAGTTGCCTCGGCTACGATTTCCTCTGCCGTTGCAGTGATAACAGTGTCATCACCATTGGTATCAAAAATGCTGAGCTGACCGTTTTCTTCTTCGGTGTTTTCCTGAGCATCAGCCTTGTCGCCTGTTTTTTCGGGAGGCTCAGGCAAATCGTCAAGACTTGAGAGAGAGAAACATCTTAGGAAGTTTTCGGTTGTACCGTAAATAAGAGGTCTGCCGGGAAGCTCAAGCCTTCCCTTTTCTTCGATTAAATCTTTTGTAGTCAGACTTCCGATAACACCGGAGCAATCTACACCTCTTACCTGCTCTACAAAAGCCTTGGTAACGGGCTGGTTGTAGGCAATTACCGCCAAAACCTCAAGAGCCGCCTGTGAAAGAGGAGTGTTTCGTCTTAAATCCATTACTGTACGGATTTCTTTTGCGTATTCTTTAACGCTTACCATCTGGTAGGAATTTTCAAGCTTTATGATTGTTATGCCACGCTGAGCCGCTATATATTCAGCCATAAGCTCATCAGTAAGCTTTTCGGCTTCTTTTTTTGTAAGCTCCAAAGCTGTGGCAATTCTATCTACAGCCACGGAATCTCCGCTTGCAAACAAAATAGCCTCAATGGCACATTTATAGTTTCTGTCACTCATTTTTTCTTATCCTCCAACATCCTGACAACGGCAGTATCACCGTCGCCATCTACCACAACTCGCTTGCCCTTTACAAGCTCCAACACCGCCAGGAAGGTTGCAACCAAGTCGCTTTTTCCGTCGCAAGCATCAAAAAGCGATGTGTAGCTTATGTTCTTTTTGTGCCAGAGTCTTCTCATAACACGGATAATTCGGGAGTTAACTGAGATGATCTTTCTCTCCACAATGCCCGAAAAAGCCTCTTTGGGCGGTGGCAGCTTACGCTTGCCCCTGCCAACTGCAGTTGTATATGCCTTGGCAATATCCATCGAGGGATGTATGCGGTTGTAAGTAAGGTCAAATTCAACAGGAGAGGGTTGACGATAAAAAGTATCAAAGTTAACCATAGTCGCAAGTTTAGCTGCTGCCTGACGACACTGCTGATATTCTATAAGCTGTCCCTGAAGCTCTCGTTTAAGCTCCTGAGCCTCTTCCTCGTACTTTGGCAGAAGCATAACGGATTTAATATATACAAGTCGGCTTGCCATCTCAAGAAATTCAGAGGCAATGTCCATATCCTGCTCTTCCATTTTGCTTATCTGCTCAAGATACTGCTCTAACAGAAGAGAAATCTTTATGTCGTAAATATCAATTTTATTCTTTGAAATCAGCAGTAAAAGCAAATCAAGAGGACCTTCAAAGGCATCTAATTTGTAATTAAGCTGTGTACTTGTATCTGCCAAGAAAGTCACCTCCAAAAGTTAAAACAATGCAGATATTGCGGCGTTATAGATAAGGTCGCCGAGATTGTTGCCGAAAAGGCAGATGTTTACGAAGAAATCTGTTATTCCTCCGAGAGCTCCCGAACGAGAAAGCATAATAATCACACCATAGATGATGATATATGCATATCTCTGGAGCTGATTGATGAAGTCTATTGCTTTGTAAGGCAGGAATAAATACAAAACCTTGCTGCCGTCAAGAGGAGGCAGAGGAATAAGGTTGAATATTGCAAGTGAAACATTGATTGCAAGGAAATTATACAAAAATAAAATCAGATAGTAGAACACCTGTGCCACAAGAGTATCTTCGCCCAATTCATAAAAGTAGAGGAAAAACTCTTTTGGTGCCAGATTAATTGTAAGTATAAGTGCCGCACCCGAAATTAATGCACAAATAAAATTCGAAAGCGGTCCCGCAAAAGCGGTGAGTGCCATGCCAACTTTGGGGTTCTTAAAATTTCTCGGGTCAATGGGTACAGGCTTTGCCCAACCAAAGCCCAGAAGCAACAGACACAACGCACCCAAGGGGTCTACATGGGACAAAGGATTGAATGTAAGTCTGCCTCTGTGTTTTATGGATTTATCTCCAAGTAAATAAGCCGCTCCTGCGTGTGCAAATTCGTGTATAGGCAAAACAAGAAAAACTATTACTAAAATTACCAGAATATGAATTATAGCTGTTTCAAGGGTAAGATTACCTCGTAGAAGTTCGGAAAGCACAAACAAACACCTCGGAATAATAAAAAATGCAACAAACACTACCCGATTTTAAAGTAGATAAACTATTACAGAGTAATTATATAATAACTCTTTGAAAAAAACAAGAAAACTTTTTGAAAAAACACTTGCAATTTTTTTTGAATTCTGTTATTATAACAGAGTTACAAAAGAAATTATGCCTTTTAAGGAGGTGCAAACGCATGGCAAAATGTGATTTCTGTGGCAAGGATGTTAAGTTCGGCATCAAGGTTTCCCACTCACACAGACGCTCAAACAGAACTTGGAAGCCCAATGTTCAGAGGGTAAAAGCAATCGTTGACGGTTCTCCCAAGCATGTTTATGCTTGCACCCGTTGCTTGCGTTCAGGCAAGGTACAGAGAGCTATCTAATCATGACCAAAAGCTTCAGCTTTCTCAGGGGAGCTGAAGCAAATATGATTACAAACTCAGCCGAAAGCTATAAGCTTTCGGTTTTTTTGTTGTCAATCGCGACAGACTTTATAAAAAACGAGGAATCTATAATCAGATTCCTCGTTTTCTATTACATAGTTTTTTCTTTAATTGTATTTACAAAAGCAGCGAGAGCCTCGTCTACCTTTGATGCATCCTTACCGCCTGCCATAGCCATATCAGGCTTGCCGCCGCCGTTACCGCCTGTAAGCTGAGCAGCAGCCTTTACAAGGTCACCTGCTTTGATGCCCTTAGCGATTGCATCTTTACCCACAGCACAAGCAAATGTCAGCTTAGCACCGTTTACGCTTGCAAGCAATACTGCAGATGCAGAAGCCTTGTCTGTTACTCTTGCGCACATTGTCTTGAGCATTTCGCCCTCAACGCCCTCAAATTTCTCTGCAAGAACTTTAACGCCACCGATTTCCTCTGCTGCATCAATGAGAGAGTCCATCTGGTATGCTACCATCTTCTGCTCCAGCTCCGCAATCTTCTTGTCCTTAGCCTTAAGCTCCTCAGAAACCTTCTCACAACCTGCAGCTAAATCCTTAACGGAATTGAGCTTGAGTGCAGTTGCACTCTTTGCCATCTCAGAAAGTGAATTCTGGAGCATATCAAGAACGCCTGTACCTGTTACGGCATCAATTCTTCTTACGCCTGCAGCTACGGAGCCCTCCTGACGAATCTTGAAGAGACCAAGCTTTGCAGTGTTATCTACATGTGTACCGCCACAAAGCTCAACGGAGAAGTCATCTGCCTTAACAACTCTTACAACATCGCCGTATTTCTCACCGAAAAGTGCCATTGCACCCATTTTCTTAGCTTCGTCAATGGGCATTTCTGTGGATGTAACAGTGTATGCTTTGAGAATTTCCTCATTCACAAGAGATTCAACCTTCTGAAGCTCCTCAGCAGTAAGAGCTGAGAAATGAGTAAAGTCAAAACGAACGGAACCCTCTGTAACAAGCTGACCTGCCTGCTCAACGTGATTGCCAAGAACTTTTCTTAATGCAGCCTGGAGAAGATGTGCTGCTGTGTGATTACGCTTGATTGCGTTTCTGCGCTCTGTGTCGATAAATGCCTTTGCACAATCATCAACCGCAAAGCTGCCCTTTACTACCTCACCTGTATGCATAAAGATGCCTGCAGGGTCTTTGGTTGTATTTGTAACCTTAAACTCGGTTTCACCGATTTTTATGATACCTGTGTCGCCTATCTGACCACCGCTCTCTGCGTAGAAAGGAGTTTTGTCAAGAACAACAATAGCCTTGTCGCCTTCGGCAGCAGCATTCTCACGCTCACCGTTAACAATAAGAGCAAGAACTTTTGCGTCACACTCTGTATCTGTGTAGCCTACAAACTCGGTTGCAGGAATATCTGCAAGGTCAACTGCATCAGAAAGCCATGCATCAGCACCTGCGTCTTTTCTTGCGGCACGAGAACGCTTTTTCTGCTCTGTAAGGAGCTCATAGAAACGGTCTGTGTCAACCTCAATGCCTTTTTCTGCAAGGATTTCCTTGGTAAGGTCAATGGGGAAGCCGAATGTGTCGTTAAGCTTAAAAGCATCCTCACCTGAAAGCACCTTGATATCGCCTGATGCAATAATAGAGTCAAGCATTGCAAAGCCTTGCTCAACGGTTTTTGCAAAGTTTTCTTCCTCAACTCTGATAAGTTTCTTGATAAACTCCTCTTTCTCCTTAAGTTCGGGGTATGCACTTTCGTTTTCTTTGATAACTGTAGAGCAAACCTCATAGAGGAAGGGCTTTGTGTAGCCTAAAAGTCTGCCATGACGTGCGGCACGTCTTAAAAGACGTCTTAAAACGTAGCCTCTGCCTTCGTTAGAGGGCATAACACCGTCGCCAATCATAAATGTTGTGCTGCGGATGTGATCTGTAATAACTCTGAGTGAGATATCGTTTTTGTCATCCTTGCCGTACTCAACACCTGTAATAGCAGAGATATGCTTCATGATGTTCTGAACTGTGTCAACCAGGAAAAGGTTGTCCACGCCCTGCATTACACAAGCAAGACGCTCAAGACCCATACCTGTGTCAATGTTAGGATGCTCAAGGGGTGTGTATGTACCCTTGCCGTCGCTCTCAAACTGAGTAAATACAAGATTCCAGACCTCTACAAAACGGTCGCACTCGCAACCAACCTTACAGTCGGGAGAGCCGCAGCCCTTCTCGGGACCTCTGTCAAAATAAATCTCAGAGCAAGGACCGCAGGGACCTGAGCCGTGCTCCCAGAAGTTATCTTCTTTGCCCATACGAACCATGTGAGAGGGATCTACACCACGCTCTTTTGTCCAGATGTCAAAAGCCTCATCGTCATCCTGATATACAGAAACGTAGAGAAGCTCCTTGGGCATTTCGAGAACCTCTGTAAAGAACTCCCAAGCCCACTCTGTTGCCTCACGCTTGAAGTAATCACCGAAAGAGAAGTTACCAAGCATCTCAAAATATGTGCCGTGGCGAGCAGTGATACCAACACGCTCGATATCGGGAGTACGGATACACTTCTGGCAGGTTGTTACTCTTGTTCTGGGGGGAGTAACCTCGCCTGTAAAATACTTTTTCATAGGAGCCATACCGCTGTTGATAAGCAGAAGGCTGTTGTCGTCTTTAGGAATAAGAGGGAAGCTCTGAAGTCTTAAGCAACCTTTGCTCTCCATGAAACTCAGAAAGCTTTCTCTTAATTCGTTAACGCCCATCCATTTCATAACTATTCTTCCTTTCTATATTTCATAATTCTTATTTAGAATAATAAAAAGCCCTTGTCCCCAAAAACAGGGACAAGAGCTAAAACTCCTGCGGTACCACCCTGATTGATAAAGCTAAATGCTTTATCCTCTCAAGATTCCTTAACGCGGAAAACGCCGTATTCATCACACGGAGCTCGGGGTTGGCCGTCAAAGTAGCTTTAAGATACATTTCACCACACTGTACCCTCTCTTTGTAAAGCTTTAAGTTAACTCGACCCGTCAAAGCCTTTGGATTTACCTAAGATATTAAATCACAAATTTTCTATATTGTCAATGCTTTTTGACTCTCAGCATTGAACCTGCAGGGATATTTTTATCTGTAGTAAGAGTAAGCCTTTCCATAGGATGGGGAGTGCTTTCTACACTCTCCCCTCTTTCGTTGACAAGAGAAAGCGCCTTTGTCTCAAACGCATAGCCAGAAGGCGGAAGAACATCAATTATATCACCGACAAAAAACTTGTTACGCTGAGTGATAACACTCTCGTTACCATCGGACTCTTCACAGAATGCCACTAAATCGTAGTGGCGGATATAGCCGCCGCTCTCGGTATTCTGACCGGGCTCGGTACCCATATAAAAGCCTGTGCTGTAGGCTCTGTGGCTAATTTTCTCGAGCTCTTCTTTTATCCAAGGACTCAGGGTATACTCGCCCTCTTTATGAGCAAGATACTCGTCTACTGCCTTGCGGTAAGCATTGGTTGTTACAGATGTATAATAAGCGGTTTTTGCTCTGCCCTCTATCTTAAGGCTCGAAACACCTGCTTTAATAAGCTCAGGTATATGCTCAATCATACACATATCTTTTGAGTTATATAGGAAGGTACCACCGTCTCTTTCTTCAACAGGAAAGAACTGACCTTCCCTGTTTTCCTCGTAAAGATGGTACTTCCATCTGCAGGGCTGAGCACAGTCTCCGCGGTTTGCGTCTCTGCCTGTCAAATAGCTTGAAATAAGGCATCTGCCAGAAAAAGACACACACATAGCACCGTGTACAAAGCACTCTATTTCAAGATCTTTTGGAACTCTTGCTCTGATTTCTGCAATTTCTTCGAGAGAAAGCTCACGGGCAAGAACAACTCTTTCGGCACCCATATTGTAAAACGCATTTGCAGTTTCGTGGTTAACGATACCTGCCTGGGTGGAAATGTGACGTGCTACCTTTGGGGCATATTTTTTGGCAAGCTCAAAAACGCCTAAATCAGCAACGATAAAAGCATCAACGCCTACACTTTCGGCATATCTGAGAAACTCTGGCATACGCTCTATCTGGTCATAACGAGGCAAGGTGTTGCAGGTAAGGTAAAGCTTTTTGCCTGCTGCGTGTACCTTCTGAGCCGCGATTTCAAGGCCCTCTTTATCAAAATTCTTGGGGGCAGTACGCATACCGAACTCAGTATATGCAAGATACACCGCATCCGCACCGAACCTGAGTGCTGCGTCCAGTGCTTCCATATCACCTGCAGGAGACAGAACCTCGGGTATTAATAATTTATCATTCATTATGCTAAGCCTGCCTCTACAAGATTTGCCTGATGCTCTGCGAAGGTTTCGGCATAATAAGATGTCTGGGCACCGTCTGCACCGTCACCATGACAGAAATAGAAGTAGTTTGTGTTGTTTGGAGCCACAGCCGCAGTAAGGGCATCAAGACCGGGAGAACAAATTGCTCCGGGAGGTAAGCCCTCTGAATTATATGTTTCGTAAGCACTATCAAAGTCTTCTCGGATATCTTCGGGGATTTCCTCAAAAGATGAGTAGGGATAGAACTGAGTGGAATCCATACCAAGAGTATGGATGTCTCTCTCGGCACCGCGCTCAAGACGATTCTTGATAACGGAAGATACGTTGAACATATCCTCAATATTTGCTGCTTCACCCTGAACAATTGACGCACGGTTTACAAGCTCATCAATAGAGAGACCGCTTCTCAGTGCCAGGTCTCTTATGGTCATAGTTTCTGTATAGCCAGCAGCATCAACCTTGGTTTCATTAATCTTAACATCAAAGTTATCAAGGAATCTGGAAATTGTAAGAGCAGGATCTTCATCAACATAAAATTCGTAGGTATCGGGGAACAAATAACCCTCAAGCTTATAGATTCTGTCTTCGTCTGCCTCAATCTCAGCAAGGAAGTCATATTCTTCATCAAAATCATTGCTTTTACAAAGGTTAAGGAACTTCTCTTTATCGGATGTTACACCTGCACTGTAAAGCTTGTCGGCAACCTCAAGAACAGTAACACCTTCGGTAAACTGAAGTGTAATTGTAGTTTTGCGGTTGTCGATATTTCTAAGGTAATTTACAACTCCAAGATAGTCCTTGTTGGTTGCAACTTCATAGACACCGGGCTCGATTTCGTCACCCTTGCCTGTTAAATCAAGGAACATAGAAAAGAACAAGGCTGAATCAACAACGCCTTTGCTTTCCAGCTTTTTTGCAATGTCATCAGCATCGTCTTCCTTGGCAACAATTATTGTAACCATTTCCTCGGATGTGCGGTTAACGGCAAATACATCGTTAAAACCTGACACAAAAAACTCAGCAACAACAGCAGACAGAATAAGTATCAGCAATAACCATGAGATACGGAAAATCTTTTTATTTCTGCCTGACTTGATACGATTCACCTTTCTGGCTTCTCTTTTTTCGGCACGCAGAGTCTTCTTTGACTCGCGCTCAATCTGCGCACGGGTTGATTCGTTGCTGAAGGATGTGATTTCGTTTGAGGAATCTTCGTTGTCGGAAGATGATGTGATGTTTTCGGAAGAAACTGCATCCTCATTCTCAAATTTAAGCACATCAGGCTCGTCGTCAATATTGAGCTTAAATTCAGCCGCACGCTTTCTGCGATAAAGCTTTATCTGCTCATTTTCTTCACTTTGTAACCTGTTTTTAGGATTCATATCGCTCATAGCTACTATCCTTTCCTGAAAGTATATAAAAAGCGCTTCAGACCTTAACTTCTCTTAAAAAATTCTCTGTTACAATTATGTCTACCGCTTTATCAAAAGACTGTACGGGAAGCTCAAGACGCATAAAGCTTGCATAGCAAAGCCCAACGCTTGTGCCCTTGAAATTCTCAAGGAATCTGTCATAATATCCGCCGCCTCTGCCCAATCTCATGCCATTTGCATCAAAGCTCAAACCAGGCACAACACACAAGGTCTTGTCATTGATTACTGCCTCTTTGCATTTTGAGGTATCAGGCTCCAAAAGGCCATATTTGCCCTTTATGAGGTCATCCGTGGATTTTATGTAATAGAACTTCATATTATTGCCTTCAATACAAAGAGGTACTGCCACCTTTTTGCCGTTGGCAAAAGCCGCATTAATAAGGCCTTTGGTATTAATTTCGGGCGAAACAGAAACATAAGTAAGTATCAACTCAGCAGATGAATAAACCTCAGAACACAATAGTCTGCTTATTATTTCTGTATCAAGGCTCTGTCTGTAATCAGCACTAAGTCCCTCTCGCATTTGAAGAAAATGCTTTCTAAGGTCCTTTTTGCTGCTTTTTTCATCTGTTACACGCACTGCATTGACTCCTTAAGCTCGTTTGCCGTGATTTCGCTTTTAAGCTCTGAAATAATCTCAGCAGCAAAAGCCACAGTAGCACCGGGGCCTTTGGCGGTAATAATCTTGCCGTCCTTTACTGCAGGAAGTTCGCTTAAAACCGCACCCTTAAGCTCATTTTCAAAACCCGGATAGCAGGTAGCATTTTTGCCCTCTAATATACCTTTGTGGCCTAAAATCTGAGGTGCAGCACAAATGGCAAAAATATAAAGATTATTATTTACACAATAATCGAGAGCTTTATTCACAACTTCGCTTTCTTCAAGATTTATTGTACCAGGCATACCACCCGGCAGAATAATTCCTTCTAAATTGTTAAAGCTTACTTCGCTCTGGTCAATATCAGCAACCACAGAAATGCCGTGTGCACCCTCTACAATCTTTTCATGAGAATCCACTGCACCCGTCATAACCTCAATGCCTGCACGTCTGAGCATATCAACAGTAGTAATTGCCTCTATTTCTTCAAAACCTTTTGCAAGGAAACAATAAAACATACCTATACCTCATTTATTAAAATACTTTCAAGGCTTCCTCTAAAACCTTGCCTGCGATTTCATCAATAGTGTAAGGATTTTCGCCGTCACTGCATTCAATAACGGTCCAACCAAGCTTCTCGGCAGCAAAAAGTGCATTTTCTCTGCAAAGCTTGAGGAAATTCACATTCTTTTCGTGCAAATCCTTTTTGCTTTCGTCGCCCTTGTAACGCTCGCTCATAAGACGCTGAGAAATCTCCGTAGGCATGTCAAGGTAGATAACCTTATCAGGAGCAGGCAAACCCATTTTGCCGAATTCAAAATCCTCAAGCCACTTAAGGTAACCTTCTTTTTCGCTGTCACTAAGCTTTGAGAGCATATAAACGGCATTGGATGTGGAGTATCTGTCAAAGATAAAATTCATACCATTATTATAATCGTTTTTCCAATGCTTGAGAAAGCTTGCAATTCTGTCAACCGCATAAAAAGCCGAAGCTGCATAGGCGTTGACATCCATAGGGTCATCGCCAAGCTCGCCGCCTAAATACATCTTTACCAAAGCGGAGCTGGGGCTGTCATAATCGGGGTACGAAAGACGCCTCAATTCGTAATTTTCGCTTAATTTTTCTGCAAGGAGTCTTGCCTGGGTGTTTTTACCCGAGCCGTCAAGACCCTCGATAACTATTATTCTTCCCTTTTTATTTTCCATATTTAGCTCTGACTTCCTTTACTTTTCCGCAGGTCATATTACCCTCGGGACATGCACCTCTCAGGCAAGAAGGGCCGCTGTTTTTAAAGAGTGTCGGTGCAACCTCTTTGCAAAGAAGGAGCATCTGCTCTGCAACCTCTCTTATTTCCCACTGAGCACGGTTGCAACAACGGTGAGCAAAGAAATTCTCAAGACTTCTCACGTTAAATGTGCAGACAATCTTGGTGGTACATGCATTAGGCAGAATATAACGTGCATCCTCGTTTGCTTTTTTGATAAAGGCAGAGCATTTGGCTTTGTTCTCAGCTTTGTATTCTGCAATTATCTCGGCATCAGTACCTTCATAGTCTTTGCCTGTTTCGGCTTTGATATATTTAACCGCAAGAGCGTCTCTGATTTCAGAATACGCCTCACGCTGAGTATCTATTACCTTCTGATAAAGCTCATTGCATCTATTATCATTTAAAATTTCGGGAGGAGTAACAAACTCAAAGCTGTTACCATCAACATAACGCTGAGACTGTTGACTGTAGGATGCGATACGATGACGCACAAGCTGATGAGAACAGGCTCTTGAGATTCCCTCAACACCAAAAGTAAATGTTGCGTGCTCTGTAGGGCTTGCATGGCCCAGATCAGCAAGCATCTCAACAAATGATGCAGTTTTTTCGGGAGTCAAGCCATCTCTTATATTTTCAATACCCGAGGGAGAATAGCAAAGCTTAGCCGCCATTGCAACCACTTCTTCGGGCATGGGAGTGTGACAAAGTAAAGTAACCTTAGGTGTCATAAAAATTCCTCCATTCGGGACAAAAATACATATTACCCCATATTCTATTTTATTTTATCACAAACTCACACAAAAATCAACGAAAAAAAGCAGCAGACTCTCGATTGAGTCTGCTGCGTATCTTACGGACTATTTTTCCTTGTCGTTATCGTCTTTTTCTGACTCTTCTTTAAGCTGTAAAAGCACGTCCTTCAGCTTTTGAGGTAAAGGTATAATCCTTGCGGTATTCTCAAGTACAGACAACCCCTCGTTGCAAATGAAAAAAAGAATTGTAATTTCTCTCAAAGGAACACCCTGGGGCAGAATTCTCTGTAGTGTTACCGCAACGCCAACAATCAGAATCATAAGAATCTTTTTGATAATACCCTTAAAGCCAATTTCACTTGACAGCTTCTTTTCGTAAGCTGCACAAATAACACCTGTAAGGTAATCTACCGCGATCAGCACAAGCAAAGTAGAAAGCAACGTATCAAAACCGCCCAGAAAGCTTGTGAAATAACCGAAAACCCCTGCAACCAAAGCCGAAAAAGTAAACTTGACTGCAGAAACTCCTGACGAAAAAGGATTATACATCCATATCACCTGCAATTCTCTTTTGCAAGGCGGTTACATCTTTAATATTAACCTTGCCGTCACCGTTTATATCACCCGATTCCGAAAAACTGCTTGCAATTTTATTATAAACTTTACTTATAAAATCAATACTTAGGCTGTCATCAGAACTGAGGTTCAATACTTTTTTCATCTCTAAAATTGCCGCTTTGGTAAGCTTGCCCTTCTTATTATCAAGGGGGAAAATCTGAGCTTTGATAATTCCTATCTTTTCACAAATCATAAGAAGTGCCTGAACTGCTGCGACCTCTACATCTTCGATGGGCTTTTCTGTAGCTTTCACCAGCTTTTGATTGTAGATTATATTCAGGTCTGCGTTACCGTTAATTCCATCAACTTTGCCGGATGAGGTGTGTTGCCAAATATCGCACTTAAACTGAGGCTCGGTATTATACTGAGCAAGCCACACATAGTAGGTGCCGTAAAGCTCATCATAATTAAGGTAATTCTGAAACCAGTTTGCGTTTGCATAAATACCTACTCTGTATCCGCCCTTTAAAACCTCTTGCATAAAGGCTTTTGCCATTTGTGTAAGATTAGCTTTGCCAAGTGTTGTCTGGGAATTATCTTCCATATCATAAAACACAGGCATCTCAAAGCTTTTTCCCTTAATAACCTGCAGGCAAGCCTTCGCCTCCGCCCTTGCATCAGCGGTATCAACAGCATAAGAATACCAATAGGCACCAACCTTAAGCCCTGCAGCTTTTGCATTTTTATAGTAGGTTTCAAACTCTGCATCCCTTTGACTCGATTCTCTGCCAAAGCCTGCTCTCAGAATAACGTGGTCAATACCTGAAGCTTTCACCTTTTTGAAATCAATATTGCCCTGCCATTCGGATACATCAATACACTTTACTTCTGCCATTAACTCACCTCCTCTGAAATACGGATAGCTTTCCATCTTTCCATTACTTTGTTATCCACTGACTCAAAAGTACGCACATATATAACATCATCGGTATCCTCGGGTTTTGGGGTGCTCACCAACGGCATAAATCCCGCTTCTTGAGCTTTTTCATAGTCATTGGCATACATAACCGAGTCTATCTCAACAACTCCGTTATAAAGTCTTACAGAGTTTTCGTTTATATATTTAACTAACACCCAGGTTATACCTCCTTATATCAGTCTCAAGATTCCTGAGTCTTTCCTCTTCTGAAAGCTTGCGCTCGTATACTCTTATGCAACAGATTTCGCCATTGAGTCGGTAGGAATAGCCTCCGTTATAGTATCGGCTGCCAACAGTAATATAGTTGGGGTTGTTCATATTACCGCCAACTGTACCTTTGGGGCAGAGTATTCCGTTTTTGAAAAGCTCATAATCGTTGATATCATTATCACCGTAAACTACAGAGTAACTGGCTCTTTCATTCACTGTATCAACCAAAGAGGGCATTTGTTGTGCTGAAGTTGATGCCATAAATCCACCTGAGGCAGGCCTGTACCAAAGCCCGGCTGCAAAATTCGACTCGCTCGATGTACCGTTACCCAGAACAAGAGTCTGGGCGTTTTCGGTATCATTTATCTTGCAAACAATCTCAATGGTACGCTCTTTTAAACCTGATAAAATATTGAGTAAAGCAATATATTCATCCTGAGGAATTCTGCCGCAGCTTGAAGCACCATCCCAAAATGTAACGCCACTACTTTGGGTTACACCACCGATATGTACTTTCTGAGCAGGTACAGCTCTGTCTTTCCAGATTCTTGTGGAGGCACCATTTATGTCAACAACCATAAACGGCTCACCGCCATCAAGATAAAGAACAAGTCCGTCCTTGATATAATCTTCAGAAGTCTTTGAGAACATAAGACCGCGTTTTTTAAGTTCAGACACTTTCTACACCTCTTGATGCCGCATTTAAATACATTCCGTCATACCAGAAAATAATGTTATACACTTTGTTTTTCTGAGGAACAAGACAGTTGAATTTAATTTCATTATTGTCTTCGGTTTTTGTTACAGATGCCACATCATCGCCACTCCACTTTACAGATGAGGGACAACTGAAAACCGTTGGTGTTACACCGCTGGCAAATGTCACAGAGCATTCAAAATCTTCCTCAATTGACTCAACAATTCTGATGTCAAGTTCCTTAAGAGCATTGACATATCTGTACTGCTCTTTATTCGCCAGCGTTCTCACATCAGAGGATTGTCCCATTTTTACTATTCCATTGAGGGACCTAACGGTTGAATCTGTCAGATTATATTCAAAATTCTCCTTGTTTGTTAGATTATGAACCCAGAGCTTTGAATTATCATATTTGCTGATGCATGCTACACACAGACCACTACCAAAAGCCGACTGAATTTCGGCATTGGTACAAAAGCTGTAGATTCTGTCATATTCAAAAGGATAGGACTTAAGCTCTGAAAGAGCATTTATACCCTTGATGGAAATACAGTCAAACACGGGCTCTGCCTTCTCTAACACCTGGCTGCCCTTTGTATAGGTCCATCGCTGACCGTTTTGGATATTGATAATCAGCAAAATCTCGCTTTGTCTGTCTGCAAAGGCAATAAAGCTGCCATAACCTACCACAGAAATAAGTGGCGATATACCCGAAAAGTCCAGTCTGTAAATTGAAGCGTATGAACTTTCTTCCTGAAGGATTGCATCAAAATCCGCATAGGTTGCCATAGACACACGCTCTATCCTTCTCAGATAATCAAGGGCCAGCTTATCATCCGAAACAGTGCCTTCCTTAAGATTTGTGCCGTCAATTTTAAGCGGTTCAAGGGTGTCAGCACCTTTTCTGAAAATCCAACTTTCGCCTGTAGAAATGTTAAGAAGCAGGAGATTGTCGCAATTATAGCTTACAAAGGCAATAAAGCTGCCTTCACCCACCTGATTTCTGACAGGAGAAAGGCCCGAAAACTCAACTCTGTAAATTGCGCAAGCCGCACTTTCTTCTCTGAGAATATAGTTGAAGTAATCATAGCCCGTAACATTGATACACTCATATTTCTGCCAGTATGCACGGTCAAGATTCTGAGGTGTTACAGTACCGTTTCCGATATTAACAGAAGTCGAGATACCGCTGTCCTCGTAAACTTCTGTTACTGCATTATATGTATACCAGTGGCCATTCTCTCCTACAAAGGGCATTTTTGCCGAAGCTTTTTTCATTTTAAGGTAAAGGTCATTAAGCGTTTTTTCGTAAAGCAGGAATTCAGAGTTGCTGTTTTTGAACTCCTCGTCTTCTTCGGTGCTTTTTCCTGCCACAAAAATATCTGAGGTTGTGTGGTAGACCTCGTTGTTTTCGGAAAATGCTTTGATCTGAGCTTTTACAAGTCCGCTTTTAAGTATGTGGCTTTCTTCAATATTCCATGTAAGAATTGTGCCTTCATCGCTGACAGTTGCAGGAAGCACAAAAAAGTTGTGTCGGCCATCGTCAAAGGTAAGGTAAAGACGATACAGCCATCCGCTTTCGGGGGTATTGCGGATAAAAAAAGTTTTTTGGGTATGACGGTTGTCGCCTGTAAAGCCGATAAACCGCTGACCCTCGGGGATGGTAAGTTTTCCATCCGAGATTGTAATCATATGAAAACACCTCCACTAAGGGGTATAAAAAAAGAAAAAATTGCACTTTTAGGTGCAATTTTTTCTAATGAATTTAAAATTTTATAAAATTTTCTTCAAAAAAGCTCCTGTGTAGGAGTTTTCACACTTAACAATCTCCTCGGGAGTACCCTCAGCGATAACAGTACCGCCTCCGTCTCCACCCTCGGGACCAAGATCAATAATATGGTCTGCAGTTTTTATAAGGTCAAGATTGTGCTCGATAACAATAACGGTATTTCCTGCATCAACAAGCTTCTGCAATACTTCAATAAGTTTATGAACGTCTGCGGTATGAAGTCCTGTTGTGGGCTCGTCAAGGATATACACAGTCTTGCCTGTACTGCGTTTTGAAAGCTCGGTAGCAAGCTTTACTCGCTGAGCTTCACCACCCGACAAAGTCGGTGCAGGCTGACCTATCTTGATATATCCCAGACCAACATCACAAAGAGTCTGCATTTTACGCTGGATTTTGGGCATATTCTGGAAGAACTCTCTGCCTTCTTCTACAGTCATTTCAAGAACATCATATATCGACTTGCCCTTATATTTAACCTCAAGGGTTTCGTGATTATAACGCTTGCCTTTACAAACCTCGCAAGGAACATATACATCAGGCAAAAAGTGCATCTCAATCTTGATGATACCGTCGCCCTCGCAACTTTCGCAACGTCCACCCTTTACGTTAAAGGAGAATCTGCCGGCAGAATAGCCCTTGAGTTTAGCCTCCTGAGTCTGTGCAAAAAGCTCTCGGATATCGGTAAATACGCCTGTGTAGGTTGCAGGGTTTGAACGTGGAGTTCTGCCGATAGGACTCTGATCAATGTCAATAACCTTGTCCAGATTCTCCATACCCTCAATCTTTTTGCACTTACCCGGTTTAACTTTAGCTCCGTTAAGCTCACTTGCCAATGCTTTATATAAAATCTCATTGACTAACGAGGACTTACCCGAACCCGATACACCTGTTACACAGATAAACTTACCTAAAGGAAAATCCACGTTGATATTCTTAAGATTGTTTTGCTTTGCACCGATTACTCTCAGCTTTTTGCCGTTGCCCTTTCTTCGTTTTTCGGGCACCGGCACACATCTTTTGCCGCTCAGATACTGACCTGTTACGGAATTTTCGTTTTCCATAATTTCTTCGGCAGTACCTTCTGCAATAACCATGCCGCCGTGCACACCTGCACCCGGGCCTATATCGATAATATGGTCTGCCTCAAGCATTGTATCAGTATCGTGCTCAACAACAATAACCGTATTACCTAAATCGCGAAGTCGCTTAAGAGTATAAAGCAGCTTTTCGTTGTCTCTCTGATGGAGTCCGATACTGGGCTCGTCAAGAATATAAAGCACACCCGTAAGGGAGCTTCCTATCTGGGTGGCAAGTCGGATTCTCTGACTTTCACCGCCTGAGAGTGTGCCAGCAGTACGCGAAAGTGTCAGATATCCCAGACCTACATTCTTAAGAAAGCTAAGCCTTTCTTCGATTTCTTTTACAATAGGTGCGGCAATCATCATGTCTCGCTCTGAAAGAGACGTTTTATCTATAAATTCCAGAGCCTTGTCAACAGACATATCGCAAAACTCAGCAATATTTATATCGCTGACCGTTACACCCAAAGCAACCTTTGAAAGTCGCTGTCCCCCACATTCGTCGCAGGGTATCGAGGACATGAATCCCTCTATCTCCTCTTTTATCCAGTTGCTCGAGGTCTGGTGATATCGTCTGTCAAGATTATTAAGCACACCCTCAAAGGGAGCGTAATACTCCTGGTTTTTTCCAAAGGGAGTTGAACGCACAAGTCGGATTTTCTCGCCCTTTGTACCGTAAAGCAGTACATCAACTATTTCGTCAGGCAAATCACATATTGGCGTATCCAGCGAAAAGCCAAAATGCTCGCTGAGACCCTTGTAATACATATAAGCAATTGTGTTGCCTTCCATAGCCCAACCGCCTGCTTTGATGCCGCCTTGAGCTACGCTTTTATTCTTGTCAGGAATTATTCTGTCGGGGTCAAGCCGCATAAATACACCCAGGCCCGTACACTTGGGACATGCTCCATAAGGTGCATTGAAAGAAAACATTCGTGGAGAAAGTTCATCTATGCAGGCACCGTGGTCGGGACAAGCATAACTCTGAGAAAAGAGAATATCCTCTTTGTCGGGTATATTGACAATAATGAGTCCGTTGGTAAGCTTTGATGCCGTTTCGATGCTGTCAGCAAGTCTGGAGCGGATATCTGCTTTGATAACCAATCTGTCAACAACCACATCTACGCTATGCTTTTTGTTTTTCTCCAGCTTTATGGTCTCTGACAAGTCATACATAATGCCGTCAACACGCACACGGACAAATCCGCCTTTTCGGGCGTTCTCGATCTCCTTGGCATGCTCGCCTTTTCGTGCTCTTACAACCGGTGCAAGAATCTGGATTCGGGTTCCTTCCTCCATTTTTAGCACTTTATCCACAATCTGGTCAACAGACTGGGTTTTGATTTCGCGTCCACAGACAGGACAATGAGGCACACCGATTCTGGCATACAAAAGACGCAGATAATCATAAATCTCTGTAACTGTTCCCACAGTGGAGCGGGGGTTTTTGGACGTAGTTTTCTGGTCGATAGAAATTGCAGGAGACAGACCGTCGATAGAGTCAACATCAGGTTTATCCATTTGACCCAAGAAAAGTCTTGCATAAGAAGACAAAGATTCTACATATCGCCTCTGACCCTCTGCGTAGATTGTATCAAACGCAAGGGATGATTTGCCTGAGCCCGAAAGGCCTGTAATAACCACCAGCTTGTCTCTGGGAATATCCACATCTACATTCTTAAGGTTGTGTTCTCTGGCACCACGTACCGAAATTTTATCCTGTGGCACAGTATCACCTCTTTCTGCAGGCTTGCCGCCTGCGGGCATCGCCTTTTGGCGATTCAAGTAAATGCTACACAAGACGGGTAACGCAAACAGATAATTTCTGCTGCGTTACCCGTTAATTTGATTCTTTGCAAATAAAGATTAATTATTCTTCTGGGGAGTCTTCATCATCACTCTGAGGAGCAGGAACGAAAGTACCCTTCATCATAGCATCAAAGTCCTCACCGCTCATTTTCTCGTTAGCCATAAGGTAAGCAGCTACCTCGTGAAGCTTATCCATATACTTGTTGAGAATATCCTCGGTGCGCTTGTAGCCCTCAGCCACAATACGCTGAACCTCTGCATCAATCTTAGCGGCAGTAACCTCGGAATAGTCCTTAACCTGGCCCATATCGCGGCCGATAAATACCTCACCGCCTGATGCACCATAGTTGATGGGACCTAAAGCCTCGGACATACCGTATTTCATTACCATATTTCTGGCTGTTGCCGAAACCTTCTCGATGTCATTGGATGCACCTGTTGAGATGTCACCAAGCACCAGAGCCTCTGCAACTCTACCGCCAAGGCATACAATAATGTCTTCTTCCATTTCTCTCTTAGAACGATAAGAACGGTCTTCAGAGGGTAAGGGCATTGTATATCCGCCTGCCATGCCGCGAGGAATAATAGAAATCTGATGAACAGGGTCCTGAGTCTCACACTCAAAGAATGTGATTGCATGACCTGCCTCATGGTATGCGGTAAGCTTCTTCTCTCTGTCGCTCATTACTCTGGACTTTTTCTCGGTACCTACCACAACTTTGATGGTAGCTTCTTCGATTTCTTCCATAGTAATAGCCTTTTTATTCTTTCTTGCGGCTAAAAGTGCAGCTTCGTTAAGAAGATTCTCAAGGTCTGCGCCTGTAAAGCCGGCTGTTGTTTTTGCAATAGTCTTAAGTCTTACATCGGGAGCAAGAGGCTTCTTTCTTGCATGAACTTTAAGGATAGCCTCTCTGCCGTTGATATCGGGATAGCCAACCATAACCTGACGGTCAAATCTGCCGGGTCTGAGAAGTGCAGGATCAAGAATGTCAGGGCGGTTTGTAGCCGCAATAACAATAACACCTTCGTTTGCACCAAAGCCGTCCATCTCAACCAGCATCTGGTTAAGAGTCTGCTCTCTTTCGTCGTGACCGCCACCGAGACCTGTACCACGCTGTCTGCCCACTGCATCAATTTCATCAATGAAGATAATGCAGGGAGAGTTTTTCTTAGCATGCTGGAACAAATCTCTTACTCGGGATGCACCAACACCGACAAACATCTCAACAAAATCAGAACCTGAGATTGAGAAGAAAGGCACACCTGCCTCACCTGCTACTGCACGAGCAAGAAGAGTTTTACCTGTGCCGGGGGGGCCTACAAGAAGCACACCCTTGGGAATTTTTGCACCCAGCTCGTTGTATTTTGCAGGAGTCTTAAGGAATTCTACGATTTCTTCAAGCTCTTCCTTTTCTTCATCTGCACCTGCTACATCCTCAAAAGTAGTCTTACGCTTTTCATCAGTCTGGTCCTTGAACTTTGCCTTACCAAACTGCATTTCCTTGCCGCCGATACCGCCTGAGTTTATCTTTCTCATAATGATAAACCAGAATACCACAAGCACAACAATCAGCAGGATTGTAGGAATCATCTCAATCCAAAAAGAGTTGTTTGCGGCAGGCTTATAGTCATATTTAAGGGGAGCATCGGGGTTGGCATCGTTATACTCGTCAATATACTCGCTTACTTCGCTGTAAAAAAGGTCAATACTTGCAAGAGTATACTTAATCTCCTTTAATGCCTCGTCCTTTTTTTCTACGTTGTCGGTTGTTGCCTCGATTTTATCAAGCTCGGGCTTTTTATCGGGGTCTACAATCTTCATTTTCAGTTCGCCTGAGCCTACATCTACCGTAAATTCCCTTACTTGCTGCGTTCTGAAGAAGTTTACGATATCGGATTGTGTGTATTCAGGTGTTTTTGCACTGTTAAGAAAAGTAACAATACCGATAATCAGCAAGATAGGAATACCAAGATAGATAATCAGCTTTAAGGCTGAATGTTTTTTATTCTGCAATCAAATCCACTCCTTAGTGTATTATTTAATTTTTATATGAAATTATGAATAAACAGATCTCTTCAAAATACCAACATAAGGAAGATTTCTGTAATTTTCTGCATAATCAAGTCCATAACCGATAACAAATTCGTCGGGAATTTCTGCACCGATATAATCAACAGGGATATGAACAACTCTGCGGTCAGGCTTGCTTAAAAGTGTACATATTTTTACGGAGTTTACGCCTTTGGCTTCGAAATATTTAAGAATGAACGCAAGGGTATTGCCGCTGTCGATAATATCCTCAACAATAAGGACATCCATACCCTCAACAGGCTGAGAAACGTCTTTGATGAGATTTACTCTGCCGTTGCTTTCTGTAGATGAGCCGTAGCTTGAAACGCAGATAAAATCTATTTTACAGTCTACTTTAAGCTCTTTCATAAGGTCAGCCATAAACACAACACTGCCCTTGAGCAAACCTACCAGAAGAAGTTTCTTATCTTTGTAGTCTTCGCTGATTTTAGCGGCTATTTCTTTAACCATAATTTTCAGCTTGTCTTCGCTTATAAGTATTTTTTCACAATCCTTATGCATAATTATCCCCCTAACGATAATTCACTCTATATCAATAATTATTCCGTTGCCTTCTATATATCTGCCCTTTTCAGATACTCCTATTCCCTCTGCCCACAGAATTTCACCTTTGCACTCAAGCAAAAGGAGCTTATCTCTGAGCTCATCAGGTATCTTAAGTTCATTCTGAAGCTTGCGTAAATCTTTAGTGATACCTCTGCCAAGAGGTGAGAATCTGTCTCCCGATTCTCTGGTGCGAAATACTGCACCGTGGCTGATTTTATCACAACCTATGCATAAGGTTGCTAATTTTTTGTAAATAATCTCATCTCTGTGTAATTCTTCGATAGAATATCTCTTTCCAAAAGCAGTAAATTCATCGCCACTTTTAAATAATTTTCTCTGAAAACCGCTTGGATTTTCACGCACAATCCTCAAAATCCCTTGTCTGATAACGGCAGTCACACCGCTTTGCAGATTAACTGCACCTTCGGACAAAAGCAAGTTGTCCAAAAGCTCGATATGCTTGCTTTCTGCCTTTGCATCAGCATTATCAGCTAAGATTTTAAGAGCATAGCTTCTTACTGCTTTGTGAGAATCGGCAAGCACACTGCACTTATAACCATAATCGCATTTAGCAGCCTCTAAAAGCCCTTCGGCTTCTTTTTGCATAAAAGCATCAATTTCTATAAGTTGCTGTCTGAGCTTTATGTAATTATCCTCAGCAGCTTCGTTGATTTCTTTTAATGCAGGCACAACATTATGGCGGATATTATTGCGACTGCAAAGTGTCGGGTCGCTGTTTGTACTGTCATTTACAAATGCAATACTGTTTTTATCTGCATACTTTTCAATCTCTGCTCGTGTAACGTCAAGAAGAGGTCTTATAAATCTTCCTCTTACATGAGGAATCGAAGAAAGCCCCGAAATCGACGTACCACGGGCAATATTAAAGAGAGCCGTCTCCAACGCATCGCTTGCTGTGTGAGCAGTGGCGATTTTTGTATTAGAATCCGTACAAAGCTCCTCAAAAAAATCATATCTGACTTTTCTGCCTGCAAGCTCCATACTCTCTTTGTTTGCTTCGGCAAGGCTCATAACGTCAGCATTCTTTACAAAAAGCTCTACACCTTTATTCTGGCAAAGCTCTCTTACAAAAGCCTCGTCACGCTGAGACTCATCGCCTCTCAGATTGTGGTTAACATGAGCGGCACACACAGTAAGCTCAAACTCATCCCTGAGCTTAAGCATAACATCAAGCAGCACTGCCGAATCTGCGCCGCCTGAGAGTGCCACAATAACTCTGTCACCTTTATTTATCATGCCGTGTTTTTTTACGGCAGCTAAAACTTTATTATTCACGGCCAAGCTCCGGAGAAGTGAATCGCATAAATTCACCCTGCCAATGAAGTTTTACCGTACCTGTTTCACCGTGTCGGTTTTTTGCAATAAGACACTCGGCACTATTCTGGTCAACCTGAGAGTTATCCCCGCCGATAACCTTGTTTTTATCGTAATAAGCTTCACGATAAAGGAAAAGAATAATGTCGGCATCCTGCTCGATAGAACCCGAATCTCTCAGGTCAGAAATCTGAGGACGATGGTCCTCTGCTCGTTTCTCACTGGCTCGGGAAAGCTGAGAAAGACAAATTACGGGAACGCCCAGCTCTTTTGCCAGAACCTTGAGGTTTCGTGTAATCTCGGAAATTTCGTTTACTCTGTTGTCGGTGTGTCTGCCTGTGGTCATAAGCTGCAAATAGTCGATTACCACCAGGTCAATATTTCTAAGACGTCTGAGCTTTGCTTTCATAGCAGGAACACTGATACCGGGAGTATCATCAAGATACATATCGCACTGAGAAAGCACATCACCAGCAGAAACAATTCTCGTCCATTCCTCGTCAGTAAGTTTACCTGTTCTGAGTTTTGTACCGCCAACCAGAGCCTCTGACGAAAGCAGACGGCTTGCAAGCTGGTCTTTGGTCATTTCCAGCGAGAAGAACGCAACTGTCTTGCCTGATTTCAGCGCAACGTTTCTTGCGATATTGAGAGCAAAGGATGTTTTACCCATACCGGGTCGCGCCGCAAGAATAATAAGGTCACTGCGGTTAAGACCTGTAGTAATACGGTCGATTTCGCCTATACCTGTAGGCATAGGTTTCAGGGACTCGTCGTTTTTGTTGAGCAAATCAAGTCTGTCAAAGGTCTTGATGATTACTTCTTCAAGACGCTGAAGTCCCTGGATATTCTTGCCTCTGCGGATATCAAAAATCATCTGCTCGGCAGAATCCACCAGAAGCTCGGATTCAAGCTCGTTGGCGGTTGCCTCATCCATAATGCGTCTTGCGGCATAGATAAGCTGACGGATGTCAAACTTATCTCTTACAAGCTTTGCATAAATCTCAACATTTGAAATAGAAGGACA
Organism: Oscillospiraceae bacterium; assembly: GCA_015066245.1. Classification (GTDB taxonomy): domain Bacteria; phylum Bacillota; class Clostridia; order Oscillospirales; family Acutalibacteraceae; genus Ruminococcoides. The sequence goes on from SVOS01000012.1 coordinate 31,421, forward strand.
ATTCTCGACTAAAGCCGCAAGATATGTTTTGCCCTCTGTTGGGTCAAAGTTCTTTTCGTGCTTAAGCTCCTCATAAAGAGTAACGAAGTCAATGGAAAGCCCCTGGGTAAACATAGAAAGCATTGTGGAATAAATAGTTCTATGCAACGACAGGTGGAAGAAATCGGGCTTTGTAAGAATTTCGGCAACTCTGCCAAAGCACTCGGGCTCATAGATAATTGCACCCAATACCGCCTGCTCTGCCTCAGGGCTATAAGGAAGACTCAAGCCGTCATATTCAGTTTTGACAATATTATTTGCCATTTAAATTCGTCCTTTATTTAAGAATTAAAGTGCCTCTACCTCTACTGTAACAACAGCTGCGATACCTGAGTAAAGCTTGATTTCTGCCTTAAAAGAGCCCACTGTCTTGATATCGCTCATAGAAATTTTACGCTTGTCTATATCAAGTGCAAACTTGTTCTTGATCTCTGCGCTTACCTCTTTTGAGGTGATGCTGCCGAAAAGCTTGCTGCCCTGTCCTGCTTTTGCTTTAATCAGGATACTCTTGCCATCAAGCTTCTCTTTGGCAGAATTTGCAGCGGCAATTTCCTGCTCGATCTTATATTTCTTTGAGTTTTCAGCATTTTTAAACTCGTTCATAACCTGATTGTTAACTTCTTTTGCAAGACCCTTGGGAATAAGGAAGTTTCTTGCGTAACCATCAGATGCGTTTACCATTTCGCCTTTTTTGCCTAAGGACTTAACATCCTGTAACAATACTAATTTCATTTATATTACCTCCTGTAGTAACAGTGAATTATTCATCAATAGCTTCAATAAGCTTTGTAACAGCAACCTCAAAGGATTTTTCATCAAGCTGAGCTGCTGCCATGGTGTGATGACCGCCACCACCCATTTTTTCCATAACTATCTGAACGTTGCGTTTTCCAAAACTTCGTGCAGAAATATTTACAGTACCTTTCTCGGTTTTATAAAGCACAAAGGACGCCTTGACTCCCTTGATAAGCAAGAGCTCATCAGCCGCCTTTGCAGAAAGGAGTCTTACATCAGGCACACTTTCCTGCACCAGAACAATAGCACATTCTTTGTAAATCTTTGCGTTGGAAATAAGCTGATATTTGTTTTTATAGCTTTCAATAGAATCAGCAAAATGCTGGCGGATAGATACCGTGTCTGCTCCTTTTCTACGCAGATATGCGGCTGTTTCAAAAGCAGCAGAGCCTGCTCCAACCACAAAATTTTTGGTATCCAGAATAACACCCGAAAGCAACGCCTCTGCCTCGGGCTTGCCCAAGGGGTCGCCCTCGAAATTGTCGATAATACTTGTGCACATTTCTGATGCAGAGGACGCACCGGGCTCATTAAAGAACACAACTGCGTTGTCAATATGGTCTACCTGACGTCTGTGATGGTCAATAACCACAACAAAACCGCTTTTCTCATAAAGACGTTTATCCTCAAGCATATTGACTGTCTGAGTATCAACGATTATCAGAAGTGTCTTAGGAGTCATCTGAGAAATGGCCTGTTCGGGGCTAACAAAAATACCCTCGCCACGGTCGGCCTTATATCTGTCAATAAGGGACTTGGCCATTGAAGTCTCATAATTTACGGCTATGCAGGCTTTTTTGCCCAAAGAACGTGTAACAGCTCTGTACATACCTATAGCAGAGCCAATGGAATCCAAATCCGAGAATCTGTGACCGGTAATAACCACCTTGTCACATTCCGCAACAACACTTGCCACCGAATCAGCAATCATTCTTGTACGTACTTTTGTCTGACGCTCAACGCCTACGGACTTGCCACCATAGAAATCATAGTCTTTGCCGGTGGCAATGGCTACCTGGTCACCGCCTCTGCCCAGAGCCATATCAAGGGCACGTTTTGCAGATGCCTGACTCTTCCTCAGAGTCTTTTCGCCTCGGCCTATGCCGATAGATACGGTAGCTTCAAGCTCACCGCGACGGATTTCGTGGATTTTATCAAGAATATCAAATTTTGTATCAATAATTTTCTTAAGCTCACGCTCTTCGAAAACTATCATATACTTGTTGCCTGTAAGCTTGCGGTAGAAGGAGTTGGTATCAGCAGCCCATTTCTGAAGAATATCCTCAACATGAAGAACGATATGGGCACTTTCCTCCTCAAACTCATCAATAAATGACTCGCGATTATCAAAAACAATCATAGCCACAGACAGACGGCTTGCCTTATACTCGGCATCAACGCTCTTGTAGTAGGTATCGTCGAAGAAATAAAGCACCTTACCGCTGCCTGTATCAGCACCAAAGGCAGTAAACTTTAAATCTCCGTACTTTACATTAGTACCCTCGCCTTTGATAACCTCGTCAATATCAGCAGAAAAAGTCTTGTACTCAATATGTAAGCCCAAAAGATTCTCTTTAGGGCATATCAGATTTTTAAAGGCTTTGTTATACCATATAAGCTCGTTGTCATAGCTGAGAACAGCCACAGGAAAATTCATTTTTTCAACAAACTCTGTGTCTGTGTTGCTGATTTTCTTCACAGATGTTCTGACAGAAAACTGAACATAACGAGAAAACATTATATAGATAACTACTGCTGCAATAACTGCCGCAAGAGCTATAGCACCTTGTATAAGCAACAAAGTGGTGTCATAAAAAGCTGCCGGTATTGCCGACAACATCATCGCCAGCGAAAACAACACCAGAAACGGCACTATATGTGCAAATTTATTTTTCATAACCTTTTCCTCAAATCTTTAAGAAGGTAGTGTCAGACCTCCATCAATATAGGTAGAATCATAGGATATCTGCCTGTTTTCTGGCTGATAAGCTGTGAAACTCCGTCTTTGACTTTGTTCTTTATAGTACCCCACTCCTGAATACGTCTGTCTGCACAATCCTCCAAAATTGCAAGGCTGAGCTTTCTGACTTCGTCAAGAAGGCTTTCGCTTTCTTTTACATATACAAATCCGCGGGATACAACATCGGGGCCACTGACAACATGACCGTCATATACATCCAAAGATGCAACGATGGTAATAAGTCCGTCCTGACCCAGGTGCTTTCTGTCTCTTAAAACGATGCTTCCTACATCACCTACACCGAGACCGTCAACAAACACCTGTCCTGCAGGCACAGAGTTCACTTCACGGATATAATTCTCGTGAAGTTCAACACACTTACCGTTGTCACCGATATATACGTTTTCTTTAGGCGTACCCATGGCAACAGAAATTTCCTTGTGCTTTCTCAAGTGTTTCTGCTCACCGTGAACGGGGATAAAATACTTAGGCTTTGTAAGAGCCTGAATAATCTTAAGCTCTTCCTGACAAGCATGACCGGACACATGAACCTCATACATAGATTCATAAATAACCTTGCAGCCGCGTTTTAACAGTTCATCTACAAGATTACCTACGGTACGCTCGTTGCCGGGGATGGGATTGGCAGAAATGATAATAAAGTCTCCCTCACCCACTGATACTTTTCTGTGGTCAGAGTATGCCATACGGCTTAAAGCCGACATAGGCTCGCCCTGACTGCCTGTTGTTATAAGTACAATCTCACCCATTGTATAGCGGTTAAGCATATCAATGTTGATTAATATACCTTCAGGAATATCAAGATATCCCAATTCTGCCGCCACACTCATATAATTGAGCATACTTCTGCCTGAAAAAGCAACCTTCCTGCCATACTTCTGAGCACAGTTGATAATCTGCTGAACGCGACTTACGTTAGATGCAAAGGTTGCAATAATAATACGCTTGCCCTCAGCCTCTTTGAAAAGATTGTCAAAACTTGCCATAACGGTAGTTTCAGAGGGAGTATTACCCGGACGCGATGCATTGGTGCTGTCAGCCATAAGACACAGAACACCCTCATCGCCAAGTCTTGCAAAAGCATTTAAATCTATAGGCTTACCCTGTGTGGGAGTGTAATCGACCTTAAAGTCGCCTGTATGCACAATTGTACCTGCAGGTGTATGCAAAGCAATTGCCAGAGAATCAGGAATGGAGTGGTTTACATGTATAAACTCTATATCAAAACATCCCATACGGATTCTGCTGCCTGCTTTAACTTCTCTGAGGTCGGGATTTTTGGAAAGCGAATGCTCTCTGAGCTTGTTGCCTATAAGCCCCACCGCCAGAGGCGAGGAGTAAATGGGCACATTGAGCTTAGAAAGCAGATAAGGAAGACCGCCGATATGGTCTTCGTGAGCGTGAGTAATCACAATACCTCTGATTTTATCTTTGTTCTGCTCAACATAAGTAAAATCCGGAATAACAAGGTCTACGCCCAGCATATCGCCATCAGGGAATGCCATACCGCAATCCAACAGAACCATATCGCCTTCGCACTCAAAGAGAGTCATATTCTTGCCGATTTCATTAAGACCGCCAAGAAATGCAACTCTTACCGCAGGCTTTGTTTTTTCTATAAACTCGTCCGAATTTCTCTTTTGATTATTTGTGTTTTTATAAGACTTCTTGTAGGCAGGTCTCTTGTTTTTGGCAGGCGTTTTTTTGCCGTTTACACTATAGCCCAGAAAATCGCTGCCATCAGTAAATAAAAACTCATCCTCAGGCTTTGATACAAATGAATCCGCAGGCTTGGTGCCCTGGTTTGCCTTTGTTTTAGGCTTGAATGACTTTGAATTCTGCTTTTTTCCTTTCTTGGAAGGAGCAGAGCTGTAGTTTTTTACTTTTTTAGCATTTGGCTGAGTTTTTTTCTTGTTCTTGTTAGCCAAGTCTTTTGTATTATTGCTCACAATTTTCCTCCATTTTCTTTATTATTATGTAAATATATGTTGTTGCCTTGACCGCCGCAGCCGTAATCAAGACATAATTTATAAAATTAAGGACATATTACCCGAATATAATTATACATTATATATTCTACCCTTTTATTAAGTCTGTGTCAAGCAAGATTTACCATTTATACTATAGCCGTAAACTTCAAAAATTATACATATTTTCAAACAAATATCCCTACAGTTAGTCTATGCTAACCAAATTTCCCGATTTTGATAAAAATTAAACAAATAATAGTTGCAAATGAGCATTTTGGTGTTATAATATAGGTTGTATGTTTAATAATAGTGTATGTTTCGGAGGTTTTGCGTGAAAAAAGTTGATATTTACACCGACGGTGCATGCTCCGGTAATCCCGGTCCCGGTGGCTGGGGTGCAATTCTCTGTTATAATGGTGTAGAAAAAGAAATTTCAGGCGGCGAGCCTCATACAACCAACAATCGTATGGAACTTCTGGCAGTAATAAGTGCTCTGAAAATGCTTAAAGAACCTTGTGAGGTTACTCTTTACAGTGACAGCCAGTATGTATGCAACGCACTTGAGCGCGGATGGGCAAAAAAGTGGCAGTCCCAAGGTTGGATGCGCACTAAAAAAGATCCTGCCCTGAATCCCGACTTATGGCAGCAACTTCTGGACCTTTGCGATATCCACAAAGTAAGCGTGATATGGGTAAAAGGTCACAATAATCATCCTATGAACGAGAGATGTGACAGACTTGCTGTCGCCGAATCCCAGAAATATTAATCTCATAAAAAGGAGTCTATGAAAATCTTATGAGAAAAGTATATGTCGACAATGCCGCAACCACGGCTTTGTCAGAAAAAGTTTTAGATAAAATGATGCCCTACCTCACCACAGTTTACGGCAATCCCTCAAGCCTTTATCAGATAGGCTCTGAGGCAAAAGATGCCGTAGAAGAAGCAAGAGAAACTGTGGCAAAACTTATCGGTGCCGACAATGCATCCGAGATTTATTTTACCTCAGGCGGCAGTGAAAGTGACAACTGGGCAATCAAAGGCGTGGCTGCTGCTCTTGGCAAAAAGGGCAAAAACCACATCATCACATCCAAGTTCGAGCATCACGCAGTTCTTCATACCTGCAAAGCTCTTGAAAAACAAGGTTTTGAGGTTACTTATCTTGATGTTTACGAAAACGGTATTGTAAAACCCGAGGATGTTAAAAATGCAATCCGCGAAACTACCGCTTTGGTTACAATTATGTACGCCAATAACGAAATCGGCACAATCCAGCCTATTGCGGAAATCGGCAAAATCTGCAGAGATGCAAAGGTGCTGTTCCATACTGATGCAGTTCAGGCTATGGGCAACGTCCCAATTAACGTTAAGGACGACAACATCGACCTTTTATCCCTTACAGCTCACAAGTTCCACGGTCCCAAGGGATGCGGTGCACTTTATGTAAGACGCGGTGTAAGACCCGAAATCCTCATTGACGGCGGAGCTCAGGAAAAAGGCAGACGTGCAGGCACAGAGAATGTTGCAGGCATTGTAGGTCTTGCTGAAGCTCTCAAAATTGCGGTTGAGACAATGGAGGAACGTAAAGAAAAGCTTACAAAAATGCGTAACCGCCTTGTTGACGGACTTCTCAAAATCGAACGTTCACGTTTAAACGGCGACAGAGACTTGAGACTTGCAGGCAATATGAACATGTGCTTTGAAGGTATCGAGGGCGAAAGCCTGCTTTTGAAGCTTGATTTAGCAGGCATCAGTGCTTCATCGGGCTCAGCCTGCACATCCGGCAGCCTCGACCCCAGCCATGTTCTTCTTTCCATCGGTCTTCCACATGAGATTGCTCACGGAAGTTTAAGAATTTCTTTCTCTGACGATAATACCGAAGAAGACGTTGATTATATCTTGGAAACTGTTCCCGGGGTTGTTGATTATCTTAGAAGCTTCTCTCCCCTCTGGGACAAAATCAAATCCGAAGAAAAGTAATGGAGGTTTAAATATGGCATATTCAGAAAAAGTTATGGACCATTTTGCCAATCCCCGTAATGTTGGCGAGATTCCGGATGCTTCAGGTGTTGGCGAAGTCGGCAACTCCAAATGCGGCGATATTATGAGAATGTATATCAAGGTTGAAGGCAACGTTATCACCGACTGCAAATTCAAAACTTTCGGTTGCGGTGCTGCTATTGCTACAAGCTCTATGGCAACTGAGCTTATTAAGGGCAAAACCATTGATGAAGCTTTAAAGCTTACAAACAAAGCGGTTATGGAGGCTCTTGACGGCCTTCCTGCAGTAAAGGTACATTGCTCCGTGCTTGCCGAGCAGGCTATCAAGGCTGCTCTTTCCGATTACTACACACGTCTTGGTGTAGACCCTGAGCCTATTGTCGGCAAAATCCAGGAATGCGACCATGACCACGGATGCGGATGCGAAAGCTGCAGCTGATTAGAAAAACTTTTTGTAAACAGTAAGACAAAAACGCCCGAGCCAAAAGCTCGGGCGTTGATTATTGTGTTTTATTTGGAGCTGTCAAGCTTATTAAGTTCTTCGCGGAAAGTACCAATATCCGCAAAATTCTTGTAAACAGAGGCAAATCGGATGTATGCAACATCGTCAAGTGTTCTCAGTGCATCCATTGCAAGCTCGCCGATTCTGTCGGATGTTACTTCCCTGTCGAGGCCGCTCTGGAGCTTCGACTCGATATTATCAATACAAGCCTCAATCTGGTCCATAGATACAGGACGCTTTTCGCATGCTCTGAGAAAACCACCCAGAAGCTTGGAGCGGTTAAACACCTCTCTTGATTTATCGCGCTTAACAACAACAATCGGTACAGTTTCGATAACCTCATGAGTCGTAAAACGCTTTGAGCAACTCAGACATTCTCTGCGACGGCGGATTCTTTCGCCGTCATCTGCAGGACGCGAGTCAATAACCTTGCTTTCATCAAAGCCACAGTAAGGACATTTCATAGGTTCACCCCATATATAGTAGTTACAATATTATATTTTAAATTATAACACAACATTTGCTGATTGCAAGTTAATAATTGATAACAAATGGTTACATTCTTATAACATATTTCTGATTAAGAAAAAAAGCCTGAGCATATATTTATATGCTCAGGTTTCTTTATTCTTATCCTTTGATTCTGTTTTGGATTTTTTGTTTTTTTCTATTATTGTTTCATAAACCAGACCAAAACCGCTTAATATAACACCCAGAATGCCCGAAGAACAAACTGTAAATGCATCCAGAGGGTTCTCAAAGCTTTCGACAAAAATCTTACAGAATTGCACAATCCAAAACATTATGCCGATAAATGTCAGGATAAAATCCATACCAATCTTGCTTCTTAATAGAAACAACGCACCTAAAAGCACAAATCCGAGCACTCCTGCCCATTTGTCAACAACAAAATCTATCAGGGTTGCACCATTAACTATATAGTCAAAAACAAGGACCATCAACTGAAACACATATGCTATCAAAGCAGCTGCATAAAATCCTTTTGAAAAGCTTACTTTCACAATTATCACCAAAAGAATTTTACTACAAATATTTATAATAGTCAACAATCTATTATTATATGCACATGCTGAATATCAACAATCAAACACAAATCTGTCTCCATCCTTAAAATACTCAGTGGCAAATCCATTATAAGACAGTGTACATTGTTCGCAGTAAACATAACTGTCACCGCTTTTTACAAATACCATACTGCCAACCTCGGGGTCCTCACCAAGAAGAATCAGATTATTTCCCAAAATCTGATATCTTCCCGATGTAAGCTTAAGGTGATTATCGGTTTTGTAGTTGTTTTCATAAATCATAACAAAGGTTTGATTCTCCTCATTCAGCATAAAGTATGTGCCTTCAGTGAGTATCGACACTTCTCCAAAATCATATATGAGTGTTGTATCCTCTTTCTTTGGTTCTCTGAAATAATGGTCAGTAGTTGCATTTGAAAATATTGTGAAAGTCTGTCCCTCAGTGACCCAATTTGTATTTCTGTCGCTGATTAATTCAACGTGGAATACATTGCAAAGAATCGGAACATCAGAATCATAGGTTATTACGTCGGCATAGCGGATTCTTACAACATCCCCTGTAAACAACACTACTTCAGAATCATTCAAACTATTTCTGTTTATTTTTACTTTATCAAGAGCTTTACCGCTGACTGACTCGCCCTTTAAAGGCTCAACAGTAATATCCCTGTCTGTTACCTCCAAAACCTGAGCATTAAACACAGGAAACAGCTCATTGCGTTTCTTGTCAACTCCATAATATTCTTTCGCCAGAGTCATTGCCGACTCTTTCTGGTCATTAAAATATCCAGGAGTATATTTTACAGAAGAATGTATTTCCTCAGGGAAATAATCGTTCTCGTAAGATATATCCTTGTAATTTTCAGTTTGTCTATAGCTTAAGGATTTATATCCTCCATCACATTTAAGAACAGTGACCTTTGCAGGTTTGTAGCTTTCAAATTCAAGAAAAACCTTGCCGTCAATATCTTTGAATTCACCATAATAAGCCCAGATGTACTTGGTGATTATGTTAGCGTTGCTTTTGGTCAGAAGCTCAACATAGTTTTCTGCTCTGAAGACATCCGCACTCTCGGTTTTGTTTGAATCAACAATGGAAGCAGATACGCATTTGCTTATATCATCATAAACCCTTTCATTAAGAGGAAGAACCACTTTCTCATCAGAGGCTTTTACTGGATTTGTGAGAAATCCAAGGCTAAGCACAGCTGCAAGCACCAAAGCCACAGCCACAATCCACAGTGCAGGCTTTTTATAACTTACAACCGATTTGATGCGGCTTTTTACTCCTGTCTCACCAAAAGCTACGGGGCAGGCTCTGAGACTTCTGTCAGACACACTAAGCCTGAGCAGAATCTCAGAATAGTTCTTTTTGCCATTTTCATCCATATCTCTGATAACCTGCTCATCACAGGCACTTTCGATATCACGGCAAAGCATAATATATGCAACCCAAACCAAGGGGTTAAACCAATGCAGGGAAAGTATTAAGTACCCTATGGGTTTTAAGAGGTAGTCGCGACGCTTTATATGAGCGTTTTCATGAGCAATAACAAACTCTCTTTCATATTCAGTCAGAGATGAAAGAATATAAATACGAGGTTTGATAAAGCCCAACACAAAGGGAGAAGGGATGTCGTCATTAATATAAACGTTTCCACCGATATTCAGAGACGGCCTCACACTTTTATTAAGACGACAATAACTTACCAGACTGATAATAAGCATAACCGCTAAACCCACCGCCCATATAAAAGCGGCGACCAAGGAGATTGCCTGCATAGGGTTAATACTTGTTCCTGCAGGGGGAACAAGCGTATTTGAAATTATGTTTTCTGAGCCGATGTTTTCGGACATAGAAAACTTAACCAGGTAACCTGCCTGAGATGTCAGAACCTCAGAATTCAGAGGTTCTGACGTAGGAATAAAGCTTAGAACGCTCTGAAATCCTACAGGACAGACAAGCCTGATACCTACAAGTATCCACAATCCGCAAACTATGGACCGCGGTACTTTTTTCATAAAAGGTCTTAAAATGAGCAGGGCAATAATCACCCAGGATGAAACCAAACTCATATTAAGAAGCGAAACAAGAAAATCTGTCATAATTACTTCTCCAGAGAATCAATCATCCTTCTTATCTCATTAATCTCTGCCTCACTCAATGACTTGCGCTGTGTAAAAGCAGCAATAAACTGAGGCAAAGACCCCTCAAAAGTATCCTCAACAAACTTTTCGCTTTGCATAGCATAAAAGTCGCTGCGGGATATGAGCGAAGTCACAGTTGAGCCTTCGTTCTTAAAAATGCCACGTTCACAAAGCTTCTTAAGCACTGTGTAAGTCGTGGACTTTTTCCAGTTAAGCTCATCAAAACACAACTTAACCAATTCGCCTGATGTCAGCGGCTCGTTCTGCCAGATAATATCGGCAAATCGTGCCTCAACAACACCCAGTCTCATGTCTTCCATTTTGCAATCTCCTAAAATAACAGTCAGGTCTATCAGTCATCGACCTATCAATTATAGTCTACACCACATAGACCACATTGTCAATACTTTTATATCTTTTTGATTAATTTTTTCATATTTGGGAATAATATATCCGACAGCCTTGCTGCTATCTAATATAATTTTTCAAGGAGACAATATTTATGAAAAAAATCATTGCAATCGCATTAGTAATGCTTGTTGCGTTATCACTTGTAGCCTGCAATATGGGCAAGGATAAAGACAATATGACAGATACAAATGCACCCTCATCCCCTATGAATGACAACAACAATCAGAACAACAACCAGAATAATAACACAAAAGACACCGAAAATATGCTCGAATCAATAATCCCTGACGTAAGCACAAATGTAAGCACCCAGGGCCAGAGATAAAGAAAAAATCACATAAAATGGGAAGCGATAAAACGCTTCCCATTTTTTAAATATGGTAAAAAAATATTGTATTTATTTGCAAAAAGAGTATAATACTATATATAATAAGGGTAGTTTGCCCTGATGCTTACATGTAAATGAGGAATACATATGAACATTTTAGTTGTAGGTTGCGGAAAAATAGGCCAATCTATTATTTCAAGTCTTATTGACGAGGGTCACGATGTTGTGGCTATTGACAAGGACGAAGAAATCATTGAGGAAGTTACCAATATATACGATGTTATGGGAGTATGCGGTATTGGTACAGACTGCGAAGTCCTATCAGAAGCAGGCATAGACAAGACCGACTTGTTTATCGCTGTAACAGGCTCCGATGAGCTTAATATGCTTAGCTGCTATATTGCCAAAACGCTCGGTGCCGAAAACACAATAGCACGAATCAGAAATCGCGAATACAATGAAAAGAGCTTGGGATTTCTCCAGCATCAGCTGGGTTTGTCAATGTCTGTTAATCCTGAATTCTTTGCTGCTCACGATATATATAACGTACTGAAGCTGCCCTCTGCAGCCCATATCGAAACTTTCTCGACCCGTAATTTTGAGATTGTTGAGCTTGTGCTGAAAGAAAACTCACCTCTTGCAGGTATTAAGATTATGGACTTAAGACGCCAGTATAAGGCAAAATTCCTGATCTGTGCCGTATGCAGAGAAGGCGAAGTATACATTCCTGACGGTAGTTTCGAGCTTAAAAGCGGTGACAAGATCGCCTTGACTGCCGCTCCCAGTGAAATAATCAAGCTGCTTAAAAGCCTTAAAATAACACAGCGTTCTGCAAAGAAGGTAATGATTCTTGGTGCAAGCCGTACAGGCTATTATCTTGCCAGGATGTTACTGCTTTCAGGGTGTTCGGTTGTAATTATTGACAAAGATCCCAAGGTTTGTGATGAAATCAGCGAAACCTTGCCCGGTGCCACCGTTATTCTCGGTGATGGTGCCCAGCAGGAGCTTCTTAACGAAGAAGGTCTCAACAACGTAGATGCTTTTATCGCTCTTACGGGTATGGATGAGCAAAATATACTTATCTCATACTTTGCACAAAGCCAGAATGTCCCAAAGGTTATCACCAAAGTTAACCGCAAAGAGTTTATTCCTCTTGCAAACGGCTTAGGACTTGATACTATTGTTTCTCCCCGAAGAACAATCGCTGACGTTATCTTACGATATGTAAGAGCTCTTAAGAATTCTGAAGGAAGCAACGTTGAAAAACTCTATAAAATTATGGACGGCAACGCAGAGGCACTGAAGTTCCATGTAAGCGAGGATTTCGAATACAGCAACATCCCTCTTAAAGATATAAGCTTTAAACAGAATATACTTATTTCGGGAATTCTAAGAAACCGCAAGGCTCTTATTCCTACCGGTGACACTGTAATTATGCCCGGAGATAAGGTTATCGTAATCAGTGCTGGTCATACACTTTATGACCTTGCTGATATTATCAAGTAAGAGGTACGCTATGAATCGCAGAATGGTACTGAATACTGTCGGTCATATTTTACTGGCAGAAGCCGCACTTTTGATTTTGCCTGCAATAGTGTCGGTTATTTACGGTGAAGATTGCCTCTGGCATTTTCTCTTTACCATAGGCGTTGCACTTTTATTGGGAATTATACTGAAATTTGCATCCCGTCCCGACAGCAAGGTTATATATGCAAAAGAAGGCTTTGTTATTGTTTCTTATGCATGGGTGCTTATGTCGGCTATTGGTGCTCTCCCCTTTTTCTTAAGCGGAGAAATTCCAAACTACATCGATGCTTTTTTTGAAACGGTTTCGGGATTCACCACCACAGGTGCGTCGATTCTCACTAACGTAGAAGCTATGAGTCACGGACTATTGTTCTGGCGAAGCTTTACTCACTGGATTGGCGGTATGGGTGTTATTGTATTTGTAATGGCAATTATCCCCAACATCGCCGACCGCTCTATGAACATTATGAAAGCAGAGGTCCCCGGCCCTATCGTTGGCAAGCTTGTTCCAAAAGCCAGAGAAACTGCAAGAATTCTGTATCTTATTTATGTAGGAATGACAGTTATAATGGCTTTAATGCTGATATGCGGTGGTATGCCTGTTTTTGACAGCGTTGTACATACTTTCGGCACGGCAGGTACCGGCGGCTTTGGCATAAAAGCTGACAGTATAACAAGTTATAGTCCATATTGTCAATGGGTTATCACTGTGTTTATGCTCTTATTTGCACTTAATTTCAATCTGTACTATCTGATGCTTATGAAAAAGTTTAAATCCGTTTTCAAAAGCACCGAGCTTTGGTTTTTCCTTGGTCTTGTTGGACTCAGCATCGGTATTATCACCTTTAACGTTTATCCGATGTACTCCGGCTTTGAAGAAACGATCCGAACATCGTCTTTCCAGGTTGCAACAATTATCTCAACAACCGGTTATGCCACAACTGACTTTAATCTTTGGCCGGGACTCTCCAAGTCAATACTTCTGCTGCTTATGATAGTTGGCGGTTGTGCGGGCTCTACGGCAGGCGGACTTAAAAACGCTCGAGTTGTTATGCTAATCAAAACAGTCTACAGAGAACTAAAAAAGCTTTTGCACCCACGCTCAGTAAGAGCTGTCAACATGGAAGCTAAACGCGTTGATGAACAAACTCTGAGTGGAGTTACATCATATTTTGCAATTTACATTATGTGTATAATCACAATTTTCATATTGCTAAGCATCGAACCATTTGGCATCGAAACTAACCTTTCAGCAACACTTGCCTGTTTCAACAACATCGGTCCCGGACTCGGTGTTGTAGGTCCTACAGGAAGCTATGCTGATTATTCAATGTTCTCCAAAATCTTGCTTTCAATCGCAATGCTTTTAGGCAGACTTGAGATTTTCCCCCTTATTTTAGGACTCAATCCCTTGGCATGGAAAAAGCGTTAAATAAAGGATTGTTAATATGAACAAAAATGCAATTTTATTTGATTTGGACGGAACTTTGTGGGACTCTTGTGTAGCCATTATGCCTTCATGGCAGAAGGTTATGGAAGCACATGGTATCAAGAGACCGCCAATAACACAAGAAGAAATGAACAGCTATATGGGTAAAACCGTGGAACAGATTGCTCCACTTATGCTGCCTGAGCTGAGCTTAAAAGAAGCCATTGACATTATGATAGAGGGTTGTGACGAAGAGCTTGAGGAGCTCAAACGCAACGGTGCAACACTTTATGAGGACATACTTGAAACCCTCCGAACACTTTCCATGGACTTTTCGCTTTATGTTGTCAGCAACAGTCAGGACGGCTATATTCAGGCGTTCATCGACCACTACAATCTCGGAGATATTATCAAAGACTTTGAATGCGCAGGTCGAACAAAGAAATGTAAGGGCGACAACATCCGCCTTGTAATGGAAAGAAACAACATCACAAAGGCAGTTTATGTTGGCGATACAATACTTGACAAAGAAGCCGCCGACAAAGCACAAATTCCCTTTGTGTGGGCATCTTACGGATTTGGTAAAGTAGAAAACCCCGCCTACACCCTTAATAAACCAATGGATTTAGTTTCCTTAACAAAAGAAATATTTTAATAAAACCAAACACGCCCGAGGCTTTAAATCTGCCTCGGGCGTATTTATATATCTGTTTAGTTTTCAGCTGACGGTGGCTTATTCGTAGTCTACTACGTTTACCCAAGAGAGAAGGAACTCTCTCTCCTCAGCATTACCCTTTACGGACTGAGAAGCAGCCACAATAGGCATCCATTTCTGAACATACTGTAAAGCAGTATCGCTCTTTTTGCAGAAAGTCGAAAGATACTTTTTGCCGATTTCCTCCTGCTTTGCAAGGCAGAAAAGCAGATATGTTCTTGCTGCATCAGCAGATGCGTTGCCCTGAGTTGCGTGAGCCCAGTCAATAATATAGGGTGTACCATCCTCTTTGATGATTATATTAGAGGGGTTAAGGTCGCCATGACAAACCTTGTTGTGCTTGGGCATACCCTCGAGACGGGTATGAAGCTCGTATCTTGTAGTAGCATCAAGCTCTGTAGAGCTGATTTTTCTGTTCATCTTATCCTTAAGCTTGTTAAGAAGAGCACTTTTCTTAGAATGAATCTCAAGCTGAATATCCACAAGCTTTTCGATATACTCGTCGGTATTTTCGGGGTTCTCCTCCATAAGCTGTGCCAAAGTTTTGCCCTCAACATACTCAGTAACAATTGCCCATTTGCCGTCAACCATTGTTACCTCGAGGATTTTAGGAATGTTAAGCCCAGTTTCTTCAATTCTTGCAGTATTTAAAGCTTCGTTGAGAACATCAGCCTTTGAATAATCGGTGCTGAACACCTTGATACAAGTATCACCGTCTCTGTAGATGGTTTTGTTTGCTCTTACTGCAATAACGTTATCAAGTTTCATTATACATTAACCTCCTATCAGATATCTTTGTGTGTACCGTAATATGCATTGAGGTACATCTGCTTAATCTCACTCATAAGGGGATAACGGGGGTTAGCGCCTGTGCACTGGTCGTCGAATGCCTGCTCTACCATATCGTCAAGACGGTTAAGGAAATCCTGCTCGTCAATGCCGTAGTCCTTGATAGTATCCTTGATACTAACTTTAGCCTTAAGGTCGTTGATAGCCTTGATTAAGTTCTCCATCTTCTCTTCATTTGTGTTACCGCCGAGGTTAAGAGCGTCAGCAATCTCTGCATATCTTGCGAGAGTATGAGGATGGTCATACTGAGAGAATGTGCCCATCTTTGCAGGAGCTTCACTTGCGTTAAAGCGGATAACTTCCTCAATCATAAGGGCATTTGCTACACCGT
>SVOS01000013.1 GCA_015066245.1 Oscillospiraceae bacterium
TCACAAAATTCTGGGTGCTCAGATTGTTGGCTTTGACGGAGTGGACAAGCGAATGGATGTTATCGCCACCGCTATCCGATTGGGTGCAAAGGTCACCGACTTGACAAAGCTTGAGCTTTGCTATGCACCGCCTTTCTCATCGGCAAAAGACCCTGTGAATATGGTGGGCTTCGTGGCCGAGAATGTTATCACAGGCAAGCTCAAACAGTTCTTCTGGCACGATGTTGAGAATCTGCCAAGAGATTCAAGCGTAACTCTTCTGGACACACGAACCGCCACCGAGGTTGCAAGGGGCAGAATCGACGGCTTTATGCATATTCCTCTGGACTCTCTCCGTGAGAGAATCGCTGAAATTCCCAAGGACAAGCCTGTGTATGTGCATTGCCACAGCGGACTGAGAAGCTACATCGCCTGCCGAATCCTGACAGGCTACGGCTTTGACTGTTACAACCTGGCAGGAGGCTACAGATTCTACGAGTCGGTTATAAACGAGAAATCCGTGCCTGAATATATTTGTACCGAGTGTAAATAAGAACCACAAAGAAAAGCAACCTTGCGTTTGATGTGCAAGGTTGCTTTTTGATTTTGCTATTTTGTTTGGGTTAACAGGTCTGTAAATGTATATTCTTTAGTTAACCTTTTCGCTGATTTTCTCAGGTTCTGTTTCGATTTCTTCGTCTTTGCCGAAGAGCTTCTTAACTCCGTCAATAACCACGCAAACGCCCAAAACCACAATAAGAGTTGCGAACACAAGCTGTAAAACATCGCCGAAGATGTCTGCACTTGTAGCGGTTACAAGCACCTTTGCCTTTGAGAAAATTGTCATTGAAAGTGCAGTAAAGGTAACTGCCATCATAACACCCAGAGGGATATAAAGGAACCAGCGAACCTTCTTCTTTCGCTTGAGGAACACCGCACAGGCAAGGAACGCAAACACAGAGAGAAGCTGGTTTGAAGCACCGAACAAAGCCCAGATGTTCTTATAGCCTACCAAGGTAAGACCAAAGGCAAGCGCAAGAGTTATAAAGGTTGCGAAGTATTTGTTTGTAAGTACCTTTCTTACAGGACCGATGTTTTCATCTTTGATGGAATCATCGAGGAAAAGCTCCTGAAAAGAGAGTCTGCCGACTCTTGCAACAGAGTCAAGGGATGTGAGGGCGAAGGCTGAAATTGAAAGAGTGATGAGGGTGAAAACCACATCGTTGGGAAGTCCCATTTTTGTAAGGAAGCCTGCCACCGCACCTGCGAAAATCTGAGCAGGTGTTTCAAGACCCTGAGCTGAAGCCTCACCGGTTGCAAAGGATGCAACTGCGATAAGAGCTACAACGGCAAGCATACTCTCAAGGAGCATTGCACCGAAAGAAACAGGGAGCATATCCTTTTCGTTTTTAATTTGCTTTGAAGCAGTACCTGAGGAAACCAGAGAATGGAAGCCTGAAACTGCACCGCAGGCGATAGTTACGAAAAGTATGGGGAAAAGATAATTGCCGTCTACGTTAAAGCTTGTGAAAGCGGGCAGGTTTATAGTGGGATTTGCAACGAAAACGCCTACAACTGCCGCCAGAATCATAACAACCAGAAGGTAACTGTTGAGGTAATCTCTGGGCTGCAAAAGAAGCCACACAGGCACAACCGAGGCAATAAAAATATATACAAAAACTAAAATGTGCCAAGCGTTAAGCGGCAGATACATAGGGAAATTAAGGCCGATTACAACAGCACCAACAAGCATAGCTATGGCGATTACTGTATTAACGGCAGCGGGAAGCTTTGTGTATTTAAGCAACAGTCCCAAAGCAATAGCAAACACAATGAACATCATTGAGGTGGTTGCCACTGCACCGTTGGAGGTTATGTTGGCACCTCTTACGCCTTCGGTTACTGTGTAGCCCATAAATGTGCCTGCAACTATGTCTGCAAAAGCTGCAACAACAAGAATACAGAAAAGCCACACAAAAAGCAGAAACATTTTCTTACCTGTTTTACCGATGTATTTTTCGATAATATATCCTATGCTTCTGCCTTTGTTACGAACAGATGCGTACATAGAGGTAAAGTCCTGCACTGCACCGAAGAACACACCGCCTATAAGCACCCACAAAAGCACAGGCACCCAACCGAAGATTGCCGCCTGAATGGGGCCGTTGATAGGACCTGCACCTGCAATGGATGCAAACTGATGGCCGAACACCACGCTTCTGGGAGCAGGCTCATAGTCAACACCGTCTCTCTGCTCGTAAGCAGGAGTTTTACGCTTGGGGTCTATTCCCCATTTTTTAGCAATCCATCTGCCGTAAAAAATGTATGCTAAAAGCAACACAGCAATGGATATAAGCATAATGGTTATACCGTTCATAGTGTCCTCCTTAAACTGAAAATTTCAAAGGATTCGGATCAATTTTATTATAATACTTATTATTTCTCTATGCAATATTTTTGTTTTTCATTGATTACAGCGGTCCAAATTTTGACTGCAAGAACAGCATAACCAACTTGGCTTTAATTGAATAGTAAGTTAACATACAAACGAAAAAGAACTCCCTTAGGGTGAGCGTGTGAAAAAGCTCAAATCCTCAGGGAGTTTTGCGATTATGTGTTTTTCATTCATTTTTTAATGGGTAAAAGCATTCGGGTTTGCTTTTTGTATTCGGCAAAGCCCTCTTTCTTTGACTGTTTACCGTCGGCCATAGGTATGCTGACAGCTAAGAAAAGCACAGTATTTGCCACGGCACCTGCCACAAGGTACCATGCACTCGGCTCCGCCAGAACAACTGCCAAAGCCACACCCCACCACATTAAAATCTCGCCAAGGTAATTGGGGTGTCGGGAGTATTTCCAGAGTCCGACTCTAATAAATTTTGTAGTTCTGTTTTTCTGATATTTATGCATCTGAATATCGGCTATACCCTGCATAGTTGCCGATGCAACCGCAAGGCAAATGAAACCCAGACTGCCGACGTTAAGGCTTAAACCCTGACGGATTGCATAAACCGCAGGCAAGGTGCAACCGTACACCACAAGGGTAGGCACCATATGGATTCCCACGAAATTGATGATAGGATAAAACGCACCTGTCTTCTCACTCAGCATAGTGTATCGCCAGTCCTGATGGGTAAGGTTACCAAAAGTGTAAGCCCAGTTAGCGGTAAGACGCACCGCCCAGAACGTTATGGCGACAATCAGCAACACACCCAAGGCGGTGAGGTCTTTGCCAAAGGCAAAAGCCATCACAATTACAGGAGGCTGAACACTCCAGTAAGGGTCGTAAACCGAGGCGTTGCCGAATATAAGGCTGAATATAAAAGTCACAACAGTTGCCACGGCATCTGCCACCAACAGAGAAAGCCACCAATCAAAACCGAGGGCTTTGTAGGTTGCCATACCTGCCACTGTCGCAATTATGTAAATTACCGCAATCACAGCAAAGCTTAAAGCCCTGCTTTCTTTAAGTTTCCTCATACTCTGCTCCTGTTTTTAACCTTTGACTTTATACCTTTTGCAACAAGATAAATTCCGTAGCCAATAATAAAACCCACAGAATTGAGAATCAGATCATCAATGTCCGATACTCTGTCGAAAAACGGCAGTTGCAAAATCTCTATTATAAGAGAAAATCCCGCGCCTGCTCCGATTACTTTAAGGTGTGTGTCAAGCTTTTTGAACACCACAGGCCACACGATACCCAAGGGGATAAACATTGCGGTGTTGCCCACTAAATTGAGGACAATCTCCTTCTTTGTGGGGTAGTCAAAAGCATTTACAAAGGGCACGAAATTAAGCCTCAGCGGAATAATTTTATCAAAGTCCAGCACAAGGGGCTGAATCACTCCGTCCACCTTTGAGAATGGGAAGAAGGTAAACCTCGCCACCACTACGATGCACACATAAACAAGCAGAAGATGAGCTTCCCGTTTGATGTCAAATTTTCTGTTTTTTATAGAGCAAACCGCCCTCACAGCAACCCACACAAGGCTGATTGCAATGAGCAGTTGAGTGTAGGTAATACAAATCAAACAAACACATCCCCGAATACTACAGTTTTCGATTATATTTGTTTTCAGTATAACACATTGCCTTTTAAATGTCACCTTTTCTTTGTTTACAGCGGTGCAGATTTTGACTTGACAATAAATACTCACTAAGCTACACTTTTTACATCAGATATTTTGTGAGGTGATAGTGTGAATAAGGAGTGGTCTGAACTTAATAAATCGGTGCAAGTATACCTCAAGAAAAGTGAAACATTCAACACAGGCATAGAAACTCTTTTACTTCTTAGAAAAAGTATGCTTAACAAAATATTAGAGCTGAGGGATAATCTCTCTGATGAAGATTTATATAGTATGCCTTTTAAGAACGCTAAGGGTTACCACAGCAAAAGTATTGCATACTCCTTGTGGCACATTTTCCGTATTGAGGACATTGTAGCTCATACGCTTATCAAAGGTGACGAGCAAATTTTCTTTAAGGATAATTACAAAGTGCGAACATGTTCGCCTATAATCACAACAGGCAATGAACTGAATCCTGAGGAAATTTTTGCATTTTCAAAATCCCTTAATACAGCAGAACTTTTCAGCTACATATCTGATGTAGAAAAATCAACAACAGAGATTCTTTTATCTCTTAAGTTTGAGGATTTGAAAAAGAAAGTATCTGAAATTAATCGACAAGAGCTTGAAAATCTCAAAGTAGTCAGCAACAGCGAGGAAGCCCTCTGGCTGATTGACTACTGGTGCGGTAAAGATATCAAAGGTCTTATTCAGATGCCATTCTCACGACATTGGATTATGCATATTGAAGCCTGTTTAAGAATAGCAACTAAGATAGCAAAAGCTTGACTTTAATCGAATACTAAGCTAACATACAAGCGAAAAAGAACTCCCTGAAGGTGAGCGTGTGAAAATGCTCGATTACCTCAGGGAGTTTTTGCGACCACATGTATTCCACAGTGGGGGTTGGAGTGTATGGATTAAGTGGATAAAAGAGTGCCAGAGAGGGTGTTTTTCCGTACTCTGCACCACTATATGTAGTGAAAAGCACCAGATAAGACAACAATATATGCGTTTGGGAGCAAGATGCCACAGGTTCGGGACCTATTTTTCATTATTTATGGTGGTGCAGATTTTGATTGCACTGTTTATGGGACATAGGATATGATATAATGTAATCATCAAAGAAAAGGAGTGATTTTATGTTAGGTGCGATTTTAGGCGATATCGTGGGCTCTAAGTATGAATTTGACAACATCAAAACCAAGGATTTTCCCTTTATTTCAAAGGGCTGCACCTTTACCGACGACACGGTTATGACTATAGCCATAGCAAGGGCGATTATGCGTATGCACAACGAAGGCTACGATTTCACTATGGCGGTTGTGGAGGAAATGCGGCTTCTTGGCACTGAATACCCCCATGCAGGCTACGGCGGACGATTCCGATTCTGGCTTTTAAGCGATAACTTTGAGCCTTACCTGAGCTACGGCAACGGCTCGGCTATGAGGGTTTCGCCCTGTGGACTTTATGCAAGAAGCCTTGAAGAAGCCCTGAAGCTTTCAAAAGAATCCGCTGAGGTTACCCACAATCATCCCGAAGGCATCAAGGGTGCTCAGGCAGTGGCTGCGGCAATTTACCTTGCCAAAACCAAAAAGCCCAAAGCAGAAATCGCTCAGTACATACGAGAAAACTTTTATCCTCTTGAAGAAACCCTTGACGAAATCAGATCTTATTATGACTTCGACGAAACTTGCCAGGGTTCTGTGCCTCAGGCTATCACGGCTTTTCTTGAGTCCGAAAGCTATGAGGACGCCATAAGAAATGCCGTCTCCATCGGCGGCGACTCTGACACCATTGCCGCTATGGCAGGCTCTATTGCTCTGGCTTTTTACAAAAATCATAGCGAAGAATGGCAGGAGTATCATTGGGCTCTTTATGAACTTGCCAAAATATTCTTGCCCTCTGATTTTATGAAAACCATTGACGAGTTTGAGGCTCTCTGTATCGATAACAACTGAAATACTACCAAATAACAAAAACTGCCGATATGCTTATGAATACTTATCGGCAGTTTTATTTATGTATTTTATTTTGAATATGTTTCAATAGCCTTGCATATAAACTCCGCGGTGCCTGAGCCGTGTTTGTCAATGTTCTTCTTAAATCTTTCGTCGGCGGTGTACATTACTCCAAGGCCTTTGAGGATTTCGTCGGTGCAGGTATAGAAGTTGTTTGTAATAAAGCTTTGGAGCTCTTTCACAAGTGCCCGGGCATCAGCTGAGTCGGGAGTATTGCCCTCTGATTTGCAGTCTGCAAACTTTTTGAAAACTTCCTTCAAGCCTTCTTCCGCATTATTAAAATCCGTATTCTCGGCTTTCTGCTGATACTCTTTGTAAGCCTCGGTGTTGCCCCATTTTTCTTTAGCTTCTGATTCGTAATTTGCACGCAGATTTTCAAATTCTGTGTTATCAAATGCGGTCATAATAGTCTCACCTTTCTCGGCAAGGTCAATGGCATTTATAAGCCGCTCAAGTCTTTCTTTTTTGAGAGTGAGAAGCTTTTTCTGTGCCGATAGTGCCTTGCTTTTATCGTAATTCTCAGAGGACAGAATCTCTGAAATCTTGTGTAGAGAGAAATCAAGCTCACGATAGAAAAGTATCTCCTGCATCCGCTCCAGAGATGTTTCGTCATAGTAGCGATAGCCGTTTTGCTTATCCACAAAAGCGGGTTTTAAGAGCCCTACTTCATCGTAATAATGCAAAGTACGGACACTCACCGAGCAAAGATTCGCAAACTCTCTGATATGCATTTTCATCCAATCACCTCTGAGAGGAGTATAAACCATAACGGAGCGTGAGAGTCAAGACTTTTTTCATTCAATATAGCTGACAAGCTCATCCATATCTTTTCGCTTTTTTAAGCGGAGCTTTTCGTCATCTTTGGCATAGCCGAGGGTGATTACAAGTCGCACCGTGCCGTCGATATTTGTGCAGATTTCGCGGATTTTCTCGTCGTCAAGCCAGCCCAAAATACAGGTGGAAAGTCCTTGGGCAGTTGCCTCGGCGGTAATATATGCAGAGAGGATTCCGATGTCTATGGAACGATAATCGTTCTTTTTCATTTTTGCTCCGAGAGCTGCAGTTTTAACGTAAGGCTTTTCGGAAATAACCAGAAGCACGGGAGCCTCGGGCGCAAACTTGTTGATACCCATTCCCTGAGTAGCTTTTGCAACCTTCTTTGCACTTTCGCCTTTGCAGACCGTAATGTGGTAGGGCTGACCGTTGCAGGCTGAGGGAGCAAGCCTTGCCACCTCCAATATAGCATCAAGTTTTTCTTTCTCCACCATTTTCTCGCTTGCGTATGCTCGGCAGGACTGTCTCTGCTCTGCGATTTCTCTGAAATTCATAATAATATCTCCTTATTTTTAACGGTTAAAGCTCACTTTACAACTTCGTAGGGCCAGTCTATGATACCGCCAAACTCCTTGACATTGGTATAGCCTAAGTTGACAAGTTCTTCTGAGGCAATTTTGCTACGTCTGCCGCTTCGGCAGTATACAAGGATAAGGGCGTTTTTGTCGGGTAGCTCCAGCTCTGCACGACCTGCAATCTCATACTCGGGAATAAGGATTGCACCCTTGATGTGACCGCTTGCAAATTCCTCGTAGGTCCTGGCGTCAACGAGAACATACTCCTCATTGCTATCCATAATTTCTTTTGCCTTATGAGCATCTATCTGCTCATAGCCGAGAGTATTGTCCGCATCAACATTTGCGTTGCCACCATCACTCTGACAAGCACACAAACCAAACAAAGAAAGTGATATCAAAAGCATTATTGTAAACCTCCGCAGTTTTCTCATAGTATCCGCTCCTTTTAAAGTTATTATATCATTATTCCGAAAAAATCTCAATCCCGCTTTCCGTGTACAAATTAATCAGCCACATTTTATCCCAGCATTTTCAAAAACCAATTGTAAAACACCGGGTTTTCTGTTATATTTATTTTAGATTAAAAAACGGAGGTTTTTTCATGAAGAAATTTAAACGCTTTTGCGTGATCGTATTGGCAATTACGTTTATTTTGTGTACAGCCTTAACTTCTGCGGTCTATGCCGCACCTACTGCAGTAAATACTGTTCAGGATGGCGTTTCTGTTAAAGCAGGTGACGAATTTTCATTTTATGTCGATTTGACATCACCCTACACTTTAAAAGAAATATCTGCCGTAGTTTTGTATGATACACTGGCACTTGATCTGCTTACTTATGACCCAAGTGTAGCTATGTCGTATATTAACACAAACTATGAACCTCCTATGGAATCTACTCAGAACGGCAACGGAATAGAGTTTAAGGTTGAATCTGAAAAGCCTATGGATTTTACAAATCAGAATCGATTCCTTGAACTTAAGTTCCGTGCAAACCGAAACACCACTATCAATATCCAGTTCTATTTTAACAGAATGGTAGCAAGTGACAACGCTGTGCTGATAGCTGATAAAGATTTTATCCTTGACTCAAGTGTAACGTGGGAGACCACAATTCAGTTCTTGAACGTAACAAAACCTCTTATGTCAGACTGCGAATTTTTGCTCAGTGAAAGCAGCTACACCTATGACGGCAATGAGAAAAAGCCTGTGGTAAGCGTAATCTACAACCACACTGTACTGACAAAAGATGTCCACTATACTGTGGCTTACTCAAATAATATTAACCCCGGTACTGCCACCGTTACCGTTACAGGTATCGGCAACTACGCAGGCACCAAAACCCTTAACTTTACAATAACCGAATCTCAGCCGCAGAAAATTTCTGTTGCAGATTGTACTATAACCCTTGATAAGACCGTTTACACCTATGACGGAAGTGCAAAGAAACCTTTGGTAACTGTAAAACACGGCACAACCATTCTTTTAAACGGTCTGGATTATCTTGTTTCCTACTCAAATAATATAAATGCCGGAACAGCCACAGCTACAATTACCGGTATCGGCAACTACACCGGCACTGCGTCCAAGACATTTGTGATACAGGGAGTAAAAACAGACGACTTCATCTGGGGCACAGATAACTGGAACTTTAACAACGCTGCTCCTACTTACTTTCCACACACAAAGTTCAAGGATCAGATCAATGACCATTATATGAATGCGCTCAAGCAAAACCTTACCAACACCGAATACTACGCAATTTTTGAAGGTCCTTATTGCTGGCTTAACAATCAGTGGGGAGGCTCCTGCTACGGAATGAGCTCTCTCACTCTGCTTGCAAAGCATGGATATCTGCCCTACGGCAATTATCAGGCATCGGCCACAAAACTCAATGACTTTGCGGCTCCTGTTGATAACAAAGAAATCAGCTCTCTTATTACATACTATCAGATGCTCCAGATCAAGGATGTTATCCAGCAGCAGTACAGAACAGTCCCTCACAGAAGTCACGAAACCAACATCAAGGACATTATTTCTACCCTTGACCAGTACACCAAATGCATTATTTGTTTTGAGAAAGACGGTTGGGGTGCTCACGCAATCCTTGCTTACGACTATGAATACGGCAGCTGGACATTTAACGGTGTAACCTACGACGGATGCATAGTAGTTTGTGACCCCAACAGCTCTATATCCTACAACAAAGAAGCCAATATTTACTTCAACTCCAAAACCTACAACTGGGCAATTCCCTTCTATAATTATGCTTCCATATCCTCTGCCAAGGGAGCCAGATTTATGTATGTAGGTGCAAATATAGACGAAATCAACCAAGGCGGATATCTTTCAGGCTCAGCACACAGCACCGTGAACAATTACGTAGCAAGAATAGACGCCGCTGCAATTTCTGAGGACCGCACTGTTTCAAAGGTTGTAGGCACAAACGGACATTATATGGCTCAGGCAAGCGCTCCCGGAGAAATTGTCGAGGATTATTCCTATATTGTAGGAAGCGAATCAAAGGGAACCGCAGGCTACAACATTTATGATGCAAATGCAGCTTACAAAGTTAAGCAGGACACTCCCGTTGAGCTTTCGCTTTCTATGGACTATGACAACTGCTATCTTACAGGAAGCTCTATGGCAGGAACCTCTGTTGTTTTTGACAAAAATGGTTACGTTGAAGTTCTCGGCGAAGCTGCTGACTTCAGCTTATCTATGACTTTTGATGAAAATTATCCCACAAGCTGGTTTACTTTAAGCATTGAGGGCACAGGCGCAAGCAACGCTTCTCTGAAGATGGAAAAGGACGGTTATGTTCTTACCTCAGATAATCTTAGCGATATCACAGTAAGTTCCTGCAATAAAGATGTATCTGCAAACGCAAGTTTCTCCACAAACTATCCCTCGGTTTTCATCTACGAAATCAATGAAACTACCATTGGCGTAAAGGCAGACACAGACAACAACGGCACCTATGAAACCGTGATTAAAACCGAGTCCGAAACCGTACTTTTAGGCGATGTAAATCTGGACAATAAGCTCAATATCAAAGATGCAACCGCAATTCAGAAGCACCTTGCTACAGTTATCACATTGGATTCCAAGGCACTCTCTGTTGCCGACTTCAATGAAGACGGCAAGCTTAACATCAAAGATGTTACTTCCATTCAGAAGAGACTTGCAGGTATTCTCTAAGTAAACAAACCAATTAATATCTCCCCGTAAAACGGGGGGATTTCATTTGCGGGCATAAACCTAATATTACTTTCTATGCACAAATGCGTTTTTACTTACTGCCAGCTATGCAACTGTTACTACTAACCAAAACAGATTTGGCTTACACTTCCATTTGGTATGTGCTAAGCTACACGTTGTTTTGAACCACGCAACTATGTCTTAGTTTTCGCTATACAACAAAAGCAACCTTACATCGCTACACGATATAAGGTTGCTTTTAATTTAATATTCAATCATTGCTTTGGCTAAAATATTACTGCTTGGTAAAAGTTCGACCGGTAGGTTCAGAAGCATGATCGTATACGTCCGCAATGTTATAATATATACCTTCAGACAATATCATATTGGACAAATCAACATTAAAACCTTCTTTTCCATCTTCTTCAGGTACAAGGAAGTCCATATTCACTACGCAAAAATAATAGACACCTTCATCTTCTCGCGACCCTGAAGAAAAAGCCGATTCTGATTTCATTTCTGTTGTTCTGGTATAGCTAACAACAAAGTTGGATTCATTATCAGTAATAAACATACTGTTATCATCGGTATGTTGGGCATCGTATAATCTCAATGTAGTTTTTTCATATTCATCTTCGTAAACCCAAATGCCCTCTAAATCATTCAATACATCACTATAATCTACAACCTCTTCGGTTTCGGGTTCTATATATTCTGTAACGTACGGATCTTCATATTCTGCGTCAGTTTCTTCATCCATAAAATCAATAACAGCATCTATGTCAGAGACATATGCAACATCTTCGTTCTGATTTGCAAAAATTGGCCAAACAAACACAACAACTACTACCACCGCAACAATAAGCACAGCTGCACCGATAATAGCAAAAATCCACCACTTTGGCTTACTCTTTTTGGAAGGATAAGATTTAGGTGAAAAATCCTCGGCTGTAGGACCGCTGTAAGGTTTGGCTTCATATTTTGGAGTTGACTTAGGTCCGCTGTTACCTCCACCAAAAGGATCAAAATCCGTAGATGGTGTATAAGGCCCTGATGAAAAATCCTGAGGAGGTGTATAGGGTGTTGCCGAAACCTCCTTAGAAGGCTCAGGCTCAAATGATGTCTGTCCAAAGTCGCTTGCAAAAGAAGGCTGCTGACTTTCAGCGTACTCCGGATCAGCATTCTGCTGCCCAAAGCTATTACCATCAGTTGAATGGTCACCTACTGTAAAGTCATCTTGTGATGAAAATTCAAGCTCATCCGAAGCATCCGTATAATCATTATTCATAAAGCTTGTCTGGGGTGCAAACGGATCATCAATCTCAGAAGGAGTATTGATAAAGTTAGGTTCTTCCTCTCTGTCAACCACTGGAACTTTATCAAAAACACCTATCGTACCCTCTTGCTCTTCCTCTCTTGACAAACGAACGGAAGTATCAAAATCATATGGAGTTGCACATTCTTTTGCGATTTCGAATACGTCTTCGGCGGTTTCTTCCGGTATTTCATCAATACGATCATCAGAGGCTTCGATTTTATTCTTACCAAAAACAGAAACGGTTTTCTCGCTCTTAGTTTCAGTAGTATCTTCAGGGGTATTAAGCTCTTCGTTTTCTTTAAGAGTTTCAAGTATTGTCTGAAGTTCTGCCTTTAACTGAGCGGCAGAATGATATCTGTCCTCGCTCTTGAATGCACATGCTTTGAGAATCACAGAGTTAAGTCTGTCATCAAGTCCTGCGATAGGAGGTATATCTCTGCCATTCATTCTATAAACAAGCGCATCGCTTTTGTCGCTGTACTGAATTATCTGAGGAAACGCAGGCAAAAACGGCTCGCGGTTATTGTTAAGCAACTTATACATAACAATACCCAAAGAATAAATATCAACGTCTGTGCCGTATTTTTCTCCCTTATACACCTCGGGCGCCATAAATGTATATGTACCTTTTTTAGATAGCCCTGCCATGGTTTTATCTATGGTTCTGGCTACACCAAAATCACCAAGCTTATAGGTACCGTTTTCGGATACAAAAATATTATCAGGCTTTATATCTCGGTGAATTATCTTATGTGTTTCGCAATCTTCCAACGCTTTACACATATCAATTCCAAGTTTTATCACGTCTGCAACCGTAAGAGAGTTCTCTCTAAAATACAACGGCGCTGCTTTGAGAAGCTCCATTCGGATAACAATATCCCATCCGAAAGAATCTTCATGTTCTACAACATAATAATCTTCATATCTTACGATATTGTTATTATCTCTGAGCTTTTTCATCAGGGCTATTTCCTGCACAACTTCTTCTACCAATCCACGGTAGTATGCAGTTACACTCTGATCATCCATACCATCATTTTTAAGGCTCTGAATTTCAGCTGAAGAAGTAGGCACAGAAATAACCTTAAGTGCACATCGCTCTTCTATACCAAAGCGATTGCGGGCTATCTCATATACTTTACCGAAGCTTCCTTCTCCAATTAATCGGACAGTTTCCCAATCCTGCCACAATTTACTGATATCATATAAATCACTCATATTTACCTCCGCAATACAAATCTAATCTATATATTTTGTTTTGATTTGTGATAAACACATCATTTCATTACGCCTTAAATAAAACTGATGTTTATGCTTAATTACTGTTTGTGGTAAGTACCCAACCATTCTCCTGTATGACAATCGTATTCATTTAAAACACCATTTTCCCAATACATGCAAAAATAAGGGTACATATCAACATAATCTAATGGGTCATCGAAACCGGCATGTCCATGGTGTTGATTTCCTTCGTAGTACTTAGAGTAATAAAGCGAACCTCCGTCAGTATAAAAATAATAAGACTGGTCCCTGGATTCCTCAATCCAATCCCCAAGCAAGTCATATTCGGTAAAATAATTTACTTCTTCTTGAGGAAGTTCTTCAGATTCAGTATATTCACTATATTCATATATAGTTGTGGGCTCCTCAAAATACTCTTGTGTATCAAATTCTTCCTCCATAATAGCAGTGAAATCTTCGACATTATCATTAGGAACATAGTCATTATTATTTTCGTAAATTATATTGTTTTCACTGCCGATATTATTAGAATCTTCAGTATCGATAATCTCTGAATTATTGCTTGTAAAGCTCACAGCTAAAACAATAATAATCGCCGCTACAACTGCTGCACCTAAACCCGCAATCAAGAAAATCCACCATTTAGGTTTCTTTTTCTCTTTTGTTTCTTCTTTTGCTGTTTCGGGTGTTTTTTCTGCTATATCTTTTGATTTCTTTTCAGCTGCTTTCTGTTCTGAAATCTCTGCAGGTCTTTGGGAGGGTATTGGAGCTTTGCCGAAAATGCTCACGGTGTCCTCTTTATCTTCCTCTTGCTCTATATATACAGAAGGTTCTTTTGCAGAAACAGCATCAACTTCTTTTGTACTTTCTGCTTCAACTGTTTCTGCCTCATTATCTTCTGTAACATCTTCCTTTACAGAAGTTTCAAGTCTTTTTAAATCGATAACGGACACTGTTTTGTCGGTTTTATCTTCCAAAACTTCTGCAGATGTTAAATTTTCGCCCATTGCATTGATAGTATCAAGAATATTCTGAAGTTCTGCCTTCAACTGAGCGGCAGAATGATATCTGTCCTCGCTCTTGAATGCACATGCTTTGAGAATCACAGAGTTAAGTCTGTCGTCAAGTCCTGCGATAGGAGGTATATCTCTGCCATTCATTCTATAAACAAGAGCATCGCTCTTGTCGCTGTACTGAATTGTCTGAGGAAATGGCGGTAGAAACGGCTCGCGGTTATTGTTAAGCAACTTATACATAACAATACCCAAAGAATAAATATCAACGTCTATGCCGTATTTTTCTCCTTTATACCTCAGGTGCCATAAATGTATATGTACCTTTTTTAGATAGTCCTGCCATAGTTTTATCTATGGTTCTGGCTACACCAAAATCACCAAGCTTATAGGTACCATCTTCGGATACAAAAATATTATCAGGTTTTATATCTCGATGAATTATCTTATGTGTTTCGCAATCTTCCAACGCTTTACACATATCAATTCCAAGTTTCAGCACCTCAGAAACCGTCAGCGAAATCTCTTTGAAATACACAGGAGACGCCTTGAGAAGCTCCATTCGGATAACAATATCCCATCCGAAAGAATCTTCATGTTCTACAACACAAAAATCTTCATATCTTACGATATTGTTATTATTCCTTAGCTTTTTCATCAGAGCAATTTCCTGCACAACCTCTTCTACCAATCCTCGATAGTATGCAGTTACACTCTGGTCATCCATACCATCATTTTTAAGGCTCTGAACTTCTGCTTTAGAGTCAGGTATGGTAATCACCTTAAGCGCACAATGCTCTTCTATACCAAAGCGATTGCGGGCTATCTCATATACTTTACCGAAGCTTCCTTCTCCAATTAATCGGACAGTTTCCCAATCCTGCCACAACTTGCCGATATCATATAATTCGCTCATATCTTCCCCTCAATATATACTATCATTTATTGTCGGTTACAGGAGAATAGTAACACATATTTCCTTCGTCATAAAGCTTTCCTGAAGTATATTGAAAACTTTGTGTATCACCAGTTATTTTGTTTGATTCTTCATCAAAAATACAACCGAAACTTAGATAAACTGAGTTACTGTCATAAGAGCCAGTCGACTTAACACAATAAAGCTGATCGTTTTCTGTAAAAAACACTACTTCATTGTAGTTGCTTTCACTACCGTATCTCCATCGTGTATCACAAAGCTCTTCTAATGTAATATCATCCATAGCTTTAGGCACTATAAAAATCAGAACTATTGCTACAGATATTACCAACACCGTTGCTATGGCAATACCCAGTAGTATGATTTTTCTCTTTTTGTCTTTCCAAAAATTTGTTTCAGGCTTATAAACCTTATCGTTAAACTCTTCATAAGAAGGCTTGGGAGCAACCGGTTTCGGCTCTGTATAATCCACATCAGATTTTTTCTTCTCCCATGGCAAACTGTCGCTCTTAGGCTTTGCATAATTACGTCCTCCAAAAACAGACACTGTCTTATCCATATCCGTCTGTTCTTGAGTTTCGTCATAAAATATCTTTTTGTTTTTTACTTCTTCAAAATCCGAATTATTCATAAAATCAGCCTCTAAATATCCATTGAATCGGATTTATTTTATTTGTATGGTTATGATTGTTATGTTGTCTTTTCCACCGTTTTCAAGAGCTCTCGCACATAAGATTTTTGTAATTTTTCCCACGGGTATATCCATAGACAGTGTTTGTGCGATTTCCTCTCTGCTAACCATATCGGTCAATCCGTCACTGCAAATCAAAAATTTGTCACCTGTGCACACTTTTTCCGAAATCACATAAGGCTCTATAATCATTTCATCAGGGAATATTCCCAAATGCTGAGTCAGCTTGTATTTTTTGTTTGGTGGAAGGTTTTCTTCTCCCAACATTTTAATATACGTTTCTTTTTCTGTATGCTCATGAGAAATCTCAGAAAGCTCTGACTTTCTAAGCATAAATATAGGGCTATCGCCAATATTACACATATAATATCTGCTTTTCGCAAAACACAACATTGCCGCAGTTGTACCCATGCGTTTTTTGATGATATTATTCATTTCATCGCATAATAAATCATTTGCTTTTTTGCATATCTCAACAAGTATTTCTTCGGTGTTGTCGGATTTGTCAAAGCTATTCATTGCATCCACCGCGACCGAAGCTGCTATATAAGACGCACGCTCTCCTGCGCTTATGCCACCCATACCATCAAATACGCCAAACAACGCACCGTGCTGAGGTGGTCTTTTAGTTCCTTCTAATTTAGAAGCATTTACCTCATCAGGCATCATGCTGTTGAAGCAATAATTATCTTCATTTTTTTCTCTGCATTTTCCGGGATGGCTAATTACACCTGCAACAATTTTCATAGCTTTCACTTCTTTGATAAAATAGTATAAAATATGCCGTCAAAATATTGTTAACACCAGGACGGTTTGTGTGTATTTGATAAAATAAACCCTATAAACTATCAATCTTTGTATATCTATTCAAAAGAATACCATTTAAAATAAACAGTGTCAAGTTAATTCATTTTTGCTTTCTTTTTGTGTCAACAATTTCAAAGCTCATATCAATAAGCATTGTGATATTCTCAAAATCAACCGTACCGTCCAGAAGGACTGAAATCCAATGCTCTTTGTTCATGTGATAGCCGGGGAATACACCAATGTTGTCAACAACATTATATGCAAAAATAGGATCACATTTAAGGTTTATTACATCCGCCTTTTCGTCGGAATTGATGCCGAGCTTTCTCTTTGGCAAAGACCCCAGAAGCACCGCAAACCACTTTTTGTTGCGGGAATTACGCAAAGCACCGTTTTCAGGAGAGGATTCCCACAGGTACTCAGTCTCAACCCCATAAAAATCCTTTATATATTCAAGTATCGCTGACTTCATTGTTTCTTATTCTTCTTTTCTTTTTCTTTGGCTCGTTTGTCGTTGATTATCTGCATGTGCTCGGCGGTAATCAGCTCAACTCCGTTTTCTTTTGCCCAGTCAACGCATCCGCGAAGCACCAAGGGCAGAAACACTCTGGGTACTGCCAGCACAGTCTTCAAGGCATCATCGGTAAACTTGATTTTGTCATCTGCCCTGTCGGCTGCATAGCGGACAGAATCCAGACTTGCCTCACGCATCTGAAGAAGCTCTGCACGCATTCTGGTCTTTTTATGATACCAGAAATTTTTGCTGTCTCTGTAGCCGTAATCAACAGGCAACGATGGAAAATCCTTCGCCTTCACGCCATTGATAATAGCATCAGAATACTTCTTTTTCATAAGGATTTTATCAATTTTAAGGATAAAATGTGCACCAAACTTGCTGGTGATACCGTTAAAGTCATGATAAGGCGGCTCATATCCGTTAAGCTCGCCTGCTTTGTCAGCACTTGCACCGTCAAGCTCTCTTACCCATGTGCATTCGATAACCTCAATAGCATCAGTCATCACCATGGGGCGAATTTCTCCTGTTTCTTCCTCAAGCAGACTTTTCTCAAGTCTGAATTTACATTTTGGCATCTTCTCTTCGGGCTTATCACCGGGCCACGAAAGCTTTACTGCCTCTTTAAAATTTTTGGGGTTGTCGTCGATAAAATTAATGGCACATTTGCCGTTTCTGAGGATATTCTGGGCGGTATTCGAAGAATTACGGCAGCACAGAAGCATTGCGTAGTAGTCCTTGCCTGCCACATAATAAGGCTGCACCAAAGAATAGGGACCTAAGTTAGTTGTTCCGTCCTCACAAAGTGTGCTGATAATCACTGTTGGCATAGGAAAGAAAAGTGATGTCTGGTAAAAATTATCCACAATTCTGAGATTTTCAAAGCTGCTCATAAAAACTCTCCTTAAAAATTAATTTTAATTATACAGGTCTATTATACCACCACATTAAACAATCCTCAACCATAAAATAAAAAAACCTCTCTGCATAAATGTGAACGCAGAGAGGTTTTCATCAGCTATTTATACTCTGAGAATGGTACGAGATTTAGCGTTACTAATTTTTCTTTATATCCTTCACGGATGTCAGAAAAGTCGCTTAAACCCTTATCAGTTTTTTCAGACTGATTTGAATAAGGCTTACCCAAAGTATTATAGTAAACAACTATAGCATTTGCATGGTTCTCGTCAGGCTCGGTGAAGTAGTACTCGTTACACATCAGAGCAGTACCACCCTGAGATACTCTGAAGATACCGATATTTGTGTAAGCAGCACCGCCTGAGCCTTCATAAAGGAAAGTGCCGTCGTCAAGAAGCTGATAGCTGTTTCTTGCCCAGCCGTCAATCAACAACCAAGGCTTATCGTTGGCAATTGTATATACTGCAAAGAGGTCAGGCTCGTCAAACCAAGAGTTTTCGTTGTTACAAACTGCTCCTATTACAAGCTCTTTGACACCGTCGCCTGTAATATCCTCGATACTGTAGCCCACAACCTCAAAGGCAATATCGTTGTCAAGACCTGCAATGGCTTCTATGATGCCTGTCTGGCCTTCCTGAGCCGATGTAATATTTGATTTTGAATCAATCAGACTATAGGTGTTTTCCAGAATTTCTGAGTATACTGCGTCGTAGTCTACCTCATCTGCAGGTGCAGTTGTAACCTCCGCTGATGCGCTGTTATCTTTTTGGGGGTCTGCGTTTTCACAACCGCAGAACAGTACAGAAAACATAAGCATAGCCAAAGCTAAAGATAGAAATTTCTTCATTGATAATTCTCCTTACTCAAGTTCAAAAGCACCTGTATACAGTTTATAATACTGACCCTTCTTTGTAATAAGGTCGTCGTGGCTGCCTCGCTCAATTATTCTTCCCTTGTCAAGCACCATTATGACATCGCTGTTTTTAACCGTTGACAGTCTGTGGGCAATTACAAAAACAGTTCTGCCCTTCATAAGTGCATCCATACCCCTCTGCACCAAAGACTCGGTACGGGTATCAATGGACGATGTAGCCTCGTCAAGAATCATTACAGGGGGGTCGGCAATAGCTGCACGGGCAATGGAAATAAGCTGACGCTGTCCCTGAGAAAGGTTGGCACCATTGCCTGTAAGCTCGGTGTCATAGCCTTTTGGCAGACGTGTAATAAAATCATGAGCATTGGCAAGCTTTGCAGCAGCAACAATTTCTTCTTCTGTGGCATCCAGCTTTCCGTAGCGGATATTGTCCGCAACCGTTCCTGTAAAGAGGTTTGTTTCCTGCAGAACTATACCCAGCGAACGCCTTAAGTCGTATTTCTTGATTTTATTAAGATTGATTCCGTCATAACGGATTTTTCCGTCTTCTATGTCATAAAAACGATTGATGAGGTTTGTTATGGTGGTTTTGCCTGCACCTGTCGCACCTACAAAAGCAACCTTCTGACCAGGCTCTGCATAAAGAGAAATATCCTGAAGCACTGTTTTGCCCTCAACATAGGCAAAGTCCACCTCAGAAAGCACTACCTCACCCTTAAGCTCGTGATATGTAAGTGTTCCGTCCTGATGAGGATGCTTCCACGCCCAGAGGCCTGTGTGCTCTTTGCACTCTGTAATCTCGCCGTTTTCATACTTTGCATTAACAAGAGTAACATAGCCGTTGTCTGCTTCGCTTTCTTCGTCAAGCAAGTCGAAAATACGCTTTGCGCCTGCAAGAGCCATAACAATTGAGCCTGCCTGCTGAGAAACCTGATTAATAGGCATCGAAAAGCTTCTTGAGCTTATGAGGAAGGTCGCAATTACGCCCAGTGTAAGTCCGGGATCAAAGCCTGAAATTGCAAGAATACCGCCAAACACCGCAATACATACATACTGAAGATGGCCCAAATTTCCGTTTATGGGGCCTAAGATATTTACAAACTTGTTAGCCTTGTAGGAGGTTTCTCCCAGCTGGTCATTAAGCTTGTCAAAATCATCTTTGGCGTGAGTTTCGCGGTTAAATACCTTGACTACCTTCTGACCGTTTATCATTTCTTCGATAAAGCCGTTTTCTTTGCCCAGGGCTTTCTGCTGCTCAACAAAATACTTGCCGCTTTTGCCTGCGACTTTGCCTGATACAAAAACAGTAAAGGCAACAAAAAGCAGAACAAAAAGTGTAAGCCATACATTGGTAGCAAACATCATAACAAGATACACAACAATAGTAATGACAGAGCTCATAAGCTGAGGAATACTCTGAGAAATCATCTGTCTTAATGTATCAATATCATTGGTGTAGTAGCTCATTACATCGCCGTGGGTATGAGTATCAAAATACTTAACCGGCAGAGTCTGCATGTGTCTGAACATATTGTCACGGATGTTTTTCATTACACCCTGGGATATACGCACCATAAGCAGATGCTGAGCCAGTGTCGACAAGATACCGGCAAGGAAAATACCTGCCATAACTATTATGGCGATAATAAGATTTGAGTAATCGGGAACCGACATTTTAAGCAAAGGAGAGATGTACTCGTCTATTAAGCTGCCGATAAACAATGCACTTGCCGCGCTGACAACAGAATTGACCAGTATGCAGACAAAAACCATTATAAAGCTGAATTTATAGGGCTTTGTAATCAGACTCATAAGCCTTTTTAACGTTTTGCCCTGGTTTTTATCCATCGCAAGCTTTTTGCCCATAACTGCGGGGTCATACTTTTTAGGACCTGCCATTATTCTTTTCCTCCCTTCACCTGAGAGGAATAAACCTCTTTGTAAATATCGCTTGACTCCAAAAGCTCTGCGTGATTGCCCACAGCAGTAACCTTGCCACCATCAAGCACAATAATTTTGTCAGCATGCTCCACAGACGAAATACGCTGAGCAATAATAATCTTGGTTGTGCTGGGAAGATACTCCTTCATAGCATTTCTTATGAGGGCATCTGTCTCTGTATCAACGGCACTTGTGGAGTCATCAAGAATAAGAATTTTAGGATTCTTAAGCAGTGCTCTTGCTATACAAAGTCTCTGTTTCTGACCGCCTGATACATTAGTACCGCCCTGCTCGATAAAGGTGTCGAGGCCCTCGGGCATCTTCGACACAAAATCATAGGCACAGCTCAGCTTTAATACATGATTGATTTCCTCGTCTGTGGCTTTTTCATTGCCCCACTGAAGATTCTCTCTTACAGTACCTGAGAAAAGCACGTTTTTCTGAAGCACCATGGCAACCGCATCTCTCAATGCCTTTACACTATAATCCTTAACATTCTTCCCGCCTACAAAAACCTCGCCTGAGGTTGCATCATAAAGTCTGGGAATAAGCTGAACAAGAGTTGACTTGGAGCTTCCTGTTGAGCCGATAATACCAACTGTCTCGCCTGATTTAATCTCAAGGTCAACGTCAGTAAGACAAAGCTTATTAATATCCTTTGAGTAGCTGAAATTAACGTCCTTGAAAATAATCGAGCCGTCAGCAATATCCTCTGCAGGATTTTCGGGGTCGCAGATATCGCTTTCTTCGTCAAGCACCTCTACAATTCTGGTTGCGCTGGCACGGGACATAACAATCATCATAAACACCATGGAAAGCATCATAAAGTTCATGAGAATCTGCATTGCGTATGTAAACATACTGGTAAGCTCGCCAGTACTGAGCTCAAGCTCTGCTGAGGATACCACAATATTGGCACCAAACCAGGAAAGCAACAACATTGCTCCGTAAATACAAATCTGCATCAAGGGCATATTAAAAGCGATGATTTTTTCCGCCTTCGTTGCCAGCTTATATGTAGCGTCGCTTACCTCGCGGAATTTTTCGTTCTCTTTATCTTCACGAACAAAGCTTTTAACTACTCTGATACCTCGTAAATTCTCCTGAACCACTCTGTTAAGCTTATCATAGGTTTTGAGCATAAGAGAAAACAGCGGATGAGCAAATTTCATAATAAGCAAAAGGCCTATAGCAAGCACAGGAAGCACCGCAATAAATACAAATGCCAGCTTGGGGCTTATAATAAATGCCATAATCAGGGAGAATATGAGCATCAGCGGGCTTCGGATTGCAATACGGATAATCATCTGATATGCATTCTGAACGTTTGTAACGTCTGTTGTCAAACGGGTTACAAGGCTGGATGCTGAGAATTTATCAATATTTGCAAAAGAAAAATTCTGAATGCGATAGAACATATCGTGTCTCAGATTTCTGGCAAAGCCCGTACTTGCTTTTGCCGCAAAAAAACCTGCAAGTATACCGCAGGTAATGGATATCAGAACCAGCGCCACAAGCCACAATCCGATATTGATAAGATTATTTATATTGCCTACTACAACACCTTCTGCGTTGCGATAATTCAAGCCTTCGTCAAGAAGCTTTGCCATAACCATAGGGATAATAACTTCCATGGTTACTTCGCCGGCAATAAACAAAGGCGACAACACAGAGGCGAGTTTGAATTCTCTGATACTTTTAGCAAGCTTTTTTATCAAAGTCTCCACCTCCAAAAATAATACCAATATATATTATCCTACTTTTAATCGCAATAATCAAGAAAACTTTGAAGATTTCAGAATTCTAACAGATATTATTTACATTATGTTAAAAAAATCCTTCAAAATAACAAGGACCCTTGCAAAAGCAAGAGTCCTCAAATTTATTTTGCTTTGTGGCAGGCATCCTTCATTGCACAGCCATTACAGCCGCAGGAGCAAGAGGACTTGCCTTTTTTCTTGTTTATAATTCCTACAACCACTACTGCAACAAATATTGCAGCAATAATTCCAAGAACCAACCATGTCTGCCAATTCATAGGATAACCTCCTGACTATAATTATTGACTAAGCTTTTTGCTCGCGTATTTGTTGGGGCGAGCAACCATAAACACAAGAAAACCAAGGGCAATTACTGCAAATATAAGTCCGACAACATTTACATTTCCTGTAAAGAGAAGTCCGAACTGATATATAATCAGAGAAATCATATATGCAAACACACAGAGATAACCGATTGCAAAAGCAGTCCACTTCCAGTTGTTCATTTCTCGTCTGATTGCACCCATGGCCGCAAAGCAAGGAGCACACAAAAGATTGAAAGCAAGGAAGCTGAAACCTGCAAGTGAAGAACCACCGAAAATCGCCTCGGCAACTCCTGTTCCTTCGCCACCCATAGCCGCAAGCTCTTCAAGCACGCTTACAACTTCTTCTTTAGCCATAAGTCCCATTACTGTGGCTACGGCAGACTGCCAGTTGCCAAAACCGAGAGGAATGAAAATCCAGGAAATAGCTGAACCGATTGACTGAAGTATAGAGGCACCGCCTGTTTCCTCAGTAATAAAG
The DNA here is from genome assembly GCA_015066245.1 of Oscillospiraceae bacterium. Taxonomy (GTDB): domain Bacteria; phylum Bacillota; class Clostridia; order Oscillospirales; family Acutalibacteraceae; genus Ruminococcoides. The sequence goes on from SVOS01000013.1 coordinate 23,444, forward strand.
TGGAAACCGCCCTCAAAGCTTAATTTGTTAAGCACCCAGATAATAACGGACGCCGCAAAAATAACAGTACCTGCACGCTTTATGAAGGACCAGCCTCTTTCCCAGGTTGCTCTGAGGAAGTTCTTGGGAACAGGGGCATGATACGAGGGAAGCTCCATAACAAAGGGAGCAGGGTCACCTGCAAAAGCCTTGAGCTTTTTGAGGATAATTCCTGAAACCACAACTGCACAAACGCCCATAAAATAAGCCGCTGTTGCTACCCATGCAGAACCGCCAAAAAGTGCACTTGCAATAAGACCAACTACAGGCATCTTAGCACCGCAGGGAATAAAGCTTGTGGTCATAACTGTGATTTTTCTGTCTCTATCGCTTTCTATGGTACGGCTTGCCATAATACCGGGAACGCTGCAACCTGTACCAACAAGCATAGGGATAAAGGACTTACCCGAAAGACCGAACTTTCTGAAGAGCTTATCCATAATAAAGGCAACTCGAGCCATATATCCGCAATCCTCAAGCAGAGATAACATAAGGAACAGAATAAGCATCTGAGGCACAAAGCCCAAGATTGCTCCTACACCTGCAACAATACCCTCCATAATAAGGCTATAGAGCCAGGGAGCTATTATGGGGTTGCCTGCAGCATCAAGAAGGAATGAATCCAGAAGCTCAGGCACACTTACCCAACTGCTCATAAATGCGGGCATCTCGCCAGCAGCCGCAAGCTCTTTGAATGAGCCGAAAAGTCCGTCATTCATAAAAGTAACTGTCCAGTTACCGACTGTACCGATGGATATCATATACACCAAAAGCATTGCCGCAATGAAAATCGGAAGTGCTAAAATTCTGTTGGTTACAATTCTATCGATTTTATCTGTAACTGTAAGTCTGCCGATGCTCTTTTTCTTGTAACAACCCTTTAAGATTTTGTCTATGTAAAGATAACGCTCGTTGATAATGATTGCTTCTGAATCATCATCAAGCTCTTCTTCAACAGCCTTGATGTCATTTTCCATGTGGCTTGTAATTCTTTCGTCAAGCTTAAGCTTACAACGAACATGGCGGTCTCTCTCAAATAGCTTTACCGCATACCATCTCTGCTGTTCTTCAGGCATACTGTGGATGGCAGCTTCCTCAATATGAGCGATTGCATGCTCTACAGTACCCGAAAAAATATGCTGAAGCATGGGCTTTCTTCTTTTGGCGGCTTCGATAGCAAGCTCTGCAGCCTCCTCGATACCATCATTTTTGAGAGCCGAAATCTCAATCACGGGACACTTGAGCCTTTTGCCGAGAAGCTCTGTGTCAATTTTATCTCCCAGCTTTCTTACAACATCCATCATATTAATGGCAATCACAACGGGTATGCCGATTTCCATAAGCTGGGTTGTAAGATACAGGTTTCGCTCTAAATTTGTACCATCTACGATATTAAGTATCGCATCGGGTCTTTCCTCTATCAGATAGTTTCTTGCAACAACTTCTTCCAGAGTATAAGGAGATAATGAGTATATACCGGGAAGGTCAGTTACAATTACATCCTCATACTTCTTAAGCTTGCCTTCTTTTTTCTCTACCGTAACACCCGGCCAGTTACCAACATACTGGTTGGCACCTGTCAGGGTATTGAACAATGTGGTTTTGCCCGAATTCGGGTTGCCTGCAAGGGCTATTCGAATCTGCATATATTTCCTCTCTTTCAGATTAGCTTTTGCTAACCCAATTATTTAGGTAAAAGGGACCTTCGTCCCCTTATTAATCACTCTACCTCTATCATTTCGGCATCTGCCTTACGCAAAGACAGTGCATATCCTCTCAGATTAAGCTCTATAGGGTCACCTAATGGTGCAACCTTGCGGATGTAAACCTCTACGCCTTTTGTAATGCCCATATCCATAATTCTACGTCTCACAGGGCCTTCGCCGTGTACCTTTATTACATTTGCTTTGTGACCGATTTTAACATCTTTTAAAGTTTTCATATACATTTCTCCCATCGGTTAGCATCGGGTAACCGATGCTTTTAAAAACAAGTTAGCTCTCGCTAACTGCAATATATGATACTCCAAATCATGGCATTTGTCAATACTTGAGGACTCAACTTTTCCATGATTTTACAAAATTCAGCAGGATTTACATATATAAACCTTGACTGCGATTTAATTATTGTGCATAAATATTGAATTTTTCTGAATATATGATATACTATAATATACTGAACGGAGGGACATAATATGCATTTACAGGAATCAGGCGAAATGTACCTTGAGACCATTTATATATTATCCAAAAACGGCAAGGCGGTCCGCTCTATTGATGTAGGCGAGTATATGGGTTATTCTAAGCCCAGTGTAAGCCGTGCGGTGGGACTTCTCAAAAAAGGCGGCTATGTTGTGGCAGATGCCGACGGCTATCTTTCATTAACCGACGAGGGCAAGCGTGTAGCCGAGAAAATGTACGAACGTCACACCATATTAACCAAATTCTTCGTCACCTTGGGCGTTGACGAAGAAACCGCCTCTGAGGATGCGTGTAAAATCGAACACGACATCTCTGACAAAAGCTTTGAGGCTATTAAAAACTTCATAAACAAATAATTTTAAGGCAGGAAGGCTATATAGGCTTTCCTGCCTTTTGTCGATTTAGACAAACAATCCTCTGAATCTTTATGCACATATACAAAGATTAAAAATGTTATAATTAATGTGTGAGAAATTTAAATTTTATCCGTCAAATATATGAAGACAAAACCTCGGAAAGGAGAATATATATGAAAAAGATTTTATCAGTAACATTAGCATTAATCATGGCTCTCTCCACACTCAGCATTGCAACCGTCAGTGCCGAGTACGATTTTGATGATACTCTTGTTTCGGGAGATTATCTTTACGAAACCTTAGAGGACGGCACCGCTGCTTTCAACGGCTACAAAGGCGAGTACGAAGAATTTATTGTGCCATCTGAAATCGAAGGTCTTAAGGTAACCCGAATCCACCGTATGGCATTCAGCGAAAAACGCACCCTCAAGACTCTTACCATTCCCGAAGGCGTTACCTATATCGGCTTTGACGCATTTTCAAACTGCGTAAACCTTGAGACTCTTAACCTGCCTGATTCTCTGCAGAATATGCACTACATGTACATTGACGATACAAAGCTCTACAAAAATCCAGATAACTGGGAAGATGGTGTGCTTTATATCGGCAACCACCTTATCGACACAACCAAAGACAAAATCAAGGGCACATACAAAGTTAAAGAAGGCACCGTATCCATATCCATGCTTGCCTTTGACGGCTGCAGCGAGCTCACTGAGGTTATTCTGCCCGAATCTCTGAAATATATCGACCAATCCGTATTCAGAGATTGCGATAATCTTAAGAAAATCAATCTGACAGACAACATCGAGCTTATCGGCAGCTACGCTTTTTCATCCTGTCCCATTGAAGAAATCCACATTCCCTCAAAGCTTAAGACAATTGACCTGGGCGTATTCAGAGGCACCGCAATTGATGAGCTTACCATTCCCGACACAGTTGAATGTATCGGTATGCATGCTTTTTCAAACTGTGACAATCTTACAAAGGTTACTGTTCCCGAGTCTGTCAAAAAGATTGAAGACGGAGCATTCTCGTTCTGTGATAATCTTACAGAGCTTACCATCCCCGAAAATCTTGAAGAAATAGGCGGATGTATCTGCCACTACACACCCTTCCACGACAATGAAGATAACTGGGAAAACGGCATACTTTACATGGGCGATGTTCTGGTTTGTGTAAACGAGAATTCTGCCAATATCAGCGTAAAAGAAGGCACCCGACTTCTTCCCAGCCAGGCTTTCTCAAATAACCACAAGCTTGTGTCCGTTACACTGCCCGAAAGCATCGAAGCACTGAGCTACTGCTGCTTTGCTTTCAGCTACAACCTCAGAAGCGTAAAGCTGCCCTCAAATCTTAAGAAAATCAGCGGCGGCGCCTTTGAGGACTGTGTTGCACTGGAGAGCATTGTTATTCCCGAGGGAGTAACCTCAATCGGCGAAAATGCATTTTTCAACTGCACCGAGCTTAAATATATCGAAATCCCCAAGTCAGTAGAAAACTTCGGAGATATGGCTTTAGGCTACTACAATCCTTATTTTGAAATCGACGGCATGCCTGTCATGATGGAGGAATATCCCACACTTGACGGCTTTGTACTTGCAGGCTACAAAGACAGCCCTGCCGAAGAATATGCAAATAAGCATAATATTAAATTTGAGGATTTATCCGCTCCTACTCAGTTTAAATACAAAGACAAGGTTCTTGAGCTTTTGAGCTCTTCCGAAAACCCCGACGACCCCACCGCAATGTGGCACTATGAGGAGGTTTACGAGCATTTTGAGGACGAAAACACCGCCTCTCCCGACTATGTGCTTATCAGAGCCTACGCAGGCCTTGTGATGGAGGCAAACTTCACCTATTATTTCGATGACTACGTAATGTACGAAAGCTCCACCTCTACCCCTGCAGAGTTCGGCTACTTCATTTATCTGCCCGAAGAAAACAAGATATACACCCTTGTGGATGCCTTCGAAAACAAGGTTGATAATGTTTACGATGTATTTACAGAAGGCGTTTTAGGCGACCTTACAGGCGATGTAAACTTTGACGGAAAACTTAACATCAAGGACACGTCCCTTTTGCAGAAGCACTTTGCAAAAATGGCAAGTGTCTACGGAAATTTCCATACCTATTACGGCTACACCGATGACATCCATGCAGAACGCATTGCTGACTTCAACCACGATGGAAAGCTTAACATCCGCGATGCCACCGCTATCCAGCGACGTCTTGCCGGCATAGATTTAGACGACCCCAACTACGAGGACTTTGAAAATATTGCTTATGAGAATAGCATCACCCATGTTGATGTTACCATAGACGGCAAAACCTATGACCTCAGGTCTGATGAAGTTATGACGGTTGAGGTATATCTTGACTGCGAGGATATCCTCAGCAAGCTCAGCTTTGAGCTTAAGACAAACTCCGATGCCATCGCTCCTCAGAAAAAAGGCAAAGACTCAAAGTATCTTGAGAATCACTGCCCTAACATTCCCTCCGACTCAGAAATCCGCGACAACATCACATACCTTTATGTCCAGACACCGGAAGGCGAGTACGATTTTACCGAGAAAAAGCTTCTGTACACCATGGATTACAAGGTAAATTATGACTATGATACACCGTTTGACTTTTCTATCCACTCGGCAACAAATACCGACGGAGTAACCGTATGTCACCGCAACAATCCGCTGAGAAACACCGACATCAACCTGACATACAATGTGAAATTTCAAAAAATCCCCCAGGACTAAACCCCACCAGCATATATCCCGAAAGGAGATTTTATTATGAAAAAATTATTATCTTTTGTTTTAATCTTAACTCTAATACTTGCGATCCTTTGCATTAGTCCCGTAAGTGCAGAAAGATTTAAAAATTCTATTGATTCTGGCGAATATTGGTACATCCTCTTGGATAACGGAACTGTAGCAATCGGGTCTGACAACGAAGAATTATCCGGTAAACTTATTGTTCCTGATAATATTAACGGATATACTGTAACAGAAATCGCCAACAGTGGCTTTAGCCACTCAAAAATTACCGATGTTGTTATTCCTGACACTGTTAAATGTTTAAACGACTACGCTTTCAGCGGTTGTAAAAATTTAAAGAATGTATCCATTCCCGATAGTGTTACTACAATCGAAGATTGCGTATTTAATGACTGTCCCAGCCTTAAAGAAATATATATCCCCCCAACTGTAACCTCTATCGGTTATTACGCTATCGGCTTTGAAGACAGCTATGTTTATGACAACGGAGAAAAGCTTTATGACGGCGGATATTTTAAGGGTGAACGCGTAATTATTGAAGGTTACCGTGATTCTGCTGCTGAAAAATATGCCCGAGAGAACATAATAGCTTTCAATCAAATTTACGAGTATAAAGATGATATTTACAAAATGCTTAACATTTGCGAAGATGATTCCAATGAAAATACAACTGAATATGCCGAGTTATATAAGCATTTTGAAACTTCTGAAGTTAAACCCATGGCTACCCCCGATTATGCTGTTATTCGAATAGAAGAACGTCCCTTTGAAATCACCCCTGTTGCAAAAATTTTCGGCGATTATGTAATGAGAAGCAGTTATCGCACTTCCACCCGTTCGATGTTCGGTTATTTCATATACCTACCAGAAACCAAAGAGCTTTATACTCTTGAAGATGCTTATGATGCAAATATCCCCGGAGTATATAAATTGTTTACTGATAAAAACTATGGAAAACTTATTGGAGATGTCAACAACGATAATGAACTCAGCATCAAAGATGCTACTGTAATTCAGAAATATCTTGCAAATCTGGTTACAATATTCAATAATCTCATTGAAGGTTATGAAGAAACTGAAAATGCTCCAAAATTTATAGCCGACTTTAACCGCGACGGAAAGCTTAACATCCGTGATGCAACGGCAATTCAGAAACACCTTGCAGGTATCACAGAATAATCAATAAAAAGTAAAAAACCTTATAAGGCTATAGGGCTTTTTCAAAAAAGGGCGGTGACTCTGTCCCCTTGGAGTCACCGCCCTGCCCTTTGCCACGTTGGGCAGTTGAGCCTTAGTAAAACTTTGCAAAAAAACAAATCCCGCCATAGAAGGCGGGATAATTTTATCAGGTCAAAAGATGTTTGATATTCTCAATATTTTCTTTGCCTGCTTTATAGCCCTGACGATAGGCAAACTCTAAATCCTTGAAGGTATACTGGGACATGTTACCTAAATCGGGTGTAACAAGCAAATCGGGAGCATCTTCTTTTGCTTTTGCGGCTGTGTAGTTTCTGTCCATTATGTCAATAGCTCGTGAAAGCACGCTGAGTGCCGTGGGATAGTCATGCTCTATCTTGCTCTCAGCAAATACATCCACCGCCACTATAACATCAGGCGAAAAACGCTTTATGGCCTCTATAGGCAGACGGGATGCAACTCCACCATCGATATACTGCACACCGCCGATAACCTCGGGCTCAAAAAGTGCAGGTATACAAGAGCTTGCAATAGTGGCAGGCACAACAAAATGTCTGCCCGAAAAAACCTTGCTCTCTCCACTTCTCAGATTTGTGGCAACGCAGCAAAAATCAATATTCAAATCGCAGATTCGCTTACGTCTGAAAAAGGAGTTAAGCTTTCTGTGGATGCCTCGGGTCGAAAAAAGTCCGCTGCGGTTAAAGTTAGGCACACCGTAAAGCACCTCATTAACCTTGAGGTTTCTGACCTCTTTCATAATTTCGTCGGCGGTCATTCCGCTTGCCACGCAAGCACCCACCAACGAGCCTGCCGAGCTGCCCGAAATGCACTGAGGTGTGATTCCTGCTTCTTCAAGGGCTTTCATAAAGCCTATATGGGCTACACCTCTTGCACCGCCCGAACCTAAAACCAATCCTAATTTTTTGCTCATAATTTATCACCGATTCAAGTTTATGCCAAAATTCTACTGCTGTCAAGTCCTGTAAACAAAAATAAGCCGCCAGGAAGGCGGCTTATGATTTAATAATGAGCTGTAGCAGTTTCAATCTGCTCGTTGTTCTGAGATGTTGGAGAAGTAGCCTGGGGCTTTGCGGTTGTGGGCTCAACAGGGTCAGAAACCACTGTAGAGGGAACCGTAACAGAAGGTACTGTTGTTGCAGGCTGGGTTACTTTAGGTGTTGTCTCCTTGGGGTCAGTAGCCTTAGGCTTTGTGGGTTTGGGCTCCTTAGGCTTTGTAGGCTTAGGTGCAGTTGTGGCTGCTGTGGAGGTTTCTTCCTTGGGATAATCATACCATGAAGAATGAAGCTCCTCGCGGCCTACCTCCTTGCCGTCAAGATAATAAACTCTTGTGGCAGCTGCTCTGTATCCTTCTTCTGTTGCTCCGTAAACATAGCTTTCAATCTCAATCTCGTCAAAAGAGGGGTCATCCCAACCGTAGATATTTACTGTAAGCTCTGTACCCTCCATATAGCACTGCATATACATGGGATAATCAGTGGGGTTTGAAAGCTTAAGGTCAAGGTAAGGATAGTCGATGGTGGCATCTCTGCCTGCAGGAACATAAGAGGACTGGAACTGGTGACAGTATCTTTCTTCAATCACCATATTTGCCAGAAGAGCAGCATTGTAAATAGTGGAGCTTGCCTGACAAAGTCCGCCGCCTACACCTTCTTCAAACTTGCCGTTGATAATAACAGTAGCAGGAAGATATCCTAAGGATGTAAGGTTAGAGTTGCCTGTGCACTCGTTAAAAGACCAAACCTCGCCGGGCTCAATAACAGAACCGTCGCAGGACTCAAGTGCAAGATTCATGTTGTGGTTGCCGTTAGGGGTGTTGGTAGAGTATGTATTATATGATGCAATAAGCTTGATTGTGCCGTCAAAATCCTCATAGTGACGCTTAGGCTCAACCTCGTTAACCACTGCTTCGATTGTTGCAGTCTTTGTGCTTCCCTTTGCAAGCTTCTTGACTTCTTCCAGAATCTTCTGGCAAAGTGCGTCCTTATCAAGGGATTTGCCTGCTTTTTCTCTTGAGATATTGACTCTGTCACCATCAACGGCAAAAGTAGAGTCAACGGCTTTTACATCGGTTTCTTTGGCGATTGCGTTGACAATTTTCATAACAGAATCTTTGTCAACAACAACTTCAAGGGCAAAATCTGTGGCAGTTTCGGCACTATATCCTGTGCTTTCGCAGAATTTTGCAGCCTCCATCAGCTTTTCTTCAACATTAAAGCTGATTTTAAAGTCTTTTTTGGTGTAGCTGAACTCTTTTTCGTCGGCTTTAACTTTCAGAGTAAAGTCATTTACAGTAGCTTCTGCAGCAGACTCCACCTTCTGAAAAGCCTCATCAAATGCCATACCGCTTACATCAGTACCGCCAACTTTGATTCCGCTTGAAAATACAAAGGTCTGTGTGTCAATCTCGGTAGCTACAACACTGTCCTGGGTGGCACCGTCTTTGTCGGTGGCAGAGTTGCTGTTGCAGGCACTGAGCATAAACGCAAAAACCAGAAGAAGACATGTAAATACCGAAAGGTGTTTTGACATTCTCCTTGTTGCAAAAAATTTCATATATCCTCACCTGTTCAAATGTAATTTCTAATTTGCGCTGATACACATATAATACAATATTCCATTTGAAAAATAAAGTGGTAAATCTCACAAAACAACGAGCTTTTCGCCCTTACTTATAAGTAAAAACACAAATCCGGAGGATGTTTTTGACATATATTGGTATTTCACAAAAAATTCAGCTCCTTGAAGGTTGAAAGCACAAGGATTTTCAATTATAATATTAGTATCAAAATCTCGGAGGATTTTTATGAAACGAATCAGATTCTCAGCCTGTGTTTTAATTTTGCTTATGTGTGTGACTCTTTGTTGTTGTCAGAGCCAAAATCCAAGTCTCACTGCAGAATATAGCCGCTCAGGCGATATTCCTGTGTATGACTTTTATGCGGACGAAATAACCCACCCCGAAAACTACGATAAATTTGCAAATGCATATAACGATTTTGCCGCTAATATGCTTATCAATATAAATAGCGGCAAAAACACCGTTATCTCTCCTTATTCTCTTTACACAGCTATGGCACTTTGCGCCAACGGCTCCTCAGGTAAAACCCTGCAAAGCTGCGAAAATGCTATGGGCGATGTACTCAGAATCTCGGACATTAACTCCTGTCACCATTATCTCAGCAGTCGCTTGACTTCTCTCAATATGGATGGCGGCAAGCTCAAAGACTCAAACTCCTTGTGGATCAATGACAATTTTTCCGTTAAATCCCAGTATCTTCAGACAATTGTAAATTACTACGATGCTGAAGTCCACCGCACAGAGCTGGCAAAGGACGGCACAGAGCGTATCAACTCATGGATTAATAGCCACACAGACGGAGAAATCAAAAATTTACTGTCAGAGCTTGATGATGATACTCTCATGGTGTTGGTAAATACCCTTCTTTTCGAGGATGACTGGGTTACTCCCTACAACGAGTCAAGCGTTTCCGACGGCACCTTCAACGGCACAAACGGAGCCGAAAACGCCAGCTTTATGACAAGCAACGAAATGCTTATATCCTCAGCAGACGCCAAGGGATTTATCAAAAGCTACAAAAACACCCCCTGCAAATTTGTTGCTATTCTTCCCAACGAGGACGTAAGTCTTGACGAATACATCCGCACCTTATCAGGTCAGAAGCTCAATGCTCTTTTAAGCTCTCAGAGCGGACTTAACAGATGTATCGCATCCGTGCCTCAATTCGAACTTCGCACAAAAATAAAGCTCAGAGAAACCCTTGAGAAAATGGGCATGGATTCTCTTTTCAAAAATGATGCAAACTTCAGCGCTCTCACCATGAATGACGGCCTTTTCGTATCTGATGTGCTGCAGGAAAGCTTTGTTAAAGTTACACCCAGCGGCACAAAAGCAGGCGCCGCAACTACTGTAACCGTAGACGGTGCCATGGACAATTCTGACTTTCCTGTACTGGAATTTAACCGCCCCTTCCTTTTTATGATTGTTGAAAACGAGTACAACCTTCCTCTCTTTATAGGCACTGTAAATTCATTAAAATAAAAAATACAAAGAAAAAAGTGCAAATTTTACCAGAAAAGCTACAGATTATACCACTTTATATACAAGGGCTCAATTTTAGTGTATAATTACCACACAAAATTTGAGGAGCTGATTATATGAAAATTAAAGAAAATTTTATGCTCAGAAAAGTTGCCGATACCTATGTTGTTGTTCCTGTTGGCGATGCCGTGTCATCATTTAACGGTATGATCAATTTGAACGAAGCAGGTGCTTTTCTCTGGAGACAATTTGAATGCGACAATACCCTTGAATCTGTACTTGAAGCAATGCTTCAAGAATACGACGTAGATGAAGCTGTTGCCAAAAAGGACCTTGAAAAGTTTGTAGCTGAGCTTAAAGAAAATGACCTCTTAAACTAATCTATATAACACACAAAATCTCCCTGAAAAACTCAGGGAGATTTATTTTTATGCAGCCGTCAGGTCAATTATGTTTATAGCTACTGCAGTTATATCGTCATCAAATCCGTCTTTGCGGCGTTTTATAGCTTCATTTACCACCAAAGACGCAAAATCCTTTGCACTTGTGTCGTGCCAGCTTTTAAGCATTTCGCAAATCCAGTTATCTTCGGAAAACAACGCTCCGTCAGACACCATAAGAATCCTGTCGCCATGGTGCAAAGTCAGGCTGGATTTTGCAAATTTTACTTCGCTTAATATTCCTGCAGGCAGTGAGGGAGACTCCCGCTTCATAACCTTGCCGCATCTGCGTACAAAGGTTATGGGGGCTCCCGCCTTTAACAAGGTGGTTTTTCCGCTATAAAGATTTATGTCGGCAACATCAAGGGTAGCCAGGGTTTCTTCCTCAGATTTTACCATAAGTGCCGAGTTGATAACAGACAGAGAGCTGTCAAAGGAGATTCCTGCCTGAGTAAGCTTTTTGAGAATACTCACCGCCATGGTAGAATCCACTGCCGCTCTGCCGCCTGTGCCCATACCGTCGCTTATAACTGCTATCATATTGCCCGTTGTTCCCGTAAAGTAATTTACACAATCACCACAAAGTCCTTTGCCCCCTGCAATGTGCTGAGAAGAGCCGATATCCGCATCAAACCGTGCAAGCTGACAGAATACAAGCCTTATACTGTCAGCAGTTTCGCTGATACAAGGAGCATCAAAGGTTTTACCGCAACAAGCAGAAACGATTTTTCTCAGCTCGCTTTTGCTAAGCTCCTTTTTGTCCTGAGGCTTAAGCTCCAGCTCCACCGTCATTCCTTTGTTGCGCTCACTGCGGCATATACAGTCCCTCACAACAAATCCCTGTCGCCTAAGGTACTCGCTTAAGCGGTCTGCGGTGGCAGTGTCAAAGTGTTCAAAGGTTTCGAATTCGTCGCACAAATCAGAAAGCAAAGCTGACACCGACCCCAGCTGACCAGCGGTGGCACTTCGCACCTGGGTAATACGCTTTTTTGCCTCTATTGCACTGAGGTATTCTCTGTAGCCTTCGTTGATACTCTTTGCTACGTCATTAGGCTTGCAACACTTCTTCACAAAAACACTCTCAACTGTTCTTTCCGTCACAAAGCCATCTGTTTTCACGGTTTCGCCCAATCTGCGAAAATCATCGGCAGTAATGTCTCTCTGATTCTGCCAACAATAGCTTTTAAGTCCGCAGTTTTTGCAGGCACAGTCTGCCGCATAGGCAAATATCCCGTCAAAACTGTCGTCGGTTTTTGCCCTGAGCTTTTCCGAAACACTATAAACACACTGTCCCACACTATCCAGAGCTTTTGATGCAAAGGTAAGCCTTGAAATAACGTTCTGCTTGGCAGCATCCGCACCTATATGTTCTTCTTTCGGCTCAAATGCTGTCTTAAGCCTTGTGCCCGCTTCTTTGGGAATCAGCATAAAAATTCCCGTGGCAAAGGCACTTTCTGCAAATATCACCAATACAATCTCAAGGTTATCCGAGGCAAAGGACAGTATGGTATTGCAAAGGGTAAAAGCAAGGCTGACCGCTACTTTTCCTGCAGAGGAGAAAAGTCCTCCCATAAGTCCACCAAATGCATAGCCGCCACCCAGAAAAGCCATGTCAAGGCTTGACAAAGAGAACACTACCCCCGTTGCCGTACCGCTGACGGCTCCTGTGCCCACACCGCCGTATCTTGCCGCCATGAGTATGGCGAGGGTTGCAAGAATCCTTCCCAAGGAAATTCCGTAAACCGCCACAGAACCCAGAGAAAGTGCCAGAATACATCCCGAAAAGCTGAGAACCGCTATTTCTTGCTTCGAAAACGAAGTGATTACTCTGGCGGTTGTGAGGAGGTTTGCTGTCCTCGACAAAAAGTATGCTCCTGCAGCGGCCGAAACCGCTTCAATAAGGCACATTGAAAAATCCGTCATACGGCTTGTGCTTACATACAAAAGCGTAACGCCTGTGGCAAACATAGGAACAAACGCCACAATCGGCGAAAACAACGCACTTGACGAGATTTTTCTTATATCATTAAGAAGCCACCGCAAAACACCGACTGCAATAATTACCGCAACATATCTGAAGGTGTCGCTGCTGCCCAGCATTATGTAACCGATAACCGCACCAAAAGAGGCAGCAGGCGAAAAAGAAAAAGGAACCGACGCCGCATACGCTGCACCAAATGGTGCAAGGCTGCCCAGCACAGCTCCCTTTGATACCAGAAGCCCCAACAAAAAATACACAATATGCATAAGGATTTTTCTTCCCATATCCTTAAGGCTGAGGGCTTCGGTTTTTCCTTTTTTTCTTACCTTTGAAGACTCCATAATTTAAACTTCCTTTTTATCAGATATGCTTAAATTATATCCTCTGCACCGTGTTTACTTTTGTCGCGGACAGGGGGGATTTTTATGAAGTCTTTTGGCGTAATATCAGAGTACGTACATCAAAATGCAAACAAATTGACAGAAGCTTCCTATTACACAGAAAATATGGAAAATTGAGTGAAAAAACTTTTTCTTTTTTCCTATGGCATAAAGTCCTGCACCTACTGTGTATGCAATTCCGCCCATAAGCAACCACACAAGGCCCTCAACGGGAATAGCCTCCATTGCGGTTTTGCCGGCAATAACGATGCACCAACCCATACCGATATAGCAAGCCATAGAAAGCTTTGAATACTTCTTAAGGTCAATGGCTGTAAACACCGTTGCCATAGCTGCAAGTCCCCATACAATACCGAAAATTGTCCATGCCCAACCGGGAGAAACTTTGCGGATAGAGCTTAAGAGAATAGGTGTATAAGTGCCGCCAATAAGAAAATATATGGTACAATGGTCCATAACCTGCATAACCTTTTTGCCCATATTAAGAGGCAAGCCGTGATAAATGCTGGACATTGTGTAAAGAAGCACCAGAGATGCACCGTAAATAGAGCTGCCCACCACGCCCCAAGGGTCGGATTTAACGGCAGAATATACAACACAAAGCACCAGTGCCACAACACCGAATACCGCTCCCACAATGTGGGATATCATATTGAACACTTCCTCTGCCTTTGTGTAGCTTGGTAAAATTCTGTCACAGAGTTTTGTGCGGGTTTTCTTGATTTTCATTACATTTGTCATAAACTATCTCTCCTTACATATTTCTGACATTTTTGTCGCCAATAAAGAAAAGTGCCAGTGCACCCGGGCCAATGTGAGCACCGGTTACAGGCTCGTGTTTTTCGATTATAAATTTCTGAGGGGTTATTTTTTCTTCGATAAGCTTTTTAAGCATCAACGCATCCTCTTTGCAACCTGCATAAGTTATGCCTATTACCGTGGTCTCTTTAATAAGCTTCAGGCATTTTTCGGCTAATGCAAGGATAGCAGGCTTTCTGCCGCGAATTTTTCCTGTGGCTACAATTCTACCCTCGGCATTTCCTTTGAGTATAGGCTTGATACCCAGCACACAGCCTACTGCCGCACTTACGTTTGAGAGTCTGCCTGTTCTTTTCAGATGCATAAGGTCATCAACAATAAAAACCTGATACAGTCTGTCTCTTACATCGCTGAGCTTTTCAAAGGCTTTTTCGGCAGAATATCCCTTTTTGCGGTACATACAGGCGTAATATACGCATAGACCGATACCTAACGCCGCCCCAAGGCTATCCAAAAGATAGATTTTGTTCTTGGGGTACATTTCCTCAAGCTCGGCTTTGGCTATTTCTGCACTTTTAAAGGAACCGCTTACTCCCGAAGAAAGTCCGATAAAAATTAAGTCATTTCCCTTTTTAAGCTCTTCTTCAAATACTTCTGCAAACTGATGAGGATTCACCTGGGATGTGCTTACCTTTGTTCCTGCTTTTATTTTTTCGTAATATGCCGAATCATCAAACTTATCAATATCAATACAGTTAAATTCCTCGCCATTTATAAAATAGGGCATTTTTACTGTTTTTATTCCGTTAAGAGTCAGGAAACTCTTTTTGAGGTTTGCTGCGCTGTCTGTAATAATTGTAAAACTCATACCTATCGCTCCTGATTGAAATTACAAGACAAATTATATGGTCAGCCTCTCATATAGGCAACCTATCCTCCTCTTTTAGCTTCTACCCCCTGAGACTTGTCTCTCTACCTCCCAAAATACGCACTCTACTCTCAGTAGAAACCCTGATAAACACTGGTTTTTCAAACAAAAAAGGCTTCCCCGAAGGGAAGCCTTGATTTATCAAGAGATTATTTACAAAATCAGTTTGTCTGGCCTGCAACCTTTAATGTTACGTCGTGGTAGCCACCCTCAACAATAGAAGTTGAAGAAACAACTGTGAGTTTTGCATTTTTCTGCAAGTCGGGAATGTTGATAACACCGCAGTTGCACATTGTGGACTTAACCTTGTAAAGGCTCTTTGCTACATTGTCCTTAAGGGGACCTGCGTATGTTACATAAGAGTCAACGCCTTCCTCGAAAGAAAGCTTTGTCTTGCCGCCAAGGTCATATCTCTGCCAGTTACGAGCACGGTTAGAGCCTTCGCCCCAGTACTCCTTAACATACTGACCGTTGATGATGAGCTTGTTTGTGGGAGACTCGTCAAATCTTGCAAAGTATCTGCCAAGCATCATGAAGTCAGCACCCATAGCGAGAGCTAATGTCATATGATAGTCATGAACGATACCGCCGTCAGAGCAAATAGGAATATAGATACCTGTTTTCTCAAAGTATTCGTCTCTTGCTGCTGCAACCTCAATAAGAGCTGTAGCCTGGCCTCTGCCGATACCCTTTGTCTCACGAGTAATACAGATGGAACCGCCGCCGATACCAACTTTGATAAAGTCTGCACCAGCCTCAGCAAGGAACATAAAGCCGTCACGGTCTACTACATTACCTGCGCCAACCTTAACGCTGTCACCGTAGTTGTCGCGGATAAACTTGAGAGTTTTTGCCTGCCAGCAGGTGTAACCCTCAGAAGAGTCGATACAAAGAACGTCTGCACCTGCCTCGATAAGAGCAGGAACTCTCTTTTCGTAGTCCAGTGTATTGATACCTGCACCAACAACATAGCGCTTGTTAGCATCTAAAACCTCATGGGGATTTTCCTTATGCTGAGAGTAGTCCTTGCGGAATACAAGATACATAAGTCTGCCTTCTTTATCAACAATAGGAAGGGAGTTTAACTTGTGCTCCCAGATAATATCGTTTGCTTCCTTAAGTGTTGTTGTCTCGGGAGCTACGATAAGCTTCTCAAGAGGAGTCATAAAGGACTCAACCTTAAGGTCGGACTCCATGCGGCTTACTCTATAATCTCGGCCTGTAACGATACCGAGAAGTTTGCCGTTAGGTGTGCCGTCTTCTGTAACAGCCATTGTATTATGACCGGAAATTTCATAAAGATTAAGAACATCTGCAAGAGTGTCATCGGGCTTTAAGTTGGAATCAGACACAACAAAACCTGCTTTGTAGTTCTTAACACGAGATACCATAGCAGCCTCGTCCTCGATGGACTGAGAACCATATATAAAGGAAATACCGCCTTCCTTAGCAAGAGCAATTGCCATAGTGTCGTTAGAAACGGACTGCATAATTGCAGATACCATGGGAATGTTCAGCTTGATAGCGGACTCTTCGCCTTTTTTAAACTTTACAAGAGGTGTGGATAAGTTAACATTTGCAGGGATACACTCCTCCGAAGTATAACCGGGAATAAGCAGGTACTCGCTGAATGTTCTTGAGGGCTCCTGATAATAAATAGCCATATTTCTCTCTCCTTCAACAAAAATTAAAATATTTGAATTATGATACGATAAATTCCGCAAAAAGTCAAGATGTTTTGCTGTAAAAAAACCTCAAGTTTGTCACAAAAAAACTGTCCCCTTTGCATAAAAGGGACAGTTTTGCATTTTACTTATAGAGTTTTCCGATAATGTGACGCTCTTTAATCTTCCAGTTGTTGAAATCTGATGCGGGACCTTTAATCTCATACTCAACAATCTGGTCAAGGTCCTGGCTGTCAACAGTTTTCTCAAAGAGATACTTTCTTGTGGTGATATCACCCTCACCGATCTCAGAGTATGCCTTGCCGTAATCCTCGGATGCTTTTACACCTGTTGACTTGATAATGGTGGGAATAAAGTTTTCCTGGCTTACGGGAGCTTTGGATTCCTTAAATGCAGTGCCTGCCTGACCTTTTTCTTTAACAAGAAGTGCAGTAAGTCTGGGAGCCTGTACGTCATCTTTGTCAGAAACAGGGTTTGCATGGTCGCCTGTGATAATGATAGTAGCGTCCTCATAAGCGCCCACTGCCTTAAGCTCTGCAATATACTCTCTGATAAACTTGAACACACCTGTGGTCTGCTTTACAAGGTCAGAGAAGTTGTCGCCTACATATTCGCAGTTTTCGTTAACATTATAAGGAGAATGGCAACCTCTTAAGTGAATAAATGTAAAGTTTTTATCACTCTTGACAGTTACGCCTTCTTCTTTAAAGCTTTCATAAACCTTTGCATCATCGATTGCATACTGCTCAGGTGCTTCTCCATCCAGCTCCTTGGTATGCTGTGAGCCGTGACCTACAAAAGAGTTTGTGGAAACACCCAAAAGGGGCTTTATAAGGTCAGGACATGAATTATAAAGCGAATAGCTCATCATTGAGCCCAGAAGGCCCATAGGATTGTCCAATTGTACGGGACCGTCGGTAGTAAATGCGTTGCTGATTTTTCCCATATCATTGGCGTTGTCATATACATACCAGGCAGATGTATATATGTTTACGTCATAACCGCCTGCAGCCATATCGTCAAGGAATTTTGACTCTTTGTAAGCATCTTTAAAATACTCGATTCTGGTGCTCTCGATGTCGTGTTCGACACCTGTAAGCATTGAAGTAACGGCAGGATATGTTCGTGCATAAAGGGCGATGTTATCTGTATAAGCAGTAAATCCGTCGAAATCATCAAAGAAATCGGGCTTTGCATCAAGCACCTGATGATAATACTGCATGTCGAATCTGTCGACAACAAAAACAACAACATTTTCATTCTCTGATATATCAAACATATTATCTGTGGACAGGTATGCCTGAGGTTTTCTCTCGTCGGGCGCATTAAGCACTACCTCTAACAGTCCTGCACCCTGCATCGCAAAAGCAAGTACCAAAAGATATACAACAAGGTATTTGGAAACAATTTCCTTGGCAAGCTTAGGGAATTTAGGGAATTTTTTGCAGACTTTGTCCATATTAAGAGGAAGAACAATAATAAGTCCTGCCAAAACCAACCATAAAATAAGATTGGGAATACCAAAAGCAGGAATTACTGCACCGGCATTGCCATCGCCCAGAAGGCCGCGGGTCCAGCCGTTGAAGAAAGCAATCTGTATGTATCCGCCTACTAAAAACCATGTAATTACACTTACAATAATCTTGCGAAGTTTGTTTGTGGCAAGAATAAGGATTGCACCTAAAATCGCAAAAAGAATAAATGCAGCCACCAGCATCAGAGGCACTAAATCTTTTTCGTAAATATAGTTGGTCTCAAAAAAACTTCTGTTCTCGGCAGAAGAATAAAAGAAACTAAGAGGACCTACTACCAAAAAGCTAAAAGAAAATGCAAAGCTTGCAAGAAGTGATATGATAACGTGAGAAAGCTTTATCTTCTCTTTTTGCTGTGTATTTTTATTGCTTTTTGCTGAGGATTTTACTCCCTTGCTTTTTGCCATCTTAAAACACCCTTTACAAATATTTTTACCGATAAGGCACCTTTAATTTACACTGAGATTTTATAATAACATAAAATCACCAAAAAGTAAACAAAAATCAAATATTTGGTGTTTTATTTTCAGTTTCTTCGATGAATCATTTCATCCAATTTGCTAAGTGTGTAATATATTTCATCATTGTATTGCTTAAAAAACTTTGCCAATACTCTTATATGGTTTATTTTTTTTATTTTATTCAACCCTAAGTCTTCATAATAAATATCTAAAAGCAAATCCATGCTGTCATCAAATAGTGCTATGCCATCCGAGCATATTATAATCGCTCTGCTGACTTGATTTGTATTTCGCACAGCTTTTAATAATTTTTTCTTATATGCATCATTAATATGCTTTTTGCTCGCTTTGACAAAGAGCATTTATATCACTCCAACTCGTACTATTACATATCCTAACGATTATTCTAGTAAATTTATTTACTAAAGTCAATAGTAAATAAGTTTACTATGCTACACTTGTATAAGTGAATTGGCGGTGATTTAGTGCAACAACTATTAGTAATTCTTAGAGGGCTTAGAGAAGATAATGACCTTACCCAAGCTCAGATTGCAGAAATTCTTGGTACTTCGCAAACAATGTATGCTCGTTATGAGCGAGGAGCAAATGAAATACCCCTAAGGCACATCATCACACTTTGTAAGTTTTACAATATTTCAGCCGATGAGCTTTTAGGAACGACACCAAATAATAAAACCAATATCGGAAAAGCCAACAAAAAAGCCTTTTGCAAAGATTAACTTTGCAAAAGGCTTTGTATATATTTAAAGTAATAAATATAATAAACTCTCAAAATTATCTCATTAAGAATTTAATCAGCGCACTCTCTGGTCGCCCCAGAAGAACAGAGCAACTGTGCCGGGACCTGTATGAGAGCCGATGGTTGTGCCGATGTTGAAAATCTCAACCTTGCCCTTAAGCTTGGGGAAAGCTTCTTCTACAAGCTCTGCAACCATATCTGCATCCTCAAAACAATCAGAGCAACTGATGTAGCAACGGTCGCTATATTCAAGACCATCTGCTGCATGCTCCTTCATTCGCTCAACGATTTCGGGGATAACCTTCTTTTTACCTCTGATCTTAGAACGAGCAATAAGCTTTCCTTCGTCATTAACGTTAAGGAGAGGACAAATTCCCAGTACACCGCCGATAAATCCGGAAGCCTTGGAAACTCTGCCGCCTCTTACAAAATAGGTAAGGTCGGTTGTAAAGAACCAGTGATGGAGGTTAAGCTTGTTGTCCTCAAGCCATTTTGCAAGTGTCTCAATGTCCATTCCCTGTGCTTTAAGCTCAGATGCCTTAGTCATAAGAAGACCGTAGCCTGAAGATGCAGCAAGTGAATCAACAATTATAATCTTTCTGTCGGGGTACTGCTGGCGTAAGTCCTCAGCAGCAAGACGTACAGAGTTAAATGTGCCGGAAAGACCTGTAGAAAGTCCGATGTGAAGGATATCTTTACCTTCGTCAAGAATTGTCTTAAAGTAATCCTTGAACTCATCCTGATTGATCTGGCTTGTGGATGTCATAACACCGTCTGCCATTGCCTTGTAGAATTCTTTGTATGTAATGGTTTTACCCAGATCGTCGTCATAAGTAGTATCGCCAAGTCTGAAAGTTGTGCAGATATATCTTACACCAAGTTTATCAAATTTTTCTGCGTCAAGGTCTGCTGTAGAACAACAACTGATTACATATTCGCTCATAATTTCCTCCGTGTATTTATTTTTCCATTTTACAGTATATATTTTAGCTACACAATAGGCAACCTACTGTCAAAATTTCTACTCTCCTGAAAATTTTGTGCAGTAGAATTTAATATTTGCAACTCTACCCACAAGAGAATCCTTGTAACAATGCGGGTTTTCGAGCATTTATATTCAATGTCGTCAGCCATTAATTCTGAATTACGATTTTAACAAAAAATCTTCTGCTAATCTGACTCGGATTTTTTTCTTCCAATATTAACTATAACACATAAGCCATAGCCATATTGAAACATTCTGTAAAATGTGATATAATAAGATATTATATTTTATGGAGCAAGCTATGAAAACTAAAACCAAAAGCCCCAAGCTCTGGAGTAAGAACTTTACCATTCTTACTTTAGGCTCTTTTGTTTCTATGCTGGGCAATTCCGTGTCCGGCTACATAATCAGTCTGATGATATTTGATATGACAGGCTCCGTATTTCTGTTCTCTGTATTTACGGTATCCTTTTATCTGCCTAAGATGCTGTTCTCCATGTTTGCAGGCGCATATATGGACAGATTCTCTCGCAAGCGAGTTATCTACACCCTCGACTTTACGTCAGCATTTCTTTATGGCATAATATTTCTGATACTGTTTATGCAGTGGAATTTTTACTGGTTATTCCTCATATTGGTACTTATCGTAGGCAGCATTAACGGCATTTACGAGGTTGCGTTCAATTCGCTTTTCCCCAATACAATTTCCAGAGACGTTTACTCACGTGCCTACGCTGTATCTTCTATGATTCAGCCTCTTGCTCTTACCATGATTCCCGTAGCATCCCTTATCTACTATAATTTCGGCTCAGCTGCTCCTTTGTTTATTTTCAATGTTGTAGCATTCCTCACTGCCGCAATTTTCGAAACTCACATTGACTGCCCTGAAGGGCACATCAGTGCCGAGGAGAAAAAGGTTACTTTCTCCTCTTATAAAGAAGATATCAAAGAAGGCTTTCGCTACACCTCAAAAGACAAGGGATTATTCGCCATTACAATATATTTCTGCGTGATGAACTTTGCTTCAGGTGCATACGGAACTCTGGCACTGCCCTTTTTCAGAAGTGCTACCGACCATTTTGCAGGCGGAGAAAGGCAGTTTCCGCTTTTATTCTCACTGCTGAAGCATTTGGGTGCATTCGGAGATTGGCTTCAGGGAATATTTGAGTATCTTTGCAACGACACAGCTACCCTTTATACCTTTGTAATGGCTTTTGGTGTTATCGGAAGACTATTGGGCGGCACAATTCAGTACAAGCTCAAATACAGCCACAAAATGAGATTTACAATATCTGTAATCTGCTGTGTGCTGATTGGTATTCTTGATATGACAATGCTCTATCTTCCTGCAAGATTTATTATGCTTTGCTGTCTACTAACCGGACTTTTGTCCATTGCAGTATATAACATCCGCCTTTCAACCACACAAGCCTACGTTTCTGACGAAAAGCGAGCACGTTTCATCAGCTTTTTTGAAATGCTTTTTGCCGCAGGTAACATTCTGGGACAGGTACTCTCCGGTATTTTAGGCGAGTTCATTCACGGACGTTTTATAATCTCCGCATTCAATGTAATAAATCTTATCGCTCTTTTCGCTGTCATTGTGGCAAACGCTAAGTCCGTCAAAAAGATATACAACATCGAAATCAAAGAGGATTCAAAAGTTAAACCCAAGGCATAACAAAAAGCTCCCCGCATTTTTACGGGGAGCAATAATTATCTTAAAATCAAAGGTTTAACTTTTCTGAAGTCGCCGTCCATAATAGCCCAGTCACTTAAAAGCTTGCCGGTAATGGGAGAAGAAATCTCCTGATGGATGTAAAGACTGCGGATGCCAAAATTGTATGCACCGCTGATATCGGAGATAAAGTCGTTACCAATCATAACAGACTCAATCTTCTTAAGCTTGTACTTTTTGAAAAGTGCATCGAAAAAGTCCACGCTGGGTTTGCTTACGCACTGATCAGAGCTGATGAATATGCCGTCAAAGTAGTCATAAAGACCCATCATCTTGAGCTCAGGTACAGTAAAACTACGCTGGGCATTAGAGAGAAGATAAATCTTCTTGCCCTTCTTTTTGAGGGAATCAAGAAAATCAAGAACACCATCATAAAGCTTGATGAACTTTGTGGATGTACAACGGAAAAAGCTTGCTGTCAGATCAACTTCCTCGTCGCTGGGGATGTAGCCCTTGATCTCGTAAAGCTCTCTGAAAACAATTCTCAGATCAAAGTCAACATTTGTACGCTTGGGAAATTCTTCCTTAACTCTTGCTTTCTCTCTTGCACAAAGCTCCTGATAATGCCTGCGAATTTCAAAAACGGAGTAATGGCACTTCTTATAGCCATAAATCATCACCATTTTTTCCCAAAGGGCATCGCTTTCCTCATCGGTTCTGATATCAATCAGTGTTCCATAGAGGTCAAAAATGTAGTTTTTAAACATAACCATATTCCTTTCATAATGAAATGGTCTCTTAACATGGCAATAGTATAGCACATATAAATCATAAAATATAGTGGTTATTTTTTATTTTTATTGCCAATTTTTGACTTTTAATAAATAATAAGAACGAAAAAGAAGTTGATAATTATGACAAAACATGAAATAGCTTTAAAAGCAGTAGAAACTCTTAAATCATTATATCCAGACGCCATCTGTTCACTTGAATACTCTGACCCCTTTGAGCTGCTGATTGCCACCAGACTTTCTGCACAATGCACCGATGCTCGAGTTAATATGGTAACACCAGCACTTTTTCAAAGATTCAAAGGAGTCGATGACTTCGCTGATGCTGACGTGGAAGAAGTGGGAGAATACATCAAAAGCTGCGGCCTTTATAAGACAAAAGCCAAGGATTTGGTAAAAATGGCTCAACAGCTGAGAGAACACTTTGATTCTAAGGTGCCTGATTCTATTGAAGCACTGACAACCCTCAGCGGTGTAGGCAGAAAAACCGCAAATCTAATCGTTGGTGATGTTTACGGCAAGCCTGCCGTTGTTGTGGACACACATTGTATCCGCATTACCAAAAGATTAGGTCTGCACAACGAAAAGGATGCATCAAAAATCGAAAGAATCCTCAAAGCTCTCCTGCCCCCCGAAGAAAGCAACGACTTCTGTCACAGACTCGTACTCTTCGGCAGAGAAACCTGCACCGCCAGAAACCCCAAATGCGACACTTGTCCGCTTGCCGTTTTCTGCACTAAAAACCTGTAATCACATAATATTTTCAGCCTGTAAACGCTTAGTAGTTTGCAGGCATATTTTTAGCAATAAAAAACCTCAGAGCCTAAACTCTGAGGTTAACTTTCATTGTGATATACACCCTGAAAACTGAATAAAGTGTAGAGATAAGAGCGTAGTTGAGATTGGGTAAGACCAAGAGATAACTAAATAAGTTATGTGGTCAAGCCCTCGACCTATTAGTACTGCCAAGC
>SVOS01000014.1 GCA_015066245.1 Oscillospiraceae bacterium
TCTCTTGTAAACCGCATTACAGGCGAGGAGAGATGTATTGTTTCCAATATTGCAGGTACAACCCGCGACAGTATCGACTCTAAGGTTAAAAACGCTCATGGCGAGTTTACTTTTATCGATACCGCAGGTATCAGACGCAAGAGCAGAGTAGACGATGCTATCGAAAAGTACAGCATTATCCGTGCCCAGATGGCAATTGACAGATGTGACGTCTGTGTTATTATGATTGATGCCGAGGAAGGCCCCACAGAGCAGGATACCAAAATTGCAGGTATGGCTCATGAGGCAGGTAAGGGATGCATAATCGCAGTGAATAAATGGGATGCTATCGAAAAAGATGATAAAACTATGAACGAGTTCAGAAAGAATCTTGATGTAGAATTTGGTTTTATGTCTTATGCTCCTACAATTTTCATTTCTGCAAAAACAGGTCAGCGTTTAGACCGTCTTTTTGAGCTTATCAAATATGTTGCAAATACAAACGCAATGCGTATAAAGACAGGTATTTTAAATGAGCTTTTGGCTGAGGCAACCACTCGTGTTCAGCCTCCTACCGATAAAGGCAGAAGACTTAAGATTTACTATGCAACACAGCCTTCTACAAAACCTCCTACCTTTGTATTCTTCTGCAATAACGCCCAGCTTTTCCATTTTTCTTATCAGCGTTATTTAGAAAATCGTATTCGAGAGACCTTTGGCCTTGAGGGTACACCCATAAGAATTATTGTTCGCGAAAGAGGAGATAAATAAATGAATACCTTTACTTTTTATCTTCAGAATTATTGGTGGTGCCTTTTATTACTTGCAGTATTTGCATATCTTCTGGGCAGCGTCAATTTTGCCGTTGTATTTACACGTGTTGTAAAAAAGCAGGATATCAGAACTCTCGGTTCTGGTAATGCGGGCTTTACAAATGTGCTCAGATGTGTCGGTGTTGTTCCTGCGGTTATGACCTTTGTGTTTGACTTTTTGAAAGCAATCATTTCTGTGCTCGCAGCAAGACTTCTGATTACATTCCTGCCTGTGGCAGGTGTAGCAGATGGCTCATCAATGAAGACAGAGTTTATGTACTACACAATGCTTCTGGCAGGCCTTTGTTGTGTAATCGGCCATAGTTTTCCGATATTCTTTAATTTTAAGGGCGGAAAAGGTGTAGTTACTGTTGCTGCTATGCTTGCAGTGGTTGATTGGAGACTTTTCCTTATGGTGCTGGGAACATTCCTTATTGTGTTTGTTATCAGCCGTATTATTTCCTTAAGCTCTATCATAGCAGGTATCTTTATGGGTCCATGGGGTTTTGTAGTTACTTATTTCTTTATGTATAAGCCTTCTCTTGATACTTTGGACCCTCATAACTTTGTATTTGTAATTGTTACAACTTTCCTTGTTTTTATTATCGGTTTGTTTGCAATTATCAAGCACAAAGAAAACATCAAGAGAATTTTAAAAGGCGAAGAAAAGAAAATCAAAGCCAAGAAAAAAGAAGCATAATGAAAAAGAGAGGAAGTCTTAGAGAAAAGGCTTCCTTTTGTTTTGTATAAAATCAGATTAAATGCTTGAATTGGTTATTTCTTTGTAGTAAAATATAGTTAATAACTTTGAGTTTACAGGAGAAATGAAATATGGACTGTATTTTTTGTAAAATAGTAGCAGGGGAAATTCCTTCAAATAAGGTTTATGAGGACGAGAAAATCCTTGTTTTCAAGGATATCAATCCTTGTGCACCTGTGCATAATGTAATTATTCCAAAAGAGCACATCTTAAGCTGTGCTGACGATATTACTGAAGATAATGTTGACATTATCGCATACATCTTCACAAAGATCCCTCATATTGCTAAGCTTTCAGGTCTTGAGGATGGCTACAGAATCGTAAACAACTGCGGCGAAAACGGTGCTCAGACTGTTAAGCACATTCACTTCCACCTTATCGGCGGCGAGAAACTTTCTGAGAAGCTTAACTGAGGTGACAAGGGTATGAGTACTTATAAAATGACGATTGCAGGGGTTGAGCGTGAGCTTGAGATGTTCGAGGTTAATGAGCATCTTGATATTGCGGCTTTTATCCTTTTCAATGACGTTGAAATCACCGAGAAAAGTGCCGAGGCACTTCTCAAAATCTGTCCTGAGCATGATGTTGTGCTTACTGCCGAGGCTAAGAGTATTTCTCTTGCTTATGAGTTTGCACGAATAGGCTGCAGAAAGTTTATTGTGGCAAGAAAAGGACTTAAGGTCTATATGCGTAACCCCATTAGCGTTTCGGTGACATCTATCACTACTAAAAACCAGCAGACTCTCCACCTTGGCGAAAGCGAAGTTAAGGAGCTTAAGGGCAAGAGAGTTCTTATTTTAGATGATGTTATTTCCACAGGCGAAAGCTTAAAGGCGCTTGAGGAGCTTGCTGAGAAATGCGGCGCCAATGTTGTTGGCAAGGCTGCAGTTCTTGCAGAGGGTGATGCCGCAGACAGAGACGATATTATTTTCCTTGAAAAACTTCCTTTATTTTTTAAATAAGAAGGCTTGATTTAAATGAAAAGACCGTTAGCACTTATAGGTTTGACTCTTATAGTTGTGCTGGCGGTCTGTTTTTATCTGGGAAACACCGCGAGCCTTGTGATGATAATTCTTGCAGTCTTAGGTATAGCGGTGAGCTTATTTATTAAAAAACTCAGAAAAGTAAAAACCTTTACTGTGTTCTTTTCGGTAGTGTTTATCGGTGTTACTTTGTTTTCGGTATATACAAATTTTCATGTACAACCCATTGTCCAAAAGTACAGTGACAAAGAGCACAGTATCGTGGCTACCATTGATGACGAAGGCGTTTATGAGAATGGTGTTTATTTCTATAGTGTAACAGGTGAGCTTATAGATAACGAAAAAGCAGATGTAAAAATATCTTTATGCTCAGAAGAAGCCATTGTTTGTGAAATAGGTGACAAGATTTCTTTTAAAAGTATGGTAAATAAAGCCAACTACAGCGGTTCTCTTGCTGACAGAGAGTATTTGTCTGTTAATATTTATGAAAATGAGGAAATTGAAATCATACCTTCCGATTCATGGAATCTGTATGGGGAAATTGTGAGCCTTAGAGATAAGCTGAGGTCGTCTTTGTATCTTGAACTTGACTATGATAATGCCGCTTTTGCATCAGCAATATTGTTGGGCGATGATACAGGCTTCAGCGATGAGACTGTCATAAGCTTAAGACGTGCAGGTCTGACTCATATTGTGGTGGTTTCGGGGCTTCATCTTTCAATAATTACAATGCTTTATAATCGCTTTTTCGGAAAATTCATCAGGAATAAATACATAAATTCAGTTATTACCGTGTTTATTGTTTTGTTTTTCTTGTGTCTGACGGGATTTGGCAAGTCCTCAATCCGTGCCGCGATTATGCTGTTTGTGTTGATTGCCGGGCGAGTTTTCAACCGCATAAGTGACTCTGTCAATTCCTTAGGTTTGGCAGCACTTATTCTTTGTGTGCCTAATCCTTACATTGTAGGGGACATAGGTGTTCTGCTTTCTTTTTCGGATACTTTTGGAATTACTGCTTTTGGTATGAGGTGCGAAAAATTCCTCAAAGAAAAGCTTTGCATAAAAGACCCGCAAAAGAGAATAACCAAAGTTATAAATAAAGTTATCCGTTATTTTATAGCTCTGTTTTCCTGCAGCTTTACCGCGATCCTTGCCACCTTGCCTATTGTGCTTGTTTTCTTCGGAAAAGTTTCTTTGGTTCAGCTTATATCAAATCTGATTGTTTTACCTACAATTCAGTTTTTCATAATACTTACGGTGTTGTGTCTATGCTTTCATTTTATTCCTTTCTTAGGTATGGTTGGGGATATTGTTGCATTTGTGACAGATATGTTGGGCAGGTTTATTCTTGGTACGGCTGATGTTATGGCGTCACTGCCCTTTGCTTATATTAGTGCAGGATATAAATTTGTTGTGGTCTGGGTTATTGTCTATGTTCTGATATTTGCTGTTGCATATAATATCCGCAAACACGGCAAAGGACTTAATATTATTTGCTTAGTGGTGTCGTTCTCTTTGCTGGTGTTCGGTATGGCAGGACACACTGTTCTCAGCAGTAACACACTGAGTCTGCATATTTTCCCCTCATACAATGGATATGGCATACTCCTAAGTAAAGAAAGCGGAAATATCCTCATAAGCTGCACAAAAGACAAATTTACATATTCGAGAATCAACCAAACTCTCGAGGGGATGTATTCTCATAATCAGCTTATGGTGGTATCATCTTCGGATAATAACGCAGAAGATAAAGCAGAAATAATACTTGATAAGTTTGACTATGACCGTGTTTTGGTGTATGATAACGATGTAGGTTTTATGGATATAAATTCAGAGCCCACACTGAATAAGACGGATAAACCCATCACCACCTTCAGCGAGAATCACTGGGGTTGTGTGGATTTATATATGCTCTGTGTCGATGAATCAGTGTATACCTATTTTTGTTATGGAGAGAAAGATGTCTTGTGTCTGCCATCTTCGGGAGATATAAACACAATTCCGTCCCAATGGCTTAGTCCGGACATTCTTGTTACCACAGGACTTGTTGATAATATGGACAAGCTTGAATTTGAAACTCTTGTTGTAAATGGAAAATCTCTTGATAAGAGTAGCGTTATTGATTATTTCAGCGACAGAAAATTCGAGACTCATACGGTTGATGATACTATAATATTGGATATTGCAGGTTGAAACTATGGCATATTTGGATGAAAAAAGCCTTAAAGGGCATATTACTTCAAAAAAATATAATAATATATATATGGTTTTCGGTGACGAAAAGTACCTTATCAAGCACTACACAGCCTTGCTCGTAAAGAAAATTGCAGGCGAGGTTCCCGATGAGTTTGCTTTTCATGAATTTACGAAAGAGTTTGAGATGCAGAGCCTTAACATAGCGGTTTCGGCTGTTCCTTTTATGGCACAGTTCAACTGTGTGGTTGTTTATGATTTGGACGTCAATAAATTGGACGAAGCTGATTATGAAGCACTCAAAACTATTTTGTCCTCAGTACCCGATACAACTGCGTTGATTTTTTCTATGCCTACTCTGGATACTTCGCAGAAAAATTCAGATAATAACAAAAACAAGTTCAAATCATTTTGCAACTTGTTGGTGAAATTAAAAGCCGATGTATACGAGATAAATCAGCGTGATGCTGTGGCTCTGGAGCATCAACTGGCAAAATGGGCGGATAAATCAGGCAAAAAGCTGAGCCTGCCAACAGCCAGCAAGATTATCTTTTACTGCGGCACAAATCTTCAGGTCCTCAAAAACGAGCTGGACAAGCTTATTGCGTACACAGGGGACAGAGAAGAAATCGTAGTTGAAGATGTAGAAAAAGTGGTTGTCAAAAAGCTTGAGGCAAGGATTTTTGATTTGATGGATTATGTGATTTTAGGTAATCTTGAAAAAGCATACGCCATGCTTCACAAGCTTTTCGAGCTGAAAGAAGAGCCCAGAACTGTAGTAAGACTATTAGGCATGTCTTATATTGATATTTACAGAGCCCGTGTAACCACCGAGAGCGGTGGCGACATGAAGGAAACCGCCGAGTTTTTTAAATACGGAGCCCGTTCCTGGGTACTTTCCAAAATCAGAACCAAGGCTGAAAGACTTTCTACCAATGCCATCCGTGAAAGTATGACGGAAATTCTTGAGCTTAGCGCAAGGCTTAACACCGTTACTCTCAACGAAGAAGCAGAGGTTCAAAAGCTTATTGCAAAGCTTCTGCTTATTGCCAACAAGGAGCGACAGTATGCTTGAGCTTAAGGAAACCATAGTTGTTGAGGGTAAATACGACCTTATGAAGCTAAGAGAGTTTATCTCCTCACCCATAATTACTACCGAAGGATTCAGGGTTTTTGCCGACAAAGAAAAGCAGTTTTTAATCCGCGAGATAGCTCAGAAAAACGGCATAATCCTGATGACAGACCCCGACAGAGCCGGGCAGGTGATACGCTCTTTTCTCAACGGCATAGCAGACAAAAGCAAAATAAAACAATGCTATGTTCCGCTGATTAAAGGTGTGGAAAAAAGAAAAAATGCTCCCTCAAAAGAAGGGTTGTTGGGTGTTGAGGGTTTAAGCGGCGAGGTTATTGCCGATGCACTGAGAAGATGCGGTGCAGAGATTATGGGCGAAGAAAAACCCGAAAAAAAGCAGGAAATCACTAAAATGGATTTATATGAGCTGGGGCTTTCAGGCAGAGAAAATTCTGCAAAAATCCGCGAAAGTCTACTCGAGAGTTTAGGCTTGCCCACATACTTGTCGGCAAATGCTATGCTCTGTGCAATAAATTGTTTGTATAAAAAGCACGAAATAGTTGACAAACTCAAAGAATTGAGTTATAATTAAATCACACTAAATCAGTAATGATTACTAATTTACAAAATAAAAGGAGCTAATACTAATGAAAGATTTAAAAGGCACAAAAACAGAAGCTAACTTAATGGCAGCATTTGCAGGCGAGAGCCAGGCAAGAAACAAGTACACATACTTTGCTTCCAAGGCAAGAAAAGAAGGCTACAATCAGATTGCTGAGCTTTTCGAGCAGACAGCAAATAACGAAAAAGAGCATGCAAAGCTTTGGTTCAAGCACTTAAACGGTATCGGCACAACTGCTGAGAACCTCGAGGCTGCTGCAGACGGTGAGAACTACGAGTGGACAGATATGTACGCAACATTTGCTAAAGAAGCTAAGGAAGAGGGTTTCGACGCTATTGCAGCTCAGTTTGAGGCTGTTGCAAAGGTTGAGAAGACTCACGAGGAAAGATACCGCAAGCTTCTTGAGAACGTTCAGAAGGGTGAAGTGTTCAAGAAAGGCTCTATCGTTATCTGGGAATGCGGCAACTGTGGTCACATCGTTGTTGGCACAGAAGCTCCCAAGGTATGTCCCGTATGCTTCCATCCCCAGGCATACTTCATGATCAAGGCTGAGAACTATTAATCTGATAAAAAATTAATTATACTCAAAAATACCCCCGACCAATTTGGTCGGGGGTTCGTTTTTAATCTTCATCTTTTGCAGGAGTTTCTGTAGCCTTTACATTTACACTGAAAATTCTGCGGTTTTTAACTTTTATTACCTTAAACTTAAGTCCGTCACGCTCGAATTCTTCTTTTGCTTTGGGAACAGTACCGAAGTTTTCGAATACAAAGCCACCAACTGTAATACTGTCGGAGTCAATGTCTGAGAGATTTTTGTCGAAAAGAGCCAGCATATCCTCAAGCTCCATATCGCCGCTTACTTTATATTCGGTATCTGAAATCTTAGTGAATTCCTGCTCTATTTCTTCGTCTTCATCCCATATTTCGCCTACAATTTCCTCTAGCAAATCTTCCATCGTAAGTATGCCCAGAGTACCGCCGTATTCATCAGTAACAATGGCAATATGTAGCTTTTTCTTGCGGAAGTTTGCCAGAATTGCTGAAAGCTTCTGAGTTCTGAAAATAAACTCAGGCTTGATAATCAGCTTTTCAAGGTCAGGTGTTTCGCCGTTGATAATAGCGTCCATATAATCCCAGCTGTGAAGAATACCTACAATATTGTCCACAGTGCCTTTGTATACGGGGATTCTTGAGAAACGTTGTGTACGGATAATGTTTGTGATATTTTCCTGAGATTCGTCAATATCAATAGATATAACATCTACTCTGGGAGTGAGGATTTCCTCAGCGGTTTTCTCGTCAAAATCCAGAGCAGAGCGAACCATCAGTGATTCCTGTTCCTCTAAAACGCCTTGCTCCTCAATGCTCTCGACAATAATCTTAAGCTCGTCCTCGGTAACGGTTGTGTCATCATGCTTAACTCTGAAAAGCTTAAGTGCAAGTGTTTTGATTTTAGAAAACACAAAAATAAAGGGTGTAAGCACAACCATGCAAATTTTAAGAATTTTTGCAACTGCCATAGATATAGAGTCGCTTTTTTCTTTGCCGAGACATTTTGGAATGATCTCGCCAAAGGTAAGAACCAATAATGTAGTTGCACCGGTAGATATAGCTGCACCATAATCACCGAAAAGCTCAAGACAGACAACTGTCGCAAGAGAAGAACATCCTAAATTTACGATGTTGTTCATAATAAGGATAGCGGTCAATGCCTTATCATAGTTGTTTATGATATAAAGAGCTGTTTTTGCTTTTTTGTTGCCTGCATCCGCATACTTTTTTAGCCTTATGTTGCTTGCACATGAAAAAGCAGTTTCAATACAAGAACAAAAAGCTGAAATAGCAATTAAAACAGCAATGATAATCAAATATACTGTAGTATTCAAATTTTAGCACCTCTAATATAAAGTAACTACTTAATATTATCATAAATTTCAGAAACAATATTGTAATAAAGAATTATAAAATAAACTTGAAGAATTAAGGCTAAAATGATATAATAAACAATATATATACATTATCAGCTTTCTAAGTGGAATACTACCCTTTGAGGTGTATTTTTATGAGTAAATCTGATAAATGTAATATTGTTAACGAGGATGATTCTTATATCAGAAATCCTTCTGAAAATGAAGGTGCAGATATAGACAATTCTCCAGTTTCAGAAACAACTACCGAGCAGATTAACGAAACGGGCTCGGTCTTGGTAAACCGAAACGGTGTCATAATTCATTGCCTCACTATTGTGGGACAAATAGAGGGCCACTATATTTTGCCCCAATCAAACAAAGCCACCAAGTATGAGCATGTAATACCTCAGCTTGTAGCTGTTGAGGAAGACGACAGAATCAGCGGACTTCTGATTCTTCTTAATACCTGCGGTGGCGATGTAGAGGCAGGTCTTGCCATTGCCGAGGTTATCTCAGGAATGAAAAAGCCCGTTGTATCTATTGTTCTTGGAGGCGGTCATTCTATTGGTATTCCTTTGGCGGTAGCATCAAAAAAGAGCTTTATCGCTCAGAGTGCATCTATGACAGTGCATCCTGTGCGTACAACCGGACTTACCGTAGGAGCTCCTCAGACCTTTGAATATTTCAGAAAAATGCAGGACAGAATCACCACTTTTGTGTCGGATAATTCCAATATCTCAAAAAGTCGCTATAATGAGCTGGTTTTTAATACCGGTGAGCTGGTTATGGATATCGGTACCATTTTAGAAGGCAAAGAAGCTGTAGATGAAGGGCTGATTGATTCGGTGGGGACACTTTCTGAGGCTATGGACACTCTTTACGACATGATTGATAAGCAATAAAACCCCTCAGGGGGTTATACATACGGAGGGTTAATTTATGTACGATTACATACTTGCCGCTTTGCAGGGTATTGTGCAGGGACTTACTGAGTTTCTACCTGTCAGCAGCAGCGGTCACCTTAACATTTTTCAGCATTTTACAGGTATATCAGGTGAAGGAAATCTGTTTTTTAACGTAATGCTTCATCTTGGCACTCTTGTGGCAGTTTGCGCCTTTTATTACAAGCTTATTTTCAGACTTATCAAAGCTTTCGGCGGAATTATCAAGAAGATTTTTACCGGCAAATTCAGCTTTAAAAACCGCACAGACGATGAAAACCTTCTTATTATGCTGATAGTAGGTCTGATTCCTTTGTTCCTTCTTTTTGTGCCTATAGGTAACGATATGAAGGTAAAAGACCTTGCGGATATCTTAACCGGTGATAAAACCTATTTTATCGTTACAGGTATTTCTTTGCTTATGACATCAGCTCTCTTGTTTATCGGCTCAAAGCTTAACCGCAGAAACGAGATGACAAATAACAGTTCTAAGCTTAAGTCGGGCTACAAAGTTCCTGACGCGTTGACAGTGGGTGTGGTACAGTGTGTGGCAGCAATTCTGCCCGGACTTTCACGCTCGGGCTCAACTCTTGCAGCAGGTCAGGCGAGAGGCATCAGAAAGCAGGATGCTCTGGACTTTACCTTTGTGTTAGCTATTCCTTCAATCCTTGCGGCAGCTGCCCTTGAGCTTCTGGATGCAATCAAATCTCCCGAAGGTATCTCTGCTGATATGGGACCTGTGATTGTAGGTATGGTTGTTGCGGCTATTGTAGGCTATTTTTCCATTGCACTGTTCAAATGGATGCTCAAGACCGACCGCACATTTATTTTTGTTATTTATACTGCACTTGCAGGTTTAGCCGTAATCGGTGTAAGTGTTTATGAGATGATAACATCAACAACAGTTTGTTTTAATTTCGGATAATTATTTCAGGATGTATAAACGGAGGTGTAGTTGTGGCTTCTAAATCAAGAAAACCTGCTACAAAATCAAAAAAGCCTTCTACCCAAAAGAAGACTGAAAGTAAAATTGAATCAAGGCTTACACTTAACCCTCAGGTTAAGGCTATTATTATGCTGGCGATTGCGGTTGTGCTCTTGATACTTGCACTTTTCAGAGGCGAGCATTTATGGCGTTGGCTTAATTCTGTACTTTACGGATTTTTCGGATTCTGTTCTTTCTTGGTACCTGTTGTGCTGGGATATTTTGCGATTATGACCGCAAAAGAAAAGCAAGTAAACAGATTAGGCACCAAAATCGCTCTTACGATATTGGTGGTTTTGTGTGTGTCTTCGCTTTTCTACCTTTTCGGAGGCAGCGAGGTTAAAGACGGCAATATTTTTGTGGCCATAGGTAAAAGCTATTCATATTCAAGCAATCAACCCTTTTCAGGTGGTGTGATAAGCTGTATTCTGGGTTATCTTCTTACGGCTCTTATCGGCGATAATTTTGTACCCAAGCTTTTGGTAATTATCGTCCTTGTGGTTGTAGTGATGGTGCTTACAGGTATTACTATTGTGGATATCGAGAGAGTCGCCAAAAAGCAGATGAGAGCTCTCCGTGAACGCAAGAGACAGCACGACGAGAAAAAACGTCTTGAACGCGAGAATGCTTATGACGATGAATACGTTGATATTTCACGCGATGGTGCTGAGATTGATATTCCTATTGATAATAAAAAGAGAAAAAAGCGTCATGCTACTCCCGATGTAGCAATGGATGACGAAAGTGAAGCACCTCTTGCTACCAGTGCTGCTGATAAGCTTATTAATTCGGTAAGAATTGCTAACGGCGAGTACAACGACGATACTGATATCTATCAGGCATCCGAGATTGCCCGTCAGATTTCCGAATCCAAGAACAATCCTCTTACTGAGGAAGGTGCAAAGCAGGCAAATCCCGAAACCGCTCACGTTGACCCCAATGCGGCAGAGGATGACGAGCTTGCTATTGACGAGAGTGAGTTTGAAGCTCCCGAAAAGCATGAGGAAGAGCCCAAAAAGGCATATACATATCCTTCTGTCAGACTTCTCCGCCAGCGTTTCGACTCCAATGATGGCGATGCAATGCGTGAACTTCAGAATAACGCTACAAAGCTTGTAGACACACTTAAGTCCTTTGGCGTTTCGGCATCTATAACAAATATCTGCCGAGGTCCTTCGGTTACACGATACGAGCTTAAGCCTGCCGCAGGTGTAAAGATTAATAAAATCACAAACCTTGCTGACGATATTGCCCTTAACCTTGCCGCAGATAAGGTAAGAATCGAGGCTCCTATTCCCGGCAAAGCCGCAGTAGGCATTGAAGTTCCGAATAAATACACAAGCGTTGTTACAATGCGTGAGCTTATTGATTCTGACGAGTTTACACGTGCCGAAAGCAAGCTAACCTGTGTGTTAGGTAAAGATATTTCAGGCGAGATTGTTTCCACAGACCTTGCAAAAATGCCTCACCTTCTTATTGCAGGTACAACAGGCTCCGGTAAATCTGTATGCGTAAACTCAATCCTTATGAGCATTCTTTACAAGGCAACACCGGATCAGGTTAAGTTTGTTCTTATTGACCCCAAGATGGTTGAGTTTTCTAAGTACAAGGGACTCCCGCATCTGCTTGTTCCTGTTGTAAGCGATGCCAAAAAGGCTGCTGGTGCTCTTAACTGGGCGGTAACAGAAATGATGCAGAGATACCGTCTGTTCTCCGAATACGATTGCAAGGAAATCCATTCATATAACAGACTTGTTGACGCAAACCTTAAGTTTATCGAGGAAAACTCCACCGACGAGCAGGAGGTTTGTATGGAGGTTTCGGGACTTCCTGTTCCTAAAGAAAAACTTCCTCAGATTGTTATTGCTATTGACGAGCTTGCCGACCTTATGATGGCGGCTCCCAAAGAGGTAGAAGATGCAATCTGCCGACTTGCCCAGATGGCTCGTGCCGCAGGCATGCACCTTGTTATTGCTACCCAGCGTCCTTCAGTTAACGTTATTACAGGTGTAATCAAGGCTAATATCCCATCTCGAATTGCCCTTAAGGTTAGCTCTCAGGTTGACTCCAGAACCATCCTTGACTTCGGCGGTGCAGAAAATCTTATTGGTCGCGGTGATATGCTTTTTGCTCCTGTTGGTGTGTCCAAGCCTATCCGTGTGCAGGGTTGCTATGCTACCGACGAGGAAATTGAAGGCGTTACAAACTTTATCAAAAATCAGAACAAAGCACAGTACAACGAAGATATCGAAGAACAGATTCGTCGAATCACTGCCGAAGACCTTGATGCAAAGTCCAAGGGCGGCTCTGAGGATGAAGGCGAGATTCAGGTTGACGCAAAGATGGAAGAAGCCATCAAGTGTGTTATTGATGCAGGACAAGCCTCTACATCTCTCTTGCAACGCCGTTTAAAGGTTGGCTATGCACGAGCAGGCAGAATGATTGACGATATGGAACAGATGGGTATTGTAGGTCCTCACCAGGGCGCCAAACCCAGAGATGTGCTTATTACATATCAGGATTGGTTGGAACGTACCAACCGAATTGACAACTAAGGATTAGATTTTATGGCTTTTCTTCCCATTACAATTGAAGATGTAAAGGCTCGCGGTTGGGATGAAGTGGACTTTGTCTTTGTTACAGGCGACAGTTATGTTGACCATCCTGCCTTTGGTACCGCCATCATTTCCCGAGTTTTAGAGGACGAGGGATTTAGGGTAGCCATCCTTGCTCAGCCTGACTGGAGAAACGACAAGGATTTTTTGCAGTTCGGCAAGCCAAGACTTGGTTTCTTTGTTAACTCAGGCAATATTGACAGTATGGTGGCTCACTATACTGTCAACAAAAAGCACAGAAGTGAGGATGCCTATACTGCAGGTGGCAGAGCAGGCAAAAGACCCGACAGAGCCGTTACGGTTTACTCCAATATCATCCGCAAGCTTTTTCCCGATTCCGTAATTATTATTGGTGGCTTAGAGGCGTCCCTAAGGCGTTTTGCCCACTATGATTATTGGAAAGACGAGGTTATGCCCTCGGTTCTGTTTGACAGTAAGGCGGACTTTCTTACTTACGGAATGGGGGAGAACCAGACCCGAGAAATAGCCCATGCTCTTAACGAAGGCAGAAGCTTGGAGGATATCAAGGGCATCTGCTACAAGGTGCTGACTAAAGATTATACACCTCAGCCTGCAGTGGATTTGCCAAGTTTCGAAAGAGTTAAAGAGTCTATGAAGGACTACGCTATCGCTGCGAGAAAAGAGCTTGAGCAGAATGATGCTTTTTCGTCCAGACGATGCATCCAGCGACATGGTGATAGCATACTTATCTGCAATCCTCCTATGCCTCCTCTGACAACCGAGGAACTTGACAAAGTTTACGCTCTGCCTTATGAGCGTACATATCATCCCTCTTATGAGGCTTTGGGCGGTGTGCCGGGTATAGAGGAAGTTGAGTTTTCCATTACTCACAACCGTGGCTGTTTCGGTGCCTGTAATTTCTGTGCATTGGCTTTTCACCAAGGAAGAACAGTAACGGTCAGAAGTCACGAATCGGTTATAAAAGAAGCCGAGGATTTTAAGAATTATAAGAACTTCAAAGGTTATATCAGCGACGTAGGCGGACCTACGGCAAATTTCCGTCGTCCTTCCTGCCAGAAGCAGCTTGAGCACGGAGTTTGCAAGAACAAAAGATGTTTAGCTCCCACACCTTGTAAAAACCTTGATGTGGA
Organism: Oscillospiraceae bacterium; assembly: GCA_015066245.1. GTDB lineage: Bacteria > Bacillota > Clostridia > Oscillospirales > Acutalibacteraceae > Ruminococcoides. The sequence goes on from SVOS01000014.1 coordinate 13,988, forward strand.
CCACTCTGATTATCTTGAGCTTCTGAGAAAACTCAGAGCACTGCCCCATGTAAAAAAGGTGTTTATCCGCTCGGGTGTGCGTTTTGATTATCTTATGGAAGATAGGGACAAGGAGTTTTTCAAGGAGCTTGTGGAGCATCATGTAAGCGGCCAGCTTCGTACTGCTCCCGAGCATTGCTCCAATATTGTCCTTGACAAAATGGGCAAGCCTCATATTGAAGTGTATAAAAAATTCTGTGATGAATTTTACCGTATTACAAGAAGAGTAGGCAAAGAACAGTACGTTGTGCCCTATCTTATGAGCTCACATCCGGGATGCAGTGTTAAAGAAGCGGTAGAGCTTGCTGTTTTTCTCAAGAAAGAGAAGATTCGCCCTGACCAGGTGCAGGATTTCTATCCCACACCGGGTACCATATCCACCGCAATGTTCTACACAGGTCTTGACCCTTATACATTAGAAGAAGTTTATGTTGCAAAGAGTGACAAAGAAAAACGTATTCAGAGAGCTCTGATGCAGTATTATCGCCCCGAGAATAAGGCACTTATTATAGAAGGACTTAAAATGGCGGGCAGGACCGACCTGATAGGAAATACGGCTAACTGCCTCGTAAAAGGTACACCTCCCCCTATAAAAAAGAAACCTGAGCTTACCAAAGGCAAAAATAAAGCCAAAAAACCTCAAAATCGAGGTAAAAGAAGATAAAATACTTGATTTATGTCGAGTTTCATTTTATACTATACATTAGAATTTTTATTAAGGATTGATACCAATGACAGTTTTTGAAGAACTCAAAGCCCGCGGCATCGTCGCCCAGTGCACTAATGAGGAAGAAATCGTAAAGCAGCTTAATGAAGGTCCCGTACATTTTTATGTAGGCTTTGACCCCACAGCAGACTCTTTACATATCGGTCACTTTATTCCGATTATTATGATGGCTCATCTTCAGCGTGCAGGCCATGTTCCCATTGCACTTTTCGGCGGTGGTACAGGCGTAGTTGGCGACCCCTCCGGCAAGAGTGATATGCGTAAAATGCTTACTATGGAGGACATCAATCACAATGTTGAGTGCTTCAAGAAGCAGATGAGTAATCTTATTGATTTTTCTGACGGTAAGGCTCTTATCGTTAACAATGCAGATTGGCTCTTAGACCTTAATTACATCCAGTTTATCAAGAAGGTTGGCGTTCACTTTACAATCTCCAAGATGCTTGCTGCTGAGTGCTACAAGCAGAGAATGGAGAGAGGCCTTACTTTCTTTGAGCTTAACTATATGCTTATGCAGAGCTACGACTTCTATGTATTAAATCAGAAGTACGGCTGTAAGCTTGAGCTTGGCGGTGACGACCAGTGGAGCAATATGATAGGCGGCGTTGAGCTTATCAGACGTATTGCTGCCAAAGAGCATGAGGAAAACGGCACACCCATCCCCGAGAATACAAAGGCAAATGCCTTTACATGTACTCTTCTTACAAATTCTGAGGGCAAGAAGATGGGTAAAACCGAGAAAGGTGCTTTATGGCTTGACCCCAATAAAACAACTCCCTACGAGTTCTATCAGTATTGGAGAAATGTTGACGATGCTGATGTTATCCGTTGTATGAAGATTCTGACTTTCTTACCTCTTGAGTACATCGACGAGATTGCTCAGTGGGAAGGCAGTGAAATCAATAAGGCTAAGGAAATCCTCGCTTTTGAGGTTACAAAGCTTATCCACGGTGAGGAAGAGGCAGCAAAAGCTCAGGAGACTGCACGTGCACTTTTCTCAGGTGCAGTAAGTACCGAGAATATGCCTTCTACCGAAATTTCTGCTGATGACTTTACTGACGGTGCAATCGGCATTATGGATTTGATGGTTAAGTGCTCACTTGCTGCATCAAAAGGCGAAGCAAGACGTCTTATCCAGCAGGGCGGCGTTTCTGCCAAGGACGAAAAGGTAACTGATGTGTTTAAGTCTTACACAACAGAGGACTTTACAGATGGTTACATCGTTATCAAAAAGGGCAAAAAGGTTTTCCACAAAGCCGTTTTGAAATAATTTAATAAAACTAAAGAAAAAGGGTGTTCAAAATGAAAAAGTTCTTCCAGGAATTTAAAGCATTTATCTCTAAGGGCAGCGTAATCGACATGGCAGTCGGTGTTGTAATCGGTGCCGCTTTCCAGGGCATTATCAAGTCAGTTGTTGACGACGTTATTATGCCTTTTATCTCCCTTATTACAGGCGGTATGGACTTCAAGAGCTGGTATGTTGTTCTCGGCAATAATCCCGACAACCTCCAGACACTTGATGAGCTCAAGGCTGCAGGTATTGCAACATTCTCTTACGGCAATCTTATTTCCGCAATTATCTACTTCCTTATCTTAGCTTTTGTTGTGTTCCTTCTCGTTAAGGTGATTGCAGGCGTAAAGGGTCTTGTTCCCAAAAAGGATGCTCCCAAAGCAGAGCCCACAACAAAGAAATGTCCTTACTGCTTATCAGAAATCGACATCAAGGCAACTCGTTGCCCCCGCTGCACATCTGAACTTTCCGAGTAAATTTACTTACATAAAAAACCGCTATTCATTAGGAATAGCGGTTTTTGTTTAGCTAAATTTAATAAATAGCAAAAACTCCGATTGTATAGTCTGCTGAATTTCAGAATTTCTATTGTTTTTGGGTGAGAATTTCAAGAAATTTACGTCTAATAGGTGAAAGGAAAAAATAAAAAGGAGGCTTTGTTATGACATTCAAAAAAATATTCGCGTTTATGTTGGCATTTTTACTTGTGGCAGGCTCAGTATTTTCAACAAGTGCCTTAGCTCCGCCATACTCAGAAAACTTTGAAAATGAGGCTGATATGCTTACTGCATTATCAGATTATGCTGAGGAGTATCCTTATTACGATGGCTTCAACTTCAGGAGCGATGTTCCTAAAAGCTACCACCAAGAATATCGTCAGGTGCTTTCAGTTGATATCGACGTCAAATCTTCAGTTCCTGTGCACTTTAGCTTTGCAGAGTCACATTATGGTCAAGGTGTTGATTACACCTTTTCATCCTTTGACTATGAAAATAGTTATCCCGGGGTTTTAAGATCATTTGTTTACTATGGCTATAATACTGATGAGGTGTTAGCTCATCTTGAAACGGCCAAAGTAAAGGAAGGAGTTTCAACCTTTGATGAGGGTATTATAGATGGCAACCCTTATGTTATCTGTAAATCCTTTGTGGACTGTGACCCTCCGCAAATTGATTATTACCTTGCTATGAATGAGTATTTGATTCATATAATCTCATTAGACCCTGATATTGAGGATTTGTTCAGAAAGGTTAAAACTAATTATACCGACGTGTTCATTCCTGTAAAGATTAAAGACAATGCCGATTGGTTTGACAAAACTTTAGAAAAAGGCTATCTTATAGGCGATGCAAATTCCGACGGCGAGCTTAATATCAAGGATGCCACAACGGTGCAGAAATATTTAGCGAAATTCGGAAAGGTAGATAAACTGGTCGCAGATTTTAACGGTGACTTGAGCATAAACGTTAAAGATGCAACGGATATCCAGAAGAAACTGGCAGGTTTGGATTACACCTGCCGTAGAGAAAAGTATCCTGTTACATTTGATTATAAAAATGCAACTGACTTGAAGCTTGTTGAAGCTACTATGGACAGTTCAGGACCTCTTGGAGCAGATGAATTAATCGAGAATTACGATACTCCAGAAGTTGAAAGGTATACTACTGTAATTGAGAGTGTAGATGAGTTTAAAGCTTTCTTCGGAAAAACACATGATAAGTACGATGAGGAATTTTTTGAAGAAAATTCATTAATATATCTTTACAGATGGTTTATCACCAGTTCCGTAAAATATGTCCCCGACGGACTTCATTATGCTGACGGAGTGCTTTATATCAGTGCTTTTTCGGACAATCCCGACGACGATTTGGTGGAATGTGCTTTCGGTAATTACAATATTTTCTTTGAAGTAAATAAAAAAGATTTAGAAGGCATTAAGGGCGTTGTGGTATCTGAATATACCACTGCATGCGATGATTAAGAATAAAAGGCGACTCCTAATGGAGTCGCCCTAAATTTTGTCTGTTTACTGATTTTCAGCAAGGTTTGTCATAGCCTCATAAAAATCGGGGAAATCTTTCTTGAGTCTTACAATTTTGCCGTCTTTGGTCAAGAAACAATGTTCGCTTGAGGCTTCAACGCAAATTGTGCCGTCAGCCTTTTTCATAGTATAGTTAAAGCGGATTTTTGCCCCCTTAATTTCATCCACAGTAACAAAAATCTCAATTTCATCGGGAAAGGTTGTTGTGGCTTTGTATTTGCTTTCTACCGATACAACAGGGGAGATAATGCCCATTTCTTCAAGCTTGGCATAATCAAAGCCATAGTAACATAAGAATTCGGTTCTTGCTTCTTCCATAAAACGAATGTAGTTTGAGTGGTGGGTAATACCCATCTTGTCGGTTTCGTAGTATTTAACTTTGTGCTTATATGAGTACATCTTAACATCTCCTTATGGAGAATATTATATTATAAAAACATAAAAATAGCAATAAATAAATCAGCCCTCCATACTAAATGGAAGGCTGTTTAAATATTAAATATCAGTTTTATTCCCACCGTTAACAGAAGTTCATACATAAATGAATCTTTCCAAAGGTGGAATTGCCCACCGTGGCTAACGGTTGGTTAACGGGTTATTTGAAGTACTTAACTGCGGACTCGAACATCTTGATGTCGTAGTTGCCTTCTACGTTCTTGTAGAGGTACTCGCCCTTACGTTCGGAGTGACCCATCTTACCGAATACTCTGCCGTCGGGGGAAGTAATACCCTCGATAGCATACATAGAATCGTTGGGGTTAAACTGAACATCGCTTGTGGGGTTTCCCTGAAGGTCAACGTACTGAGTAGCAATCTGGCCGTTCTCGGCAAGCTTCATAATAAGCTCGTCGCTGGCAATAAATCTACCCTCACCGTGGGAGATAGGAACATTTACAATGTCGCCAACTTCCATACCCTGGAGCCAAGGAGATTTGTTAGAAGCGATTCTTGTTCTTACAATCTTAGACTGGTGTCTTGCAATAGTGTTAAAGCCAAGAGTAGGACAAGTGTCATCTGTATCAATAATCTTGCCAAAAGGTACAAGACCAAGCTTGATAAGTGCCTGGAAGCCGTTGCAGATACCGCACATAAGACCGTCGCGATTGTCGAGAAGGTCTGTAACTGCATCCTTAACTGCTGCATTTCTGAAGAAAGCAGTAATAAACTTTGCAGAACCATCGGGTTCGTCACCGCCGCTAAAGCCACCGGGAATGAAAATCATCTGAGCATCTTTAACTCTGTTTGCAAAATACTCAACGCTCTCAGCAATTGCACCGGCAGTAAGGTTTTTGATAACGATAATCTCAGCCTCAGCGCCTGCGTCCATCATAGCCTTAGCACTGTCATATTCGCAGTTTGTGCCGGGGAATGCAGGAATAATTACCTTGGGCTTAGCTACCTTGATAGCAGGAGCAAGTTTGATGTCGCTCTTGTATTCAAATGCAGGGATTTCCTTCTTCTCGTGCTTGATGTTGCAGGAGTAAACAGACTCAAGCTTATCTTCATAAAGCTTGTCAATCTCAGCAGTTGCTACAGTTTCAGCACCCTTTGTAAATGTACCGTCATCTGTAACAAAGCCGATAACCTCGCCGAAATCTGCATCAGCATCTACTTCTAAGAGGAAGGATGCGTAGTCATAGCCAAATATTGCATCGTTTGTGAGGCTTTCCTCAAACTTAAAGCCGAAGGAGTTACCCATAGCCATCTTCATAACTGCCTCAGCAATACCGCCCATTGTGGGAGTATATGCAGAGTAAACCAAGCCCTTCCTCATAAGCTCAGTTACCTTGTTGATAACTGCGAAGAGGGACTCTGTCTTGGGGAGGTGATTCTCGTCAAGCTCAGCAGCAATGCGAACAACCTTGTTGCCTGCTTTCTTGAACTCGGGAGAAATAACGTCTTTAGAGTCAGCAGTTGTAACTGCGAAGGAAACAAGAGTAGGGGGAACGTCTAAGTCCTCAAAAGTACCACTCATGGAGTCTTTACCACCGATAGAGCCGATACCCAGCTCAAGCTGAGCCTCAAATGCGCCTAAAAGTGCGGCCAAAGGCTTGCCCCAACGCTTGCCATCCTTACCGGGACGTTCGAAGTATTCCTGGAATGTAAGGTAAACGTCAGTAATATCAGCACCACTTGCAATAAGTTTGCAAACAGACTCAACCACTGCAAGATAAGCACCGTGATAAGGGCTCTTTTCAGCAATAAAGGGGTTGTAGCCCCAGCTCATAAGTGAGCAGGTGTTTGTGTGCTTCTTCTCAACAGGAATCTTGTGCGCCATAGCCTGAATAGGTGTGGTCTGATTCTTGCCGCCGAAGGGCATAAGAACTGTACCTGCACCGATAGTAGAGTCAAATCTCTCGGAAAGACCGCGACGAGAACAGATGTTAAGGTCATCTGCTGTTTTCTTCATGTTTTCAGCGAATGTGCCCTCAATATTCTTTTTGTAGCACTCAGGCTTAGCAGGAGTAATATCAATGTGCTTCTCAGCACCGTTGGAATTTAAGAAATCACGGCTGATATTAACGATATCCTTGCCGTTCCAGTTCATAACAAGTCTGGGCTCTTCTGTAACCTCAGCAACAACAGTTGCGTTAAGGTTTTCAGAAGCTGCAAGAGTGAGGAAGCCTTCGACATCCTTAGCTTCAACTACAACAGCCATTCTTTCCTGGCTTTCGCTGATTGCAAGTTCTGTGCCGTCAAGACCGTCATATTTCTTGGGAACTGCATTCAGATTAATTTTAAGACCGTCTGCAAGCTCACCAATAGCAACAGAAACACCGCCTGCACCGAAGTCGTTGCAACGCTTGATCATCTGACAAGCTTCTTTGTTTCTGAAAAGTCTCTGAAGCTTTCTTTCTTCGGGTGCGTTACCCTTCTGAACTTCTGCACCGCAGGTCTCGAGAGAGTCCATTGTGTGAGATTTGGAAGAACCTGTAGCACCGCCACAACCATCTCTGCCTGTAGCACCGCCAAGGAGGATAACAACGTCGCCTGCTTCGGGACGCTCACGTCTTACGTTCTCAGCGGGAGCAGCCGCAACAACTGCACCGATTTCCATTCTCTTTGCGGCGTAGCCGTCGTGATAAAGCTCGTCAACCATACCTGTTGCAAGACCAATCTGGTTACCATAAGAAGAATAGCCTGCAGCAGCAGTTGTAACAATCTTTCTCTGGGGGAGCTTGCCCTTGATAGTCTCGCTAACGGGCTTTAAGGGGTTAGCACCGCCTGTAACACGCATAGCACCGTAAACGTAGCTTCTGCCGGAAAGGGGATCACGGATAGCACCACCGATACATGTAGCAGCACCGCCGAAGGGCTCGATTTCTGTGGGGTGGTTGTGAGTTTCGTTTTTGAAAAGTAAGAGCCAGGGCTCTTTTACGCCGTCAATTTCAACGTCAATCTTAACTGTGCAAGCGTTGATTTCTTCACTCTCGTCGAGTTTATCAAGCTTGCCTGTAGCCTTTAAGTATCTTGCGGCAACTGTCGCAAGGTCCATAAGGCAAACGGGCTTGTGGGTGCGGTTAAGCTCCTCACGGGTTTTCATGTATCTGTCATAAGCATTCTGAAGGAGCTGGTCCTCAAAGCTTACGTTGTCGATATTTGTAAGGAAAGTGGTGTGACGGCAGTGGTCAGACCAGTATGTATCAATCATTCTGATTTCAGTGATTGTGGGGTCTCTGTCCTCAGACTTAAAATATGCCTGACAGAATGCGATATCATCGTTATCCATAGCAAGAGCATACTTTTTAACGAAAGCTGCAAGACCATCTGTATCAAGGTCGATAAAGCCGTCTAAAGTCTCAACTGTAGTGGGAATGTCGTAAACTGTAGCTAAAGTTTCGGGCATATCCATAACTGCTTCTCTGGACTCAACAGGGTTGATTACGTGCTTTTTGATAGCAGCAATTTCATCCTCAGTAACATCACCGCTGATAAGATATACCTTGGCAGCTTTTACTGTAGGTCTCTCTTTCTGAGAGATAATCTGGATACACTGAGCTGCAGAGTCAGCTCTCTGGTCAAACTGACCGGGGAGGAACTCAACCGCAAAAGCAGTGTAACCGTCTGTTGTAATTTCATTATATGTGTCATCAAGCTGAGGCTCAGAGAAAACAGTCTTTACGGAGTAATCGAAAAGGTCTTTTTCGATGTTCTCAACGTCATAGCGGTTGATTACTCTGATATCCTTAACACTCTTGATGCCTAAAAGCTCATTAACTTCATGAAGCAGGTCTCTGGATTCATTTCTGAAAGCCTGCTTTTTCTCAACATAAATTCGATAAACCATTATTCTATCCCTTTCTGTGCCTGTAATGCTCTTTTGCCAATGTCTTTGCGATAGAAAGCATTGTCAAAGTGAACCTTTTCTACCTTTGCGTATGCGTTGTTGATTGCACAACTGAGGCAACTGCCCAGTGCAGTAACGCCCAGAACTCTGCCACCGCCTGTGAGAAGCTTGCCGTCAGAAAGCTTTGCACCAGCAACGAAGATATCCTTCATAACGTCAGCATCAGCAGTAATCTCAAATCCTGTCTGATACTTCTGAGGGTAGCCCTCTGAAGCCATAACAACACAAGCACAGCTTTCCTCTGAGAACTCAACGTCAATATCTGCAAGTGTAGAGTTTGTAACAGCCTGCATAATGGTGAGAAGGTCGGTCTTTAATAGAGGTAAAACCACCTGAGTTTCGGGGTCACCGAAACGGCAGTTAAATTCGATTACCTTGGGACCTGTGGGTGTAAGCATAAGGCCAAAATACAGACAACCCTTGAAGGTTCTGCCTTCGGCATTCATTGCGTTCATTGTAGGAATAAAGATTTCCTCCATACAACGCTCTGCAATGCTCTTTGTATAGTAGGGGTTGGGAGCAACTGTACCCATACCGCCTGTGTTAAGTCCTTTGTCGCCGTCAAGAGCTCTCTTGTGGTCCATTGAAGAAATCATAGGTACCACTACCTTGCCGTCTGTAAAGGAGAGAACAGAAACCTCAGGGCCTGTGAGGAATTCCTCAATAACTATCTGGTCGCCGCTCTTGCCGAAAACCTTATCCTCCATCATTTCTTTAACGGCTTTTTTGGCATCTTCTCTTGTTTCGGCAATAATTACGCCTTTGCCAAGTGCAAGACCGTCAGCTTTGATAACTGTGGGGATGGGAGCAGTCTCAAGATACTCAATAGCAGCATTCATATCTGTGAATACTTCGTATTCTGCAGTAGGAATACCATACTTTTTGCAAAGATTCTTGGAGAAAACTTTTGAACCTTCGATAATAGCAGCCTTTGCCTCGGGACCAAAGCAGGGAATGCCAAGCTCATTCAGTCTGTCAACACAACCTAGCACAAGGGGGTCATCGGGAGCAACTACAGCGTAGTCGATTGCATTTGTCTTTGCAAATTCGCAGATTCCGTCAAGGTCTGTTGCTTTGATGTCAACACATTCTGCATCAGCAGCAATACCACCGTTGCCGGGGAGAGCGTAGATTTTCTCAACGTTTTCGTTTTCTTTAATTTTTTTGATGATGGCGTGCTCTCTGCCGCCACCGCCTACAACCATAATCTTCATATTTATAACTCCGTATTAGTGGTGGAAAAGTCTCATTCCTGTAAATGCCATAGCAATGTCATACTTGTTACAGCAGTCAATAACGATATCATCTCTGATAGAGCCGCCGGGCTGAGCAATGTAGCTTACGCCGCTCTTTCTTGCTCTTTCAATATTATCATCAAAGGGGAAGAATGCGTCACTACCAACAGAAACACCGGAAATTGTCTTGAGGTAAGAATCAATATCATCCTGTGTAAGAGGCTCAGGCTGACGAGTAAAGTACTTCTGCCAGTTGCCGTCAGCACAAACATCTTCTTCATTCTTGTTGATGTAGCCGTCGATAACGTTGTCTCTCTGGGGTCTGCCGAGAGTCTCAATAAAGGGAAGATTAAGAACCTTCTCACACTGACGGAGCTGCCATGTGTCAGCCTTGCCGCCTGCAAGACGTGTGCAGTGGATTCTGGACTGCTGTCCTGCACCAACACCGATAGCCTGACCATCTACTGCAAAGCATACAGAGTTGGACTGTGTGTACTTAAGTGTGATAAGAGATATAATAAGGTCTCTTACAGCAGAGTCGGGAAGATGCTTGTTGTTTGTAACAAGGTTTGTGAGGAGCTCTTTGTTGATTTCAAAGTTGTTTCTGCCCTGCTCAAAAGTGATACCGAATACCTGCTTCTTTTCCTGTACTTCAGGAACATAATCTTTGTCAATTTTAACGATGTTGTAGTTACCGTTTCTCTTGGATTTTAAAATTTCAAGAGCTTCAGGTGTAAAGCCGGGAGCAATAACACCATCGGAAACTTCTCTCTTGATAAGAGTTGCGGTTGTTACGTCGCAAACATCGGAAAGTGCAATCCAGTCACCGAAAGAGCACATTCTGTCAGTGCCTCTTGCTCTTGCAAAAGCAGTAGCAAGGGGAGAATCGTCAAGACCCTCAATATCGTCAGTAAATGTTGCTCTTTTAAGTTCCTTTGACATGGGAACTGCAATAGCAGCAGATGTGGGGGAAACATGCTTGAAGGAAGTAGCTGCCTCAACGCCTAACTGTTCTTTGATTTCCTTAACTAACTGCCATGAGTTGAAAGCATCAAGGAAGTTAATGAAGCCGGGACGGCCTGAGAGGATTTCGATAGGTAAATCCTTGCCGTTTTCCATGAAAATCTTAGCAGGCTTCTGATTGGGGTTACAGCCATATTTAAGCTCAAATTCTTTCATCTCAGTCACTCCTTAAACTTTCTCAAATTTATTAATCATTCTGTTCTCGATTTCGCCTGTCTTAAGGTCGATAGTGCGAACATAGAGAGAAATTTTGTTGTCAGCATCAAGAGCATTCCAAAGCTCGTTGGTGAAAGCGTCAATATCGTTGCCGATAGCTACTCTTTCAGGCTCACCCTGGAATGTGGGGATAGGAGCACCGTCACATACATAAGTGTGGATGAAGTGACCGAGGCCCTTGAGAGATGCATAGCTGTATGTAAATCTGTTGCAAGCTGTACCCTCAGCATCAGCACTCTTTAAAATGCTCATCTGATATGTAAAGTCATCGTTTGCAAAAGTCATCATGCCTGAGATTCGGGGTGTAAAGTTAGGAGCATCAGGCTCAAACTCACGGGACTCTAAAGCTACAGAGAAGCTCTTGCCATCTTTAAGACCATCATAAACTGTGTCTGTCTGGTCACCATTAGTAACAATAAGGTTGTTCTCATACTTTCTGATGGGAGAGTAGATAATAAGGCTGGGGTCTTCAACCTTGGAAGCGTCATAGGGATGAATAATAACCTCATCACCGTTTTCCACGAAAATTCTGTTACGGCTGTTGTTGCTTCTGCCCATAATAAAGTAAGCAGTAAGTGCCTTTGTGCCGTCCTCAGTTTTACCGATTACGATACCGCGGCCAACGTATGAGTTGCCCTCAATAAGCTTTGCAATATTGTTAATCTTATAGATATCCATTTTTATGTCCTCACTTGTTTTTAATAATCTCAGCCGAAACCTTCTCAGCTGAAAGGGGAAGAATCTGCCACTCGGCTTCTTCCATTACACGTCTCTGTAAAGTTTCTGCTGTATCATCATCGTTGATGTAAACGGCTTTTTGCATAATGATTTTTCCGCCGTCGGGGATTTCGTTGACAAAGTGAACTGTTGCACCTGTTACTTTAACTCCATAGTCCAGTGCCATTTCGTGAACTTTAAGTCCATAAGCACCTTTTCCGCAGAAAGAGGGGATAAGAGCAGGGTGAACATTTATAATTCTGTCGGGGTAATCTTTAGTAAAGTCAGCACTGAGTATTGTCATAAAGCCTGCAAGGATAATAAGGTCAATTTCATTTTCGCTTAACAGTCTTTTAATTTCAGCCTCAAAAGCTTCCTGAGAGCCCAAATCCTTTTTAACGGCTACGGCGGTTTTGATGCCTGCGTTCTCAGCTCTTGTGAGGGCATAAGCATCAGCTTTGCTTGAGATAACAAGCTTGATCTCGCCGCTTGTGAGTATGCCGTCCTGCTGAGCTTTGATAAGTGCACCCAAATTTGTGCCACCGCCCGAAACTAAGCAAGCGATTTGTGCTTTACTCATAAAATCACCTTTTCGTCGCCTTCTGTGATTTCACCGATAATATAAGCATCCTCGCCATGAGCTTTGAGAACCTCAAGAGCTTTGTCTGCATCCTCTTTGCCAACAACGATGCTCATACCAACACCCATATTAAAGGTATTGAACATATCACGCTCGCTGATGTTGCCTTCTTTCTGAATAAGCTTGAAGATGGGGAGGATTCTTACAGCTTCTTTATCAATCTTCGCACAGAAGCCATCGGGGATAGAACGGGGAATGTTCTCGTAGAAGCCACCGCCTGTAATGTGAGAGATTGCTTTAACATTAACAGCCTCAAGGAGTGCAAGTACGGGCTTAACGTAAATTCTTGTGGGAGTAAGCAAAGTCTCGCCAAGAGTCTTGTCACCAAGCTCCTCGTAAGTTCTGTTTATATCAGTATTCTCAATGTCGAATACCTTTCTTACAAGAGAAAAACCATTGGAGTGAACACCTGTGGAGGGAAGAGCGATAATTTTGTCGCCTGCCTTAACCTGAGTGTTATCAATCATTTTCTTCTTGTCAACAATACCTACCGCAAAACCTGCAAGGTCATAATCCTCTAAGGGCATAAGACCGGGATGCTCAGCAGTTTCGCCACCGATAAGAGCAGCACCTGACTGAACACAACCCTCTGCAACACCACCTACGATAGTTGCAATCTTTTCAGGATAGTTTTTGCCGCAAGCAATATAGTCAAGGAAGAAAAGAGGCTTTGCACCTGTGCAGATAATATCGTTTACGCACATTGCTACTGCATCAATACCGATTGTATCGTGCTTGTCCATGAGAATAGCAAGCTTTACTTTGGTACCGCAACCGTCTGTGCCGGAAACAAGCACAGGTTCTTCCATACCTGTGGGAAGACCAAAGCAACCGCCAAATCCGCCTACATCATCAAGACAACCTTCGTTGCGTGTACGCTTGATGTGAGATTTCATAAGCTCAACTGCTTTGTAGCCGGCAGTAATGTCTACGCCTGCTGCTGCGTAGCTTTCAGATCGTGAATTGTTCATTTCTTCTCCTCATTTTCTTTCATTTTTGCAACCGAGATTTTATCCTCGTATCTGTACTTCTTTGTTTCCTTGGGAATTTCTGTGGGATAGATGTTGTCAAAGCATGCTGTGCAGAAAGAGTCTTCGCCAGCTTCGATAGCAATCTTTTTAACATTTTCTACACTTAAGAAACCCAGGGTATCAGCGCCTACGATCTCACAGATTTCTTCTGTTGTGTGTTTGCAGGCAATAAGGTTTTCACGGGAATCAATGTCTGTGCCGTAGTAGCAGGGATTAAGGAACTTGGGAGCAGATGAACGAAGATGAATTTCCTTGGCACCTGCATTTCTTAAAAGTCTGATGATTCGTGCACATGTTGTACCGCGAACAATTGAGTCATCAATAATAACAACTCTTTTATCTTTAACTGTGTCAACAATAGGATTAAGCTTGATTCTTACCTTATCCTCACGAGTGCTCTGACCGGGAGCGATAAAGGTTCTGCCGATGTATTTGTTTTTAAGGAAACCGATTCCGTAAGGAATGCCTGATTCCTCGGCATAGCCGATAGCAGCATCAAGTCCTGAGTCGGGAACACCGATAACTACATCTGCCTCAACAGGATACTCCTGGGCAAGATACATACCTGCTCTTTTTCTTGCTTTGTGAACAGACACACCATCAATAACCGAGTCGGGACGTGCAAAATATACATACTCAAATACGCAGCTCTTTACGGGAGTTTCACCAATGTGGTCATCAATGGTTCTGAGGCCTGATTTGTCAATAACAATGATTTCACCGGGCTTGATATCACGGATAAATTCAGCACCCGTTGCATCTAAAGCACAGCTTTCGGATGTTACAACATACTGACCTTCAGATGTCTTACCAAGACAAAGAGGCTTAAGACCATGAGGGTCTCTTGCGGCAATAAGCTTTGAAGGAGACATAACAACCAAAGCATAAGCACCCTTGATGGAGTTCATAGCCTTGTTAACTGCTTCTTCAATAGAGCCTGACTTGAGTCTTTCCTTTGTTATTACATAAGATATAACCTCTGTGTCGGAGGTTGTGTGGAAAAGGCAACCCTCCATCTCAAGCTGACATCTAAGGTCGTATGCATTGATGATGTTACCGTTATAGGAGATTGCCATTCTGCCTTTGATGTGATTAACAACCAAGGGCTGTGCATTTGCTCTGCCTTTGGTTTTTGCTGTGCCGTATCGTACATGACCTACTGCGATGTTACCTTCGCCCAGCTTTTCCAAAGCCTCAGCAGTAAATACATCGTTAACAAGACCATTGTCTCGTTTGGAATTGAAAAGACCGTCATCATTAACTACAATACCGCAGCTTTCCTGACCTCTGTGCTGTAATGCATAGAGTCCGTAGTAGGTGCTTCTGGCTACATCAGCATTGTCATTGCCGAAAATGCCGAATACACCACATTCTTCGTTGATTTTTCGCATAGATTCACCTTCTTGATTATTTAAACATTGCTGAAACTTCAGCATCTTTCTTAAGAACATTTTCTGTATCTGCCTTACGTTTTGCCATAAGACGCTCAGCAAGGGCCTCGTCAGAAACCGCAATGATTTCTGCAGAAAGTAAAGCGGCATTAACTCCTCCGTCAATTCCAACTGTGGCTACAGGTATGCCGGGGGGCATCTGTACAGTAGACAGAAGTGCGTCAATGCCGTCAAGATTTTTAGATTTACAGGGGATGCCGATAACGGGCAGGGTAGTATTAGCTGCAATAACACCTGCAAGGTGTGCAGCCATGCCAGCGGCGGCAATAATTACCCCGAAGCCGTTTTCTTTTGCGTTCTTTGCAAAAGAGATTGCCTGCTCGGGAGTTCTGTGTGCTGAGTATACGTGTACCTCAAAAGGTACCTCGAGAAACTCAAGCATATCGGTGGCTTTTCTGATTACGGGAAGGTCTGAGTCACTTCCCATGAGGATACCGACTTTTTTCATAATGGCCTCCTTGGTATGAATGAAATTTACGCCGAAAATAAAGGTATTTTGGCGAATAAAAATACAACATAATTCTAACATAAGTGTGACCTTGATGTCAATTTAATAAATACCTAATTTTGTATTACAAGGCATATTATTATTGGTTAAATCAACAATATATATAATATAAGTAAAATATACCTTTACAAATAACCCCTTAAAGTGCTATTATTTTTGTTCAGATGTACTATTGACATTTCACTTTTTTGTGATAATATATTAGCGTGCTAAAGTGAAAACACTCAAGGAGTGAGAAAAGTATGAATATTTTTGAAGAAAATCATACAAAAATGTTTTTAAAATCTATCTTGACTCTCAAAACTGAGGAAGAAGTTATGGCTTTTCTTGAGGATATCATGACAACAAAAGAGATCCTCGATATCAGCCAGCGTTTAGCAGTAGCCAAAATGCTGAGAGAGAAGGAAGTATACAGTAAGATTTCAAAAGAGACAGGTGCGTCTTCTGCCACTATAAGCAGAGTTAACCGTTGTTGCCTTTATGGTGCAGGCGGATACAAGACTGTGCTTGACAGATTGGACAATTTGGAGGATAAATAATGCAGAATAAGAATTTAAAACTTTCAAAATTTGAAAGTGCACTTTTTGATATGCGTATGCTTTTTGAGCAGTACGGATACAGCCAGTACAAAGTCAGCAAGTTTGAAAGCTACGACCTTTACGCAAAGAACAAGGCTTTTTTAGTCAGCGACAATGTTCTTACATTTACAGATACAACAGGCCATCTTATGGCATTAAAGCCCGATGTTACCTTGTCTATTGTTAAGAATACAGTAAGCGATAAGGGGCTTTCAAAGCTTTATTATTCCGAGAATGTTTACCGCACAGCTGGTTCTTCTCAGGGATTCAAAGAGATTATGCAGACAGGTCTTGAGTGTATCGGCGAGGTTGACCTTTATTCTACAGCCGAGGTGCTTATGCTTGCTGCAAAGAGTCTAAAGGCAGTAAGCGAGGATTACATTCTGGATATTTCGCACATGGGTTTTGTTTCAGCACTTATAAGCGAGAATATTCCCACAGAGAATATTAAAGAGCTTATCGAGCTTATCTCACAGAAAAACAAGCCTCAGGTAGAAGCTATGCTTCAGACACTTTCTGTTGACGATAAAATCAAGGATGCAATCATCACTCTCACAACCCTCTATATGCCTCTTGATGAGGCTCTCAGTGTTCTTGAGCCGCTTATTCTGAATGAGGGTATGCAGGAAGCTTACGATGAGCTTAAGTCTCTTTCTCAGCTTATGAATGGTTATGGTATTAATAAACTGAACCTTGATTTTTCAGTTATCAACGATATGCGTTACTATAACGGAATTATCTTCTCGGGTTATATAAATGGTATTTCCGACAAGGTACTTTCAGGCGGAAGGTATGATAACCTCTTAAAGCGTATGAAAAAGGATAAAGGTGCCATAGGATTTGCATTTTATCTTGATACATTACAGCAGCTTGCAGATACAAGTGCTGCATATTCGGTGGATACACTTGTTGTTTATGACGAAAATGTAGCTCCCGAAAGCATTATAACAGCTATGGAAAAAGCTGTTTCCGATGGTAAAACCGCTAAGGCTGTAAAGGTGATTTCTGATGAAATATGTGCAAAAGAAATCATCGACCTCAGAGAGGAGGAAAACAAATGAGTGATATGATTAATGTTGCTCTCCCAAAAGGCAGACTGGGCGAAAAGGTTTACGATATTTTTGAGAAATGCGGCTTTGAGTGCCCTTCAATCAAAGAAAAGAACCGCAAACTTATTTTTGAAAATGAAGAAAAAGGTGTCAGATATTTCTGGGTAAAGCCTTCTGACGTTGCGATTTATGTAGAGCGTGGTGCGGCTGATATCGGCGTTGCAGGCAAAGACATTCTTTTAGAGTACAATCCTGATGTTTACGAGCTTGCAGACCTTCATATGGGCAAATGCAGAATGGCAGTTGCAGGCAAAAACGACTTTCGTGATGACCGTACAAAAACTCTCAAGGTTGCAACCAAATTCCCAAATATCGCAAGAACATACTACAATTCCATCAGCCGTGA
This sequence comes from Oscillospiraceae bacterium, assembly GCA_015066245.1. Taxonomy (GTDB): domain Bacteria; phylum Bacillota; class Clostridia; order Oscillospirales; family Acutalibacteraceae; genus Ruminococcoides. Next base: position 31,288 of record SVOS01000014.1, read on the forward strand.
AATTGATATCATCAAGCTCAACGGCTCTATAGAAATTGCACCTATTCTGGGGCTTTCCGATGTTATTGTTGATATAGTTGAGACAGGTAAAACCTTGATTGAAAACGACCTCAGACCTTATGAGACAATCGTTCCCATAAGTGCAAGGCTTATTTCAAATAAGGTCAGCTTTAAATTTAAAAACGCACAGATTACTGAACTTGCCAAGAAAATTTCAGAATACTGTGCAGAATAAAGGTGATATAATGATTACTACATATAAATACGGCGAAGTTGCAAACTCCGAGATTTTCTCCCGTGCATCCGACAGCTTCAACGTTGAGGAAATTGTTACCGATATAATTGCAAATGTAAGAGCAAACGGTGACAAGGCAATTCTTGAATACTGCGAGAAGTTTGACAAAGCAAAGCTTACTTCTTTAGAGGTAACAGAGGAAGAAATCGAAGAAGCCTTTGAATTAACAGGCAAAGAGCTTGTTGACATTATGACCGAAGCCGCCGCCAATATCCGTGAATTTCACGAAAAACAGGTTAAGAACAGCTTTATCATTTCCGAGCGTGAAGGTGTTATTATGGGTCAGAAGGTAACTGCAGTTGAGAAAGCAGGTATCTATGTTCCCGGTGGTACAGCTGCATATCCTTCTTCTGTTCTTATGAATGCAATTCCTGCAAAAATCGCAGGCGTAGGGGAGATTGTTATGGTTACTCCCCCCGGTGCTTCAGGCAAGGTTAACCCCGACATCCTCACTGCTGCAAAGATTGCAGGTGTAGACCGAATTTTCAAAATCGGCGGTGCTCAGGCTGTTGCGGCTCTTGCTTATGGTACAGAATCCGTCCCAAAGGTTGACAAAATCACAGGTCCCGGCAATGCCTTTGTTGCAGAGGCAAAACGTCAGGTTTTCGGCCTTGTGTCCATTGATATGATTGCAGGTCCTTCCGAGATTTTGGTTATTGCGGACTCAACTAACAGTGCCGAGGTTGTGGCTGCCGATATGCTTTCTCAGGCAGAACACGATAAGAATGCTTCCGCTGTACTTGTTACAGACAGCGAGGAGCTTGCTAAGGCAGTTTCAGCTGAGCTTGAGCGTCAGATAGACCTCTTACCCCGCAAAGAAATCGCACGCACATCCATTGATAACAACGGCAAGATTATTATTGCCAATAATCTTCTTGAGGCTATTGGTATTGCTAACGAAATCGCTCCCGAACACCTTGAGATCTGCGTTGACAATCCCTTTGAGTATCTTGATAAAATCAAGCACGCAGGTTCTATCTTTATGGGCAAAAACTGTCCCGAGGCTTTGGGTGATTATTTTGCAGGACCTAACCACGTTCTTCCCACAAGCGGTACTGCCCGTTTTTCAAGCCCTCTGTCCGTTGATGATTTTGTAAAGAAAACTCAGTTTACATATTTTTCTGAGGATGCACTTAAGAAAGTAGGCGAAAAGGTAGCAGTTTTTGCCGAGCGTGAGGGCCTCTCAGCCCATGCAAGAAGTGCAACCGTTAGACTTAAATAAGAAGTTACATCTCTTAAGAAAGCCGTGATATAATGAGCAAATTTTTAAGCGAAAAATTCTCTCAGCTTTCTCCTTATGTACCGGGAGAACAGCCTAAAGATATGCAGTACATAAAGCTTAATACAAACGAATCTCCCTTTGAGCCGTCTCAGGCAGTTGCAGATGCAGTCGCAAAGGAGAGTAAAAAACTTCAGCTTTACTCAGACCCTGACCTTACAGAGCTTATCAGCACTTTGGCTGAGGTTTACGGTGTTGATACCAAAAACGTTATTGCTACCAACGGTTCTGATGAAGTGCTGAACTTTGCCTTTATGGCATATACCGATAGGTCCCATCCGGCAGCTTTTCCTGATATTACATACGGATTTTATTCGGTGTTTGCTAAGCTTCACGGCAGTCCTTACACTGAAATCCCTCTTAAGGAGGATTTCAGCATTGACTATAAAGATTACCTTAATCTGAATAAAACAATTTTTATTGCAAACCCCAACGCACCCACAGGACTTACTCTTTCACTTGATGAAATCCGCGAGATTTTAAAGACTAACCCCCAAAATGTGGTTGTTATTGACGAAGCGTATGTTGATTTCGGCGGTGAAAGTGCTGTGTCTCTTATCAAAGAATTTGATAATTTGCTTGTAACCGGTACTTTCTCAAAATCCCGTTCACTGGCAGGTGCACGTCTTGGCTTTGGCTTTGCAAGTGAAAAGATTATTGAGGATTTAAACACAATCCGTTTTTCCACCAATCCCTACAACGTCAATCGTATGACTTTATCTGCAGGTGTTGCATCTTTAAAAGATGATAGCTATAATAAAAAGAATTGCGAGAAAATAATCAGAACAAGAGCCCGTGTAAAAGAAGAGCTTGAGAATTTAGGCTTTTACTGTCTTGATTCCAAAGCTAATTTTATCTTTGCTAAAAAAGAAGGCGTAAGCGGTAAAAGTCTTTACTTAGGTTTAAAAGAAAAAGGCATTTTGGTACGTCATTTTGACAAAGACAGAATAGGGGATTTCCTCAGAATTACCATCGGTACAGACGGCGAGATGGACATATTCTTAGAGAAGCTTAAGGAGTTATTATGAGAGAATATAGCGTTAACAGAAAAACAAATGAAACAGATATAAAGCTTACTCTTAATCTTGACGGCACAGGCAAAAGTGTAGTCGATACAGGCTGCGGTTTCTTGGACCATATGCTGACACTTTTTGCAAGCCACGGCAGATTTGATTTGAATGTAACTTGTAAGGGTGACACTTATGTTGATGATCACCACACAGTAGAAGACGTGGGTATTGCTCTGGGTCAGGCTTTTGAGTCTGCTCTTGGCGACAAACGCGGCATTACCCGCTATGGTAATATTATTCTTCCTATGGATGAGGCTTTGATCCTTTGTGCAGTTGATATCTCGGGCAGAGATGTACTTTCTTTCAAGGCTCAGATTCCTGCCGCTAAGGTTGGCACATTTGATACAGAGCTTACCAAGGAGTTTTTCCTTGCATTTGTAAGAAATTGCAGGATGTCTTTGCACATTCAGCAGCTTGACGGTGAGAATTCTCACCACATTATTGAGGGAATGTTCAAGGCTTTCGGCAGAGTTATGAGGGGGGCTGTAAGCATCGACCCTAAATTTTCTCAGGAAGTTCCCTCTACAAAAGGCGTTTTATAAGAAACAGGTGATATAAATGATAGCAATAGTTGACTATGGTGTTGGAAACCTATTTTCCTTAAGCTCATCTTTAAAGCTTATCGGTGCCGACGCAGTTGTTACAAATGATGCAGAAGTTATCCGCAAGGCGGATAAGGTGATTCTTCCCGGTGTGGGAGCATTTGCTGACGCAGCAAAAAAACTTCAGGATACAGGTCTTGGTCAGGTAGTGATTGACCAGGCAGAGCTTGGCAAGCCTCTGATGGGTATTTGTCTTGGTATGCAACTGCTTTTTGAGAGAAGCTTTGAGTATGGTGTACACGATGGTTTAGGTCTTATTAAAGGCAGCGTTGAGCCAATTTCAGACTTTGTTGGCAGAAAATACAAGATTCCTCATATCGGTTGGAATGCCCTTAGCTTTAAAGGCAAAGAAAAGGACAGAATCTTTAAATATATCGACGAAGGCGACTTTGTTTATTTTGTTCATTCTTACTGCGGTGTAGGTTGCGATGATTTTCTTATTGCGACTACCGACTATGGTGCAGAAATTACCGCAGCAGTTGCAAACGGCAACGTTTACGGAATGCAGTTCCATCCAGAAAAAAGCGGCACAGTAGGTATGAAAATTCTAAAAGCATTCTGTGAGTTATAAGGAGTTATTATGTATCTTTTTCCTGCAATAGATTTAATCGGCGGTGAGGCTGTACGTCTTGTAAAGGGCGATTACAACCAAAAAACCGTGTATAGCAAGAGCCCCGTTGAGGTTGCAAAAAGTTTTTTTGAGGCCGGTGCAGAATATCTGCATGTAGTTGACCTTGACGGAGCAAAAAGCGGCAACACAGACAATATTTCTGTAATTGCCGATATCATCAGAGAAAGCGGTCTTAAGGTAGAAGTCGGCGGCGGTATAAGAAGCGAGGAAGTTATCAAAAAATACATCGACGCAGATGTATATCGTGTAATTCTCGGCACAGTTGCCGCAGAAAACCCCGATTTCTGTCGCGAAATGACTCAGAAATACGGCGAAAAAATTGCCGTAGGTGTTGATATCAAAGATGGTTTCGTTGCCATTAAAGGCTGGACAGAAACTGCTGATAAAACCTGCTTTGATTTTTGCAAAGAGCTTGAGGAAATGGGTGTCAAGACTGTTATCTGCACCGATATTTCAAAAGATGGTCTTTTAAGCGGCACAAACCTTGAGCTTTACAGAGAGCTTCAGGGCAAATTCAATATCGATTTTACAGCATCAGGCGGTGTTTCGTCCCTTGATGATATCAAGGCATTAATGGAAATCGGTGTTTATGGTGCAATTTTAGGCAAAGCACTTTACACAAGCGATGTTGACCTTAAAGAAGCAGTAGCTTTGACTAAGGAGGGAAAATAATGATTACAAAAAGAATTATTCCTTGTCTTGATGTTAAGGATGGCAGAGTTGTAAAGGGTGTAAATTTTCTTGATTTAGCAGACGTTTCTTCTCCTGTTAAGCTTGCAAAATATTACAGTGAAAGCGGTGCCGATGAGCTCGTTTTCTATGATATTACCGCATCTGCCGAGGGCAGAGCTCTCTTTACAGATATCCTCACAGAGGTAGCGTCCACAATTTTTATACCTCTTACAGTTGGTGGCGGAATCAACACCGTTGCTGATTTTGACAGAGTGCTTAAGTGCGGTGCCGACAAGGTATCCGTAAACTCCGGTGCAATCCGCAATCCTGAGCTTATCCGAGAGGCTGCCAAAGTTTATGGCGACCAGTGTGTTGTGCTTTCTGTTGATGTAAAGCGTGTTGACGGTGAGTTCAGAGTCTTTGCCAAAGGTGGCAGAGAAGACACAGGTATGGAAGCCATAAGCTGGATTAAAAAATGTGTATCAATGGGTGCAGGCGAGGTTGTTGTCAATTCTATTGATACAGACGGCGTTAAAAAAGGCTTTGACATAGAGCTTCTGGATATTGTTACAAATACTGTGAATGTACCTGTAATTGCTTCTGGCGGTGCAGGCTCAAAACAGGATTTTGTAGACCTTTTCAAAGCTATCCCCACAATTGACGCAGGTTTGGCTGCTTCAGTTTTCCACTTTGGCGAAATTAAAATCAACGATTTAAAGAAAGAACTTAAGAAAAACGACATAAATGTCAGACTGTGAGTGTTTTAAAATGGTAGATATTAAAGATTTAAAATTCGACGATAAGGGTCTTATCCCTGCAATTGTAGTAGATGCAATTACAAAAAAGGTGCTGACTCTTGCATATATGAATGAGGAAAGCCTCAACATCAGCTTAAAGGAGCATAAAACCTGTTTTTGGAGCAGAAGCCGTCAGGAGCTGTGGCTCAAGGGTGAAACAAGCGGCAACTTCCAGCATATCGTAAGCATTACTGCCGATTGCGACAGAGATGCTTTAGTGGTAGTTGTTGAGAAAGATGGTCCTGCTTGCCACAAGGGTACAGATTCCTGCTTTACAGAGCCTCTCTTTATCAGCGACGAGCTTACAGAGTTTTCTCTTGAGGGCCTTATGACAATGCTTGAGGGCAGAAAGATTGAGAAGAAGGAAGGCTCTTACACAACCTACCTTTTCGAAAAGGGACTTGACAAGATTCTTAAAAAAGTAGGCGAGGAGTGTACCGAAGTTATTATCGCTGCAAAAGCTGACGATAAGAAAGAGACAATTTATGAAATCGCTGACCTTGCTTATCATGTAATGGTGCTGATGCTTGAGATGGGCATTTCTCTTGAAGATATCCACAACGAGCTTAAGGGCAGACATGTAATCGACCACAAGGTTAAACAGGAAAAGATGACATCATAATGAAAATTAAGCCATACGATTTTCACACACATTCTCTGTTTTGCGATGGCAAAAACACACTTGAAGAAATGGTCCTTGCCGTTATAGACAAGGGCTTTTCTGCAATTGGGTTTTCGGGACACAGCTATACTCATTTTGACCTTGAGTGCGGTATTCCCGATGAGAAAGAGGCGGAGTATTTCGGAGAATGCAGAAAGCTTCAGAAAAAGTATAATGATAAAATAGATGTATTCTGCGGTATCGAGCGTGATTTTTATGCTGACAATGAGTACCCTGATACAGATTATGTAATTGGCTCCGTTCATTATCTGAAGGTAGGGGAGGACAACTTCCTTGCAGTTGATATGGACAAAGAAACCCAGATAAATGGCGTCAATGAATATTTTGGCGGAGATTTTTTAAGTTTTGCCGAGTGCTACTTTGACACTGTATCAAAGCTCCCTGAGGTTCACAAAACCGATATCATCGGACACTTTGACCTGATTAAGATTTTTAATGCTGACGGAATGCTTTTTGACGAAACTAATAAGCGATATAAGGACGCTGCAATTAAAGCAGTTGATAAACTTCTTGCTTATGATGTGCTTTTTGAAGTTAATTCAGGAGCAGTTTTCAGAGGCAGAAGAAACGACCCGTATCCTTCGGTTTTTATACTGAAGCATATAGCATCTAAAGGTGGAAAGGTTATTTTAAGCGGTGACAGCCATGAGGTGAAGGCTCTCGGGTTTAACTTTGATAAATCTTTGGAACTTATTAAACGTTGCGGATTCAAAAGTGTTTATACAATTACAAATGACGGAAAAAAAGAGCTTGAATTTTAAAATTCAGGCTCTTATATTTAGTTAAATGAAAATCCCCACCGATTTATTTATCGGTGGGGAAGTTTTTTACCAGTTTCTGTTGGCTCTTGCTTTGATTCTTTCGTATCTTGCTTTTCTCTTTTTCTTTTCGTTAGAGTAAACAAACCAGAAAGCACCGGCCATAAATGCAATCATAACAATAAGCCACAATGTAAACGAACCTGAGCGGGAAGAGGGAGCATCAGCGGATGCACTCTCAAACTCAACGCCTTCCAGCGCTTTTGCTGCAAGTTCTGCAGATTTAAGGGTTACTTTCTCTGATGCTGCAGAAGTTGTTGCAGGAGCTGTAACAATCTGGTTTACGGTGTTTGCAGTATCGTTTTTGTCATCTTTATCTGCCTTTGCAGGGGGAGTGAGAGTTTCAACATCTTCTTTTGCATCGGGGTTTTCAAGAGCGGTAGAGCTGAAGATAGCAGCGTAAGTAAGCTTATCTACCTTGCCTGTAGGCTCAAGACCATTCTGAGTCTGAAATTCTGTAACTGCAGATTCTGTCATAGGACCAAAGTAGCCTGTGGCATCGTCATTAAAATATCCGAGATTTGCAAGCTCAGACTGGATATCATAGATGTTGTCGTCATAGTCACCTGTGGAGTATGATGTTTCTTCATCCTCTGCAGGCTCTGTTTCTTCGGTAGCAATAGTTTCTTCTTCGATTTCTTCTGTTTCGGGCTCGGTTACTTCTTCTTCAATTTCTGCAACAGGTGCATTATCAGAGAAGAGAAGCTCCAGCTCTTCGGGGCCTGCAATACCGTCAGCGTAAAGACCTGCTGCTGACTGGAAAGCCATATATGCAGCCTCGGTTACTGCACCGTAGTAGCCGGTGATATCATCGTTGAAGAATCCAAGCTCTTTGAGTCTTTCCTGAATGGAAGAAACTCTCTCATCAGTGCTGCCTAACTTTATGTATTCACTGTCAGTTGATGTATCCTCAGTATCAGATGCAGAATCCGCAACAGAATCGGGGTTGCCGGGCTCTGCAGATGAAACACCGCTTGCGTCAAGATAATAGTCAACGCCGTCTACAGTGATATATGTGTCTGTAAGATACTCGCCGTCTTCGTAATAGTAATAGTTACCGCCAAAATACTCCCAGCCGGTGTCAGGGTAGGAGATAGTCTCGTGCTTGAACCACATTGTCCAGTTTTTGCTGTAAACAGATTCATAGCAAATGCCGTAGTCAGAGCTTCTTGCATCTACTGCCATACCATTGCCGACATAAACGCCAACATGGCCGGGCTGATAAAGACCAAGACCATGAATATTGGGTACACCGTCAGATACATAACCTGAATCCTGGCAATAATCAATCATTGCACAGCGGTCACCGCCTGCATACATATAAATAAGACCTGAGCAGTCTACTGCACCTTCGCAGGCGCTGCCGTAAACATAAGACCAGCCGCTATAGTAAGCGTTGAGTACATGCTCAGAAAGACCGATACCTGTTCCTGCAGCAGCGGCACCGGGTATACCCGAAACTGCAGAAATTGTCAGTATCACCGCCAATATAAGAAAGAGAGCCAAAGCTCTTTTGATTTTTAACATAAAGACCTCCAAATGTTTGCAGCACCATGCTGCATAGGGAATAAGGTGTCAGAAAATTACAATTCCGATAACCTTTGTTACAACTTTGTAATCATTATAGCACAACAAGACTTTGGTTGCAACCCCTAAATGTGAATTTTTTATGAAAAACCATAAATATAGTTTAAGTTTAATATTCGGATACAATATGTATAAACGAAAATGTTACAAATTTGAAATGTTCTTAATTCAAAAAGCTATGTGTATGTATGGTTTGCATATCAAATTTTTAAAATATAGCATAAAACTAAGAAGTTCAGGGGATTTTTAAAAATTAAATTTGGAAAAATCGAAAAAACATTGACAATACATTAATCTTGTGTTAGAATACAACTTGTCCCTAAACGGAGAGATGTCCGAGCGGTTTAAGGAGCTAGTCTTGAAAACTAGTGATACCGAAAGGTACCAAGGGTTCGAATCCCTTTCTCTCCGCCAATTTAAATATTACTTTTTTAAGTTCACTATATTCGGAGGATTACTCAAGTGGTGAAGAGGCTCCCCTGCTAAGGGAGTAGGTCGGGTAACCGGCGCGAGAGTTCGAATCTCTTGTCCTCCGCCAGAAAAAGACCGTAACTTTGGTATCAAAGTTACGGTCTTTTTCAACGAAATAAATCCCTTGCGGGATTTGTGAAATACGCTTTGCGTGTGAAATATTGCTTTGCAATGTGAAATGCTATGGGCGTAGGGAGATTTATTTCATTTCACTTGATGCAAAAGCATCAAATTTCACAATTTACGAAGTAAATTATTTCACATTTGCGTAAGGTAAATATTTCACTTTCCAGCGTAATCCTGATACAAGGTTGCGGTTATTTTCTTTTTATGGTATAATGAAATAATAGGAGGTTATAATATGCATTTCTTGTTTATGAAAGATTTGTTTTCGCAATACGAAACGGATATACGTATCGAAAACGATATTGAAACCATTCACATAAGAAATAAGCAGTTCGAAGATGAGATTGTAGTACATTATTTCCCGGATGGCTACTATACCTATCTTTTGTGCTTTGCAACGCAACATGGCGATATTTCATCTAAAGAAGAATTGATACAATATGCGCTTTCTTTTGCTAACGCTGAGAAAGCAGCTATTGAATTTTTCGAAAACGAAAAGAACAGCTTTGGTGGAGAAATTGAAGTATCTTTGCTCGATAACATCTCTTATGATGAATTGAGAAATTACTTTGGATACCCCCATCTTGATTTAACGAATCTTACATTCAAGGTTCGTGCGTGGAATGCTCGTTATTGTTTTGATGGATATTTTGAAAAAAGCGAAACGGGAGCAATAGAAATCAGAAAGAAATATGTCAAATGCACCCCCTAAAACCCAATTTGCACCCCCTGACTTAAAAATGCACCCCCTAAAATGACTTTGCACCCCCTAGCTTCAAAAGGGGGTGCATTTGTATTAAAATTAGGGTTCGTCTTCAAATAAAAGCGATGCACTTTTGTGTATCGCTTTTATTTTTGTCATATTTTTAATAAAAACTAAGAGCTGTCAGTTAAGACAGCTCTTTTATATTCTTGTTTTCAGTTGTAAAGAAAAGCAGTATCATACCTGTTACAGAGATAACGGTGGTTATGATAAGCATATTTTCCACACCCAGGGCATCAATCATTGCACCCCCTGCAAAATGGGCGATTAAACATCCGATGGTGTTTGCGGCTGAGATATATGCCTGTCCTTTGACAGTATCTCTGTCGCTGACAACTTCTCCTGCATAGTAAACCGAGCAGACTGTGTATAGGGCATAGCCTGCAATCTGGCAAATCTGGGCGATATAAAGTCCCAATATTCCCGGGATAATGAGGGTGAGCAAAATTCTCAGAACGAAAAATACTCCTGATATTCTCATATATGTGCCGGAGCCTGCAAGCTTAAGAAGCTTTGTGAAAAACACAATGGTGGGTATTTCGATAAGTGTCGATACCATCAGCACTGTACCCTGAGCGTTTGCATCGCCTTTAAAGACTGAAATCTGATACATACAGTTGCCGAGGATATTGTGACCAATCATAATTGTCGCTACTGCAAAAAGCAAAGCGGTAAATTTCTTGTTTCGCTTGAAAAAGTCTGTGATTTTCGAAGCTTTTTCTTTCTTTGTAATTGCTTCGGCACCTTTTGGAAAGAGAATGGTAGAAATAACACCCAGAAGGCAAAAGAATATTGCAAAAATCGGCACCGCAGACTCGGTGAAAGTTTCTATCAACTTGTTAGCAGCAAATGCGGTTATCCCGAACGCAAAGGCACCCACACCGCGTGCAACACCAAAGTTTACGTTGTATCCTGATTTTATGGCGACCATACCCATGGAGTTTATAAAGGCAGGATAAACCACTACTCCCACATAAGAGATTGCATATATCAGTGCGGTCAGGTATGTGTCAGAGATAAAGGGGAGAAGTGCCGAGCAAAGGAGCATAAGCGATGACAGTATCAGCAATACGCCCTTAAGAGGAAGCTTGTTTTTATCAATTACCGAGGTGAGCACAGGTTGAAGCACAAAGGCAACTGCCGTAGAAACCGCAAGGAGGATTCCAACAACAGTGCTTGAAAGTCCCTTGGATAAAAGATATCTGTTTGCATAGGAATAAAGAACTCCGTAAATTCCCCAAAGGGCAATCTGCAAAGAAATATATAGTAAATTAGCTTTTTTCAAAATTAAACTCCGTTTCTTTTTTTCTGTCAGTATAGTATCATAAAGACACAACTCTTTCAAGTATGAACTGTCTATTGACTTTAATTATAAGTAGGGATAAAATAATATGGTATAATTATTTTGGAGGAATTTATAAATGAAACAGTTTAAAACAGAATCCAAAAAGATGTTGGATATGATGATTAACTCTGTTTACACAAACAGAGAGATTTTTTTAAGAGAGCTTATTTCAAACGCCAGTGATGCAATCGACAAAAGATACTTCCGCTCTCTTACTGACCAGAGCTTTGCTTTACCTCGTGAGGAGTACGGCATTGACATTTCTATTGATAAAGAAAACCGTATTATTAAAATTACTGATAACGGCTGCGGTATGACCGAAAGCGAGCTTGAGGAAAATCTTTCTACAATCGCTCACTCAGGTTCGGGCACTTTCAAAAGCGAGAATACTGACGAAAACATCAGCATTATCGGTCAGTTTGGCGTAGGTTTTTACTCTGCATTTATGATAAGCAAGAAGATTTCTGTCCGTACCCGTGCAATCGGCTCAGATACAGCTTTTTGCTGGGAGAGTGAGGGCACAGAAGGCTACACAATCACTCCTTGCGACTATGAGCCTTTCGGCTCTGAGATTACTCTTTATATCAAAGAGGACACCGAAACAGAAAACTTCACCGAGTTTCTGGACCAGTACAAAATCAAAGGTCTTGTAAAGCGTTATTCCGACTATATCCGCTATCCTATCCGTATGGACATGGAGATTACAAAGCCCCAGTACTCCGACGACGAAAACGCAGAGCCCAAATACGAAACTACAATTGAAAATCAGACTTTAAATTCCATGGTTCCTCTCTGGCACAGAAATGCATCAGAAGTAACCGAAGAAGAGTACAACGATTTTTACAAGTCTGCATTTTTTGACTACAATGCTCCTGCAAAGACCATTCAGGCTCATATCGAGGGTACTGTTGAGTATGAAACATTGATGTTTATTCCTCAGAAAGCTCCCGTAGATTATTATTCCAAGGGCTATGAGAAGGGACTTACTCTTTACTCAAACGGTGTAATGATCATGGACAAGTGTCCTGATTTGCTTCCCGATTACTTTAATTTTGTAAAGGGTATTGTAGACAGCTCCGACCTTACTCTTAATATTTCAAGAGAAACCCTGCAGCAGAATTATCAGCTCAGAACTATTGCAAAAAGCCTTGAGAAGAAAATCCGCTCAGAGCTTTCTAAGCTTATGACTCAGGACAGAGAAAAGTACACAGGATTCTTCAAGGAGTTTGGTGCAGTTCTTAAGTTTGGTGTATATAACGATTATGGTGCTAATAAAGATACACTAAAGGACTTGCTTGTGTTCAAATCTGTTGCAACAGATAATTATATTTCTTTTAAAGAATATACTGAGGCTATGCCCGAAGACCAGAAGGCTATCTACTATGCTTCTGCTGCTACAGAGGAGCTTGCAAAGAGCCTTCCCAGAACAAATCTTGTCCGCTCAAAGGGATATGACGTACTTCTCTTTACAGATGAGGTGGATGAGTTTGTTGCGACTACTCTTGGAACTTATGCAGACAAAAACTTTATTAATGTAACATCAGGTAACCTTGACCTTTCTTCCGATGACGAAAAGGAAAGCGTAAATACTCTTAACGAAGAGTCCAAAGACCTTCTTGCATTTATGGGAGAAGTGCTCAAGGGCGAGGTAAAGTCTGTAAGATTTTCTAACTCTATTGGTGAGCATCCCGTAAGCTTGGTAAGTGAGGGTTACATCTCAGCCGAAATGGCAAGGGTGCTTTCGCAGCTTCCAGGCAGAGAAAACATGAATCTTGCTCAGACAGTTCTTGAGATTAATATGAATCATAAGCTTACAGAAAGCCTCAAAAACCTCTTTGAGTCCGATAAGGAAAAGCTGACTGCTTACACTGAGATTCTTTATGCTCAGGCAAGACTCATAAGCGGCCTTGATGTAAAAGACCCTGTGAAATTAAGCTCTCAGATTTGCGATTTGCTTTGATAATTTTAACTGACTCACTATAAGGAGGCTTTATGAAAAAGCGATTAAAGCTTACCTATACCAAGGTGATTACCATAGGGTTTGCCTTGCTGATACTTATAGGTGCTTTTTTACTGATGTTGCCAATAGCGTCTAAAAGCGGAGAATGGACACCTTTTACCAATGCACTTTTTACTTCAACCTCTGCTACTTGTGTTACGGGACTTATTGTGTATGACACTTTTTCTCATTGGTCATTGTTTGGTCAGATAATAATAATCACCCTTATCCAAATCGGTGGATTGGGTTTTATGACAATAATAACAATGTTTTCATTTTTATTAAAACGTAGAATCGGGTTAAGGGAAAGGCGGCTTTTGATGGAATCTTCAGGCTCGCCTGAGCTTAAGGGTGTTATACGTATGATTAAGAAAATACTGTATGGTACCTTTATTACCGAGGCTATAGGGGCGGTGCTCTTAAGTATACGTTTTATTCCTAAAATGGGAATTTTAACTGGGATTTACAATTCTGTTTTTCATTCGGTTTCTGCGTTTTGCAATGCAGGATTTGATTTGATGGGCAGATTTGAACCTTTTTCATCTCTTACATATTTTTATGATGATATCTTAGTTAACCTAACCATTTGCGGACTTATTATTGTCGGCGGTGTAGGTTTTATCGTTTGGAACGATATTTTTACATTAAGAACAAAATTCAGCAAATATTCGCTCCATTCAAAAGTTGTTCTTATTACCACCGGTGCACTTCTTTTGATTGGTACTTTGCTTTTTTATGTTTTTGAGAGAAATGGCGTTCTGGCCGATATGCCTGAGTACAAACGTATTCTGGTGTCTTTCTTTCAGTCTGTAACATCAAGAACTGCAGGCTTTAATACCGCGGACCTTTCGGCAATCAGCCATAGCTCGGTGATAATCTTTTGTATTCTTATGTTTATAGGCGGAAGCCCCGGTTCTACAGCAGGCGGTGTCAAAACCACAACTTTTGCAGTTTTAGTTCTTTCTGCCTTTACATCTGCAAGGCGTTCAAGCGATATTACAGTTTTCAAAAAGCGTCTTGAAGAAAAAACCGCTCGTCAGGCAAGTGCGGTGGTTGTTACTTATGTGCTTGCTATTTCCGCAGCAGTTATGATTATGTGTGCAGTTGAGCCGTTTTCTCTTACAAGTATTGTTTTCGAAGCAGTTTCGGCGATGGGTACGGTAGGAGTTACAATGGGAATTACTACGGAGCTTACTGTGGTTTCAAAATATATAATAATTCTCCTGATGTATGCAGGGCGAATTGGCGGACTTACTCTTATGCTTACTCTTGCTGAAAAACGCAAGCAAGTCGCTGTTAAGCGTCCGCCCGAACAAGTATTGATAGGATAAGAGGTGCTTTTAATGAAATCTGTTCTTGTAATTGGTCTCGGAAGATTCGGTTATCATCTTGCGCTTAAGTTTGTTGAGCTTGGCAATGATGTTATGGTTGCAGATATTGACGAGGAATTGATTGAAAGACATTCCAATGAATTCGAGGATTCCCGCATCTGCGATTGTTCCGATGAAAATGTGATTGAGTCTTTGGGAGTTTCTAATTTTGATTATTGCTTTGTAGCAGTCGGTACAAATTTTCAGTCTGCAATGGAAATAACCGCACTTTTAAAAGAATTCGGTGCAAAATGTGTTATTTCCAAAGCTGGCTCAGCAAGGCATGCAAGCCTTCTTAAAAAAATCGGTGCAGACCAGGTGATTTATCCCGAGCGCGATGTGGCAGAGAAAACTGCTATACGTCTCAATGTAAAGAATATTTACGATTATATCGAGCTTACTGACGATTATGCAGTTTATGAAATTCCGGTACCTGATGACTGGATAGGAAAAACTGTCGGCACTGTTGATGTAAGACGCAAATACTCTGTAAATATTATAGCTGTTAAACGTGACGGTAAGCTTGATACTGAGCTGACTGCAGACTATA